>JAYFOM010000001.1:0-15930 GCA_034932685.1 Erysipelotrichaceae bacterium
ATAGTGACTAGCACCTATTACTTTTGCAGCCATCGCAAATTCTGTCTCTTTGAGCGACATTACCTGCGTTCGTACCTGTCTTGCCATATTAACCCAGGATGTAACCGATATCGCTATTAGCATACTAGTAAGATTATTACCAAAAACCATAAGAATCAAAATAACATATAATAAACCAGGAACCGAGTATATAACATCTACTGTACGCATCATGATCATATCGACTCTACCGCCAACATACCCAGCAATACCACCATAGACTATACCAATAACTAGATTGATAGCCGCTGACGCAAAGCCAATCGCAAGTGATATACGCGCACCATACATTACTCTAATAAAAATATCACGACCTAATTTATCAGTACCAAAGAGATGTTCTAAACTTGGAAGAGCATTACGATTCTGTAAGTCTTGCATCTCATATGAATATTTTGAGATCATCGGCGCAAATACTGCAAATAAGATCATTACAGATACAAATACTAATCCAAACAAAGCTAGTTTATTCTTTTTAAAGCGATTCCATGAATCACGAAGGAAAGTTTTACTTTCCATGGCGATAAATTCAGAGTTTTTCTCACTGTCAGGTAACTTCTCAAACAGATCGTCACTTAACTTTAAATCATTGATGTTTGACATGTTACACCTACTTTCCTAACTTGATACGCGGATCAATCATCGCCGCCGCAATATCACTCACAATATTCATAATGATAACAATAGCCCCTAAGAATAAGGTCAATCCCATTATCAATGTATAGTCACGATTAATAACGCTACTTGTAAACTCCATACCAATCCCAGGTACTGAGAACAAACTCTCAACCACAAAGCTACCAGTAACTAAAAACGCAAACATAGGACCGCAATAAGTTACTACCGGTAATAAAGCATTTTTTAAACCATGTTTAATTATTACTAATAACTCGGAAGTTCCCTTCGACTTTGCAAGAACAATGTAGTCCTTACTCATAACATCTTTCAAGCTTGATCTTGTAAGACGAGTGATCATCGATATCGGATTAAGTGCTAAGGCAATCGATGGTAGAATGTAATGCAAAGGAGTCTTTAAGCCAACCAATGGTAGCCAACGCAGCGTTACTCCAAAAACGATCATAGCCAAGATGGCTAATAAGAAACTTGGAATAGAAACACCAATTGTCGCAAAGGCAGTTATCAAACTGTTAACCCAACGCTTTTTAGTTAATGCCGAAATAACACCCAAGGTAATACCTACTGTTAAGGCAATCACAAATGAAACGGCTCCTAAACGAGCTGTAACTGGTGCTCTTCGCTTTATAATATCGGCAACTTGTTGACCAGTCTTTGCGATTGACTCACCAAAATCACCAGTAACTGCATTCTTTAAGTAAATAGTAAATTGTTCAAAAACTGGTTTATCAAGACCATACTTAGCCTCAAGTGCTGCGTATGTTTTGGGTGATAAAACTCTATTCTCTTGCGAAAACGGATCACCAGGTATAATTTTCATCATAAAGAAGGTTATTGTCGCTAAGATAAACATTGTCAACATACCTATCAGTATGCGTTTCATCGTATATTTAAACATGATCTGTCTCCTGTCTTTCTAAACCAAATATAGTTCTTGTTGTGGTGGCGTAAGAAATCTTGCGCCGGTATCATCTACTACTACATCTTCTTCAAGTCCAATGCGACCCTTTCGAGTTACAACACCCGGTTCTAAGGTAAATACAAAACCTTTTGATAATGGGGTATGAATTAATTCGGGACGGTTATATCTAGGCCTTTCAGGAGCCAATAATGGACCACCATCATGAGCTACTCTTCCTAATTGATGGCCAAGCGCCGCATTCCATTCAGGAAAACCTTTGCTTAAGATATAATCACGAGCTACTTTATCAACTTCAAATCCAGTAATGCCAGGTACTAGCGCTTTCGCTGCTAAAGCGATAGCGTCTCTAACTGTATAGAATGCTTCCTTTAGATCACTTGGTGCGTCAGTTTCATCATCATCAAGAACATAGTACATTCTTTGAATATCACAACTATAACCATCAACGATAATACCAAAATCGATATTAACTAAGTCACCTTTTTTGATCAAGAAATCAGGAGCGCCCATATGACCGCTGGGACAACCATAACCAGAGAACACACCAGGATTACATGATTTGGGCCAAGAATAACCATAACCCTTACGTTCGGTCTCGCTTTGGAAGAACCGATATACATCTTGACAATTCATTCCAGCTTTAATGAAGCCTTTAGCATCATTGAATATTTCTTCAGCACAAGCACAAGCCTTCGCTATTTTCGCCTGTTCTTCAATAAGCTTAACTCCTCTAACCTGATTTATGATTGGTTCAGCAGAGATAATCTCTGGCTTGTAAGTAAGTTTTGTGAAAGCTTCTTGTAATACGTTGTATACCCCAACCGATAATCCATCACTAGCTGGATTATTCAAAGAATAATTCAAAGCTATTCTTTTTGGTTTTTTGTTTTCTAAATAATCCCTAAGCGTTTCTGCGTAGCTTAGTGGAAACGGTATAATTTCATCAAAAGCTTTAAGGCGATCATAACCATCAGCATCAATAGGCGTACATACAACAGCACTTGATTTATCAGCATTAAATATCAAAGCTGTAAAACCGATAAACTCAAAATCACCTAAGCAAGCTAAGACTGGTTCTGAGTTGGTTGCTGATTCATGTCCAGCAACGATCCAAGTATCGATCCCGTTTTTTTTCAATGCATCAAAGGCTATCGTAAACTTTTCCTTATAGATCGCCATCACCATACCTCCAAATAGAAAACTTGGATTAATAATATATTAGATTTGTAACAATATCAAGTTTTATTTCACAATTTTCACATTTTATTTTCAGCGCATTTTCATCATTATATGTAAATTATTTCATTATATGCTATATTATTATAAGCGAGGTAATTAAATGAAACAAACACGAATCAATAAAACGCTGCAACTAATGCATGAGAAAGGTATAGAAGGCCTTCTTTACGCATCAAGTGCCAATTTCCAGTATTTGCTAGATAAAAAAGACTATTTCTGGCAACGTACTTGTATGAATAACATTAATGGCAATTCAAACTTCCGCAATGTCCCTGAAGCTGTATTATACTTACGACAAGATGGACAACTTTCTATTTTTTGTATACCTAGTTTAAAGAAGGTATTCTTCGAATATCCTAATGTTAACATATGTTATATGGATCAACTTGAGGATATAGTAGCACCGTATATTAACGAAAATAAGATTGGCATCGGTTATGCTTGCCATGATTATCTTAAAGAAATGTTACTTGCTATTAATAATAATGTAACGATTTTAGAAGCTGAGAACTTATTAAATGATTTAAGATGCATTAAAGATGAATCTGAAATTGCTACTTTGAGACAATTAGCTTTGTTTACTGATGAAGCTGTAGGTTTTGTCATCAACAATCTAAAAGAGCAAATGAAGCAATATGAAGCCGAAAACTTAATCATGAAATATGGTTTAGATCATAACATTAGCGATCTTTCATTTCCACCAACATGTGGTTTCAAACCACTGAATTCACAATTAGCTAAAGATGCATTGACTTTTGATCGCAATACTGAGTTAAGTTTCAATACTGCTATTGCCTTTGATGTTGGTTTTATGAACAATGGTTATTGTAGTGATTGGGGAAGAACCGTTTATTTTGGCAAAGCCTCACAACTTGTCAAAGATGGTTATAAAGCCTTACAGGCCGCACAACAAGCTATGGTGAGTCTAATTAAACCCTATCAAACTAATGTCAATGAACTATATGATTTTGTTTTAGCGAAAACTACCGAACTTGGTTATGGTGACTATTTACGATTTAAGGATCGTGGCAACCTTGGACATCAAATTGGCATTGATTGTCATGAACATCCAATGATCAATCGTGAAACTGATTATATTTTAAAGCCAGGAATGGTATTTTGCAGTGAACCTAAGATGTTCTTTGTCGACGAGTGTTATATGCGTGTTGAAGATATGATCTTAGTTACCGATACTGGCGCTGAATTCTTAACCAAGTTTGATCGTGAATTATTCGAGATATAAAGATAGGAGCAATCATGTTACAACAAGAAAAAATTAAACAAGCAAAAAACATCCTTAAAGAAGAAAACGTCGATCTTTGGATCACAATCGGTCGTGAGACGGTGATGAATTCTGAACCCGTTCTACCATTTTTATCAACAATTCAATTTGGTGGTAACACCGCTATTATGATCACAAAAGACACTTGTATCTGCTTAGCTGGTCATCTTGATGCTTACGGTATGAGTCAACAAGAACTATATGATGAAGTTGTAACTTATGACAAATCTTTTAAAGAAGAATTCTTTAAGATACTAGATCGCTTAAAGCCACAAGTAATTGCCTTAAACTATTCAGGTGATGTCGCCAGCGATGGTTTAACACATGGTATGTTTCTTTTTTTAGAACGACTATTCAAAGAGTATGGTTATCAAAACGAAATTATCAGCTCTGAGAAAATCATCAACAAACTAAGAGGCATCAAGACCACTTCAGAACTTGAAGCGATAAAAAAAGCAATCGCTTGCACTGAAAAAATACTGTTGGAAGCTAAAGACTTTATATGTGAAGGAAAAAGTCAGATTGATATTCATCAATTCTGTCAACAACGTATCACCTTCTATCAACAAGATAATGCTTGGGAATTAAAACATAATCCCGGTGTAATGATGAAAGGAGCTGCTGGAGGTCATTCAGGACCGACAGATCACCAATGCCATAAAGGTGAACTTGTAACACTTGATTTCGGTGTTAGAGTGGATGGTTATTGCTCTGACATTCAGCGTGTATATTATATTTTAAAAGATGATGAAGTAGATGCTCCTCAAGTATACAAGGATGCTTTAGCCAATATCCAAAAAGCCCAAGACATCGGTTTATCATATATGCGCCCAAAAACGCCAGCTTATGTACCAGATGAAGCCGCTAGAGCTGCGATAAAAGAGATGGGGTTTCCAGATTTCAACTTTGGATTTGGCCATCAAGTAGGTCGCGAAACTCATGATGGTGGAGTAATGATGGGACCAAGATGGGAACGATATCTAGGAAGAGTTGAAGGCAACATGGAAGAAGGAATGGTCTTTACTGTTGATATCAATATTGGTTTTGAAGATGGTAAGATTGGCCAAGAAGATATGGCTGTGATCTTAAAAGATAAAGCGGTTTATTTGACTACCCGTCAAGATAATATTTACTTATGTAAAGGGAATAAAAGTGATGAGTGATCAAAGATTAAATAAATACGCCCGATTACTAATTGAACTAGGTGTAAATGTTAAGAAAGACCAATATTTGATCATTGAAGCCCCCGTTGACGCTTATCAACTTGTTCAAGCTTGTACGAAGATAGCCTTCGAGAAACAAGCAAAAGATGTTGTCGTATTTTATACTGATGCCTATGTCGATAAGCAACGATGCTTAAACGTCGATCCTAAATTGATTGAAACGGTACTACCATGGCAAAAAGAGTCGCGTGTTACTTATCTTAAAGAAAACGCCTGCTCATTATTGATCAAATCCGCTTATCCTTATTTATATAGTGACGTTAATAGTGAAGCCAGCAGTGCATTACAAAAATTCACAAATGACTTACGAAATAATATTCGTCAATATATTGCATCAGATAACATTCAATGGTGCATCGCCTCTTACCCAAACCCCCTATGGGCACAAACCCTGTTTCCAGACGATGATAAGCAGGTTGCACTTGATAAGATGTTTGATGTTATCTATCAGATGTGTCGAGTAAATTATCAAGATGACCCATTAGAGAATTGGCACAAACATTTAACTGATATGACAAAATATGGTCAAAAACTTGACGAGTTTAAATTAGATCGTCTTCATTTTACTAACGCTCTTGGAACTGATCTTTGGATTGGATTACACCCAAATGCACGTTTTAGTAAAAGCGCTAGTGAAGAAGTTAAGTTTGTTGCCAACATCCCAACCGAAGAGATTAGTAGTTGTCCTGATAAATATCGTGTCAATGGCATTGTTTACGCATCTAAGCCTCTTGAGATAGGCGGAGCGATAATTGAGGACTTCTACTTCAAGTTCAAAGACGGCAAAGTCATTGAGCATTTCGCAAAGAAAAACAAAGCGTTGCTTGATAATTTACTTGATACTGATGAGGGATCACGTTATTTAGGCGAAGTCGCTCTGGTAGAATATAAAACACCAATATCGCAATCTAAACTCTTATTCTATAATACTTTATATGACGAGAACGCTTCCTGCCATTTAGCTCTTGGTAAAGGTTTTCCAAGTTGTATCGAAGGTTGTTCAAACACTGATCTTGCCGATTGGCAAAAATACAACTTAAACTTCTCCACCATCCACATCGATTTTATGTTTGGTACTAGCGACATGAAGATAGTTGGCTACGATGCTAAAGGCTTAGCTTACGATATCTTTATTGATGGCAACTTTGCTTTCTAACTAAATAAATAACAGTGGCTTTCAAATGATAGCCACTGTTTTATTTATTACTGTTTCTTATCCGCGATCACAAATACCACAAGCGGTATAAAGATCAACATTACTGCTATAAGCGCAATTGCGATCAACCATCTATTATTACTAAAGATAGATCCTACCGTTTCGCTGTATACTATAATGATCAATATCGCCAAAAATAAGTTTAAAAAAGCAAAAACAGCAACTCCTTGAACGAAGTTTTTTTGATAAGTAATACCGTTATAAATGTAGGTTTGGCTTTTCTTATCGGATTTCTTATAGCTTTCAATGCGATCAGCTAATTCATTTAATGCATTCATATTTATTTTGTCGGAATCATTTTACAGAAAGGATTATTAGGGAACTCTGGCTGCCAACAACCATTATCATAAACAACTCTGTTAATAGTAATATTATAATCTGAAGTATTTAATCCATTTTCATTCATCCATAAGATAGCAGCCTGAATATTGGAAATATTACTAAACACTATTTTAAATCCTTCAAATATCGCTCCACTTACTATCGATCTAACAATGAATATCACTGCTTTCTGTAAGATTCCTCTCCCTTCCAAAGTATCAATATCTTCATAATCATCAAGTGATCCGCTATTAGAAAACTGATGAATATCCTCAATGCAATATTCTTTCAGTTCGCTTAGCATTACCTTGTCATTTTCAAAACTTGCGTAAGACTTAGTAACTGAAAAGCAAACAAACAATCCAAAACATAAAACTGATGATATGAGCTTTTTCGTATGAATCTCCTTTCATTTCATACATTAATATAGTTATCATAATAATTAACTCCTAAACTTAAACTATATAACAATGAAATAATACAAATTGACTCTTCTCATATTCATCAAATTATATTTATAATAACACATTTATCATATTTTGCAATATATTTATCTTTATTTATCCATTTTAATACATTTAGGTCATTTAAATATCGTTTTGTTGATTTTATCATCTATCATTATAATCACTGGTTAATAAATTAGCCAAGAAACATAAAAAATCAGCACCTCATTCTATTTAAATTTTTAGTATATTGGCTTTGTTCAATAAAAAAACCTATAGAAAGTCACATTTCTCGTGTCTATTCTATAGGTAGGTCTTAAACTGAATTTTATTCACTTTTCTCGGTTTCTTCTGATTCTAACTCAACTTCTTTCTCTAAAGCCGCAATACTAAATCTTTCAACCAATATCTCTATCTTGGGTGCAATCTCAACAATAGCGGTTTTGCGATTAAGTTCTTTGATCGTTGCGTGAATACCTGAATTTAATACAACTCGACTACCAACATCTAAAGCATTTTGAAAGTCTAGTATCTTTGTTCGATTTTTATTATATGTTTTGATATTACGATAAAGATAAAATCCTAGATACAAAACCATTACTACAACAATCCAAACCCAGCTATCAATTGATTTTAGAAAATCTAACATAACTTACTCCTTTTATCCATTTAACTCATTATACCACAGCTATGATTAATTATAATAAGCGGCTACACAACTTATTGTATTTCGAATCTTGACGATAATCTAGTAAATAATTCTCATTGATCAACCACTATATATGAGCCTATTGGCTTTAATTTAAGTTGGTGCGACGGACGGGACTCGAACCCGAACTCTGTGAAGAACGCGCCCCTCAAACGCGCGCGTATACCAATTCCGCCACCGTCGCACATTTTGAAACATCTTGATCAAGAACTACGTCAAATTTAACAACTCTTTATTTGATCACTGCTTCACTTTGATATTATATGAGATTATCTTGCTAATTTCAACTTGCTTAGATTTTTTAATCGCTATATTTTCAATTTAGGTTTTAGTATGCTATATTTTAAAAAAGGTTAATTCAATATGAAATTATTACTAAAACTTTTAATCACTATCATTATCCTAAGCAGCGTGTTCTTTGTTGCTTATCGATCTTTTCAACTTACTTCAAAGCCTAAAACTACTCAAGGTCGTTTGATTGCATATAGTCAAAGCGAAGTACAAAAAAGTCCTTTCGAAGAGTATATTGATTTAGTGATTGAAATCGCTAATAGCCAACCACAATATCCGGTTGTTGATGGCATAACAATATATGGCGAACGTTTTGGAAACCCTACTTTCCAATGGTGTACTGAATTTGTCATGTATTGTCTTGAACAAGCAGAAATAGAACTTAACACTACTTATATTGATGATATTTATCCATGGAAAGATTCAGCTTATGCTGTTGGTCTTTGGTATAAAAAAGAAAACCGGTACTTCACAGCCGGCAATTACACTCCTATTAAAGGAGATATTATCTTGTTTGATACTAGCAAAAACGGTTATCCGGATCATACTGGTTTGGTAATCGGAACAGTTCATCAATACGGTATCGATTTTGTACTAACAATTGAGGGAAACATCCCTAATGATGTAACCCCACAAATTCGTATCCGCCAACTACCACTTGATCACCCTGACATCTTCGCCTATGGCAGTTGTTTCACTGAAATTGATTACCAAGGACCACTATCTTACTATTAATTTTTAACTGATAACTCACGAGCGATGTTAAAGATATGATCTCCAACTCGTTCGATATCTGTTAATATTTCGGTGTAAATGATACCGACTTCAAAATTCTCTTTTTCAACATTCATCCGTTTGATCTGGTTTTCACGGAAGTTATAGCACATATAATCCAGACGATCTTCATTTTGGGTTACGATTTCATATCGGAACTCTTCTTTTATGCTTGAAATACGATCAATCGCATTTAAGCTCATAAGGATAACTTCATTTATTTCATATAACTCAGCGATGATCTCATTAGTAAGTTTTAGATTACGACGCGATAAATAATCACAAGATTCAGCTAAGTTTAATGCATGGTCACCCATTCGTTCCATATCCTTGTTTATCTGGAACATTCTTGATACTACATTTGATTCATCAACCGATATATTGGCTGAAATAGTGCGTGAAATGTTCTTGATGATACCACGATGAATAGCATCAATCTTGCTTTCATTACTCTTAACAAATTCCAAGCTTGAACGACCATCCAAGATAGCTACCATCGATTCTTCAATATTATCTCTGACTAAACTATACATATGATTAAGCTCAACATTTATACCAAATAAATTACCAACGACCGTTTCCTTACCATGAGGAGGAGGAGTGATCTCAAGTTTCAAGTCTTTAACAGAATGACGATCAGGAATAATTAAATATGCGATTTTGGTCAATATCTTTCCAAATGGGAATAAAACCAATGATGTTGTGATACTAAACACTGAGTGCATGATCGCAATCTGTGCCACTGGATTATTTGGTGCTAACCAAATATACAGCTCTTCAAGCGGTAACAACATATATATAACCGTAAACATTAATGTGCCTAATACATTAAAGACAATATGGATCATAGCTACTCTTTTAGAGTCGCGATTCAATCCTAGTGATGACAAAGCTGCTGTAACACATGTTCCTATATGTTGACCACAATTAAAGTAAACAACATCAGCAACACCTAAAACACCACTTTTTGCCATTGTTTGAATAATACCTACAGAAGCACTTGATGACTGTATCAAAGCCGTGAAAACAGCACCAACCAATATTCCTACTAAAGGATTTTTCATTGTTTGAATCAAATCTAAAAAGAATGGTGATGACCGTAATGGTGACATAGCACCACTCATCATTTTCATACCAATAAACAAGAAACCAAGACCCATCAAGATCTCACCAATGGCATTTATTTTTGGTTTCTTCATAAAGATAAAAAACACCATACCAATAAATGCGACCAAAGGTGCTATCAAATCAAAATTCAATGCTATCAACTGCCCCGTAATCGTAGTGCCAATATTAGCACCCATAATAACACCAACAGTCTGCGATACGCTCATTACTCCTGCATTTACAAAGCCCACCAGCATACTAGTTGTAGCACTTGAACTTTGAATAATAGCAGTTACTAATGTTCCTACTACTAATCCCACCAATGGTGTACTCGTTAGCTTTTCAAGAACCTGTTGCAGTTTACTACCAGCCATGTGTTTAAAACCACTAGCCATGATGTTCATACCAAACAGAAATAGCGCTAATCCACCTAATAAAGAAAAAATGTTAGTAATACTCATTGTTTGAACCTTCCCACCGTATTATAACAAACTCTTTTTTTAAATTTATATATATTTAACAAGATAACGCTTACATTTTTACATTTAACCCCTCATGTTAAAATAAAGTTAGCTATTATGTCTTAATCGTCCAAAAAAGGTATAATAAAAGAAGAAACGAGGACACTGTATGAGAAATATACTTGTAACAATGGAACTGACACCACAACAACAAAAACTATTTCAAAATAGTAATGATAACTATCATTTTATTCAACAAAAAGATTTAGCTGAAAAACATGTCGCTGATGCTCATGTGATCATTGGCAATGTACCACATAATATGCTAGATCATGTTAAAAACTTGCAATATCTACATCTTAGTATAGCTGGAAGTGATCAGGTCGCAAATCACCCTCTTATTAAAGATAAGATCACACTAACCAATTCAACCGGTTGTTATGGCATGGGTATAAGCGAACATATGTTAGCTAGTGTCTTATTTTTCTATAAACGATTTAACCAACATTATCATAACCAACAAAATGCCGTTTGGGATAGTGAGGGCGAAAATCGATCAATTTTTGGTAGTAAGGTGTTGGTTCTTGGACTTGGTGATATCGGTAATAATTTCGCACAAAGAATGCATCTACTTAACGCTGAAGTCAAAGGGATAAAAAGAACTCCTGGGGTTAAACCAGCTTATTTACGATCTTTACATCAAATGGACGCTATCGATGACTTGATTAAAGACGCTGATATTATTGCATGTAGTTTACCAAACACTAAAGAAACTCATCACATTATTAACAAGCATCGTTTAGGTTTAATGAAAGATGATGCCTTACTTATCAATGTTGGTCGTGGTAGCGCTATTGATACCCAAGCGTTGATCGCTCATTTAAGAAACAAACCAATGTTCTGTGCAGCACTGGATGTATTTGAGGAAGAACCACTACCAAAAGATAACCCCTTATGGCAAATGGCAAATGTCCAAATAACACCTCATGTTTCAGGTCGAAGAAATCTCGCTTATACACGTGAAAAATTAGTAGATTTAGCGCTAAGCAATCTAAATGCATTTTTAAATGATAATCCACTTCGCAATGTCGTAGATTTTAATACAGGCTATCGTCGTTAATACAATGGCTGAGTTAGTTACAGTGTATGATGAAAATGGTCAATCAAAAGGCTATGCTAAAACAGTTGATACAATAAAGGACGATGAACTAATTCTAGCAGTTCATATTTATCTATATGATAAAGATAAGAACTTTTTACTTCAACAACGGGCGTTTGATAAAAAAGAGCTTCCTGGTCTTTGGTGCATAACTGGTGGTAAAGTACAAAGCGATGAGCATAGTAGTGATGCGGTAGTTCGAGAAACCAAAGAAGAATTAGGTTTAACCCTTGATAAAAATGATTTAAATTATCTTGGAAGATGTTTGAATAATGGTTACATTGTTGACATCTATACAGCTTACTCTGCTTTAGCTTTTACTGAATGCAAGATTAACAAAGCTGAAGTCAATGATATTAAAACCCTTAATCTCAATGAATTATTAGCGTATATCAATAGTTTAAGTATCAATGAAACCAACTATCTTAAACTTGTTAATGACAAACTTATAAAAAGCATCAAATAAGCCGAAATATTCGGCTTATTCTACTTTATAAGTGAATTATAGCTTGAATAAATGTATAATATGATAAAAGAATCAAAGGAGGACATTTATGGGACTAGATTATGTAAAAAATAATCTTCTTTTCTATGTGGGTTTAATGATGTCAACGTTTATTATCGCTCAATCAACTTTTTTCATCATTAAAGCATATAAACAAGGATTGAAGATTGGTTTAAGCAAAGATAGACTTAAGAAAGTCATAACACAAAGTGCCATCTTTACGATCGTACCTTCATTATCGATTTTACTAACGATCATCACACTTTCAAGATCATTAGGTATTAATCTGCCCTGGATTAGGTTGAGTGTAATTGGTGCTATAACTTATGAAGTACCCGCCGCTACCAGTGCAGCTGGTGTGTTCGGTTATGGTGTTGGCTCAGCAATAAACGATGCGAGCGCTTTTTCAACAATTGCCTGGGTAATGACTGTCGGTTCATTCTTACCTTTAATACTAATACCGTTGTTTCTTAAGAAAATTCAAGGTCAATTGGATAAGATAAAAGCCAAAGACAAGAAAATGAGTGAACTGATTACTAACGCAATCTTTTTAGGAATGATAGCTTCTTTTCTTGGTTATGGTATTGCCGGCAGTACCAGTAATGGTATTGTTTATGGTTCAATCATATCAATACTTTGTCTTTTAACAAGTGCGTTTGTAATGATGATAATCGGTTATCTGATCAAGGTACGCAAAATATTATGGTTAGAAAATTTTGCACTACCCTTAAGTATGATCATTGCGATGGCAAGTGCAATTCTTTATTACAACATTCTACCACCAGATTTAGCCACTTGGTTGATACCAGGTTTATTTTAGGAGGAAATCATGGAAAAAACTTATTATGAAAAAGTACACATTTATGGCAGAGTTTGGATGATCATTGGTTTACTACTATTCATCGCAGTACCACTTACCATCTCTTTATCACTAGATGCTTGGCCAACAATTGGTCAATTTCTTGAAGGATACTTGCCAATTTTAGCATTATTTGGACCTATCGCAATTATCGAGATCATTACCTATACGCCAATGTTAGGTATTGGTGGTACTTATTTAGGATTTGTGACTGGTAATCTTTCAAACCTGAAAGTTCCATGTTCAATCAACGCTATGCAAAATGCTGATGTAGCTATCGGTAGTGATGAAGCAGAAGTGATAAGCACAATAGCTATTGGCGTGAGTTCGATCGTAACCACCATAATTTTACTTATTGGGGTTATTGGCTTTTCATCAATCATGCCAATTCTAAACTCAGAAACACTTGCTCCAGCCTTCGCGAATTTACTACCTTCATTATTTGGTGGTCTTGCTGTTGTTTTCATTGCCAAAAACATCAAGATTGCTGTCGTTCCAATTTTATTTGCTTTGATTCTATTTATCATTTATCCTGGTTTTCCAGTAAGTATCTTAATTCCTATTGAAGCTATCATCGCTATTGGTATAACCCTATTTCTATACAAAAAAGGAAAGATATAATGGTGACAATATGCAATATATACTACTAGCATTATTATTCTTTATCTGTTTTTTAATCTATCGAGCCCTTAAGTTTAAGCCTTTACCTTCTAGATTTGAAGCGCTAGACAAAGTAGCGTTTGATCAAGATGAAGCTATCAATAACTTAAGAAAAATGATTCAAATACCAACGATCAGCAACAGCGATTATACAAAGTGCGATCAAAAACAATTCAAACATTTCGCAGAACTACTTGTTGAATTATATCCCAATGTCAATAAACATTGTGAAAGAAAGCTACTTGGTAACACTGGTATTCTTTATCACTTCAAAGGCAAGAGTGCCGCTAATCCAACTGTTTTAATGTCCCATTATGACGTTGTGCCAATTGGTGATATTGATAAATGGGAACATCCCCCTTTCAGTGGAGAGATTGTTGATAATTGCTTATGGGGACGTGGTACACTTGATACTAAAATTACTTTGATGGCGACACTACAAGCTACAGAGGCTCTTTTAAAGAAAGGGTTTGTACCTGAAAACGATATCTATCTTTCTTTTTCTGGTGATGAAGAGGTAGCTGGTAAAAGTGCTGAAACAATTGTTGATCATTTAGCCAAACAAGGCATAAAGCCTGGTTTGGTAGTTGATGAGGGCGGAGCAATCGTTAAAGATATTTTCCCAACCGTAACTAAGGATATCGCCGTTATTGGAATAGGGGAAAAAGGAATCATGGATGTTAAATTTACTGTAAAAGGCAAAGGCGGACACGCCTCAACTCCACCTATTCATACAGCACTTGGCGAGCTAGCAATGGTAATAAACCAATGTGAGAAAAAGCCGTTTAAATCGCACTTAAGCCCTCCAATAATAGGTCTATTAGATCGCGTTGGTCGTCACGCAAGTTTCCCATTTCGATTATTATTAGCCAATATGTGGTTGTTTAAAGGATTATTATTATTTGCATTTAGTAAAATGGGTGGCGAACTTAAAGCAATGATTCAAACAACACAAGCATTTACAATGGCAAATGCCAGCCAACAAGCAAATGTATTACCTAATCAAGCTCAAGCTGTTGCTAATTATCGTTTGATCAACAACGACTCTCCAGAAGCAGTAGTTCAACATCTAAAAGCAGCTACTAAAAATATCAATGTTGATATTGAAGTAATTCACTCATCAGTTGCATCACCTTATACCGATATCAATAACGACTCTTATAAACGCGTTGAAAAAGCAATCAATCAAGCATGGTCAAACGTTATCGTTAGTCCTTATTTAATGATTGCAGCAAGTGATTCACGTCATTTTTGTAAAATATCAGATAATGTCTGTCGCTTCTCTGCCATGCGTCTAAACAAAGAACAACGTGGTTTGATCCATAATTACAACGAACGTATTGAACTATCAATGATAAGTGAGTGTGTTACGTTTTACTTAAACTTGATTCAACTTTCATAACAAAAGGATATCCACTCGGATATCCTTTTTTATTAATCTTTACACTTCACTCTTCCATAATCCATGTAGATTACAATATTCAAATGCCGCTACTACTTCATCATTTTCAATACAGAAATAAGCAATTGGTTCTTGTTCAACATGCAAATATTTCAAATATCCACCTTGTTTAGTCAAAAGATAAATCCATGCAATATGATGAGCTTCAATCATTGGATGTAATACACTACCAACTGTAACCTTAACTCTTGAACCATCTACTTCAATAACAGGAACATGTTTTTCATTTGCAGCATCGGTTGTATTAGCAATTAGTTCTTGCATTGGTTCTCCACAACAAACCGGCACCACTTCTGAATCATGAACCATCCCTATTAAATTACCACAAAGATTACAACGATAAAACTTTTGCATCATTATCCTCCTTTTTCTGTCACTACTTATACTTTATATATAAAACATCTAGCGTGAAATAGCAAGCAGCATCAAATATAATCGACCTATTTCAATGCTTTCTATTTACAAATTCACTTAAATAAGATAGAATTGTCAATGCATGTGGTGGCTGTGGCGAAGTTGGTTAACGCACCGGATTGTGGCTCCGGCACTCGTGGGTTCAAGTCCCATCAGTCACCCCATTATGTTAATTGTTCCATTAGGAACTTTTTTTATGCTCTAA
>JAYFOM010000002.1:0-61967 GCA_034932685.1 Erysipelotrichaceae bacterium
GTTCTAATAATCTTATGATAGTATTGTTTTGGGACATAGGTTGATTATCCTTTCATGGTCTTAACTAACTCCATTTTATCGGATATTCATTCTTATGTCCTTTTATATTTTAGACATCACCCCAACAATTATTCTAGAACCGTTTAAAATAACCCGTAAGTATTACCTTTTTCATCAACACCCATTAATAACGCTGCTGGTTTTTTAGGCAACCCTGGCATTGTCATGACACTTCCGGTTAGAACAACAATAAATCCAGCTCCAGCTGATATCCTGAGTTCTTTTACTGTAATTTCAAAATTACTAGGACGTCCAACAATTTTTGCATTGTCAGTAAGAGAATTAGGCGTTTTAGCCATACAGATAGGTAATTTATCCCAATTGTTTGTCTTAAACGCTTCTAATTGCTCTTGGGCCTCTTTGTTGAACACAACTCCTCTTGCGCCATATGCTTTTACGGCAATATTATTTATCTTATTTTCAATTGTGTCTTCTATATCATAGAGATAATTTAACTCACTGTCTTTCTCACATAACCTTACAACCTCTTGTGCTAAGTCAATCACTCCTTTACCACCTTTAGCCCATCCATTATTTATCACAAAAGGATATTCGTTTGTAGAACACCAATCTTTTAAGACCTTAATTTCTTTGTTTGTATCAGCTGTAAACTCATTTAATGATATTACAAATGGGAGATTAAATGTTTCGATTGTTTCAATGTGTTTTTTTAGATTATCTAAACCAATACTCACTGCTTCACAGTTTTCTTCATTTATAGCATCCATTGATACACCACCATGAACTTTCAAGGCTCTTATCGTAGCCACTATAACGACTGCATTTGGCTTGATATCATTTAAACGACACTTAATATCGATGAATTTCTCAGCACCAAGATCAGCTCCAAAACCAGCTTCTGTCACAACATAGTCTGCTAATTTTAATGCCATCTTTGTGGCGATAATCGAATTACACCCATGAGCTATATTCGCAAATGGCCCACCATGTATCAACACTGGATTATTCTCTAAGGTTTGCACTAAGTTAGGTTTAATAGCATCCTTCATAACCATTGTTAAAGCGCCACTAATTGATAGATCCTCCACAGTAATTGGGATATTATCGTTATTATAAGCTACTACTATTTTCTTAACTCTTTTTTCAAAATCCGCTAATGAAGATGACAAACACAAAACCGCCATAATTTCTGATGCTACTGTGATGTTAAATCCATCTTTTCGCTCTGTTTTATCTTTTTCATTTTGGCCAACCGTTATCGATCTTAATGCCCGATCATTCATGTCCATGCATCGTTTCCAGACAATTTTTTCCGGATTAATATTTAGTTCATTACCTTGAAAGATGTGGTTATCAATAATAGCACTGATTAAGTTATTAACTGTTGTTACTGCGTGCATATCTCCTGTAAAATGCAAGTTGATATCTTCCATTGGTACAACTTGAGCAAAACCACCACCAGTAGCACCACCTTTAATACCAAAAACTGGTCCTAGAGATGGTTCTCTTAAAGCTCCTATTACACTTTTGTTTATCTGTGCCAAACCATCTACCAATCCAACAGTAGTTGTTGATTTACCCTCACCCGCTTTTGTTGGGGTTATCGCTGTTACTAAGATCAGTTTCCCATTTGCTTGGGTATTTAACTCATTAAAGATGCTTAGATTGATTTTTGCTTTGTTATTGCCATAGTATTCTAGGTATTCTTTTTTTATTTTTGCTCTTTTTGCGATCACATCAATAGTCTCTAAATGGGCAGCTTGTGCTATCTCGATATCCGATCTCATCTTATCTCCTTTATTTAATCTTTTGTCGGCCTTCCATAGCTTTCGCTAATGTAAGTTCGTCCGCATAATCTAAATGTCCACCCATTGGCAAGCCATGGGCAATTCTTGTAACATTGACATCTTTTTCAAAAAGCAGTTTTGCGATATACATTGCTGTAGTTTCCCCCTCTAATGTGGGGTTAGTCGCAATGATCACTTCTTTAGTTGTTTCATTTACTCTTTTTAATAACGATGCAATATTTAGATCCGAAGGTAATATTCCTTTGGATGTTGCTATTGCACCATGTAAAACATGAAATACGCCACGATAATCTTGTACACGCTGAATTGCAATTATGTCTTTTGGATGTTGAACAACACAAATCAAATTATGGTCTCTTGTTTTGTCCTGACAGATCAAACACTCATCATCCTCAGCTAAATTACCACACGTTTGACATTTATGGATTGATGAGTGTGCACTAATTAAAGCAGACACAAACGCTTGATTTTCTTCTTCAGTAAAATCTAGCACAGTAAAAGCATACCTCTCTGCTGTTTTAGCACCAACACCCGGCAATAAACGGAAACTATCTATCAATTTTTGTAATGATTTGGGATACATTGTCTTAATCAACAATATCAAACATGCCATCACCAAATAGTGCTGTCATTTTATCGTTGATATCATCACTTTCTTTTATTTCAATTGTGATCTCTTCATGCTTTTTAATGAGAGGTGGTGGCAATGTATTATTTGCCTGTCTTTCTTTAAATAATATCACTAGCTCACTAAACACTTCATCTGTTATCGCTGTAACATCAATTGTTTCATTAAAAATCAATTTCAACAATTCCTTCATAGCATCGTCTTCATTTTCCTTGTTGATAAGTTGTGCTTCTACACCAAGCTTTGTAGCAACCAAGATAAAGCCATCTCCCTTTGCTTTGACTGAGCAGTTTTTCAGTTTTGAAACATATCTAGCAAAACGAACATCATTTTCAAAATCAATTATACTATTCCACTGTTGTTCAATCATCAATCGCTTCTTCTTGTCAGCACTTGTAAGAAGTTGAAGTAGCACTTCGTAATCGACTGTCTCTTTCTTGCTTCTTTTTGTTGATTTGTTTTTTTCTTCTTTAGTAATATCTTCTTGATTAGAACTCTTTACGGTTGTGTTTTGAGCAACAGATTCCACAGTTTCATTAACGGTCATCATTTTTAAAAGCGCCACCTCAAAGTACGAGTTAATATCTGAAGCAAAACGATACTTTTCTGCAGTATCAATCAATACATCAATTAGTGTTAATAATTGCTTAGCACTTTTCTGCTCAAGTATCATTTCCGCTTTATCCACTTCAATTCGCGATAATAAACTTGAATCATGGTTGGTATACTCAAAAACAACACATTCTTTCAATATTTCAATCAAATCATTAGTAAGGCGTTTGATATCCATACCATTATCTATAATGCGACCAGTTAATTCTAATAATTCTTGTGTACGTTTTTGAATAACATTATCGATTAACTGGAACTTTTCTGTTGGTGTTGTTATTCCATATATCTCATTAACATGGGTTATTTTAAGATCATTTTGTGCATAAGCGATCACCTGATCTAAAATGCTCAACGCATCACGAACACCGCCTTCTGCTAAATCACTGATCAATGGAATAACATCTTTTTCATATTTAATATCTTCAGCTTCCAATACTTCTTTTAGACGATGAATAATATCAGGTATACTAACTCTACCAAAATCAAAACGTTGACATCTTGATATGATGGTAGGAATAACTTTTTGAGCTTCAGTGGTTGCTAGTATAAATATTATGTGTGGTGGCGGTTCTTCCAATGTTTTTAATAACGCGTTAAAGGCACCAGCAGTTAGCATATGAACTTCATCTACAATGTATACTTTGTATTTACTATGTAGAGGAGCATATTTAACTCGCTCTATCAAATTACGTATTTCATCAACACCATTGTTGCTAGCTGCATCAATTTCAACTATATCAGGATGTGTTCCTTCTTGAATCATCTTACAGCTTTCGCATTCATTACAAGGTGCATTTTCCATTTTGCAGTTTACTGCTTTAGCTAAGAGTTTCGCTACTGTCGTCTTACCCGTTCCCCGCGGACCACAAAAAAGATATGCATGAGCAATCTTCTTCTGTTCAACTGCGTTTTTTAAAGTAGTAACGATGTATTTTTGCCCTACCACTTCCTCAAAACTGTTGGGTCGATAAGTACGATATAACGCTTTATATGCCATTATGTGCTCTCCTAACTTCGCTTCTTAATTATACCAAATTTCTACCTTGATTTATTCTTATTCCGCATATTTTTAAAAAAGTCTGACAAGATATTTGAACACTCTTCTTCCATTACATTCATAACAACTTTTGGATAGTGATTGTAGCCTTTTATTTCATACATTTTCTGGCAACTTACAACACTTCCTCCTTTTGGATCTAATGCTCCAAAGACAACTTTATTAATTCTAGCCTGAATTAAAGCACCAGCACACATTGGACATGGTTCAAGCGTCACATACATATCACACTGATCAAGGCGCCAATCTTTTATTTTCTTACTTGCTTTTTCAATTGCTAATATTTCAGCGTGATGTGTTGCTTGTTTTGCGCTTGTTTTTAGATTATGAGCTCGAGCAATTATTTTATCATTAAAAACAATGACAGCACCAACCGGTACTTCACCCTTGTCGTAAGCTTTCTCAGCTTCTTTAAGTGCTGCTTCCATGTATTTAATATCTTTATCCATATTTACTCCAAAACAAAAGGTACACACAAGCAGGGATTTTTAAGGCTGCTTCCTTCCGGTCCTGACCTGGTTCAAATATGCTTGTTGTACCTTAATTATTATATCTTATTTTAACTTCTTCATCAACCGTACATTTGATGTTTCACGTGAAACATCGATCATTTACCAAGTTTAGTTTTACCACCCATATAAGGTCTTAGTGCTAATGGTATGTTTACATTTCCATCTTTATCCAAATGATTCTCAAGGAAACATATCAGCATTCGTGGTGGCGCAACTACTGTGTTGTTTAATGTATGAGCAAAATATTTACCCTCTGCTCCATTAACTCTTATCTGTAAACGACGTGCTTGTGCTTCTCCTAAGTTAGAGCAACTACCAACCTCAAAATACTTTTGTTGTCGTGGTGACCACGCCTCAACATCAATACTCTTTACCTTCAAATCCGCTAAATCTCCCGAACAACATTCTAGTGTTCTTACTGGTATTTCTAAACTACAGAAAAAATCTACTGTGTTTTGATATAGTTTATCAAACCACATTTTACTTTCTTCTGGTTTACAAACTACTATCATCTCTTGTTTCTCAAACTGATGAATACGATATACTCCACGTTCTTCAATACCATGAGCTCCTACTTCTTTTCTAAAACAAGGAGAGTAGCTGGTTAAAGTGTGCGGAAGCTCTTCTTCAGTTAAAATGGTGTCAATGAATTTACCAATCATCGAATGTTCACTTGTACCGATTAGGTACAAATCTTCACCTTCGATTTTATACATCATGTTTTCCATTTCCGTAAAACTCATTACACCAGTAACCACCTCTGCTCTGATCATAAACGGTGGGATATAATAAGTGAAACCGCGATCGATCATGAAATCGCGTGCATAACTTAAAATCGCTGAATGCAATCTTGCGATATCACCTTTTAGATAGTAAAAACCATTACCACTTACTTTGCGAGCACTATCTAACTCAACGCCATTAAACGCTTCCATGATATCAACGTGATATGGAATATCAAAATCAGGCTTTTTGGCTTCACCAAATCGCGCTACTTCAACATTTTCACTATCATCTTTTCCAAGCGGGACCGTATCATCGATGATGTTAGGGATTATCAACATTATATCTCTAATCTTTTCTTGCAATGTGTTTTCTTGTTGTTCAAGATTAAGAAGTTCATCAGCGATCGCTGCTACTTCTTGCTTTAATCTTTCTGCGCCTTCAATATCTTTTTGTTTCTTGAAGTTGCCTATCTCTTTACTTAAACTGTTACGTTTTGATCTTAAATCATCACCTTTAGTTTTGCTCATGCGAAATTGTTGGTCCAGTAAAACAACTTCATCAACCAACGGCAATTTTGCTTCTTGAAATTTCTTCTTAATGTTCTCTTTAACTATCTCTGGGTTTTTTCTAATTAAATTTATATCTATCATATTTCCCTCCAGGTAAATAAAAAGATATCATCCAAGGGACGATATCTTCGTGTTGCCACCCTAATTCTAATGTTTCACGTGAAACATTTACTCATTAGACCGATAACGAGGTCAAACGGAATTCACTCTGAGGTAGATTTCGCTGATTGTTATATCGATTTCCACCTATCATCGACTCTCTTTAGATAACAATATCAGTTACTTAGCCTCTTCATCGTTTATATCAGTAATTTAATCATTATTAAAATCGTTTGTCAATCAGACATCAAGGATAGATGGCGTAAAATAAGTGTAGAATAAGAAAATCGATATCTATCATATTTAAGTTTGCACAAACATAAAAGAGGTGTCGCTTGAAAGTTTCAATACATCACTTGGAAATAAGTCTTTTTAACATTAGAACTATTATATAATATCACAATCAAAAATTCGTTCTATTAATGAACCAAGTTTTCCACTGTTAATCACAACAATTTTTATTGAAATGATTTATATAGTAAATTGCATTGTTCAGTAACTTTTATATTAGATCGTGGTACTAGATAAACTCAATCACTTTTTTTGTATAGATCAATGTTTTCTCACACAAACAATCTAATCAATCGATTAATCTCTGCTATCCCAACGCTACTTTCTTCTCTATACATAATTAATAAATTGGTAATGAATTTCTAACACTATGCCGCCACCTTGTTCCATTCCGCTTATTCATGCTGTCGCTCCACTCCAAGCCCATGGCCCCATATCTCCTAAAGTATAATTAACATAACCCCAACCCGTGTTCTGACTAAAAGTATTAGATGTAGGGTATATAGTTGTAGTACATCCCCAAAACCCAGAGCTTACACCAGCTAAGCGATTGTTAAAATAGTACAAATCACTTGTGCCAACCCATCCTCCAGAGAAGTTAGCAACTCGAATTTGCTCGTTGCTAGTATAAAATGTGACCGACATTGTTGCAGTAGCACCGCTCTTTTGTTGTGTTGTTCCACCAGAAGCTTTCGAATTATCATTCTCAACTTGTACGAAAACTTCATAACCAACAGTAAATGCATTTACTCCCTTCTCTGAAGAAGTTGAAATCTCAGTAATAACATTAGTTATTATTACCGGAAACATTTCACCTGTAATAGAGTTTTTTGCAATCACAGATATAACTGTTTTTTTAGCAGTTTGTTCAGCTATAATCCCCAATTCTTCTTGAGAGTATGAATCATCGTTTTCTGCTTTTATTGGAAGACAAACTCCACCTAAAAGCACTATTATTAGAATAAATGATAAGATCTTTCTCACGGATTATCTCCTTTCTGATAGATGTTTCATAAACATCTGATCTTTTATAAATAATTCCGATTACACTATAATCACCATCAAGACATTGTTGTTTATAAACCTAGTATAATTGTTTGCCAAGTATCAACTCTTTTTCTCGTCACGAATAGACAGAAAAAATAAAACAAAATAGATGGAGAATGTTGAAAGTGTTAGATAAAATGTTGTCAGAAAATCATATATAAATATTTGATAAAAATTTGGGAAAGTTAACATCAAAGGCATAGGTAAAAAAGAACAGATAACAAAGAAAGTTGATATGATTAATCCAATAAGTGTTGAGGATTTATTTAATAGATTTAAGTTTCTAAAAATGTATATAAACATAAAAATAGAAACAACAAACCAAGATATAATAAAATAGAAGTTAATTGACGTAAATATTTTCTGTCCGTGTCTTATTTGATTCATTAATGAATAGTTAAATATTGGCAGCATAATTAGTTTAAAAGCAGGATAAACAGCAAGGATTAGTCTACCATACTGTTTTTTCATTGTTACCCTCCTTTTCAAAAGCACTTATAAAACCTCTTCACATCCTAAATCTACCAACCATTTGTTACTATTCTAATCTCGGTTACCATTTTTATCATGTATTCTCGTTTTTGTTATCGTATTAACTATTTTATTTTATTTATATTGTCGTTATTACTGTTAATATAACTTATATTTAGTCTTTTCGCAAATTAGCAATTATCTGATATTGAATAATATAAGTCTTTAATAAGAAAAACGATATCTGCTATAGTTTAGTTTGTACAAAACACAGGAGATATCGCATAAATTTTTTAGTACACCATATAAAATTAAGCTTCATAACATCACAATTAGTATAAATCACTGTCTTTATCACTGTTAACTATACCTATTTTAACGAAATGATTGCTTAATGTGATTTATAAATCATCTGACTGTTATTGAATGTAAGTTTCTATATCTAGATACTAGACTAATCCTTTTTCTTGTTATTTTATCCCTTAACTTTCTTCCTCATTATCAACTATGGCAACCGCAGCCACTTCATGATCTTCGTATAAATTGATCAATTTTACGCCTTGAGCGTTTCTACCATAAACAGCAACATCTTTTAGTGAGATTCGAATAACAATACCTTCATCAGTAATAATCATTAAATCTTCATCACCATTCACCGCTCTCAATGATACTAATTCCCCATTGCGCTCAGTAATATTAACTGTCTTAACTCCTTTGGCTCCTCTACTAGTCAAACGGTATTCTTCAAGTGCAGATTTTTTACCATATCCTTTTTTAGTGACAACAAGAATGTATTTTCCTTCTTGATCAGTTGCCATACCAATAACTTTATTGCCATCAACATTAAATCCTTTTACACCACTGGCGTTTCTACCCATGGGTCTAACATCGCTCTCATTAAAGCGTACAGCTTTACCGTTACTACCACCAATGATAATCTCATCACTACCGGTTGTTAACTTGACAGTAACTAACTCATCACCATCTCTTAAACTTATCGCAATTTTGCCAGTTTGTCTGATTGAACTAAATTCAGCCATTGCAACACGCTTAACTAAACCAAGTTGTGTAACAAACATCAAGAATTTGCTTTCTGCGTCTTGGTTGTCTGCGATTATCGCTTTAACTTTTTCGTTTTGATCAAGATTCAATAAATTAACCACCGGTATGCCTTTAGCTATTCTTCCAGCACTTGGTACTTGATAACCTTTAATTCGATAAACTTTACCAAAGTTTGTAAATAACATTAAATGGTCGTGGGTTGACATCTTGATAAATAGATCAATGACGTCATCACTGTTTACCGTCATGCCTTTTACCCCCTTACCACCACGATTTTGTAGGCGATAAGTATCGGTAGGAATACGCTTGATGTACCCGTTGGCTGTCATACTTACAAAAATTTCTTCTTGTGGTATTAAGTCTTCATCTTGCATGTCAATATCAGCTTCGATTATCTCTGTTCTGCGTTTATCACTAAAACGTTGTTTAACTGCATTGAGTTCATCCTTAATAATAGTTACAACCCTAAAATGATTCGCAAGAATATCTTTAAGATCAGCAATATCGTTTATTAAACCATCATACTCTTCTTCGATCTTTTCTCTTTCAAGTCCGGTTAAACGTCTAAAACGCATATCTAAAATAGCTTTTGCTTGTATTTCGGATAATTTAAACTCTTCCATTAAGCGGGTTTGCGCAACATTATCGTCACTTGAGCTACGTATTAGATGCAAAATAGCATCGATATTATCTAAAGCAATTTTTAATCCTAATAGAATATGTGCTCTTTCTTCAGCTTTCTTTAATAAGAAATCTGTTCTTCTTCTTGTTACATCTATTTGATGTTCAATATAAAGTTGCAACATATCCTTTAAATTCATTAGTTTTGGTGCAAACTTATCTAGTGCCAACATGTTTACACCAAAGGTAGTTTGTAACGCTGTCATTCGATATAACTGATTTAAAATAACTTCAGCTTGTATATCTTTTCTTAACTCTATGACTATTTTTATACCATCCCGATTTGACTCATCTCTTAAATCAGTGATTCCCTCAACTCTCTTGTCGCGAACAAGATCAGCAATCTTTTCAATCAAAGTAGCCTTGTTTACTTGATATGGAATTTCAGTAACAATGATCTGTGGTTTGCCATTCGCTAACTCTTCTATAGCTATTTTAGCGCGACAGGTCAAAGAACCTCTTCCAGTCTCATAGGCTTGTTTAATTCCAGCTCTTCCTAAAATATAACCACCGGTTGGAAAATCGGGTCCACTAATATAATTTTCCATTAACTCGAGGGTTGTAATTTCAGGGTTTTCCATTACAGCGATTGCTGCATCAATGGTTTCTTGTAGATTATGAGGTGGAATATTGGTCGCCATACCTACAGCGATCCCTGATGCACCATTAACTAATAAATTAGGAAAACGAGCAGGAAGTACTTCTGGTTCTTTTTCTTCACCATCATAGTTGTCGATAAAATCTACAGTATCAAGTTTTAAATCTTTCAATAGTTCCATTGCGATTTTTGACATTCGTGCTTCGGTGTAACGCATCGCTGCTGCACCATCACCATCAATAGAACCAAAGTTACCATGACCGTCAACTAACTCATAACGATAAGAAAAGCTCTGTGCCATTCTTACCATGGATTCATAAACTGCTGAATCACCATGAGGGTGGTATTTACCTATTACTTCACCGACGATACGTGCTGATTTTTTATGTGGTTTATCACTATACATCCCTAAATCATTCATCGCATATAAAATTCGACGATGTACAGGCTTCATCCCATCTCTTACATCGGGTAATGCTCGAGCCACAATGACTGACATTGCATACTCTAAAAAAGATGCTCGCATTTCACTTGAAATGTTTATTTGATCAATCTTGCCATGATTGTGTTCTAGTTCGTTCATCTTGCACCCCCTAAATATCTAGATTACGGACAAACTGTGCATTGTCTGTTATGTAATTTCTTCTTGGCTCTACATCATCACCCATCAACATATCAAAGACCATATCTGCATCTACTGCGTCTTCAATAGTTACTTGAATAAGGGTTCTGTTTTCTGGATTCATTGTTGTTTCCCACAATTGTTCAGGGTTCATTTCTCCTAAACCTTTATATCTTTGAATATTGAATTTATCTTTAAACTCTTCTTTGATTACATCCATTTCTTTTTCGTTGTATGCATATCTGATCATATTGCCTTTTTGTGCTTTAAATAGTGGTGGTTGGGCAATATATACATAGCCTTGTTCAATAATTGGTCTAAGATAGCGGAAAAAGAACGTTAATAAAAGTGTTCTAATATGTGCGCCATCAACATCCGCATCTGTCATTATTACTATTTTATGATATCTTAGCTTTGCTGTATCCATCTCTTCACCGATGCCACAACCAAAAGCTGTGATCATAGATCTTATTTCGTTATTATCAAAAATGCGATGTAATCTTGCTTTTTCAACATTTAGAATTTTTCCTCTTAGTGGTAGTATTGCTTGAAATTTGCTATTTCTTCCTTGTTTTGCACTACCACCAGCAGAATCACCCTCAACGATGTATATTTCTGATAATGAGGCGTCTTTTGAAGAACAATCAGCTAACTTTCCTGGTAACGATGATATTTCAAGCACTCCTTTACGTCTAGTTAGCTCTCTTGCTTTCTTAGCTGCTAAACGTGCTTTTGCGGCGATAATAGCTTTATCCATTATTATCTTAGCTTCACTTGGATTCTCTAATAAAAATCTTTCAAGTTGCGCGCCTAATATGTTAGAAACTATTTTTCTAACTTCCGAGTTTCCTAACTTTGTTTTAGTTTGTCCTTCATATTGCGGATCTGGATGTTTTACAGAGATAATAGCTGTTAATCCTTCTCTAGCATCATCTCCTTGTAGTGGTTCATCATCTTTCTTCAAGAAATTGTTATCTTTAGCGTAATTGTTTATGATCCTTGTTAATGCTAACCTAAAACCTTCTTCGTGAGTACCACCTTCTTGGGTGTTAATGTTATTACAAAACGAGAAAATGTTTGGTTGATAACCATCATTGTATTGTAATCCAATTTCAACCATCGTTCCTTCTTCTTCACCTTCAACATAAATAACCTCTTTGTGTATTGGTGATTTGTTCTTGTTTATAAATTCAATATACTCTTTTATTCCACCTTCATAGTGAAATGTTAATACTTTATTATCTTCTCTTCTTTGATCATCAAAAACAATCTTGATTCCTTTATTTAAAAATGCAAGTTGTCTTAAACGATCTCTTAAAACATCATGATTAAAAACCACTGTCTCGGTAAATATTGTAGGGTCAGGCTTAAAGCGAACAAGGCTTCCATGTTTATCAGGATCGCATTTATCAATTTGCGCTAACGGTTTAACGGCTTTACCACCATTTTCAAATCTAATAAAATACACTTTTGAATCAATGTAGATATATACTTCTAAAAACTCGGATAATGCATTAACAACACTTGCGCCTACTCCATGTAAGCCACCTGAAACCTTGTACGCACCACCCCCAAATTTTCCACCCGCATGTAGCACAGTAAAAATGGTCTCAACTGTTGATTTACCCGTTTTCTTATGAATCTCTACTGGCATACCACGGCCATTATCTTCAACTGTTACAATGTTATCCTTATCGACATTTACAGTTACGATATTGGCGTATCCTGCTAACGCTTCATCGATTGCATTATCTACAATCTCCCACACTAAATGATGTAATCCTCGCTCTGATGTTGTGGCGATATACATTCCTGGACGTTTTCTTACTGCTTCTAAACCCTCAAGTACTTGTATATCATCAGCACCATATGAGTGTTCTACTCTATTTTCTACCATTTATACCATCTCCTTCATGTCTATAATCTTTCCCTGATTGATATGAAACAATCTTGTTTTAGTGGGAAGAAATGTCTTTATATCTTCAATATCGGTTGTTGTGATGATTGTTTGTGCTTGTAAAGGCAAAGCCAACAATAACGCTTTTCGTCTTTTGCCGTCCAACTCTGACAACACATCATCTAATAGTAATACGGGATAAGTTTGTTTTTTATCATAGATATAATTGATCAAAGCAATCTTTAACGCTAAGACGATCATTCTTTTCTGACCTTGTGATGCAAAATTAGCAACTACATCATCATTGATGTAAAAAACTAAATCATCCTTATGTATACCTACTAACGTTTGTTTTTGTTGTTTATCTCGTAAAAGATATTGCTGATAACGCTTGGCTAATATTGTCTCGATATCAACCATTTCTTCTACCGGTTTTAAGTAAACAATCTTAATCGCATCTTCTTTACCAGCAATTTTTTGATAAGCAATAGTTATTCTTTGATTTAGTTCGTCGATAAATGCTTGTCTCTCTTTGATCAAATATAACTGGTTTTGGATTAGTTGTTGTGTTAAAACTGCTAGATAGGTGTCATCAACAACATTAGTCTTAAGAAAGTTGTTACGCTCTTTTAATGTTTTTTGGTATAGATTAAGCTTTATCATATATTCTCTATTTATCTTACCAATTTCTAAATCACACAATTTACGACGCAAACGTGGCGCACCATCAAATAGTTGCAGATCATCAGGCACAAACACAACCGCATTTAATACACCGATAAACTCACTTGCCTTTTTAACCATTTGTTTTTGGATCGCCAAACTTTTTCCAGCCTTAAATATTTGAGCAAACAGTTGTAAAGCCGATTCATTCTCTTTTATTACACAAAATATCTGTGCTCTTTCACTATCTTTTAAGATTAAATCTTGATCATTGTTTGTACGAAACGATCGCGTAGCACTAATAAAAGCGATACTTTCCAAAAGATTTGTTTTTCCTTGGGCGTTATCACCAACAAAAACATTGATAGCTGGTGAAAGTTTGATCTCACAGTTTTGATAGTTACGAAAGTTACGTAACTTTAAGCTCTCAATTATCATTTGCCTATTTTAAAAATCTTGCCTTCAATATTAACCTCATCACCAGCATACAATTTACGACCTCTTCGATCTTCTTTAGAGTTGTTAACACTGATTTTAAGTGTCTTGACTAGTAATTTAGCTTCGCCGCCTGATGAGGCTATATCAACCATTTTCAACAGTTGTTGCAAGGTTATATATTCGGATGTAATTTTGATCATTGTGTGCCTTTCTTGTGTTGTTAAGAGACGTTACTATTATAACATAAAAACCATCCTAATGAAAGTTTTGGATGGTTAATGATTAATGATTAATTGGTGTTGTTTTGTGTCTTAGAATAAACCTAACACGCCAACAAAAGCTAATTATAAGTACGAACAGGTAACACTAGTTGTAGAACGCTGTTATCATCAGTGTTCTGTACGATAAACGGCTTCATATCACCACTAAAAGATATCTTGACAACCGTTCCACCCAACACTCTAATGGCTCCTAGAACATATCTACTACTAAATGATATTTCAATCGGATCACCGCTATAAGAAATCGTATCAATTTTCTCAACTGATGAACCAACCTCTTGTGATTTAGTTGATATATATACTTCGTCACTATTAGCTGAAAGTTTAACAATTGAAATGCCATCACTTTTAATAAATTGTGCTCTATCAATCGCATTTAGAATGTCCCGCGCATCAACAACTAATTCGTGTTTAAACTCTGTAGGTATCAATCTGTTTGTTTCTGGGTAAGTCCCATCAATAAGTCTAGTTTGGATAACAGTATCTTCTATCCAAAATTGGGCTTTTTTATCAGAAACGGCAATAAGTATTTTCTCGTCTTTTTCGAATATCCGTGACAACTCATTTGAACTCTTACCAACTTCATTTAAGCTTTTAGCTGGTATTGTTATGTTGAACTTGTTTTCCGTGTCTAATGTAACTACTTTACGCGCTAAACGATAGCTATCAGTAGCAACACATTCAAGTTCTATGCCATCACACTTGAAATTGACACCAGTTAAAACCGGTCTTGTTTCCTTATCGCTTGCCGCAAAGCAAGTTTGTGTTATTATCTTCATTAAAACATCAGCTTCTAATTTAAATTGATTTGCCGGTTGTGAAAAATCAATAGCTGGATAATCCTCCACATTCATTCCATTCAATTTAAACTCAGCAGCTTGCCAACTAAACTTAGTTAAGGTGCCATCAATTGTTTCAATTTCAATTTCATCAGCATCTATCTTTCTTACAAGCTCTAAGATATTACGCGCTTCAATAACAACAGCTCCTGTTTCCTTAATATCAAGTAAAAAATCAGAACCTTTCTTGATTGTTTTTTTGATTGATATATCAGCATCACTGCCAGTTAAACAAATCTCGTCTTCTTTCACTTCGATTTTGATACCAGATAATAACGGTAACGGTGAGTTCGCCGAGATCGCTCTTGCTACAGTTGATAAAGCTCCATAAAAATCTTTTTTGGATATTTTGAAATACACGCGGGGTATCCTCCTTTATTTATCAATACTAATTTACTTAATAACAATAAGGAATGTGGGTAATGCGGACAAGTGTCATAAAAGCACCTATTCTCCTTATATTTTACCACTTTTTAATGTTAATTAAAAGTGAATAAATGTGGATGATCAATCATTAAACAAAAGTTTTTCAATATCTTTTATTGCTAAATTTAAAGCAATATCACTCTTTAATTTCTTCTCAATCTTACGACAAGCATTCATAACAGTTGAGTGATCGCGCTTACCAAATTCATCACCAATCTTCATATATGGAACATCTAAATGTTTACGACACATAAACATCGCGATATGCCTAGCATCAGTTATGTTTTTCGTCTTTGTTTTTGATACCAATTGTTGTTTTGTTAATCCATAGTATTCATTAATACATTTTTTAATACGATTGATTGTTAACTCATCTTTTTGAGTGATTTCAACATCATCTTTGAAGGCTTCCATAGCTAATTTGAAGTCAATCTCTTTATTATCACCATATTGAATCGAAAAGAATATCAAACGATTAAGAGCGCCTTCTAAACGACGAACATCTTGGGAGTAATTAGTTGCGATATAAGTTAATACATCTTCGTTGATTGATGAACAATCTATACTACGATTTGATAGTTTTACCTTAAGTATCTTTAATGCTGTTTCAAACTCAGGAGAATCAATGCCAAAAATCAAACCATTAGAGAAACGACTAACTAACCGCTCTTCTAACCCTTTAATCTCGCGCGGTTTATGATCGCTGGTCAAGACAATACTCTTCTTATTTTTATGAAGTTCGTTGAAGATGTTAAATAAAATTTCGTGGGTTTTTTCTTTATTGCCAGCTAAAAATTGAATATCATCCAACAGTAAAACATCAAGCGTTTTCAATCTTTCTTTAAAATCATCTAAAGAATTACTTTTAGCAGCGTTATAAACACCGGTTATAAATTGATCACTAGTCATGTAAAGAACATTCATTTCTGGAGAATTCTTCTTTACATAATTACCAATCGAATGAAGCAAGTGCGTTTTTCCAAGACCGGAATTACCATAGATAAATAAAGGCGAATAAAGAAAGTTGTGAGGGTTGTAAGCACAAGCTAAAGCTGCAGAGTAACATTCTTTATTTGATTGGCCAACTACGAAATTCTCAAAAGTAAAGTCGGAAATAATGTTGTCTTTAATCTCAAAATTTGGTTTTACAGTATTGTTACTATATTTAAACTCATTAATATCATCTTGTATTAAAATATTACATGCGACTTCAAAACCAGTAACTTCCTTTAAGCATTCTTCTATGCGCCAAGCCTCTTGATCCAGTATTGCTTTCTGTAATTTGGTTAAAACAACAACGATCGCTGCTTCTTTATTTAATTTATATAAACGGGTTTCTTCGAAATATGTATTAAAAACAACGCTATCAAAATAATCTTTTTGTAGCAAGACTTGTTTCGTCTGGTTCCATATTTCATTAAGATTTAAAGTGGTATCCAAAGTGCAACATCCCTTCAGTAACTATAATACTAAACCATTGTATAGTTAATTTCTATATGAAAAAACATGAAACAAAGTTATCAACATCCAATCACCAGCTAAATAGCTTTATATATAAAGGATATATAGTTGTTTAGGCACTTATCAACAACTTTATAAATGTGGAGAAATTGTGGAATTCTTATGTGGATAACTATTATTGTGGACAGTGGGGATAACGTTGTGGAAAACACTTACAACCCACAACACATTGTGGATAAAAATACGTTAATAATAAAGAATAATTTACAAAAATTAACATAATCAACAATGGACTATCCCCATAGCAAATCTATTGCGCAGACAGTGGTGGTTATCTTTTCATCGTTATTTTAAGCGCTTTTATGGAAAAAGGTTTTGTTTGACTTATACTATTTAATCGGCTATAATCATAAAGCAATTGCTCAATTTGTATCAACAAAAAAGTAGGAGGTGGCTTTTGTGAAAAGAACATATCAACCGAGCAAAAGGAAACACCAAAAAGTCCACGGATTCAGATCTCGTATGAAATCAGTAGGGGGTCGTAAAGTGTTAGCCCGTCGTCGCGCCAAAGGCAGAAAGGTGTTGTCGGCATAATCAAGTCACCTAAGGTGGCTTTTTTTCACTATGCGTAAGATCAATCGTATTAAAAGAAATGAAGATTTCCAAAAACTTATCAGCTTAAGACAATATGTCTCAAATCCAACTTTTGTGATCTATTACCAAAAAGGAAAAACTGATGTCTTTCGTGGTGGTATTTCGGTTGGTAAGAAGTTAGGGAATGCAGTTAAACGCAACAAGATCAAGCGTCAAATGCGAATGATGTTAATAGAGTTAATTGATGTTAGTGTAGCTGTTGATTTAGTTATAATCGTTCGTAAACCATATTTAAGCAAAAAATTCGCAGAAAATAGAAAAGACTTGTTACAACTGTTGAAAAAAGTTAAAATAAGTGAGAACGGTATCTTAATCGAGAAGGAGATTTTAGATGAAAAGATTTATTAAAAACAGGAAATACATACTGTTAGCAGTACTACTAATATTGCTTGCCGGTTGTACCAGAGTAATCGATTCTGAAGGCAAGGTTATTGCTGAAAAGATAATTTACACGACAACGACATTCGCTGATATGTTTTCCGAAAGCTGGTTTACAGCAATATTTGTTTATCCACTTGCTCAAGTCATTAATTTATTGACTCCATCGGTAGGCGTGGTTATGGCCATTGTTGTGTGTACAGTATTGGTTAATGTTATCACATTACCTATTACTGCTAAATCAACAGCTAGTTCCCAAAAAATGCAAATGATTCAACCTGAAATGGATAAAATCAACAAGAAGTATGAAGGCAAGACTGACGAACGTTCTCGTTTAATGCAGTCACAAGAAGTAACAGGTTTATACAAGAAGTATGATATAAATATTGTTTCAACCTTAGTTGGAACATTCATCACTTTCCCTATCATTATAGCAATGTGGCAAGCAGTTCAAAGATCATATGCTGTAGCAACTGGAACTTTTATGGGTGTAGATCTTCAAGTATCTCCATTGGCAGGATTAAAATTAGGTGGAGCTGCAGTTTTGATCTATGTGATGTTTTATCTATTAATGGGTGTTTCCCAATATATTTCAATTAGTTTACCAAAATGGCTTGCTAAGAAAAAGAACAAAGAAGATCATAAGATTCGCTCATATGATAAACCTGCAGCTAAAAAATCAACATCACCAGAAGTTATGACTTACTCAATGTTAGCACTGATCATGTTCATGGGCGCTACCTGGCCTACAGCTATGTCAGTTTATTGGTTGGTCAACTCAGCGGTAATGATCGTTAAAACACTGTTGGTACAAAAAGGCTTAAATAAAACGGGGCTTTAAAATGGATAAGTTTAGCGCAAAAAACCTTGAAGAATTATTAGCTTTAGCAGCGACTGCCAAGAATGTTAGTGTTGCTGATTTGAGCTACTTTATTACCGAAGAGAAAAAAGGCTTTCTTGGGCTTGGTAACCAAATCACTGCTGAGGTATATTGTATGAATGATGTTCAGCAGTTCATCGCTGATTATCTAAAAACATTTTTCTTAGGCTTAAATATCACTGCTGAGATTGATGTAGAAAGAGAAGATGATGCTTTCAAAGTAATGTTAAACGCTGAAAACAACGCTGTTATAATTGGGAAAAATGGCCAAACACTACAAGCAATAAACACAGTTGTCAAAGGGGCAACCAATTCAGCATTTAAACATCGTTTTAAAATATTGATCGATATCAATAATTATAAAACAGATCGCTATGATAAAGTTAAAGCAGTCGCACATCGAGTAGCCAGTAGTGTACAGAAAACAAAGATTAGTGCTATCTTAGATCCAATACCTAATGATGAGCGTCGAATCATCCATAACTATTTGAGTGAATTTAAAAATATTCGCACCGAAAGCGAGGGTGAAGGCAGAGATAGAAGAATTCGTATCATATATGATGAAAACAAGAAATAACGAGCAATCGTTATTTTTTATTAAATAAGCAAGCAATAATGTATAATTATTCTAATGGAGGCAGTATGAAATTAATAGTTGGACTGGGCAATCCTGGTAGAGAATATGAAAAAACAAGACACAATGTGGGATTTATGGTAATTGATGCGTTGCTTGATCATTTGGGGATAAAACTAGATCAACGCAAATTCAAGGCGCATTTTGTAAAAACTAAAATCGCAAATCATGATGTTATCATTGCCAAACCATTGACTTACATGAATCTATCAGGTCAAGCAATTGGTGAGCTAGCTCAGTATTTTAATATTGATAATCAAGATGTTTTAATCATATATGATGATTTTGATTTACCACTAGGCAAACTAAGGCTAAGAACAAAAGGTAATGGCGGAAGTCATAATGGTATGAAGAGTGTTATATCCCACTTAAATTCTTCTACCATCAATCGTTTAAGGATTGGTATTGATAAAAATCCGTTGATCCAACAAAAAGACTATGTGTTAGGTAAGTTTTCAAAAGAAGAGCGGGTAATATTGAAACAAACACTAACAAGATGTATTGAAGCGCTAATTGACTATCCTCAAATGAATTTTATTGATTTAATGACTAAATATAATACAGGTAAAAATGAATAATCTAACCACATTAATATATGATAATCAAGGAGTAAAAGCTCTTGAAAACAACATAGAAGGATTGGCTTCTTTATCATTGATTGAAGAAGCACTTTTGTTATCTACGTATTTTAAGAAAAAGCGAAAAAATATATTAGTTGTAAAAAACAATGCTTTTAATGCGATTAAGTTGTATGACTACATTCAAAATATAATCAATGATGATCATGTTGTGCTATTCAATGTTGAAGAATCACTAAGAATAGAAGCTATTGCGGCTTCACCAGAAATGATAGCAGATAAAATTGATACGCTTCATCGGTTAGTAAGTGATGATGGATATATGGTGATCACAAACACAGCTGGTTTTCTTAAACATTTACCAGCGTATGATTATTTTAAAAAGAGTGTAGTTAGTATTAGTACAAATCAATCAATAACCATCAATGATCTGCAATCGCAGTTACTAAGAATTGGATATCAAGCGGTTGCTCGGGTTGATCAACCATTAACTTTCGCTCATCGAGGCGGAATTATTGATGTTTACTCTTTAAACTATGATGCACCTATAAGAATAGAGTTTTTTGATACCGAAATAGAAAGTATTAGATTCTTTGATATATCATCACAACGAACGATTAAGGTAATTGATAATGTAGAGATTATTCCTGCAAGCGATATTCTGTTTAGCGATGAGCAGATAGCTATAATTGATAAAAGGGTAAAAGAACAACTATTAAAAGAAAAACAAATACTAAGCTATGATCAATTCTTGATATTAGAAACTAATATAAACAAAGACTTAGATTATCTTAATAACCATTTTAAAGACAATTATCTTTATCGTTATTATTCTTATCTTGAAACTACAGCGTCAATTAGTGATTATCTAAAAAATCCACATATCATCTTAAGCAGTATTCAAGAAATTAAAGTAAATAATCGTAATATTATTGAAGAAAATATCGCATACTTACAAGAGTTATACAGTGAACAAAAAGCTTTGTTAAGATTTAAATTGTTTCACGAACAAAACGATGTTATTAAAAACCATCAAGTTTATGAGATTCAACAGTTTCCATCTATAACCAATCAGATTAACTCAAAAATATACACGATCAATACTGCTAATCAAAATCTTGATTCGATGTTGAAGTCCATGATTAAACAAGCTACTAAACAAAGAGTATTGATGTGTTTGGATGAAAACAAACTTAAAGATGTTATAAACAAGTTGATTGAACTAAATATTGAGTATCAAATGGTTGACGCTTTTGATAACTTAACAGCTAACATTTCAGTATGTCTTTATCCATTAGCTGAAGGCTTTGAACTTTATGATCAAGGGTTAATAGTATACAGTGGCAAAGAGTTATTTAGTGATAAGATCAAGATTGGACGATATGTTAATAAGTTTAAGGAAGCTGAAGTATTAAGTAGTTATCTTGATCTGAAGATAGGTGATTATATCGTTCATAACTTATATGGTGTCGGTAAGTTTCTTGGTATAGTAACAAAGGAAATTGAACACAATCATAAAGACTTTTTAAATATTGTTTATCGTGGTGATGATATATTATTGGTGCCTCTTGAACAATTCCAACTAGTGCGTAAGTTTGTATCAAGAGATGGTGTAAATCCAAAGCTAAACAAACTTGGTACAGGTGAATGGAGTAAAACAAAAGCACGCATAAAAGAAAATGTTAATGATATTGCTGAGCGTTTGATGGAATTATATGCGATGCGTGAAAACAAGATTGGCTATGCTTTTCAACCAGATAATGAAATGCAGACAGCTTTTGAAGCCGAATTCGCATATGAATTAACACCTGATCAAAAGTTAGCAGTTGAAGAAATAAAAGCAGACATGATGGATAGTAAACCTATGGATCGCTTATTATGCGGTGATGTTGGTTTTGGCAAGACAGAAGTTGCTATTAGAGCAGCTTTTAAAGCGGTTTTAGAGCATAAGCAAGTAGCTTTTTTATGTCCTACAACTATATTGTCACATCAACACTATGAAACATTCTGTGAGCGCTTTAAAAACTATCCGGTAAATATTGGATTATTAAATCGTTTTATTCTAGAAAGCAATCAAAAGAAGACACTGCATGATATTAAAACAGGGAAAATGGATATCTTGATTGGAACACATCGTATTCTGTCAAAAGATGTTAAATATGCTGATCTAGGATTGTTGATAATAGATGAAGAACAACGATTTGGGGTTGAACATAAAGAAAAGATAAAAGAACTAAAACAAACGATTGATGTATTATCATTAAGCGCAACCCCAATACCACGAACTTTGCAAATGTCTTTAATCGGTATTAGATCATTGTCACAATTAAATACACCACCAAGTAATCGTTTACCAGTTTTAACATATGTGATTGAAAGAAATCGTAGTATCATCAAGGAAATCATTCAAAGAGAATTAGTGCGTAATGGGCAAGTGTTTTACCTTTATAACAATGTTAAGGATATTTATGCAGTAGCTGCTAAACTTAGAGTTGATTTACCAGATGCGAAGATAGCGGTTGCTCATGGTCAAATGGCAAGACAAGAAATTGAAGAAGTAATGTATCGCTTTGTTAGTAATGAGTACAATGTTCTTATCTGTACAACAATAATTGAGACAGGAATAGATATCCCAAACGCTAATACGATGATCATTGATAATGCTGATCGTTTTGGTTTATCACAGTTATATCAGATCAAAGGTCGCGTGGGAAGAAGTGATCGCTTAGCGTATGCTTATCTAATGTATGCGCCGCAACGTCAATTAACCGAGATAGCACAAAAAAGATTACAATCAATTAAAGAGTTTACTGAACTAGGATCAGGATATAAGATCGCAATGCGCGATCTAACGATTCGAGGGGCTGGTGATTTATTAGGACCACAACAATCTGGTTTTATTGATACTGTGGGAATTGATATGTATATAGAGATGTTACAAGAAGCGATAGCTGAGAAAAAGGGATTAGTTATTGATAAACCAGAAGAACAAATAAGAACACCCTTAAGCATAGATGCTTATATACCAGAAAAATTTTCAACTACTGATTATGATAAACTTACCATTTATCAAAGAATAGATAAGATAAAAGCGTTAAAAGAATTAATAGATTTAGAAGATGAAGTTAGTGATATGTATGGTAAATTACCAACACCAGTACAATTGTTGTTTGAAAAAAAGCGACTTGAAATCTTATTGAAAGAAGCGCGGATAATGAAATTCAAAGAAACAAAACAAGGTGCAGAGATTGTTTTTACTGAAGACTATTCTAAAAATATCAACGGTGTTAAACTCTTTGAAACAATAAGTAAGATAAGTAGTGATATTGAACTAAGATATCTAAAAGGATCGATAATAATAAAGTTTACCAACAAAAAAGAGTGGTTAAACCAGGTATTGCAGGTATTAAGAAAGGATTTTAGTTGATATGAGATTAGATAAATATCTAAAGGTTACCAGAATCTTAAAAAGAAGAGTAATAGGTAAAGAATTGGCAAAAAATCAAAGAATAATGATAAATGGTAAAGTTGCTAAACCATCAAGTGAGTTAAAGGTTAACGATGAAGTTGAAGTTGTTTTTGGCAAAAGACATTTGCTGGTAAAGGTTTTAAAGGTTCAATCGTATAGTAAAAAAGATGAAGCTGATATGATGTATGAAGTACTGAATGAGTTTGTTGAAGAGTAGTTTCATCTTTCAAATCTTGCATTTTTTAACTCAACAGTTATAATAAACTTACGTAAAGAATTAGGATGATGAACAATGAGTAATGCAAAAACCAAGAAAAAAAGAAGAGCGCTTTCTACGTTGGTAAGCTTGTGCTTAATAGTAGGAGCTAGTTTTTTCTTGTATCAAGCTTTTCAAGAAATTGTTAATACATATAATTTGACGAAAGAACTACAAACAGCCAAATCAATATTAGATGACATTAGTAACGAAAATAAGTATTTGAATGAACAAAAGACTAAATTACTAGACCCTGAGTATGTTAAAAGCTATGCTAGGGGGACATATATGTTATCAAAAGAAGGAGAACAGATTTTCTATCTTCCTTCAAAGGATTAACTTTAGTAAATTAATCAAAGCTGATAGGATTATCAGCTTTTTTGAGTTAAAAGATTCATGAATTAGGAGATGTTTATGCGAAAGAAACTAAAAATTAAAAGAGTGTTATTATTAATCGCGTTACTAAGCCTTTTTATTGTTGTGGGCAATATGTCGATTAAAGCATATAAGAATAGTTTATTAGTCGATGGCTATCATATGATTGTTGATGGCGAAACCTGGTTTACTCTTAATGATAAAGAAACGATTGAAACGTTATTAACAGAGTATCAAGACACCTATAAAACAGTAATTGGAAGTAACGCTGAGATAACAGGGGTTGGTTTTGTACAAGATGTACAGATAGTATTTGAAAGAGTAGATAAAGAAACACTTGATGATGTTGAATTAGCAAAAGAAATGATATATGAAAATGATAAAGAAGCGTTGTATTATACAGTGGTTGCTGGTGATACATTGTGGGATATCGCTAAGAATTTATCGATCTCGTTTTTTCAGTTTGTTAATTTAAACAGTGATATCAATGTAGATCGAATTTGGCCAGGAGATCAATTATTACTTGAACCAAAAGACCCTAAGTTGGATGTTGTGATAGAGTTGAAATCAACTGTGTTAGAGGCAATTCCCTATACTACTCATTATATTCAAGATAGTTCATTATTAGCTACCCAAAGACAAGTAATTACTGCTGGTGTTGAGGGTGAAAAGAATGTTACATACGCCATCAAATTATTAAATGGTTATGAAGATGAGACAATAGTACTTGATGAATTAATACTATCAAATCCGGTTGAAGCGGTGGTAAAGCGTGGAACCAAAAGAACATTATCAATTATTAGCAGTACTAATTATGGTGTTGTAAAAGGCAAAAGAACTAGTGGTTATGGCTATCGCACCGATCCAATATCAGGAAAGCGTGTTTTTCATGATGGTTTAGATATAGCGGCTGAATATGGAGCTTCGGTATATGCTTATGCAAGTGGCACGGTAATTGAATCAGGCTGGCATGATATTCGTGGTAATTATGTTATCATCAGTCATGGTAATGGGCTTACAACTAGATATTTACACTTATCAAAACGTACGGTAAGTGTTGGTGATAAAGTTAGTGTTGGTGATGTGATTGGAAAGGTTGGATCAACGGGGTATAGCACTGGTAATCACTTACACTTCAGTGTTTTCCTTAATGGGAAATCACAAAATCCTTATGATTATATCTAAAAAAGACCGCTTGGTCTTTTTTCATAGAGTGTTTATTCTATACTAACATTGATAAAAATGATATATTAACATAGTCAGATAGGAGGTTTCTTGATGAAGAAGAAACAAGTTGTATTAGTAGTAATGGATGGAATTGGGATCACTTCTAAAGATGACGGCAATGCGGTAATGCATGCTTATAAACCCAATATTGATCGTTTATTGAAGGAATATCCTAATACGTTATTAAAAGCACATGGGACAGCGGTAGGTTTACCAACCGATGATGATATGGGGAATTCAGAAGTAGGACATAACGCTTTAGGATGTGGTCAGATTTATGCGCAAGGTGCGAAATTAGTAAATGAGTCAATTGCCAGTAAGGCGATATTTCAAACTGAAACATGGCAAGAATTAACTGATTATTGTAAAGATTACACTATGCATTTTATTGGATTGTTATCCGATGGTAATGTTCATTCACATATCGATCATTTAATTAGCTTGATAACGCAGGCAAAAGCGGAGGGATTAAAGAAAGTTCGTATTCATGCCCTTCTTGATGGTCGCGATGTTCCTGAAACAAGTGCATTAATCTATATTGAAAAGCTTGAAACAGTACTAGCTTCTTTAAATGACAGCAAGTTTGATGCTAGAATTGCTAGCGGTGGTGGCAGAATGTATATCACAATGGATCGCTATGAAGCAGATTGGTCAATGGTAAAAAGAGGTTGGAACACTCACGTCCTTGGTAAAGGAAGAGCGTTTAGTAGTGCAAGCGAAGCGATATTAACATATCGTGAAGAACTAAAAGTTTCAGATCAGGATTTACCGGAATTTGTTGTTGTAGAAGATGGTAAGCCGGTTGGAACAATCAATGATGGTGATAGTGTTGTTTTATTTAACTTCCGTGGTGATAGAGCAATAGAGATCTCAAAGGCATTTGAAAACAATGATTTTGATAAGTTTGATCGTGTACGTAAACCAAAGGTTAAATATGCTGGCATGTTGCAATATGATGGTGACTTAAAGATACCAAATCTGTTCTTAGTGCAACCACCAAAGATCAAAAACACATTATCAGAGTATTTAGTTAATAAAGGCTTACGTCAATATGCGATCAGTGAAACTCAAAAATTCGGGCATGTCACATATTTCTGGAATGGTAATCGTACAGAAAAATTTGACAATGAATTAGAAACGTTTTTTGAGATCACTTCAGATATAATCCCGTTTGAGCAAAGACCATGGATGAAAGCAGCGGAAATCACTGATGAGATGATCAAAGCAATTAAATCAAACCAATATGATTTCTTAAGATGTAACTTTCCAAATGGTGATATGGTTGGACATACTGGCAATTATGCGGCTACATTGATTGGTGTTGAGACAGTAGATTTATGTTTAGGAAGAATAATCGAGGCATGCGATAAGACCGATAGTATTCTACTTGTTACAGCAGACCATGGTAACGCTGATGAAATGTATGAGAAACGCAAACAACCAACTGATAAGATAAAACCAAAAACAAGTCACACTTTAAATCAAGTACCATTTATTGTGTATAACGCTGATGTTAAACTAAAACAAGCCGATATAGGATTAGCCAATGTCGCAAACACAGTTGCAGAATTACTTGAACTTGAACCAGTAGCGCTTTGGGAAGATAGTATTATTGAAAAATAGGGAGCAATCCCTTTTTTATTTTACTTGTTCAATATTGGTGTATAATCATTTTATAGGATTTGAGGTGAACTATTTGAACATCATTGATATAAAGAAGTTAAGCAAGTATTACGGTAAAGCCAAAGGTGTCGCTGATTTGTCACTAAGCGTTGATGAAGGAGAATTTTTTGGTTTTATCGGACCAAATGGTGCGGGGAAAAGTACAACGATTAGAGTATTGCTAGGACTTATATATGGTGAATACGAAAGACTAGCTATTTTTGAAAAAGACATGTTAAGTCATAAAGAAGAAATCTTACAGGATGTTGGCTATATGACATCTGAAGTTATGTTTTATAATGGTATGAAAGTAAAAGATATCATCAAGTTCGCAGCTAATACGCGCAAAAAAGACTGCACTGACGAAGCGAAAAGATTATGTGATATCTTGCAACTTGATACAACAAGAAAAATTGAAGAGTTGTCTTTAGGTAATCGTAAGAAGGTTGCGATAGTATGTGCAATGCAACATCAACCAAAATTATACATTCTTGATGAGCCAACAAGTGGACTCGACCCATTGATACAACATGAATTTTTTAATTTATTAAAACAAAGAAATAGTGAAGGAGCAACCATCTTCTTATCTTCGCATGTCTTATCAGAAATTCAACGTTATTGTGATAAAGCAGCAATCATTCGTGATGGTCATTTAGTTGCTAATGATAATGTAGAGAACTTGATAAAAACAAAAGTTAGACAAATTACTATTCATGGTCATTCACAAGTAGAAGATATTGATGGCGTTTTTGATTGTCACAAAATTGATGAAAAAAGTGTTTCATTCTTCTATGAAGGAGATATTAAACAGTTACTCAAGCGACTAGAAAAAACTGAGCTAAATGATATTTTAATAAGTGAGCCAGATCTAGAAGCAGCCTTTATGCATTACTATAAGGATGAAACGAGGATATAACTATGACCATATTCATACATGAACTAAAACGTAATAAAAACTCGTTTATTGTTTGGACAAGCGTTATAACAGCGTTTATCCTAATGATCATATTAATTTTCCCAGAAATGAAAAAACAGATGCAGGAAATAAATGACATCTTCGCTTCTCTTGGGAGCTTTACAGCCGCTTTTGGTATGGATCGACTTAATTTAGGCAAGATGATCGATTACTACAGTATTGAAGCTGGAGCAATCGTCAGTTTAGGAGGTAGTTTTTATGCGGCTTTAATAGCTGTTTCGATATTATCAAAAGAAGAAAAAGAGCATACTGCCGACTTCTTATTAACACATCCAGTAAGTCGCACTAATATCTTAAAACAAAAACTCTTAGCAGTATTAGCATTAGTAGTCATGCTAAATGTGATCGTTGCAACATTAACGTTTATAACAATATATTTGATTGAAAGTACGGTTGATTGGAATTTGTTGATACTATTAAATCTTTCTTATCTAATACTACAAATTGAAGTAGCAGCTATTTGTTTTGGTATATCAGCATTTCTGCGGCGTGATGGTATGGGAATAGGACTTGGGCTTGCGGCAACTTTCTATTTCTTAAACTTGGTTGCTAACATAACAGAAAAAGCTAAATTTCTCAAATACTTTACACCGTTTGCTTATACTGAGGGCGCAGATATAATAAATAATGGTGTTATCGATATGAAACATTTAGCGCTAGGTATTGTTATTACGATTGTTTGCATAACAGTAGGATTTATAAAATATCAGAAGAAAGACATTCTTTGATATTAAGAAATAGATCAAACATGATAATAGACGAAAAGTTTATTTTTTCAAAACCTATTAAAAAGCAATCTGAAAGTTTAGCCAGAGAAATATTAAGAGAATTTAATTTATTACATTTTGCTAATCTTAAAATGTGTGATAAACCAGACTTAAAAGAATTTAAAAATAGTATTGGAATAGAAGTAACAATGTTATCAACAATCAAAGACTCTCAATATGTAATGGGTGTATATAATAAAGTACTGAAGGGCGAGATTAAAAAAAACGACTTTCTTGATAAGTTTAAGAATGTTTATTTTGTGTATGATGATAAAAATCAAATAATAGGATTAGAGTTTGAGTTGTTAAATCAAATAGAAAATTTAATAATGGAAACATTAAATAAAAAGACAAAAAAATTGAACAATAAAAACGAATTGAGTTACCAATATTTTGATCATTACCAACTATTTATTCATATTGATGTTTGGAATCAAAATGAAACGAAGAGAAAATTTATAAATTTACTAAATGATTATAAAACTCAGAATCAAAAATCGTACGAAGTAGTTTATATTTATGATAATTTTCACCATATATTAAATGTATTTGACTTAAAGAACAAAATAGAAGATAGCATAAAATTTTCAGTTAATAAACACGAAGAGTTATACTCTAAAGCAAAAAAAGTGATTAGATAAATTCTAAAATAATTAAAAAGAGAGATTGCATAATTAAATTATGCAATCTCGTCTTTTCACTAAACATTGATTTTGATTTAAAACTTGTAATCTTACTTTAATAAACCTTTACTGAGTAAGAATTCTCTTGCAACACTTACTGGTGTTTTACCATCAACATCAACCGCATAACTCATTTCAACCATTTCGGCATCACTGATTTGGCCGGTTAACATATCTAATACTTCATATAAGTTTTCTATTTCGGCGAAGTCTTCAAAGAAACCTTTTCGAGCCACAAGATTTGCGTAATAGTCAGGGAAGAAACCTAAGTCTTCTTCTAGTATTACTAAGTCATACTTCTTGTTTAGACCATCTGTGCTATAAACCTCAGTAACATCAAAGTTACCATTTACAATCGCGGTATATTTAAGATTAACATCAATAGAAACGGCGTCTTTAAAGTTTAGGCCATAAGCATCAACGAAGGCATAATATCTATCTTCGGTTTCTTCGGCAAAGAAACTTGGTTCAGCACCGAACACTAACTGATCAGCAACCGGTATTAAATCACTAACCTTCCTTAAATTGTACCTATCAGCGGTTTCTTGGGTAACAGCGATAGCGTAAGTATTGTTAATACCAATCTTATCTAATGATGTTACACCATATTCATCCTCACCAATTTGTCTAACGTACTCAAACAATGTCATACCTTCTGGCACATCACTTGGATTACGATTGTAGATTGATGCTAAGGTTGAGCCATCATAGGTCAAGAACAAGTCGTTACTTGGGTTATTACCTTGCATTTCTCTAAATTGATTTACCAAAGTCATGCCATCTTTAATTACAACAGTGGCTTCTGTATATTCCTCAACTAATAATTTGACCATTTGGTTAATGATCATGATTTCGGCATATGTGCCGTCATACATATTAATTACTGGTCCATCCGTTTTCTTAGTGCCACAAGCTGTGGTTGATATAAGTAGGATCAAAGTAATCAATAATAAATAAATTTTCTTCTTCATATAAACTCCTTTCTTAAGTAGCTTTTTTTTCAAGCTTTTTGGCAATAAAATCCATAATGGCTTCAAATGCTATTGACATAGCCATAAGTGAAAATGTTGCTGATAAGATTAAATTAACATTCATAACTCGAATACCGCGATAGATGATCGCTCCAAGACCTCCGCCACCAACCGATGCCGCAAAGATGGCGGTGCCGATTGAGTTTACAGTAGCGATCTTAATACCGGTAAAGATTACCGGAAAAGACAATGGAAGCTCAATAAATACTAATTGATATAAGCGACTCATACCCATACCTTTTGCGGCTTCCTTTATGCCTGGGTTGACGTTTGATAAACCAAGATTGGTGTTTCTAACAATCGGTAATAATGAATACATGGTTAAGCCGATGATGACGGTTGTTTTACCAGCGCCAACTAAAACCATAATCATTCCCATCAAAGCTAATGAGGGAATTGTTTGAAAAACATCAGTGATAAACAAGATTACCTTACGTGCTTTTGGAACTAAATAAGTTAGTACGCCTAAAGGAACGCCAACAACAATCGCTGCGATTACAGCCATAAAAACCAAGTATAAATGTTCAAGTACCATATTTAATGTCATTGGGTTTCACCTTCAATTCCTTGTAATCCTTTAGGGACAACTTTCTTTTGAATAAACTCAATAAAGTAACTTAAAGATATTGCCATGATAGCTGCTGGAATAGCACCGGTTAAAATTAGGAAGTTTCTGTTCATGTCAATTCCTTGATAAACAAACACTCCTAATCCACCAAGCCCGATCATTGCTGCTAAGACACTCCAACTTACAGTGTAGATTGTTGCTAATCTTAAACCACCGATGATCGTTGACATTGCTAATGGAAGCTCTACTCTAATCAGGATTTGGAAGTTGCTCATACCACATCCTCTTGCAGCTTCTTTATAATGATCTTCAACACCGATAATTCCCACAAAGGTATTCTTTAAAACAGGGAACATCGCGTAAATAGAAAGAGCAATAATAACTGTTATTGGTTTCATTCCTAAAACGATAAATAGTAATCCGATAAACACAATACCAGGAATTGTATTAAATAAGGACAATATTGGTAGTATGTATTTTGAATATTTAGGAATTCGTGACAACATGATCCCAATAACAACACCCATGATAAAACCAACTGTTACTGATACAAATACATAATATAGATGTACCCCTATTTGATTAATAAGTGGTTGAAGGTAAATATCAAGGTATCTTTCAAGTGTCATTAGCCCCACAACCTTTCAGCTAAAGCACGAGCCATGCTTGTTCTTGTAATAATACCTGCAATTTTGTTGTCACTATTTAAGACGATCAAATAGTTTTCTTTTGATTTTAGTAGTTTATCAAAACATTCTTTAGCTTCATCATCCTCATGAACTAAAACATGTTTTGTTTTAATAAGTTCTTTGATGGTTTCCTTATCTTTACCATGTAAGCGAATATCTTCAACACTAAGGGTGCCAAGATAGCTATCATTGTTATCAACTACTAGTAAACTATCTATATTGTGGTTTCGCATCATTGATAAACAATGATTTGGACCACGATTGTCTGTAACAGTATAAACATTAGTGCGCATGACATCTTTCGCTATTACAAGCTCTTCTTGGCCGTTATTGATGTGTTTTCCTAAGAATTGCTTGATTAACTCACTAGCAGGATTTTTTAATAGTTCTTCTGGTGAAGCCATTTGGATAATTTTACCTTGATCCATAAAAACGATAGTATCTGCCAAATTGAGAGCTTCTTCCATGTCGTGAGTAACAAAAACAATGGTTTTATTAAGTTTCTGTTGAATTTTCTTGATTTCAATCTGTAGGGTATTGCGTGTCATAGGATCAAGAGCACCGAATGGTTCATCCATTAAAATGATTGGTGGTGAAGCTGCTAAAGCTCTAAGAACACCAATACGTTGTTGTTGACCACCTGATAATTGTGTGGGGTATTTATTAGCGTATTGGTCATAAGGCATACCAACCATCTCTAACAAATCACGTACAATCGTATCTTGGCGCTCTTTTGTGTATTTAAGCAATTTAGGGACAACGCTGATGTTTTCAGCGATTGTCATATTGGGGAATAATCCAATTTGTTGGATTACATAACCGATTTTTCTTCTTAATGCGACTTTATCAACGGTTGAAGTATCTTCATCATTAATGCGTATTTGACCTTCAGTAGGTTCAATCAATCGATTTATCATTTTTAAAGTAGTTGTTTTACCACAACCACTAGGGCCGATCAAAATAACAAACTGCCCTTCTTTAATTTCAAAACTGATATCATCGATAACTTTGACTTCACCATATTTTTTGGTCACATGATCAAATTTTATCATTTTTCTTCCTCTTTTCTGTTTAGAAAACTACTGACAGCTTGATGGCAGCCCTCATTACCAACGAAGATTATTGTATCGTTAGCGTAAAGCTCAGCGTATGGTCCAGGAGAAAGAATCATATAGTTTGCGCGCTTAATAGCGACAATTGTAGCACCTGTTTCTTGCCAGAATTTGATCTTACCGATATTTTCACCGATAATTTCTGAATCGACAGGAATCTTTATTTCATAGTGTACAAACGGTGTTGTCACTGATGCAAAAGCGGTACGATTTCGAATAATCTCAGCAGCTAATGATTCAAGTTGTTGATTAAGTTCTTTTTGTTTTGCTAAAGCATTCTCAAAATCCTTTTGCAGTTCAACTTGCTTGGTAAAACCATCGAAATGTTCAATATAACGTTTGGCGTTATCAATTGATAAAACATATACACCACTATTGTGTTTAATATCAACCACCTTCATATCAGCTAAAAGCTTTAATGCTCGTCTGATAGTTTCTGGTGATACATTGTACTCGCTGGCAAATAAAGATCGCCCTGAAAGCTTCTTATCTTCTACTAGTTCTTCCTTGGCAATTCTATTAGCTATATCAAGTGCAATTAAAAGATATTGTGGAGGGTTTACCCTATTTGACATAATTATTTCTCCCAAACTGACAACTTACTGTCATATAATAGTATGTCACAATACCATTTTACTGTCAACTAATATAAAACAAGGACCGATTAGTCCTTGTTTCGATGATAGTTATAAAGTTCTTCAGTAGCTAAGGCAATCTTAGTTACGCTAAATCGTTCTTTTTCGGGGTAGATATAATAAGTGTCATCAAGGGTGTTTAGATCCACACAATCACCATGTTTACCTAGATAATTAAATTCAATATGACAAGAATACATAGACTCAACTGTCTTGATCATTTCATATGGTTCATCTTGATACTTACCAACCAATCTAAACCCATTATGATCATGGGTTAGTGTGGCTTTACCTAAAGGTATATAACCATTAGCATTTGGTAATGAATCAACATGTACTTCTGATTGGAAGAAGTAAGTGTTTGATTCTACTTCTTTTCTTACATTAGATCTTTCCCATTCATACCAATCGGGTATATGAGAAAATTCAGTTTCGCCAGTCTCTGCCATTAATTGGCCATATTCATTCATTGACCACTTTTTATGACAATGATCACACCATAAATAATGTTTATCTGAGTTCATATAGTACTCAGTTTGACAATTCGGGCATTGGTATAAGACTTTATGAAGACCCTTAGCTCTATCTTTATAAGTTATCGCAATTTTATTTTCTCTTTGCCATGCAAAATCATCATAAACAAAAGCCTCATTGATTATGTCGTTTATTTTATCTGCGGTGTAAGTTTGTATTTGTTGCTTTGTCAGAATTTGAATCATATCTGCTTCAACACGATTATTTCTTGGTGTTAAATTCCAAAATGGTGAATTTATATGATGCCCTTTTGTGATCAATGTTACAACTGGTACGTTGAGTAACTTAGCTAATTTCCCAACCGATTCAGGAAGTACGGCATTAGTACCACACAATGAATAACGTGCTTCAGGATATAACACTAAGATATCGCCGTTTTCAATCACTCTTTTTAAGTGACGTATTAAAATGACATCATTAGTAAATTTACGCTTACAAATACAACCTACCAAACGTAGTAATTTCTCGCGCTTGATAAAGCCATCAATAGCGACAACATTATTTGTACGATGTGGGAAGACCGCATGCGTACATACTTTGAAGTCTAGAAAAGCATTATGGTTTCCAAGCAATAAGTAAGGTGGTTTTAAACCATCCATGTTTACTTTATTAACCTTTGCTTTATGTTTAATGACATCAGGATAGCTCAATATCCATGTTAGAGGACGCAGATACCATTTTTGACGATAAGGCTTTTGCGTCATGTCGAAACGTTTAAAATCTTTTTGGGAAGCAGGATATTTCATATAAGTTTCCCCCTTAATTTATTATACATTACTTATTGAATAGATATACATTGAGATTTATATTGATTGACTACTTAAGCTGACTTAGTTATCATAATGAAGAAACATAAGGAGTAAATATGAGTCAGATTTTTGCATTATTTGATGTGTTTGGCCATGAAGTCGCACTATTTATCATATCTTTAATACCACTTATTGAAGCTAGAGGCTCAGTTGTATATGGCGCAGCTATTGGTATGCCTTGGTATCAAGTATTACCACTTTCAATACTAGGTAATATGTTGCCGGTTCCTTTTATCTTGCTTTTTGGTATGAAATTAATCAAATATTTAAAGACAACCAAATTATTCGGTTTGTTCTTTACTAAATATGAAGCTAAGTTAATGTTGAAATCAAAAGAGATCGATCGTTATAGTTTTATCGCATTAGTTTTATTTGTAGGGGTTCCACTACCTGGAACAGGTGCTTGGTCAGGTTCTTTGATTGCGACAATATTAAATATAAATTATAAAAGAGCTATACCAGCTATCTTTTTAGGAGTTATATTAGCAGCGACGATCATGACATTAGGAAGTTATGGGGTTGTAGGTATTTTTAGATTATTTATTTAAAGCGTTTAGTTTATAAGCCATTATTATCGTTTTTGAATCAATTATCTCATTATTATCTATTTTTGCCATAATCATACTTAAAGGCATTTTGATAACATTAAGAAATTCGGTTTGATCAAGATTTTGACCAACAAAGGTCAACTTATCAGCATAATACATATATATTATCTCTGTAGAATAACCACACGTAGGGATAAAACTACCCAAGCTTATTAACTCATCTGCTTTATAACCAGTTTCTTCAATTAGTTCTCGCATAGCACAAGCAAGAGGGTCTTCGCCCTTTTCTTTTTTACCAGCAGGAAACTCGATCATCTCACGATTAAGTGGGTAGCGAAATTGTTGTACTAGAAAGAAGTTATCATCTTTATCTTTAGCTGCAATACAAACACCACCATTATGCTCTATATAATCACGATGACTTACTTGATCATCTGGTAACAAGACTTCATCACGATATACTGTGAATACTGGACCTTTGTAGATTAATTTACTTGTTAACTGTTTTTCTGTTAGTTTCATTTTTATCACCTATTCAATAGTAACACATCTTTATTTTTTGGGTAAAAAAAAGCGTATTGATGTTATAATTAAATCGCGGGTGATTATATGTTAAAAAAAGGTTTGTTTATTACATTTGAAGGTCCTGATGGCAGTGGTAAGACTACCATTAGTAAAAGAGTATATGAACAATTAAGAACTGAGGGTTATGATGCAATCTATACCAGAGAACCAGGTGGTATCGAAATTGCTGAGCAGATTAGAAGAGTCATTCTTGACCCTGATAATACAGCAATGGATTGTAAAACTGAGGCTTTATTATATGCGGCAAGCAGAAGACAGCACTTGGTTGAAAAGATAATTCCAGCATTACGGCTAAACAAGATCGTAATCTGTGATCGTTTTGTGGATAGCTCTTTAGTATACCAAGGTATTGCAAGAGCGATTGGTGTTGATGATGTGTGGACAATCAACAAGTTTGCGATTGAAGATTATTTACCTGAGCTAACTCTATACTTAGATATTAGTGCCGAAATTGGTTTAGAGCGTATCTACGATCGTCATAATAAAGACAGACTTGATCAAGAAAATTTAGTCTTTCATCAAGCAGTTGTTAGTGGCTATCAAACAATAATCACTATGTTTAAAGAGAGATATCGTGTTATAAATGCCGAACGTGAAATTGAACCAATCGTAAAAGATGCTTACAGTAAAGTAATCGAACTGGTCAAGAAATATGTTTAAGACAAAATTGATAAGCGAACAACCAATCGCTTTTCACACTTTATCAAATAGTTTAAAAGATAATAAGCTTGCTCATGCTTATCTTTTTGTTGGTCCAAATGGTACACCAAAAAAAGAAACAGCTTATCTATTAGCTCAAAGTTTAATTTGTCGTAACAAACATGTATTCGCATGTGAGACATGTGTTGATTGTCAACGCATAGCACAAGGCAATTACGCTGACCTTATTTATTTAGATGGAAGAACCAATAAGATCAAAAAAGAAGATGTCTTGCGCGTGCAAAGTGAGTTTAGTAAAACCGGTTTAGAAGAATTTAACCAAAAGATATATATCATTGATTGCGCTGAAAATGCGACTACTGAAGCCTTAAACAGCTTGTTGAAGTTTTTAGAAGAACCAAGTGGTACTAGTACCACTGCTATCTTGTTGACAGAACAAAGTGATCGGATATTACCAACCATTCGTTCTCGTTGTCAGATAATACAGTTTAAAGCCTTATCACGAGATTTCTGTTATAATGTTTGTGTGTCCAGCAATTATGATCCACTGGATGCTTATTTACTAGCTAATTTATTTCGTAACATCACAATGATTGATAAGATCATTGAAGAAGAAGAATATCAAAACGGAAGAGAGATGTTCAAACATTTTATAGACGATCTATTAAATGATCATGATAAAGCAATCATTAATTTACAAAATGATGGATTAAATACATCAAGAGATAAAAACCGACAGATCGTCAAATATTTTTTAGATATCGCAATTTTATTTTTCTCTGATATTTATCGTTTTAATGAGATAGATATCCCGTGGTACACCACAAAATTGAATGAAATTAGCACAAGTGTATATAATAATCGTCAAATACTAAATATTCTTTTAAAGTGTAAAGATCAATTAGTAGGTAATTCAAACATTCCTTTATTAATGGATCAAATGTTTTATCAAATACAGGAGGTGTCTTATGGTAGATAATATCAATGTTAGTAGTGAAGAAAAAGAATATCCTTATGTTGTTTCAATCAAGTTTAAAGGCACAAAGAAAAGTTATTACTTTGGAATGCATGATAACAACGTTACAGATAAAGATTATGTTGTTGTTGAAACAATCAGAGGTATAGAGTTAGGTGAGGTTGTGGGTGAGGTTCATAAGACTGAAGAAGTGAAACTCAACGCAGCACTTAAACCAATAATTCGAAAAGCAACAAGTACTGACATCAAAAACAACGAACATAACAAAGAACTAGCAGAAGAAGCGCTAGAAATTTGTCGCCATGAAGTTGAGAAACTAAAACTTGACATGAATCTGATCAGTGCTGAATATACCCTTGATCGCTCAAAAGTTATTTTTGTATATGTGGCTGATGATAGAGTAGACTTCCGTGAATTACTCAAAGAATTAGCATCCGCATTAAAATGTCGCATTGAATTAAGGCAGATTGGAATGCGTGATAAAGCAAAGATCGTCGGTGGTTTAGGGACATGTGGCATGGAAACATGTTGTTCACGCTTTTTAACTGAATTTGATGTTGTATCAATCAATATGGCAAAGAATCAATTATTAGCACTTAATACACAAAAACTATCAGGACAATGTGGGAAGCTCATGTGTTGTTTACGATATGAAGATAACGTTTATAAAGAACTTAGGGCAGGTTTACCTAAGATGAATGCGCAAATTGTCTATAACAATAAAACATATCGTATTACCGCAATGAATGTTTTGAGTAAGCAAGCTAAGATAGAAAATCGTGAGGAAGCATTGTTTTTAAGTTTTGATGAACTATTTCCTGAACTTAAACAACAAGAAAAGGAAGAGATATAGAATATGCATCGCCAAAAAAGCTTTGAAAATGAATTACCAACCCTATACTTAGTCGCAACACCTATTGGTAATCTTGATGAAATGACGCCAAGAGCGATTGATATTTTAAAGATGGTTGATGTTATTGCGGCTGAAGACACCCGTAATACAATCAAGCTTTTAAGTCATTTTGAGATTAAAACAAGAATGATATCTCATCATCAATATAATGAACAAGAAAGTGCTAAAGGACTATTAAAGCTTTTACAAGATGGTTTATCAGTGGCTTTAGTAAGTGACGCTGGTTATCCGCTAATCTCTGATCCAGGTGAGCAGTTAGTAAAGCTTATAACTGAAGCGGGCTTTAATGTTGTACCAATTTCTGGCAGTAGTCCTTTATTATGTGCGCTTATCGCATCAGGAATGCCAGTAAAACCATTCACGTTTGTTGGATTTTTAACTGGAAGTGAAAAAGAAATAAAATATACTCTTGAAAGTGTAAAAGCAATTAGACACACGCTTGTTTTCTATGAAGCTCCCCATCGTATCAATAAAACATTGAATAAGATGTTAACAATCCTGGGTGATCGTAAAATATGTTTAGCGCGTGAGATCACAAAGAAACATGAAGAATTTATTAGAGGCAAGATTTCTGATGTTTTAACTATCGAAGATGAGTTAAAAGGTGAAATGGTAATAGTTGTCGAAGGCGATCTTTCTGAAAATAAACCTGATGTAACCTTGTTTGAAATAAAGGAAATGATCGAAAAGTGCATAGCAGAAGGTATGTCAGCTTCACTTGCGATAAAAACAGTATCACAACTTACAGGTATTGCCAAAAATGAAATATATCGTAACTATCATCAAAGATCATAAGGAACATTAATGACAATTCTATATTTATTTGAAAAGATAAGAAATCCCATATTAGATTTTATAATGGCTTCAATCACCCATTTAGGTTCTGAGATGTTTTTAATTGTGGCTTCTCTTATTGTTTTATGGTGTATCGATAAGAAGTGGGGATACTATCTGCTATTTATAAGTAGTTTTGGAACAACGATCAATCAGTTTCTAAAAAACCATTTCATGATTGCACGTCCATGGCTTAAGGATCCTAATCTTACTATTGTTGAAGCCGCAAAAGAACACGCTACAGGCTACTCATTTCCCAGTGGACATACACAGACGATTGCAGGTTTTTTTGGTGGTTTGATCAAGCTTAACATTAGTAAAGTTGTAAAAGTAGTTGCCTATATTACTATTCTTTTGGTGGCAATCTCAAGAATGTATTTGGGTGTTCATACTTTAGAGGATGTTGTTGTGTCGCTGTTGATAGCAGCTTTCTTAATACTTATAATATATCCGTTCTTCTTTAAGCAAAATAAAATAATGAAAATAATGTCTGTTGGTGTTTTGTTCGCGATCGCTTTTGTGATTTACATGGAGTTAAAACTAACAAGATTAAGTGTTATAAGTGAACTTGATCTTGATGGTGTAAAAAACGCTTATACTTGTTTGGGTTTGGCTTTAGCGATCGTGTTTGCTTATAAGATCGATGAAAAGTATCTGAATTATCCTGTTAAAGCAGTATGGTGGGCACAAATCATTAAATGTGTGATAGGTTTGGCTATAATGCTGGGAATTAGGATGTTATTAAAAGAACCATTGTATTTGCTTACTAACCATCACTACAGCGCTGATATGATAAGATACTTTATCATGGGTATGGTTGGCGGAAGTGTTTGGCCAATGACATTCAAGTGGTTTGAAAAATTGAAATAAGAATTAATTAAACTAAGCATAACAAGCTTAGTTTTTAAATTCATAGACACTAAATGCACAGTATTTATATATTTGTCTATATAAATACGTTATAATATAACTAATACAAAGCATAGACAAAACAAGATAACTAATAGGAGGAATAATGAAAAAATTCATGGTTGAGTGTGCACAAGAAGCACCACAAGTTTGTCAAAAAGTCTATCAAAATAAAGATGAAAACGTTGGTAAGTTAGTAGAACTATTTTTAGCAAAAGACTATAAAGGCATAGTCTTAGTTGGTTCTGGTTCATCGTATAATATCGCCGCTAGTGCAAAATATGCGATAGAGAAATATTTGAAGACGGAGGTAAAGATATATACACCAGTAAGTTTTGAATACTATGATTATAAACACAGTGTTGATCATTTAGTTATATTTATGTCGCAAAGTGGAAGAAGCACTAACACAGTAAATGCCTTAAATGTCGCTAAAGCTAACAACTATGATATTGCCAGCTTAACCATGGTAGTTAATAATCCATTGGCTAAAGTTAGTGAAAATGCCTTTTATTATGGATCATGGACTGATGAAGCTGATAGTTATGTATGTCGTGGCTTTAGTGCTTCCGCTCTATATTTAATCTTATTTGCGCTTGAAGCTGGTGTTAAAAAAGCAACTATTACAAAAGATGAGTATAAAGCAGCTCATAAAGAATTAAATGCAATACTCAAAAACATGACAAGTGTTCATGAAGCCGTTGAAAAGTTTTATGGTATACACAAAAACGAACTATATAATATCAGAAGAGCAATGACATTAGGAATCGGACCAACATACGCAACAGCGCTTGAATCATGTTTGAAGTTCTCAGAAACAACAGGTATTGCGACTAACGGTTATGAACTTGAAGAGTTCTTACATGGTCCAGCATATGAAGTAAAAAAAGACCATGCTGTATTTATCATCGATGTTGATGAGAAATTACATGAGCGCGCTATGAAAATATATGAAGCAAGTAAAGAGTTAACAGACAAAGTATATGTTGTAACATGTTTTGATAATTATGTTGGTAATCGGGTTATCAAACTAAGTGAGAAGTTTGACCCGGTATTAATGCCACTTATAACAGTAATACCTTTTCAGCTTATTCCAGGTCATATATGCGAAGATCTCAATATAAGAGCAGTTACAATCTGTAATTATCGAGCTTCACAGATCGCTAAGTCAAAATTGAACTAACAAGATATCTTTACATCTAAGCACTTGATGACTATAATGTAATAAAGGTTATGATCAAAAGAGTAACAAAGATAGTCGTATAGAGAGTAAGTGGTTGGTGTAAGCTTATCGACAAAGGTTGTGAACATGGTTTGTGAACTGATTATTCGATAGGTAGAATGATACGTAACCCGCGTTAAGGGATAGAGCATAGCCTCATTTGGTTATGAAATTAAGGTGGTAACACGCAAGAGCGTCCTTTGGATGCTCTTTTTTAGGAGAAAAAATGGAAAATAAAGGGAAATATTACATAACAACAGCGATTGCTTATACTTCAGGAAAGCCACATATTGGTAATGTTTATGAGATTGTCTTAGCAGACAGTATTGCACGCTATAAAAAAATGATCGGATACGATGTGTTTTTTCAAACAGGTACTGATGAGCACGGACAAAAGATAGAAGATAAAGCAAAAAAAGCGGGATTAGAACCACAAGTTTATGTTGATAACATCGCAAATATTATCAAGGAACAATTTGATGGTATGAATATCTCTTATGATAAGTTCATGCGTACTACCGACAAACATCATGAACTACAAGTACAAAAGATATTTAAGAAACTTTATGAAAAAGGTGATATCTATAAATCTTACTATCAAGGGTTATATTGTAAGGATTGTGAGTCATTTTTCACTGAATCACAACTAGTAGATGGTAAATGTCCAGATTGTGGTAGAACAGTGGAAGCGGCTAAAGAAGAAGCTTATTTCTTTAAAATGAGTAAATACGCTGATCGTTTAATGAAGCATATCGAAAACAATCCTCACTTCATCCAGCCTGAATCACGTAAAAACGAAATGGTGAATAACTTCATCAAACCAGGACTTCAAGATCTTTGTGTATCACGTACTTCCTTTAAGTGGGGGATACCAGTTGATTTTGATCCAAAACACGTTGTGTATGTGTGGATTGATGCTTTAACTAACTATATTACTGGCCTTGGCTTTGATCTTGGTGGTAATAATGATCCTTTATTTGATAAATACTGGCCAGCTGACATTCATCTAATTGGAAAAGACATCCTACGTTTTCATACCATCTATTGGCCAATCATGTTGATGGCACTTGATATTGAATTACCTAAACAGGTTTTTGGTCATCCATGGTTATTAGTGGGTGAGGGAAAGATGAGTAAGTCAAAAGGTAATGTTATTTACGCGGATGATTTAAGAAGCTACTTTGGGCGTGATGCTGTGCGCTATATCATGTTACATGAAATGCCTTTTAGCCAAGATGGAACTGTTACTTATGAACTAATGATCGAAAGAATTAATTCTGATCTAGCTAATGTTTTAGGTAATTTAGTAAATCGCACCATAGCAATGACTAACAAGTATTTTGATGGCGTTATCGAAAACGCTAAAGTTAATGAAGCAGTTGATGATGAGCTAATCGACTTAATCAAAGCAACACCAATTAAGGTTGAAAAGAAAATGAGTGAGCTTAGGGTACAAGATTCTTTAGATGAGATATTTACCCTTCTTAAACGTAGCAACAAATATATCGATGAGACAATGCCTTGGAAGTTAGCTCAAGATGAAAACCAACAACAACGTCTTAAAACCGTCTTATACAATCTCTTAGAAGCAATAAGAACAGCAGCCATCCTACTTGAGCCATTTTTACCTGAAACGGCAATTAAGATCCTAGATCAACTTAATACTAAACAACGCACTTACGACACCATATCATCATTTGGACAGTTAGAAAATGGTATTAAGGTTACAGATAAACCAGAGATCTTGTTTGCTCGCTTAGATGAAAAAGAAGTGCTAAGCAAGATTTCTGAAGATCAAAAACCATTAGTAGAAAAGAAAGAAGATAAGCCACCAATTGACATAACTGACTTTGGCAAGATTCAATTAAAAGTGGGAACAGTCATCAAATCAGAGAAACATCCTAAAGCGGATAAATTACTAGTATCACAAATCGATGTAGGTAATGAAATACGTCAGATAGTTAGCGGGATAGCAGCCTTTATCTCACCAGTTGATTTTGTGGGTAAAAAGGTAGTAGTTGTTACTAATTTAAAACCAGCGATGATTCGTGGTGTTGAATCACAAGGGATGATATTGGCGGGTGAAGACAAAAATGGTCTTGAAGTCATTAACATCACTAAATTAGATAATGGTAGTGAAATAAGATAAAGAGTATGAAAAAAGAGTTGGAACATAAGTTGTACCAACTCTTTTTGTTCGTCATATTGAATAAATTTACTTAACATCATAAGTATGTAAGCCAGTAAATGAAATGTTGTTATGATAATTTCCATCTATAAGAATATGAGCAAACCTAAAGTTTGAATTATCTTTGAGTTCAACTTGATAATCTAAACGATCATCATTTAAAGCACCCCATAAACCAAGATATTCAAGTAAACTTTGATAATCTTCTTTATTAAAGTCAGAGTCATAAAAATCAATGTTGAAATACTCAAGTTCAACATTATCTGTTATTTTATGAATGTAGTAGTACTTCTCATCAACCTCATTCATCAGTTTTTCATATATATTAAGTTCGAGTTTATTAAGTCCAATATTTTTATCTTCTATGTAATATATATAACCATGGATTGCGGTCACATATTTAGAACTATCAGTATCTAAGTTGATCGTTATCGCAGATGTATTCTGCGTTTCTTCAATAGTATATCGAACACCATACTGTTCATCATGTTTTAGATCAGTCTTTCCACAAGCTATTAATAAGCATAGTGATATAAATATGGTTAGGTACTTGAATAGTTGTTTTTTGAATAAGTTTATATCATGCATTGTTGTCCTTTCGTTTGTGTTTAAGATCATTGTATTAATATTAGCAACTGTAACACAAATCACATTAAAAATACAAAATAGATAATTGAGAGAATAAAAACCGTTGATACATGATCAACGGTTCAAGATATTTATTTTGTGTTTATCAACTTGGAAATTTAATGGTAAAGGTAGTTCCTTTATCTTCAATACTTTCAAGATCAATTGTAGCGTTATGGAATTTAGCACCATTTTTGACAATGGCTAAGCCAAGGCCGGTTCCGCCGGTTAAGCGTGAATGACTCTTGTCAACACGATAGAAGCGTTCAAAGATGCGTTGTTGATGTTCTTTAGCGATACCGATACCAGTATCGGTTATCGTTAGTAGTGCATTTTTATCAGTTTGTTTTAAAGTGATAGTGACACTGCCGTTTTGTTTATTATACTTAATCGCGTTATCACATAAGTTATATACCATTTCGTATATTATATTGCGAACACCATTAATATATAAGTCCTTTCCAACTAGTTTTATTGTGATATTGTTTTCATCAGCTTTAGTTTTGAGTGATTTAATGACATCTTCGCTAACGGTTTTAAGGTTAATACTTTCAAACGCTAGATTTACTTCTTTTTCATCCAGTCGTGATAGTTTGATGATATCATCGATCAGATCAAGTAAATTTTGTGCTTCAGTATTTATGTTAGAAGCGAACTTAGGAATATCTTCGCTTTTAGCGATACCATTTTCAATGATATCAGCATAACCTATAATTGAAGTAAGGGGAGTTTTTAGTTCGTGCGAAACATTGGCTGAAAACTCTTTTCTTAAATTTTCTCGTTCATGCTTTTCAGTGATATCCATCAATAGGATAACAGCAGCTTTGTTTGTGTCGTTATTTATGGGGCTTGCGATAATTTGGTATAAACGACCATGGGCTTGATATAGGGTATCTATGACTTCATTGCTTAATGCTTGATTGATCGTACTAATAAACGCATCTGAGCGATTAAGAGTCATATAATTTTTATTTAAAGCTAGTGATTGATCAATCTCAAATATCTTGGCTGCACTATTATTAATTGACATGATATTGCCATTTTTACCGATAACAAGTAAACCTTCTTGCATATTATTGATAATTGAGTTAAATTCAATATTTTGCTCATTAAGTAGCTGCATTTGTTTCTCATTACTACGATTTTGCTCATCGAGTCGTATTAATAAAGGTGATAAATCTTCATAAGTTTCATTAGCTAATGGACTATCTAGGTTTATAGCGTTAATAGGGGCGACTAGACTATCAGTTTGACGACTTGATACATATATGGTCACAAACAACATAAACCCCATCAACAAGGTTAAAAACGGTATACCACTGATAAGAGTAGTTATAACACTTGATGTTATAGAAGCTACTCGTAATACATGACCATTATCAAGCATTAAGGCATAATAAAATGTTTGTTGGTTGATAGTTGATGAGTAACGCGTAGCTTCACCATAACCAGTTTTAATTGCTGATTGAACTTCAGGTCGATTTAAGTGATTTTCCATAGTCCTATAATCACTTGCTGAATCAAAAAGTACTTTGCCATCAACATCAATGATCGTAATACGATTAGTCGCTGAATGATCATCAATTTTTTCAAGATAAGTTTCTTCATCAATATTTAAAGCAACAGCGATATAAGTAGCTTCAGAGCGAAGCGTAGCTTTCATTTGGTCATAAAAGCGGGCATACATAAAGACACTCATTGCGATAAAAGTTAAAGTACTACTGATAATTGCTAAATACAGTAAGTTGCGAAAAATTTTATTTCTCATCTTTTTTACCCAATTTATAACCTAAGCCATGAACGGTTTCAATATAATGACTAAAAGAGCCAAGTTTCTTTCTTAGTGAGCGGATATGAACGTCAACCGTTCTTGTTTCACCATCAAAACTATAACCCCAAATTTTTTCTAAAAGAACATCTCTGGTTAATACTATGTTTCGTGATTTCATAAGGTTACTCAACAGTTCAAATTCCTTGACGGTTAATTCAACCAAGGTATCATTTAAATAAACCTCATGACTGTTTAGATCAACATTTAATTCTTTATAGGTTAATAAATCCTTTTTGATCTTATCATTGGATCTTCTTAATACTGCTTTGATGCGTGATATTAACTCCATCATGCCAAAAGGCTTGGTGACATAGTCATCAGCGCCTTGATCTAAAGCAACAACTTTATCATACTCATTTGTTTTAGCTGTTAACATTATGACAGGTATTTTTACCGTATCAATATTGCTTCTAAGTTTCTTTAAGATATCGTTACCATTTTCATCGGGCAACATTATATCCAACAATACAAGATCAGGTTTTAATATATTAACTTCTTTAAAGAACTCTTTACTATTCGCAAAGCCCTTGGCATTAAAGCCAGTGTGGTTTAAAGTATAAATTATCAATTCACGGATATTGATATCATCTTCTACACAATATATCATAACTCTCTCCCTTCTTTATGAATGCCAGTCATTGAGAATTCAACCCATTCAGCAATGTTAGTTGCGTGATCAGCAATTCTTTCAAGATATTTGGCGATCATTAAGATATCGATGGCATGTGATGCATCTTTGATATTATCACGAATGTAATCAATTAGTTCATTTCTTATGATATCAAAATGTTGATCGACAATATCATCATCACTTATGATCTTATATGCAAGATCTAAATCTTGTTTTACAAAGGAGTCAATACTTTCATTAACCATCTTGATGGCTGCTAATGCCATTTCTTTTAAATGGACGCTATTAACAGCTTTTGTTAAGTCAGATTTAGTTACGATCATTGCGATTTCTTCAGCTTGATCACCGATTCTTTCCATATCAGTTATCATCTTTAAAGCGGCAGATATAATACGTAAATCTCTTGCGACGGGTTGTTGTTGCAAAAGCAGCTTTAAACAAAGACTTTCAATGTCTTTTTCGTATTGGTTGATTTCTTTTTCTTGTTGGATGACCAAATTAGCTAATTCATTATCTTGATTTAATAAAGCTCTAACTGCTCTTGCGATCGCTGTTTCACACAAGGCACCCATTTTGATCAATTGTAAATTTAGCTCTTCAAGTTGAGTTTCAAATTGTTTACGCATTAGCCAAACCTCCCTGTGATGTAATCTTCAGTTCTTTTATCTTTTGGTACTGAGAATATTTTTTCAGTTGTGTCATATTCAATAATCTCACCAAGTAAGAAGAAGGCGGTATGATCAGAAATCCTAACTGCTTGTTGCATGTTATGGGTAACGATGACGATCGTATACTTCTGTTTTAGCTCACTTATTAAATCTTCAATTTTATTGGTAGAAATTGGATCTAAAGCAGAAGTCGGTTCATCCATTAAGAGAATCTCTGGATTAACTGCCAAGGCTCTTGCAATACATAAGCGTTGTTGTTGACCACCGGATAGACTTAGAGCACTCTTGTTTAAGTTATCTTTAACTTCTTCCCAAATTGCGGCTTGTTTAAGTGATCTTTCAACAATCGTATAGAGTTCTTTTTTATTTTTAATACCGTGAGTACGTGGTCCAAAAGCAACATTATCAAAGATACTCATAGGGAAAGGATTGGGTTTTTGAAAGACCATTCCTACCTTCTTACGTAACAGGTTAACATCTGTACCTGATTTATAAATATCTTCTTGACCAATAAAAACGCTACCGGTTATATTACAATTTTCAATTAGATCATTCATGCGATTTAAAGTACGTAATAAGGTTGATTTACCACAACCTGATGGACCAATAAAAGCGGTTATCTGATTAAGTGGAATTCTAATATTGATATCTTTTAAAGCATGATTATCGTCATAGTATAAGTTTAAATTTTCAATTACAATGTCATTCATATTTTAACCTTTCTTAAATCGCTTAGCAACAAACGTTGATAAAGCATTTATTCCAATTACCACTACTAGCAAAATAACAGCGGTTGCGTAGGATTCATTTACATAAAGCCCTTCATTATATAATGAGTACATATGGACGGCCATTGTTCTACCACTAGAGAACAGTGAATTGGGAATTTTGGCAACAGAGCCAGCAGTAAAGATCAAAGCGGCTGTTTCACCAACAATTCTTCCAATTGATAAAATAATACCTGCTAAGACACCAGGGATCGCTGATGGTAAGACAATCTTAAAGATTGTTCGTAGTTTACCTGCACCTAAGCCATAACTACCTTGGCGATATTCAATCGGGATGGCAATTAATGCTTCTTCAGTAGCTCTAATAAGCAAAGGTAAAATCATCATCGATAAAGTTAGAGCCCCAGCTATTATGGAATACTTCCAGCCAATAAAAGCTAAGAAAAACAGATATCCAAATAAACCATAAACAATCGAAGGAATTCCGGCGAGGGTTTCTGTGGTTATGCGAACTAAACCAACAATCTTGTTTTTCTTGTTGGCATACTCAACCAGATAAATAGCTGTGCCTATTCCTAAAGGAGCGGCCACAAGCAAGGTTATGGCAGTCATTGTAAGGGTATTGATCATCGCGGGAAATATGGAAACATTTTCTGTAGTATAGGTAAAGGAAAACATCGAAGGTTTTAAATGCGGAATACCTTTGATAAAAATATAACCAATTATGAAAAGTAAGATAATCGTGGTTATGCTTATCGCTAGTTTTACTAAAACATTGAGAACAATAGTAACGACATCAGTTTTTTTTCTTTTAAGTTGAGGCATTAGCGTAATCTCCTTTTCACAAGTGAGAAGGTAAAGTTAATTAGCAAGATAAAGACAAATAAAATAACAGCAGAAGCGATCAGGGCTAAACGATGAGTATCAGCCGCATAACCCATCTCTAAAACGATGTTAGCTGTTAGTGTTCTAACTCCTTGAAGGATATTACTAGGAATTATTGGTTGATTACCAGCAATCATGATAACCGCCATGGTTTCACCAATGGCTCTTCCAACACCCAATATAACAGAAGCTAAGACACCTGATTTGGCTGCGGGTAAGACCGAAAAGAAAACACTACGTTCGTGGCTAGCGCCTAAAGCCAGTGCGCCATCGTAGTAACTTTTATCAACAGCTCTAATTGAGGATTCACTGATACTGATGATTGTTGGTAAGATCATTATGCCAAGTAAAATCGATGCGGCGAGTAGTGAATTACCATTACCGCCAAGATTATTACGGATAAAGGGAACAATTACCATTAAACCAAAAAAACCGTAGACAATTGATGGGATTCCAGCCAACAGATTGATTGCCGGTTTAAGCCATTTATATAGTCCAGCCGGACAAAAACGGGCCATATAAATAGCCGTAAAGATCCCTAGTGGGACCCCAAGTAAGATAGCACCAGTTGTTGCGTAGATACTACCGATTATCATTGGAAAGATTCCAAAGAGATTATTGTTAGGACGCCATGTTGTACCAGACACGAAATTCCATAAACCGATTTCTTTTAGAGCTGTATAGCCATTAGCGAAGAGAAATATACAAATTAAGCCGACTGATAATATAGAGGTAGATGCAGTGAGTAAGAATACCCACTGCATCACTTTTTCTTTATTGATGAGTTTCATCAGTTTACTCAAACAATGTTGACCAACTTGTTATTTCTCCCATGAAAATAGCTCTAACATGCTCGGTTGTGATATCTTCTAAAGGATTTTCGTTATTGACGATCATAGCGATACCATCCATGGCGATGACAGTATTCACTAAACCAGCAGTTAATTCACTATCTTTCAGTGTTCTTGAAGCCATTCCGATGTCAACTACACCATCTAAGGCAGCTGTCATACCAGCGGTTGATCCATTTGATATGACTTCAATATCGACATTAGGATTAATAAGTTCATAAGCTTCTTTAAGTTTTTCCATTAAAGGACTGACTGATGTTGAACCACCAGCAGCTATTTTACCAGCTACCATTGATGAAGTAAAATCGCCAGTGTTACCAGTTGAGATATAACCAGCTTTTTCAACAACTGCTTGGCCTTGTTTACTTAGGATAAAATTGATGAAATCTTGGGTAACTTCAGTTACTTCTCCGTACGTTGCGATGTTAAACGGACGAGCTATTTTGTAACTTCCATCGTTGATATGTTCAACAGTTGGAGTAACTCCGTCAACGCTTATGGCTTTTACAGCATCAGTTAACGCTCCAAGTGATACATAACCGATCGCATAAACATTAGTTGATACATTATTGGCTACAACGGATTGACCGTTTCCAATAACGGCTGTGTCGGTAGTATAATCTACCAATTGCCCACTTGCGTCTTTTTGTTCAATACCTAATAATTCAATGAATGCGCCTCTTGTGCCCGAACCAACTTCACGAGTTACAACTGTGATAGCTTTTTTCTGGTCAAAGCCAGCGGGCTTAGAACAGCCACCAAGGATCATTGTTAACACCATAATAGCTATTAATAAACGACTAATTTTTTTCAATTTATTTCTCCTTTTTCATTAATCAACCACATCCTAATGGAGAATTGTAAATTCAATTAGTAGCTAAATGTAAAAAAAATGTTAAATCAGCGATTTAACATTAATTCTTATAAAGTTGTTCATTATACAAGATTTGATAGATGTCATTGGAGTAAGACATCTGATTATCTTTTAATAGGGTAATTGCTTCTTGGTAATATATGGGATTTAGTAGATAAGTAGTATGACCATAATAGTTATTGGTGATCGTTATCAATAATGTTTGTTCAGTGCTTACTCCTTTCGGTACTAGATAAGGAGATAAAGCTACTATCTGATCTAAGGTAAGATCAGTGTATCGATAAATAGTCTCATTAGTGCTTTCGTAATAATACGAGTAATTAGCTATTTTGAACATATCATTTTCAACTAACTCATCAGGATAGATAACACGCATTGAGCTGGGCATTGCAGGTATTAAGATAGCGTTATTAGTCGCTACTAAATAAGCTAAAGCTTTAGGGAAGCGACTATCTAAATCTAAATAATCATTAGTACAATAATCAAAACCTTCATTACCAATGCGACAGATACTAGCAGTAAGCTGACCATAGTACTGATAATCAATGCCTAGTAATTGTTCTTTATCAAGCGCGTAGTAATCTTCTAAGTAATAAGCTGCGAAGGTATCAAAATCAAACTCACTACTAATAGGCTTACTACTAACAAGTAAGCTATCAACTAGCATAATATTAGTTATCTTATCGATATCATTATGGAAGTAAGCCATTGGAATACGTGTTCTTACAAATGCATCATTTTGATATAAATCAAATAGTCCACTAAGCCAATTATAGTTAACTTGGTATTGACGCGATACGGCTTTACCATTAGTTAGTTGATAATCAAAGTTAATATAAGTTGTACCATTATAATCTAATTCTTCAAAAGTATTAAGATTGTTTTCTTGACCAATAGTTAAATAGTTTGTTTGGAAATTATGTTCGTTATAATCAAAGTGGCGGTAATTATCAACAATCAAACGATGTAAATCAGTAATTACTTTAATATCTTCTGCTTGATCAAAGGTGTAATCTATTGGGAATCGTTGGGAATAAAAATAGAAATCTTTCTTACCGGTTTCACTTAGTAAACCAAGATTATCATAAAATGATACAGTAACAAACTCGATATCATCAGGCACATAAGTGATAAAACCAAAACCTTTAGTCAAAGAAATTGGTATGCTTACTAGTGAAACAAAAACGCTAATCACGAGATATTTCAATCCCGCTTTTAAGATATTTTTAAAACTACGATTAGCTAATACATCAAGCACCATGTATAAGACATCAGCGATAAGTATCGATAAGATTAAACTAAACAAGTTAATTGACGTCATACCATATGTTATTAAGAAGAAGAAGGAATAAAGCAAGATCTGGATGATAATGATAGTATTGATAGATACAATGGGAAAGAAATAGTGGTTGGTAAAAGGCATTTGCGTTTTTTCGCTTGGTCTACTTTGGTATATCTTAAGGGTGATAATGTAAATAAATGCGATAACAACTAGCCAATAAACTTGATTTAATAAAAGATAGTTTGTGATAAATTCGTTGTTTATTGTGTTATTAAAAATCGCAACAAAAGGTGATAAATAGCTTAAGAATTTCCAATCAAAAGCAGCGTTAAAACCTATCAATATAGCATTACCATAAGCAAAGTAGGTAAGATATGCGAAAAAGGGCAACATTATCACAATAAAGGCGTAAAGCATAGCATCAAATGCTGTGCCGGTATTAACTTGGACATAAGTAATGATAGTAACAACCGCAATCAAAGGAATGACCACATAGAAATAACCACTAACAGCAGCTAAGATCTGGGGATCAACAAGAAACAATTGTAAAGGAATAGCAGAGAACCAACTAATGGTAAAAGGAATTAATAACACAACTAAAGAGGCTAAAAACACACTCAAGTGTAATGATGAGCGATTGATTGGTAATGAATGATAAAGATCAACACTACTACGATCGTTTAGATATGAAAACATAATAGAGCTTACAACAAAACTAAACACTAAAGCGAGTAAGATATTTAAAACCTTACCAGTATAGATCAATCCTAAGGAAATATCCATCAAGGTTCCTAACATCAAAACCAAGATGGGATTAAACACTAACATGATAACCGTCATCAATATGATAAAACGGCGATTTTGCTTGATCAGAAAGCGAATATAATCACAGTTAATACTGAGTTTAAATGTTTTTGCCATAACCATGCTCCTTCATTTGATATACAAATATCTCTTCCAAATTCATTGCGATCTCTTCAAGTAATAAAGGATTTAGTTTTTGTAAGTTTTGATAGTTGTCTTTTTGACTGATCAGTGTGACAAATTTACTATTGATCATGATATCAGCGTATGAAATATTACTAAACAAAGATTCATTAACGACGTCACTAAAGGCCAATTGGTATTTGTGGAAAGCTTTGTGTAGTTCATCAACAGCACCACCAAGATTGATGATACCATTTTGAATCAAGACAATCTCATCACAGATATCTTCGAGTTCACGAATATTGTGTGATGAGATAATAACGGTCATCTTTTTGTTGATGATCTCATCGGAAATAATGCGTTTTAAAGATAAGCGCATTACTGGATCTAAGCCATCAAAAGCTTCATCAAGTAAAAGATACTTAGGTGATGTCGCAAATGCTAATATCAAAGCAGCTTGACGACGCATTCCCTTTGAAAAAGTAGTGATCTTGGCGGCAGTATCTAATAGAAACAGTTTGAGTAAATTCTCATATATCTCATCATTAAATGAAGGATAGAAAGTCTGATAGAAGTCACGCATATCACTTAGCGTTGATTGATGTAAGAAAAATGGGTCATCAGCGACATACATGATGTTAGCTTTTATATCAGGGTTTTCAAACACTGGGCATGATTCAATGGTTATACTACCTTGATCAGCTTGATAGATTCCAGCTATTAGACGTAAAAGGGTCGATTTACCCGAACCATTGGGACCCACTAAACCATGTACTTTACTATCGGCTATGCGCCAATCAAGGTTGTCTAATACAACTTTTGTGTCTAGTTTTTTAGATACATTTTCAATTTGGATCATTGATCTTCTCCTAAGGTCTTAATGACCACTTTTTTGATATCACTACCATTAATACCTATTTTAAGCATTTCATTTATCATGTTAGCTAAATCAGCCAACTTACTAGCGCGTATTCGATGTAATACCTGTTTGTTATCCGCGATATAAGTGCCTTTACCAGCTAAGAAATAAATATAACCGTCTGTTTCTAATTCTTGATAAGCTTTCTGTACGGTGTTGGGATTGATCCCAAGTTCTTTGGAAAGACTACGAACAGAGGGCAAGAGTTGATGGGGTTCAAAAATACCTAAAAGAATATACTCGATGATATTATTTTCAATCTGCTTATATATCGCCTCTTGGCTATTCTGATTAAGCTTCCACATCGTTTTACCTCAACTGTACTATCTATGATAATACAGTAGCGTATCGTAGATAGTTTGTCAAACATTACAATCTGAGTGTGATAGAATAGTATCGAAATAAGGAGATGACTAAATGTTTGATATTATCGTTGTTGGTGGTGGTCATGCTGGTTCAGAAGCTGCTCTAGCTTGCGCTAGGATAGGGTTTAAGACCGCTCTTATCACACTAAATATAAATATGATTGCTTCAATGCCTTGTAATCCATCAATTGGTGGACCAGCAAAAGGTATTGTGGTAAAAGAAATAGATGCTCTTGGTGGTGAGATGGGAAAAGTAGCAGATCTTACAGCGTTACAATTCAAGATGCTAAATACCAATAAAGGACCAGGGGTACAGTCGCTACGTGTTCAATCAGATAAAATTGCTTATAAAAAAATGATGCAGACAACCCTTCTAAATCAAGATAATCTAACGATCATTGAAGCAATGGTAGAAGATATTCTTGTAAGTAACGATAAGATAGAAGGGGTTGTTTTAGCTGATGACACAATCATCAAGTGTAAGAAATTGATCCTTACAACTGGCACTTATATGAGTAGTAAGATAATGGTTGGTGATCAAATTACCCTAAGTGGTCCTGATGATGATCCTACAACATTTAAATTAGCCCAAGCTTTAAGAAGAATGGGTCTATCAACATTCCGTCTAAAAACGGGTACCCCAGCACGGGTGCTTACAAGCTCAATTGATTTTAGTCAAGCAAGTATTCAACCAGGTAGTAGTGAGTTTTATAGTTTTCACTATCAAACAACACCAGATATGGTAATCAAAGAGCAACTACCCTGTTATCTGATTTATACCAGTGCCGATACCCATGAAATAATAAGGAGTAACATTCACTTATCTTCAATGTACTCTGGAGTTGTTGAAGGGAAAGGCCCACGTTATTGTCCGTCAATTGAAGATAAATTAGTTCGTTTTGCTCAGAAAGATCGTCATCAGATATTCCTTGAACCAGAGTCATTAACGCTTGATACCACATATATTCAAGGTTTTTCAACATCACTACCACATCATGTTCAAGAGAAAATGATCAGATCTTTACCAGGATTGCAAAACTGTATAATTATGAAATATGCGTACGCTATCGAATATGATGCGATTGACCCATTACAATTAAAACCAACGCTTGAGACCAAAAAGATTAGTGGTCTATATTGTGCTGGACAGATCATTGGTACTTCTGGCTATGAAGAGGCGGCTGGTTTAGGACTTTTAGCTGGTATAAACGCAACCCTATCATTAAAAGAAGAAGCACCACTTATCTTAAGACGGGATGAAGCATACATTGGGGTCATGATTGATGATCTAGTGACAAAAGGAACAAACGAACCGTATCGCTTACTTACATCAAGAGCTGAATATCGCTTACTATTAAGACATGACAATGCTTTTAGTCGTTTGATCGAATACGGTAAAGGTTGTGGCTTAGTTAAAGCTGAACAATATGAGTATTATCTAAAACAGAAAAAATATTTAAGCAGTTTAATGCTTTATCTTGAAAACAAGATTGTTAAACCAGATGAAGTAAATCCTTATTTGATAAAACAAGACTATCAACCATTAACTGAACCAATGCGACTTTATGATCTGATAAAAAGACCTCATATAAGCTTAAAAGAGCTAAGTGAACATTTAGATCAAACATACCCTGATACTATTTTAAAACAAGCTGAGATCAATATTAAATACGCCGGATACATCACAAAAGAGATCAAAGAAACAGAAAAACTGATTTCAATGGAAAAATTAAAACTTAATGATATTGATTATGATCAAATAATCAATCTATCATTAGAAAGTAGACAAAAACTAAAAGAAATAAACCCATTAACATTAGGTCAAGCCAGTCGAATTTCAGGCGTCAACCCAGCAGATATAGCCGTCTTGGCAGTCTATCTAAAACAAAGGCGATAGATTTAAGAAATCGATTTTTAAGCGGGTATAAATTTGTTATAATGATTTATACGGAGGATAAGCATGACGGTTGAAAAGTTTATCGAACAATTGGCCGTAGATGGTATCAATCTGTCACAGGTACAATTATCACAATTTGAAAGTTATGCTCATTTACTTATTGAGTGGAACGAAGTAATGAATCTTACAGCGATAACTTCCTTTGAAGATATCTATGAAAAACACTTCTATGACAGTGCCTTGCCATTTCTTGAGTATCCACCAAGCGGTAGCTTGTGTGATGTTGGTAGTGGTGCAGGATTTCCAGGCGTCGTGCTTAAGATAATATATCCAAGCTTAAATGTGGTATTGCTTGAACCACTTAAAAAAAGAACGAATTTTTTAGCTACAGTTATCACCGAGTTAAAACTTGAAGATATCGTTGTTATCAACCAAAGAGCAGAAGATTATGTTAAGCTTAAACGCGAACAGTTTGATTGGGTAACAGCAAGAGCTGTTGCTAATCTAGCTATCTTAGCCGAGTTATGTTTACCTTTAGTAAAAGTTGATGGCTATTTTATGGCACTAAAAGGAAGTAATGCTGATGTAGAGTATCAACAAGCAAAAAAAGCAGTAACTATTTTAGGAGCTAAACTAAATAGTCTAAGCAATAAACCACTGAACCAAGAGATAACGCGGAATAATCTTTTATTCCAGAAGTTTGATAAAACCCCAATAAAGTATCCACGCAACTACGCACAGATTAAAAATAGACCATTATAAAGGAGTTTACATGAAGAATTCGTTAGCTATATCAATTGATCAAATAAAACCAAATCGTCATCAACCGCGATTAAATTTTAATGATGAGAGTATTTTTGAACTAGCCCAATCGATAAGAGAAAATGGCTTGATACAACCAATAGTTGTAAGAGCTAGTGAAGATAGTTATGAAATAGTAGCAGGAGAGCGACGTTATCGCGCTTGTGTGTTAGCTGGTTTAACAATGATTCCAGCAATCATTATGGACGCTAGTGATGATCAATCGGCACAGCTTGCGTTAATTGAGAATATCCAGCGGGAAGATCTAAGTGCGATTGAAGAAGCCAAGGCTTTTTTAACTATTATTAGAAATAACAGTTATACTCAAGAAGAGTTTGCGAAAAAGATTGGCAAATCACAATCAACGATAGCTAACAAGATAAGACTATTGGAATTACCACAAGAAATACAAGAAGCGGTTGTTACGCGAAAGATAACCGAAAGGCATGCTAGAGCTTTATTAAGCCTTGATGAACCAAGACAACTTGATGTCTATCAAAAGATTGTTGATAAAGGTTTCAATGTTAAGCAAACTGAAGAGTATGTTAAAATTATAAACACACAGGATGATAAAGAAAAAACAAAGACAAATACAACAAGAGGTTTCTCACGTAATCAATTAATAGCTGTTAATACCATTAAACAAGCGATCGAAATGATCAAAAAGATGGGTATTGCAATAGAGGTACAGGAAGAAGAAACGATATTAGATCGCAGGATAATCGTTAAATTCCCGAAAGAATAGAGGTCAGCTTATGGGTAAGATAATAGCTATTGCCAATCAAAAAGGCGGAGTAGGAAAAACAACCACCAGTGTTAATTTGGCGGCTGGTTTAGCTTACTTAAAAAAGAAGGTATTGTTAGTAGATTTTGATTCGCAAGCTAATGCCACACAAGGCGTAGGGGCTAGCAGACAAACAATAAAGAAAAGTGTTTATGATTTAATACTAGGTGAGTGTGTGGTGGCTGATGTCGTTCGCAATCTAAAAGAACCACCTATGGACTTGATTCCAGCAACAATCGAACTAGCTGGTGCTGATCTTCAAATGGCTGAGTTTAAACTTGGTCGTGAGAAGCTTTTAAAGAATAAGCTTGATATGGTTAAAGATGAATATGATTTTATCATCATTGATTGTCCACCATCATTAGGCTTACTTAATACTAATGCTTTAACAGCGGCTGATACCGTCATTATTCCAGTACAATGTGAATATTATGCTTTGGAGGGTTTAACCCAACTATTATCAACGATTCGTTTAGTTAATCGTTTGTTTAATAATAAGCTTAAGATTGAAGGAGTTTTACTTACAATGTATGATTCTCATACTAACTTAAGTAAAGAAGTACAACAAGAAGTTCGTAAGTACTTTAAAGAAATTGTATACCAAGCCTATATCCCACGCTCAATTCGCTTCGCTGAAGCGCCATCCAAAGGAGAATCAATCTTTCAGTATGATATAAGATCAGAAGGGGCTAAAGCCTATGCGGCAGTAGTCAAAGAGATTTTAGCTAAAAATGAAAGGGATAAATAAAGTGGAAAACAAACGTTTAGGTAAAGGATTAGATGCAATCTTTGGTGAGAATCTATCTGAAATATTAGAAGAAATGCAACAAGATGAAAACAGTTTACGTAATGAAATCAAGGTCTTAGATATTAGACCTAATCCATATCAACCACGTAAGAATTTTGATCGTGAAAAACTTACTGAACTTGCCCAATCAATCAAAGAACATGGTGTGTTTACACCAATCTTGGTAAGACAAGGTATTACCGGTTATGAACTTATTGCAGGTGAAAGAAGACTTAGAGCTTGTAAAGAAGCAGGCCTTGAAACCATACCAGCTATCATCTTAGAGTTAAGTGATGAAAAGATGATGGAGATATCAGTCTTAGAAAACATTCAAAGAGAAGACTTGAACGCAATTGAAGAAGCAACAGCTTATAATACATTATTAGTAAACTTAGCTTATACCCAAGATCAACTAGCGCAACGACTAGGTAAATCAAGAACCCATATTACCAATATGCTAAGAATCTTACGTTTACCTCAAGAAATTCAACAAATGGTTATGGATGAAAAGTTAACAATGGGCCATGTTAGACCACTGATCACCTTAGATGATGAACATAAGATGATCGCACTAGCTGAAAAGATCATCAAAGAAGGATTATCAGTAAGAGAAGTCGAACAATTACTCAAGCCGACCGTAACTAAAGTAAAACCAGAGGTTAAACCAGATATCTTCTTAGAGAATGTTAAGCAAATTATGGAGAATAAACTACAGACAAAAACGGAAGTAACCAAAAATAAACTAATCATCCACTATGAAGACGTTGATGATCTAAATCGAATACTAGAAATACTTGATTGTTTAGAAGAAGAGAATGATTGATATAATTCAAAATTAAAACGATCCCTTTACATAGATATGCATATGCAAATCAAGTGAAGGGATTTTTCTTTGGAGTAATTATTTGTTGAAAGAATAAATATTTGGTGGGCTAGAAGTGATCGACGATTGAGAACAATCGCTTAATCACGCGGTAGACGTAATTTAGATTTATGACGAAAATGAAAATAAACTATTCAAAAAAATTATAAAAGAAATAAGAGTTAGTAATACACATAGATAGCGAATTGTGTATGATTATGTTTTGCTTTATATTAGTTTGCTTCAGATATTGATTATTATAACTATAAATAAAGAGTAGATGATTATGAGGATTGATAATAATAACTTTCGCGAACTACCAAAATATTGAAAACAATAAAAGATATACTCATTAAATTATAAATAGTGTATAAATACGAAAGAAATATGTTGAAACACATATAATATTGATTTATATTATTCATATACAATAAATTATTTCTTTCTCTAATAGAAGTGGTATTTGGCATAGTCGTATCATCGATGGATAAAATCGATGGATATTAAAGATATCTATCAGTTTATTTCAAACAAATAGAAGGCGAGGCATCTGAAATGAAATAAGATAATAATTACTTAAATCGAGAGAGAATAGGTTTATTAACAGAAAAGAGGCAATTATGAATAAAAAAATATTTACAATATTATTCTCGTTTTTATTTATTTTTACTATAATTATTCCTATAAAAGCAGAAGGCACAGAGATATATTCGACAAAAATACCGGATAAAATGTTGCCATACTCTGAAATAAAGTTTGTTGATTCAACTCATTACGTTATTCTTGAAGGTGGATTAGCATATGATTTAACTACTAGTAATACAAATGATCATAAAACTCCGGGCATTCCCGAGCCGGTAGCTGGAGTCACAGTCACCTATGCCAGTGATGGTTATTTACAATATATCTATTTTCCTGATGGAGTAATTAATCCATTGCTTCAATCTCAATCATTAATCTCTGCTTCTAGTTCAATTACAACCAGAGTTATTATACCTGATGGCTATTCAGTAGTAGCACAATGGGGAAGTAATAATAATACTCTTTATCAAAATGAAGTTGAAGAATATAGAATAGGAGTAGGTCGCGGTACTACATTTAGCGATGCTATTGGTCAGGGTAACTTAACAAATATTAAAGGCTCTGTAGCGACTAAATTAGCATATGATAATATTGATTTAAATACTATCGTGCGTGTTTCAACAATTAATAGTAGTGGTGTAACATATGCACGTAATATGAAAAAAACTGATGCTGGAAGTATGCCTGATGCGATAGTCGATATTTGGAAGACTGGAGTTGAGTATTGGGGCTATACATGGAATTCATCATTTAGTATGCCCTATACAGTAACCATTGGACATGCTTATTAATAAAAGACCTGTTCTTCCTTCTCTAATTATCTTTATGTTGTTAGCATTATTATCAGGGTGTCAAAACACTGAAGATGAAGGAATCTATATAACATTCGCTAGGACTTCAAAAGCTTTAGAAACAACTGTATTTGAGTTTAATATCAGTGATGAAGAAGTAGATTCGGTAGGATCTTTCACATATAATGCTCAGTACCCATTGGGTGTATATAGTAGAGATAAGCAAAGAATATATTACTCAGCCAAGTCTGAGGATGGTCGTGGTGATCAATTGTGGGAGTATGATATTGAAACTGAAGAGCGAGCGCAACTTACTGATGGTATTTATGGGATGAATTATATTGTTCCAGTTGGGGACAGTATTTATCTGGTTGCTTGGTGTTTTGATAATGATTATAATGCATTAAACTTATACCGTTATGATATTCAAAGTAAATCGTTAGAATTACTACAAGATGATCCAGCCTTCAACATCGGTGTTTTATCATATAGTCCAGAAAACAAGGAATTCATGTTTGCTGGTGAAGATGCGGTTGAAACATGGCACAGGTTTGAGATACAGAGTAACGAGTATCCATTTTATCCACCTACAAACAATGTATATTCCATGAAAGATGATGAGATAAGTTTAGTTTTTTCTACTAAGGACAATGAAGATATTGTTTCATTAGCGATGAATGATAAATATATCCTTTACCGAACAACTTCCGAATTATGGACCTTGCACGAAGATGGGTCATTTACTGGAGATAGTAACAAGCACATTTATTTAATGGATCGAGAAACTAATGAGAAAATAGAGATTACTGATGAGACATTCTTACATGTAGGTAAATTTATCTATTTAGCTAATACTGGTGATCTATATTGTCTTTATGCAGGTGATGGCTATTCGCAAATAGCCATGATTAACCTTGATAATCGAAGCTTTGTTCACAAAATTCACTTGGCGCCAACGGATGCTTTCGCAATCAATAATGGTATCGCTTTGAATTAATGGATTTTAATATATATTGTGCTTATTGCAACGGGGTTATATTTTCAAGCTTATAATACAAGAGTTTAGTTATCAACATTAACAAGCTAAACTGATATCTGATTAAGAAGTAAACGCGTTTACTTCTTCAGACTGATGACAAGTACACTCTATAAAAAGGGTGTACTTTTAATTTGATAAAAACACGACCATATAGTCGTTTAGATAAGGAATTGATAGATTTATAAAGATTACTGATAGCCATCTTATCGCTTTGATGAAGCAGTAATGCCATCTTTTTCATATTCTGGGCAGCACAAGATAACCAAGCGTGATCT
>JAYFOM010000003.1:0-41142 GCA_034932685.1 Erysipelotrichaceae bacterium
TTCGTAAATCCGGTGAGTAATCCACCACTCTTGGATAACTTCCCTCAAAGTAAAAATCCGTGATTATCCTTCCGGCTTAGAACCAGACCTCAAATCACGGAAAGCCTTTATTTACTTATCTTATTACACGCTTACTTATCTACCCTTGACATCAATACTACCGTCTCAACGTGCTCAGTAAAAGGGAACATATCAACAGGTTGAATCTTCTTAACATCATAATGCTTGCTTAAAACAGCTAGATCATTCGCTAGCGTTACCGGGTTACATGAAATATATACAATGCTCTTAGGTGCTACTTGTATTAGTGCATCCAAAAAAGTTTTTTCACAACCCTTTCTTGGTGGATCAACGATTACAACATCAAGCTTCTTTTTATTCTGTGCCATCATTAACATATACTTTGCAGCATCAGCGTTTACGAAATCAATATTATCAATATTGTTTAATTTAGCATTTGCGATAGCATCTTTGATCGCTTCTTTATTCAATTCAACACCAATTACTTCTTTAACTTTCTTACTAGCCAATATTCCAATTGTACCTGTTCCACAATAAGCATCAAGTAGTGTCATATTGCTAGATAAATTAGCGTAATCAATCGCTGTTTGATATATGACTTCTGTTTGTTGGGGATTGATTTGGTAGAAAGAAGTTGGTGAGATCATAAAACGATAATCAAACAATTGATCTTCTATTTTACCCTTACCATAAAGAACTTCACTTTTCTCTCCAAGTATCATACTAGTCTTTCTTTTATTAACATTATGGATGATCGTGGTGATATTAGGATGAAGTTTAATTAACGCTTTAACAAAGTCTTTCTTTGATGGAAACATAAATGACCCGGTCACTAATATGACCATTATCTGTTTACTATGATAGCCATATCTAATTTGCACATGACGAAGAAAACCTTCTAATCGATCCTCATCAAATGGTCTTAATTTGAAATCTTTCATTAAACCTTTTATTGTTTGTACTATTTTGTCAGCTGTCTCTTCTTGAATTTGACAGCGATCTATATCTACAACACGATGCGTAGAAGTTTGATAAGTACCACAAATGATATTTTTTCTGCGATCTGTTTTAAACGCTGCTTGTATTTTGTGACGATAGAAATATGGGTTTTCCATACCAATAATCTTATTAACACGACAAAAACCACTAAGCAAAGAATTTACTTTATCTTGCTTAATCAATAGTTGTTTAAAATATGGTATGCCTTGGTATTGACATCCACCACATTCTTTCGCATATGGACATGTCTTTAAAACGAGTTGGTTCATCTTTTTACTCCTGAATTCATCTAATGATAACTTTTATCAAGAGAAACGACAACACAAATTTTAATGAATGTTATTTTGCTAAGTCTATTATATCTGCTTTATCTAATCTAAAGATAGTCCAGTTTTTTAATGGTTTAGCTTTGATTGATAAATAGAAGTCAATACTAGGTTTATTCCAATCTAAACAAACCCACTCCATTCTTTCACATCCAGTATCACTAGCAATCTTTGCTAGTTCTTTTAATATTGCTTTACCATAACCTTTACTACGATAATCTGGTTTAACATAAAGATCTTCAATATATAATCCAGCTTTACCAGTGAAAGTTGAAAAATTGTAGAAGTAAATTGCATATCCCACTTCGATATCATCATCTATCACAAACATAACTTCAGCTGCTTTTTTCTCAAACAACCATTCTTTTAATGATTCTGTAGTAGCTGTTACCTCATCAAGCATTTTCTCATAAGTTGCTAACTCTTTGATGAAGGTTAGTATCAAATCAACATCGTTTATTGTAGCAACTCTAAACATATGATTATTCATCGTTTTTATTTCCCGCTATCACCATAATTACTTAAAACACGTGCACTTGGATCATCAACTGCACAGTTTGGCCAACTTGCATTTGGCATCCAATAGCCAGGGATCCAGTCATGTCTTTGTGGATAGAATTCTTCAAATATCTCACGATAATACAAAGCTTCTGGTGTTTGTGGTGGGCAATGAAGATATTTCGTTTGAGCTTTTTTCACATCATCCATCGTATATAAGCTATTGGCATGTTTCTTAAGTTCATCAACCATTGAATGTCCTACTGCATCACTAAACGCTGCTTTCTCTCGCCATAATATCTCTTCAGGTAATAAATTATCATCAGCAAAAGCTTCTCTTAATAAGTATTTACCTTTACCAGTGGTATTCATTTTCAATTCTGGTTTTATCGATAATACATCTTTAACAAATGCTAGATCACCAAACGGAACACGTGCTTCAAGTGACCAAGCAGCAATACAACGATCTGCTCTTAAAACATCATATAAGTATAATTCCTTAATTCTCTTTATACTTTCTTCTTGGAATTCATGACCATTTGGAGCAAAATCCGTATATTTATAACCAAAGAGCTCATCACTGATCTCACCGGAAAGTAGTACTTTGATATCTGTTTCTTGCTTAATATACTTACATACTAAATACATTCCCATACTTGCTCTAATTGTCGTGATATCATATGTCTCTAAATGATAAATGACATCTCTTACTGCCTTTAATACATCGTCCATTGTCATCGTAACCTCATGATGATGACTACCAATGAAATCAGCAACTTGCTTAGCATATTTAAGATCAATGGCATCTTTTGCCATTCCAATCGCAAAGGTATCAATAGGCTCTTTTGTAAGACGTTGAGCGATAGCACATACTAAACTTGAATCTAAACCACCACTTAGTAGATATCCTACTGGAACATCACTGATCAGTCTTTTAGTAATGCCATCAGTCAATCTATCTTTGATCATTTTTAAGGCTTGTTCAGGTGTATCAATTGTATCAGTAACCTTTGTTATCTTAGCATAGTCTGTAAACTTACCATCAATATAGATGTTTCCTGGTGGAAAGGGTGTTATTTCATCACAGATGTCTTGTAAACCCTTCGCTTCAGAAGCAAAGGCCATTTTACCATTTTCTTTTAAACGTCCATAAAACATTGGTCTAATACCAATAGGATCTCGTGCTGCCACTACTTGGTGACGTGCTTTATCATATAAAACAAATACAAACTCAGCATCAAGCTCTTTAGCCATTAACATTCCTTTATGTAAATATAAAGGAATCAAACTCTCACAATCACTCCCTGAAACAAATGGATAATCATTGTAATAAGCTCTTAAGCTTTCGTTATTATAGATTTCGCCATTACATACCAAACATACTTCATCTGTATCAAATGGTTGCATACCTTTTTCAGAAGTGTCAATGATCGATAAACGATGAAAGCCGAAACTGTATTCTTTATCAGTTAATATTCTTGATTGATCTGGTCCGCGATGTTGTAGTTTAGCAAATGCCTTCTCGAAAGCTTCTTTGCTAATTTGTCCCTCAGTAAATAAAAATCCACACATAATGATACCTCCTACATTATAAAAGGCAGCCTATCCCTAAGGGACGAAGGCTGCCTCCGTGGTACCACCCTATTTATCAGTTTCCTGATCTCTTATCGGGTCCTATGAACCCTTCAGCATATAACGTCGCTTATACGTCAAGTTCTACTCCTAATGTTTCGACTTGCACTCAAAGGGGTTACCTAATTATAGTATTCCTGTTGGCTTTCACCGGCCCAACTCGCTTTATAGACCTTCTATAATTGACATATCCTTATCACTGTTTGATTTATTTATACCCTATATTTGCTTAAATGTCACGCAAATTTAAATATTAATCTATTTTTTCTTGTAACTATCGATTTTTTGGTTTATTCATAAATTACTGTTTTATACGATGACACAGATAGTATTTTTTCATTTTCAAATCTTATTATCTATTATTTCCTATTTTCGTTTGCTTACAAAGCAATCTGCTTAACCTGAATGATACAAATTATTTTCTAATTCATTCGATTCTTATGAATTATAATATTAAAGTCATGATTCCTTTTTCCGCTAGTTGAACTACGTCAACATACTTCTTCCTTAACTATCATCTCTTCTTATTTATTGAAATTTTACTATTATTTATCTTATATAATATACTCAAATGATTAAATAAAGAATACTTACTATTTATAATTTTCGTCATCAATCTATATAGAATGATAACTAATCAATTTTACTTAGATTTTCAATATACAACGATATTTCACCGCAATTTGGACAAACTGCTACTTGTATTTTGTCTAAGTCTTTTGAAGAAAACGCATTAGTAGAATCACTTAATTTCACATTGGCCACCCCAGCAAACAAGCTTGATATTGATAATCCATATCCATCTTTCATTACAGTTTTACATCTTAGGCATTTTCTCATATAAATCTTCTTTCTATATTATTCATCATAAACATATTTAATAATGGATCAGTCAAGAAATATTAGGATTTCATCTATTCACATAGATAATTGTGATAAGCATTTTTACATCATTTTTACAGTTCATTATTCTTTATAGAATTATTAGTTTGCAAAATGGATTTGCTGGAAATGCTGGGGACCAACATCCATTATCAAATGTAGCTTCATATGTATGATTTGCCAAATATCCTAGAAGCTCTATCACTTTATTTCTCGCCCATGCTCCTAAGTCAGGAATTCCAAGAAAGCTTACAACCCATTCGCCTAAAATTGCTCCACTTATAAAAATAACAATCTTATATACTAAAGGACTTACTCTATCAATAACATTATAAGGATTAATGAAATTTATTAATTTAGCAAATATATTATAACAATTATTTTAGTTATAATCAATTTAATACATTATATTTTCATTTTAAGTATTTTTAGGAGCATCAATTAAATTTAAAAGCAATTTTAAATTTATTTTAAAATTGCATCTACGACTTCAGAACTCTTTTTCTGAAAGAATTTCATTATTGTACAATTAAAAATCGATCAACCACTTAATATTGTAACTCAAAAGCCTTTTAAACCTTTGAACTAAATTTTCATTGACCTATCATTAATAGCAATAAAGTAAATATGGAGCGAAATGAAATCAACAATTGATAAAATTTTTCATTATCCTGAGTTAATGTATCTCTTGACATATCAAACGTAATCACGATAAACACAATGCTAATAATTTGTGTAAATCAACTAATAATGCAATTAATTCAATCTGACATTTTCAAAATACTGCCTCTTAATGTTAGATAACGATCAGAAACTAAAAACTTCAATTGAGCTTCACGAAAGTCATTACCATAGCTACCACGACTTACCATAACGATCGGTGGCATCTGAATGCGTTTAAACACATTCAATGATATCGTCTTTAATAACCATTCTAAATCTTCAATAAAAGCCTGTGGTTTATCAAGGCCATAATATTTGAGCCATTTACCTATTTCACTTTGATAGATCGACCCATCAAGATAAGCCTGCATGATATCTTCTATTTTAGCTGTTGGATATTCAAGTAACTTACTAACCAAATAATCATGATAAAACCACTTCATTGGATCAATCTGATCTTCTTTTAATTCCGCAGATGGTTTCATTGCCCACAACATCTTATCATCTATTTGTTCTGGTAAAAGATTAGTTGGAATAACTTGTTTACTAAAAACATGATTTATTTCTTCAGCCAATTCAAACAATTGCACTTTGGTAAGATCTCCCAACGGACTCAAGGCACCAATAGTGTCCCCATACAATGTACAATAGCCTAACGCGATTTCGATCTTGTTGCCATTGTTGATCACAACCCCGTTTTCACATGCAGCGAAGCTTGATAATAAGTGACCCCTAATACGCGCTTGACTATTTTCTAAGCTTAAACCCTTATCACTATCATGATAACCATACTTTTGCATTGTTAAAGTAGTCGCCTTAACGATATCCTCAATACTTCCTTGATGATACTTGATCATTAAGTTTTCTGCTAGTACTCTTGCGTTATCCTTTGTTGTATCACTGTTATATCGAGATGCCATATTATACCCAATGATTCGCTTATTACCTAAAGCTAACACAAGTAAAGCAGCGTTTACTGAACTATCTAAACCACCAGATAAACCAATTATCCAGTTAACATTTTTTGCGAAGACTTGTTGATCAAACTCTTTTATGGCACAAGTCAATGCACTTAAAAGTTTATGATCATTTTTAGTTCTAAGCTGTGTTTCTTCAAGTTCAAAAATCTTTAGTTCTTCTTTAAACTCATCATTAAGCGATAATTGTCTTTTACCACGCTGATCATAAAGCGTACTATCACCATCAAAGACCATCACCGTCTTGCCATTATTTTGCATTCCAACATTATTGACATAGATAAATGGTACAAAATGCTCATTGTTATTAACATGCATGACAATGTTTTTATCGCGTGAAGTTTCTTTGCCAATAGTCCATGGTGAACAAGAGATATTAATGATCATATCAACACCTTGTTCAAGATAGTTCTTTGTTACATCAAGCGGATAATCTTCACTCCACATATCTTCACATATCTCAATGCCAATTCGATATTCTGCTTTATTGATATTAAAGATAAAAGGTGCTATTAAACTATTGATTGGTAGATCCTTCTTTAAACAGAGATCAATCCCACTGGTAAAGTAGCGTGAATCATCAAAAATACGATAGTCAGGATTCAAATGCTTGATATATAGTCCTGGCAGTTCATCATTTGTCTTCTTTACCCATTTTCTTTGATAACAAAAATAAGCACCATTACTTTTTAAAGGACGACCGTCTCTTCCTTTTTTTACATTAGCTATTTCTTGATATACAAGATTACCATAAATGATTCCAATATTATCAGATAGCTCTAAAATTCTATCATTATAATCAATTAGTGTTTCACAAAAATAATGATCTAAATATTTGTCTTGTAAAAAGTATCCTGAAATACACATCTCAGGAAAGATGATCAAATCAGCTTTGGCTGCTTCAGCTTTTTCGATCCACTCTTTCATGATGTTAAAGTTTCTTTCAGGTTGACCGGCATAAACATTCATTTGGGCAATCGCAATCTTCATATCACACCTCTTTAACTATCCATTTTCTATATCATAATTTATTCATAGTCATAGTACAAACATGTTCTGCTTATATTATCTTGTTTCTTGCCGTAGTTTGCAAATACTAACTGCTTATCTTATAATTAAACAAGAAATTTATGTTGGAGAGTTCACTTAGTATGTTAAAAAGATTCCTTAATTATTATAAACCTGTAAAGAAAATACTTATCTTTGATCTTATTTGCGCGCTACTAGTCGCGGTTTTTGATTTATTTTACCCCATGATCACTCGTAATATCATCAATATTTATGTTCCGGATCGCAATCTTAGATTAATGATCACATGGTTAATAGTATTAGCTGTACTTTACGTAATTAAGATTTTTCTGAACTACTTTATTACTTATTATGGTCATGTTATGGGTGTTAAGATGCAAGCTCATATGCGTAAAGATATGTTTGAACATCTTCAAGATTTACCATTTGTTTTTTTTGATGAAAATAAAACTGGCACCATAACATCAAGGATTGTTAATGACTTAATGGAAATTTCAGAATTAGCCCATCATGGTCCTGAGGATCTATTTATTTCTTCAATCATGTTGATTGGTTCTTTTTCAATATTAAGTATGATCAATCTACCTTTAGCTTTAATCGTTTTCGCATTTGTACCCTTATTACTATTCATTGCGTTAAAACTAAGATCTCGCATGGAAGAAACATTTTTAAAGAGTCGCGAGGCGATTGGTGAAGTCAATGCCAATCTTGAAAACAGCATCTCTGGCATCAGAGTATCAAAAGCTTTCACCAATCGCGAAAGCGAAATTGAGAAATTTGATCGTAATAATAATTTCTTCCAAGAAACGCGAAAAAGAGCTTATAAAGTAATGGCAGAATTTCATACAGGCACTACATTTGTGACTGATGTCTTAAATATCGTTGTATTATCTGCTGGTGGTTTCTTTTTCTATAATGGACTGATTGATTTCGGTGACTTTGCGGCTTTCATATTATACATCGGTAACTTTCTTAATCCTATTCGTCGCTTGATCAACTTTGTTGAACAGTTTCAAGCTGGTCAATCAGGCTTTAAACGCTTTGATCAAATCATGAATGAAAAGGTCGAAAATGATTCCCCTAATGCAAAACCGATTGAAACGATTAAAGGTTATATCAAATTTGATGATGTTAGTTTCTCATATGATGAAGGTAAAGATATCTTAAAGAATATCAGTTTTGAAATAAGTGCTGGTAAAACAATAGCCTTTGTTGGACCATCAGGCGGAGGTAAGACAACCTTATGTCACTTGATTCCACGCTTTTATGAAGTGGAAAGCGGAACAATCACTATTGATGATATTGATATCAAAGATTTCACAAGAAAATCACTCAGACAAAATATTGGTATTGTTCAACAGGAAGTATTCTTATTTACTGGAACAGTTTATGAAAATATCGTTATCGGTAAGCTTGATGCGACTAAAGAAGAAGTCATCCAAGCCGCTAAGCAAGCAAATATTCATGATCACATCATGACCTTGCCTGATGGCTATGATACTTATATTGGTGAAAGAGGAGTAAAACTTTCTGGCGGTCAAAAACAAAGAATATCAATTGCTCGTGTTTTCTTGAAAAATCCACCAATATTAATTCTAGATGAAGCCACATCGGCCTTAGATAATGCGACAGAATTACTGATCCAAAACGCCTTAGAAGAGTTATCAAAAGGCAGAACTACTGTTGTTGTAGCTCATCGGTTATCTACGATCAAAGCCGCTGATGAGATTATTGTGATCACCGACCATGGTATTGAAGAACGTGGTGATCATCATAAACTATTAGCTGAAGATGGTATTTACGCTAAGTTGTATAATTCTCAATTCAAACAATAAGCGAGCTAACGCTCGCTTATTGTTTTTAGAAAATTAATTCTTTTGTGTTTAATTATATCCCAACTTATCACCATTAAAAAAGATAAGAAGTAGCCAAACAAGAAGTTCCATGTGTCGCTTTTACTTAGTAAGTTGTACATAAAGTGAAATAGTGATGATAGTCCTATCAAATAAACCAGTTTGATATTCGATTTACTTATTTTATCAATAAAATAATATGATACTACCATCATCGATGAATGAGAAAAAAAGAAGATGTTTGTGAAAATAGGACTATGAGCATATACATTTACATTAAGAAATCGCTCAATGATTGTAAAAACGAGACCACACAAAACAAGTTTACTCATAGTCTTATTATTCTTGAAACAATAAATAAATACTAACCATTTTGAAACTTCTTCTGATAGGGCATATACCGCAATAAATATTGGCTTCATCGTTTGTCCTGTATCTATATTTAAGGACAGCAAAATCATGGTAAAGATTAAAATTACAAATATTGACAAAGCAGTGTAAACAAAAACCAATCCAATGTCTTTTTTATTAATCCGCTCTGTTTTTAACATGTAGTATATTACTAGTATTGGTACTATAGTACTGATAAAGCCGTTTATTAAAATCATGTATTAGTGTTAGCTTTGAATAATGATTTTGCAGAATGGATTCGCTGGAAATTCGAAAGACCAACATCCATTGTCAACTACATAAGTATATGTGTGAGCGGGTACATAGCCAAATAAATCCCTTAATAAATCAGCTACTATTTTAGCGATTTCATCTAAACCAAATAGTTCTTCTACAACAGAATAAACGAAACCCGATACAAAAACAGTTATGAAAACTGAAATAAGTCCTTTCTGTGTTGATGAATATTCATATCCTAAATCATTTCCTATAATGTTTGATGGATTACTTTCTTTTACACTATCAAAAGATGAAATCTTTGTTGATTCCATATTGTTTTGATGTTGATCTTGATATGCAAACACTTTGTTAAAAGGCAAAATACAAACTGATAGCAAAAACACTAAAGTTAGTTTACAAATTTTTCTTATCATTTTTCTCCTTTATAAATACATTTATTTCTGTTGATATCGTAACATATACCACTATATATTACAAATATCAATATTAATGACGCTATTTATTATCTATTTTGATATTATTATATCTGTTTGTTTTTTTACATTAAAATATTAGTATGCACGATAATCAAATATATATAAAAAAACGGTTTCCCGTTTTTTAATCTTATTCTTTCATCATCTCAATGTGGGCTATGCCATCTTCAAGATATTCATCTGATACTTGATAAAAACCAAAGCGTTCATAGAAGCCTTTTGCGTATAATTGTGCTCCTATTCTGATTGCGACAGGTCCAAACTTTTCATTTATAAGCTTGATTCCCTCATTCATGATCAAATTGCCATATCCCTTATCTCTTTTGGTAGTCAAGACTCTACCGACTGAGGCTTCTTTATAACTAACACCTGGCGCCAATACTCTTAAATAGGCAACTATTTCATGATTTTCTTTGATAAAGATATGATAAGCCTCAATGTCTTTATCATCTAGTTCAGGGTATGGACAGTTTTGCTCAACAACAAAAACATTTACTCTTGCTTTTAATATCGCATATAACTCATATGGCGATAAATCTTTAAAATGTTTTATGTAAATATTCATTGACTCTCCTATACTTTATAAAACTGTATGTCAAAATATGAAGTTTGTAAAGCAAATTAGTCATATTTGGCTTTCTTCTTTACAAGTAAATATTTATAGGTTCTATCAATCCCAATCGCACCAAGTGGAGCTGTTATGATGATCGATAATACCGCAATTGTTAAAATCAAGTTACCAGCATTCACGCCTGCCGCAAGGGGAATCGCTCCAATAGCTGCTTGAACGGTTGCTTTTGGTAAATAAGCAATAGCACAGAACAAGCGTTCTTTGAGGTTTAGTTTTGTTGTTGACAAACTTATATAAACGCCAATCATGCGCATTAACAGAGCTATTAATATCATTAGTAATGATTTTAGTCCTGCATCATTTAGATAATTGATATCAACCGCAGCTCCAACCAAAACAAACAGAATGATTTCTGCAGCTACCCATATCTTCGCAAATTTACCAGTTAACCTCTTAGCTAAAACTGGATATTGATATAGCATCATACCCCCCATGAATATTACCGCTAAAAGTCCTGATAGTGGAATGATTGTTGTTATTAAATGTTCAAAGCTTACAATGAGAAAAGCAATGCTTAGAATTATCAAAACTTTTATTGTATCTCTAATATGAATCTTCTTAAAGGCAACCACTAAGATAGCCCCAATGACCACACCAAATAATGCACCCGTAATAATTGATATCGGTATGTTTATTAGTTTTAACATGTTAAAACCATCACCTTGATACATACCGATAAAAGCAGTAAACAAGATAATCACATAAATATCATCAATTGATGCGCTTGCCATTACAAGTTGAGGAACTCTTTTATCTTGTCCATAGCCTTCTTCCATTAACTTTAACATTCTTGGTACCACAACGGCTGGTGATACTGCTGCTAACACTGATCCCATTATCAAGGCTTCTAGATAAGATACACCAAGTAATACTGGCGCTGAAAATGTTATCGCTAGTATTTCAAGCGAAGCTGGAATAAAGCTCATTAACAATGCTGGTTTTCCTATTCTCTTTAAATCTTTGATATCAATCGATAAACCAACACGTAATAGAATAACAATCAAAGCTATTTCTCTTAAGTCACTTGATATTGCTAAAACTGAACCATCAATTAAATTGAGAACATAAGGACCAAGAAGAATCCCTGTTAATATCATCCCTAATAAACCAGGCAATTTTAATCGTGTTAAAATTCCACTAAACGCAAAACCAATTAATAAAACTAGTGCTAAACTTACTAACATATCAACCTCTTTCTAATAAAAAACTGATGCTCTATGAAAAATCATAGAAGTCATCAGCTTTCTGAGCGGTTTAAGCAATGCTTAGGGAGAACTTCATTCCCATCGTTTAGCCTATCATGAATCTGTTTTATTTTCAATCTTAATCAATCAAGATCTCTTTATCAATGATTCTTTGTTTTAGTTGTAGAATTTTGCCTTCAATAAGTGACATTGTCTTCAAGAATTCTGCATCTTCTTTACCAGTAGGATCATCAAGTCCCCAGTCTTCACGATGTTTATTAAAAACATATGGACACTCAACATTGCACCCCATAGTGATTAATACATCAATCATTGGGATTTCAGCTAGTAGTTTACTACGCTGATCTTTTTCCATATCAATATCATATACTTGTTTCATTAATCGAACTGCATCTTGATTGATCGCAGGTTTTGTCTCGGTCCCAGCAGAATAACTATCAAACACATCAGAAGCTAGTTTCTTACCAAGAGCTTCCGCTATTTGACTTCTACATGAATTGTGAACACACACAAAGGCGACTTTTGGTTTACTCATATTCGAAATACCTCCTTGTTTTATTGGCAAATCTAACTAACATTAACATTACTGGAACTTCAACTAAAACACCTACTATTGTAGCTAAAGCAACAGGGCTATCAGCGCCAAACAATGAAATAGCAACAGCTACTGCTAACTCAAAGAAGTTTGAAGCACCAATCATACCTGCTGGCGCTGCAACATTATGTGGTAGTTTAAGCATACGACTTATGCCATACGCTATCGCAAAGATCAGTAAAGTCTGAATAATTAACGGAACAGCGATCAATAGAATATGTAACGGATTATTTATAATTACTTGTCCTTGAAAAGCGAATATTATTATCAAGGTTAATAACAATCCAATAACTGTCACGTTACTAAACTTACTTATGAATACCTTTTCAAAGTATTCAACTCCTTTATTTTTTATGATCAAATGACGCGTAATCACCCCACTGATTAGTGGAATAACAACAAATAATACTACTGAAAGAATTAGTGTGTCCCATGGTATTTGAACTCCACCTATTCCCAATAACACCGCTACAATAGGCGAAAACGCTACTAAAATAATCAGATCATTAGTCGCAACTTGAACAATGGTATATGAAGAATCACCATTGGTCATTTGACTCCAAACAAAGACCATAGCAGTACAGGGTGCAGCACCTAGTAAAACCGCCCCGGCAAGATAATAATTCGCTAAATCAGCACTGATCAACGATTTAAATATAACATTGAAAAACAACCAAGCGATCAAAAACATACTAAATGGTTTTATTAACCAATTGACAATCCATGTCACAAAAAGACCTTTGGGATTTTTGCGAATGTTTTTAATACTATTAAAATCAACTTTCAACATCATTGGATATATCATCATCCATATCAATACCGCAATTGGCATAGATACATTTGCGTATTCAAACTTCTTTAAAAAATCAGGTATTGCTGGTAAATACAAACTAACTAATACCCCAGCACCCATACATAACAGTACCCATAGTGTAAGATACTTTTCAAAAAAACCTAATGCTTGTTTTTGTGATTTGACGTTTTTAACTTCTGACATTTTTCAATATTTTGATGACTTCATCTTTAGTCAAAACCTTCCCATATGAAACAACCTTATCATCTATTACCAAGGCTGGCGTTGACATGACGCCATAAGATGCTATTTCCACATATTCTCTAACATGTTCAATCTTTGTGTCCATGCTTAGCTCTTTTAATGCTTCAACGGTGTTTTTTTCAAGTTGGTTGCATTTTGCACATCCAGATCCAAGAACTTTGACTGAAGCCGATTGGCTCTTGTTGTCTTCTTCATTTGTTAAACCACAACATGGTTCATTGTTTGTTTTTTTATTAAATAGATTCATTTCTGATCCTCCTTAACTAAATAAATAGATATTGAAAAGCATTAAACATATAACCAATAAAGACAATACCAAACGTACATATTGCGATAAATAACGCCAACAGCTTTGGTTTAACTGCTTTTCTTAACATTATCATTGATGGCAAACTCAAGGTTGTCACAGCCATCATAAATGCTAAGATTGTGCCTAATTGAGCCCCTTTAGCAAGTAATGCTTGTGCGACTGGGATTGTACCAAAAATATCCGCATACATTGGTATACCAATTAAAGTTGCTAGGATAACACCAAATGGATTGGTTGATCCTAAAATTGATTGCACCCAACTTTCAGGTATCCAATTGTGAATCCATGCCCCTATGCCTACACCAATCAAAATATAGGGGAAAACTTTCTTAAAAGTTGTTACCATTTGCTCTTTCGCATATGTTAACCTATCTTTTTTGGTAAGTGTTGGTTGTTGTAAATCAACACTTTGAGCCTTGAAGATAAATTCTTCAACATATCGTTCCATGTGTAGTTTTTCAATAATGAAACCACCAAGCATTGCCAATACTAAACCAACTATTACATAAACAATTGCGATAAAGGGTGAGAAAATACTTGTAAGTATCACCAAACTTCCCAAATCGACCATCGGCGATGAGATCAAAAAAGAGAAGGTAACACCAACTGGTAAACCAGCACTTGTAAAACCAATGAACAAAGGAATCGATGAACAAGAGCAAAAAGGAGTTATAGTACCCAATAACGCAGCCATCAAGTTTGCCTTCATCCCTTTAAAGCGACTTAGGATCTTCTTGCTACGCTCTGGTGGAAAATAACTTTGAATATATGATATAGCAAAGATCAAGGTACAAAGTAATATTGTTATCTTTATCACATCATAAATGAAAAATTGTAAACTACCACCAAAGCGTGTATTTACATCAATATTTATCAATCTTAAAAAATTGGCAACAATCTTGTCGAGCCAAACCATCTTTAATACTTCATTTTGTATAAAATCTAGAATCGTAGTTATGAATGTCATGTTGTTCTTTCTAACTTCAAATATTTTTGAAATGATAACTAAAAAAAATTAACTGCTAATTCGACATACTACTTGATCATCATTACTGTTGTTGACAATCAACAAATTTAATAGTTCTTTTGCGTAATTGATTCCTGTTTCACTTAAACGATAATGAATCCATTTGCCTGTTTCTTTTTTTAATACAATACCTGATTCACATAAAATTCGCATATGATAAGAAAGAGCGGATTGGCTTACATTGATGTGCTCAGCAATAACACAAGCGCATTTTTCACCGTTTTGTAGTAACTCAATTATCTGCAATCTTTTATCATCGCATAAGGCTTTAAATACTTTTTGGTATGTTTTACGATCTATCATCATCAACTCCTCACATCAAATTTATTTGATGTGATAATAATAAGACAAAAAAACATTAATGTCAACTTTCAGGTTTTTAATATTTCGTTAACGCTATCTGTGATCGCTATTATCTCATTTTCAATCACACAACTTAATTTATCTACATCATTAAAATCTGGTTCAGTGACTATTGTTTTCACAATGATCGAGTCAACTTTTGGTAACGGCTCTGATAAGCTATAACCCTTTAGTTTGCTATCTTTAAATTTATCAATATACATCTTCTGGATACGTTTATTGTTCGCACTCAACCATATTTCAAAGGTATTATTTTCGTGTAAGTAAACAATCGCTATCTTTAGTTGTTTCTTTCTTAGATTTGTTGGTGTAAGTGAGAAATACGTCATATCCATATACCCAGGATATAATGAACTAACATTATAATCTGGATATTTGCTACTTAATATACTTCTTATTTTGCTAATAACAGTAAAGATCGCCCGATATGCTATTTGCATATCACCGCTTGCTAGCTCTTGCTGATATTTTTTGATAAGCTCATTTAGATTCTTCATCTTTCCTCCTGCTTTTCTCAAGCAATTTAGATGATTTCATCTTATCGATATCACACTTTAAACACGCTTTAACATGACATGATACAACACCACCGCATTTTTCACATTGCCATTTCTTTTCTTGTTTGGCAAGAAAAGAGCTCATACCATAATCTTTGATATCGTTTAAATTATCTATCATGCTCATGTTATATTTTGTTTTGTAGCGATGATCCAATGCCTTTAAACGTTTGCATGGAAAATCATCACATTCAAAGCAGAATCTAACTAATCCTTTGGCAACTTTATTACAATGTTCTTTCATAAAAGTACAGTTTTTTCCACGATCAACACAGCCAGGACAATATCGACGATGAAATCCGGCTTTATTTATATCATTGACCATCGCTTGGTAAGAAACGCATAAACTGCAATTCATACCACACATCGCAATCATGTTTTCATTCATAATTTATACTCTTGTTGTTTCTCGCTATAACTTTATTATAATCATATCATATCAAAGCACAATATCTTAACAATGCCAGTTTATCTTAGCTGGGTTCGGTTCATCAACTATTGCCACGCTTGCTAGATTTTGTGTCATCTTAATACATTCTTTAGCCGCATATTTTTCTAGATCTTCCCACTTTGCTGAGTCACTTAAATTATCATAAGCCAATGCTAATGCTCCATATAATGCTAATCCTAAACAATGACGTGCTGAGTGGATTGTGGAACAACTTTGGGCTACAGCTCTTGCCGCTGCTTGCGCTGCTGGATTATCATCTTTTTCTTTAGCCGCTTGATGACAAGCTAATATTAGTGGCTTAGCTTGAGTTAGATTTATTTCTTTACGTAACCATAACTTAGACGCCAAGATAGCGTCTTTTACGCGATTATCATCAGGATAGTATTTTGTCCAAATAACTAGTAAATGCTTCTTTGCATAATCTATAGCCCATGTGGCAAGTGTTTGCTTGCTTTGAGTTTCAATAAGCCGCATTAAATCCAATATGTAATCAGCTTGCCAATCGCTTAACATCTTACGCTTAGTACTCATACGCCTCCCATATTGCTGCTACAAGTGTTTGATTCCTTTTGTTATGCTTGTTTGATATATGTTTATTTCATAAACCCTTTCAGAATATTACCAACATCATCAACGATACTACCATCATTATCAGCATCCAACATATTAGTCACCATATCCATTAAACTATTGTTACTGCTTGTTTTTGATGTTAAACCTTGCATTAATCCAGCCAATCCCGAAACATCAACTTGTTGTTGTTTCTTCTCTTGAGCAAGTGCCCCCATTAGTAAGGGTGCTAATTGTGATAGTATACCTGTAACCTGATTTGCTTTAAGTCCGGTTTGCTTTGCTAGAGTTGTTTGAACTTTATCATTTTTGTCCGAAAGAATGTGTTTTAACATCTTTTTAGCATCTTCACCATCTAAGTTTTTCAAAAACGATTCAATATCATCAACATTATCATTTTGATGTTGATCTAAAGCCTTAGCTAATGAATCTGCTTTTGTTGGTGATTTAGCGTTTTGGTTTAATGCTTGCATAATTGTAGGTATTCCTAATTTTGCTAGCTGCTCTACCTGTGATGGTTTTGCCTTTACTGATTTCCCTAACATTTCCAACGTTTTTTGATCATTTAATTGTTGATTGATAAATTGTAATAGATCCATAAGTTTATCCTCCGTTTTTGTCGATTAAGAAATCATACATGTTAATGATATAACTTATTGTTTAGTATGAGTGATCTCTTCGTTAATTAAATATTAGTCGTTTATTGCTGAATAAGCAAATTCTATATTTATAGTACAAAACCGATAATGATGACCGCCAATACGATTAGAGGAGCTAATATCTTACGACTTAATAATAACGATGATGTCATCAATACAATCAAAGTATTTTCAATAGTTATGCCGCTTCTTTGCATTAGTGTTATAGCTGATGCAGCTATTAATCCTGCTGCTACAGCTGTAATGCCACTAAGTGATATTTTGATCGCTTTTATTTCTTTAAGTTGATTCCAAACTGGATAAACAAAGAAAATTAGTAAAATACCTGGTAAAAATATAGCTAAACCACTTGCTAGTGCGGCGATGATTTGTATCAAATATCCACTACTTTGTGCTGCAATACCGCCAGCATAAGCACTAAAACTAAACATTGGTCCGGGCAATCCTTGAACTAAACCAAAACCTGTTAAAAATTCTTGACTGCTCATGTATTGTTTTATCTCAACTAGCTCACTGAACATCATAGGCACAACAACCTGTCCACCACCAATGACTAAGTATCCAAAACGATAAAAACTCGCAAATAGATCAAATACGATATTACGAAAAATCATTGTTAACATTACACTACCTAATGCAAAGATGATCAATATCGCTAAAAAATGCCAAGGTGGTGTAATTTTAACCATATTCCAGATATTCTTTTCTTTGGTTGCTATTATGCTAATAACTCCACCAGTGATCAAAACAGCGGGGTAAATCCAAGGTTTTTGGATGAAGTATGTGATAACCGCTCCCATTATAAATAAGAATAAAGTTTTTTTATCTATTATGACTTTTTTACTCAAACGATAACTCGCTACAGCGATAAAACCAACTGCCATCGGTCCAATATAACGAAGTCCATTTGTTGATATATTAAGTGCCGATAAAATTTGACTCATAAAAGACAAAATAGTCATTATTATCAATACTGGTAACGCCCATACAATAAGTGTTAATAGTGCCAATCCAGGACCCCCTACCTTATATCCAATTGCAGCAATTGTCTGGGTACTGCTTGGTCCTGGTAGTATTCCTGTAAGTGCGATCAATTCAAGTAGTTCATCTTCGTTTAAATATTGCTTTTTTATTACCATTTGCTCTGTAAAGACGCCATAATGAGCTTCCGGCCCACCATAAGCCCCTAATGAGCAAATTAAAACATCTAATAAAAAAGTTGGCCATTTTGCATTTTTTTTCGTGGTCATTTCTTTTTTGTTCATATAACCTCCAAACATATATGATAAAAGAATAGCATAATGGTTCTATTAAACAGACGATGACACTTTTTTTCTTAGTTTAAGATTAATATCATTGCGCTTAGCACATTCTTTAAATAATCGCTCAGCAATATCTGCCTTTTCTTTTATATTTAGCTGTTTCTTTTTTGTTAATAATCTTAGTTCAAGCATGATCGTAGATAAATCATCGAATGGTAAAAGATTGACTGTTTGACAATATAGCGTCATTTTTCTACCTTCATTATATTCATTAATGAGCTCAAGCAAAAATACTTGCTTGTTTTTTTGTTCTTCACGATATTTATCTAAACCAATCAACCTTGCTTTTTCATTGTCTACTATTTGGTTTTGATGTGTTATAAATGAATCGTAATTATCTATCTCATGATAATGCGAACATGGATAATCACTACATAAAAAACAGTACTCGATGTTTTCATGTTTTATGCTACATTTTGCAATAACACAAGATTGGTTGCCATCTCCCTTACCGCAACCAGGACAATAACCTCTAAGATGCATTGGACATAATAAACAATTAAGTCCACACAATGATAGTGAATGATCTTGACGATTAAATCCTTTCATGTTAATTACTTATTCAGCTTTCTATTTATAATCTTGTATTGTTTTCATAAATATAAATATATTGTTCAATCGACATCTTACGACAAAACTCCCCTATCAGATCATACGGTAGTTCATTAACCTTTTTAAAACGAATACAACTTTTACCCATATCTGGTTTACCTAAATTGAGTTTTTCATACTCATCTTTAAACCAAGCAACTAAATTATCATCACCATACATTCCCATATGATATAAGGCGATATGGTGTTTCTGTGATGCAATCGCAATAAATGGTAAAGGTACATCTTTTTTTACATGATATCCTTTTGGATATATTGCTAAAGGTACTAAATAGTTAATCATGCCATAAGCAAGTTGTTCATTTAGTTCCTTTGGTAAATTACTCAGCAGTACTTGTCTTAGTCTTTTTATGATCACCGCTCGATCCTCAGACAATGCGTTGATATAATCATCAACACTATTTATATTTTTGCTCATAAATTATACCTTTACTAGTGATGATTTCCCGATTGATAACACCACAATGCAATTTCAGCAATTAGATCGTATGGTATTTCTTCATTATAGTAAAAACGAATAGCGCCTTTACTTGTTTGATATTCATTTAGTTTGTCAGCAAAAAAGCTAATCGCTTCATCCCCAGGATAAATACCTAAGTGTTTCTTAAAAGCAGCAAAATGAATTAAATTGTGCTTATGCCAAAATGTTGGCATTTGCCATGACATCCTCTCAGTTGCTTCTGGAATAGCTTGCTTAATACAAGTTCTTACTTGTTGCAATATCAGTTTTACACCTTCAGATTGTTCATTAATGTAATCATCAATCGTTAAAGAACTGTGTTCACAGAAATGATGTTGGTTTTTATTCTCAAAACTCTTATTGCATTTTGGACATTTCCACATTAATTATCACCCATTTCACTTTTGATATTAATTTTATAATCACACGACATTGTTCAATATTTGTAGCATTAGCAGTAAATTTTCAGTATTTAGCATTTAGTTTGCAAGCAACTGTTTGTTCAACATCTTTATTGGCTATCAACTCTTGAAATCTTTCTTTGTTTTTTTCCAACCAACTATCAGCGTAGGAACATGTAGCCGTTGTTTTTAAGTTGTTTTCTTGTAAATACAACATCATTACTTCCATCATCTTACCAGCAACACCTTGCCCTCTTAGCGAAGGGTTAACATAGGTATGATCAATAACTACTTCATTATCACTCTTACTAATAAAAGTAATCTCTGCTAGTAGTTCTTTTTTATCATCAAGAGCATATATTCTATTTTTCTCATATTGCCAATTCATTAGTTAATCTCCTATTTAATTACATTATATATTTAAATCGCAAATTGTATCAATATATACTATTTCGATTTAAATATCAAAGTTATTTAAGCACATACTCTAGTCGTTCTTTATACTCTTGTTGTTTACCAGTATTCCAGTTCTTCAGTGGTCGATAGTAACCGGTTATTCTACTATAAATTTCTGTTTCTTCGTTGCAAATCGGACATTTTTTTACTTCAGCTGATAAATAACCATGCTTTTGACATATCGAATACGTTGGGCTGATTGTGAAATATGGCAAGCGATAATTACTTGCGATCTTTTTAACTAAACTAGCTGTTGCTTGAAAATCTGGCATACGCTCACCAAGAAAAACATGAAAAACAGTTCCACTAGTATATAGTGTTTGCAGATTATCTTGAATTGACAATGCCTTGAAAATATCATCAGTGCATCCTACTGGTAAATGTGAACTATTTGTATAATAAGGGATATTATCATCAGATGATGCAGTTATTATGTTTGGATATAATCTTTTATCAATTTTAGCTAAACGATAAGACGTTGATTCTGCCGGTGTTGCTTCAAGATTAAAAAGATCCTCATATTTTTCTTGATAAACACTAAGGCGATTACGCATATGATTAAGTGTCTTAGCAGCAAAATCTTGTGTTTGTGTATTTAATAAATTGCTTGCTAACCAGTTTGCATTTAAACCTACTTCATTCATACCTATTAATCCTATTGTCGAGAAATGATTGCGAAATGTTTTAAGGTATCTTTTGGTATATGGATATAGATTAGCAGCCAAAAACTCCGTTATAACTTTACGTTTAGTCACTAATGATCTAGCAGCAAGATCCATCACTTTATCAAGACGATCAAAGAAATCATCTTCATTTTTAGCCAAGTAAGCAATACGAGGCAAATTGATAGTCACAACTCCTATTGAACCAGTACTTTCACCACTTCCAAAATAGCCTCCTGCTTTTTTGCGCAATTCTCTTAAATCTAGTCGCAAACGACAACACATACTTCTAACATCAGATGGCTCCATGTCACTATTTATATAATTTGAAAAATAGGGTGTACCATACTTAGCTGTCATAGTAAACAACAAGCGGTTAAGCTCACTATCACTCCAATCAAAATCTTTGGTTATCGAGTAAGTTGGTATCGGGTATTGAAAACCCCTGCCTTCATGATCGCCTTTTATCATTATTTCCATAAATGCTTTATTGATCATATCCATCTCTTTTTGGCAATCACCATAATTAAAACCAGCGTCTTCCCCTTTTATGATAGCCGACTTATCTTTCAAATCACTTGGAACCGTCCAATCCAATGTAATATTAGTAAAAGGAGCTTGCGTCCCCCATCTGCTTGGTGTGTTGACACCATAAACAAATGACTCAATACATTTCTCTACTTGTTCTTGATTTAAGTTATCCGCTTTTACAAACGGTGCTAAGTATGTATCAAACGAACTAAAAGCTTGAGCACCTGCCCATTCATTTTGCATAATACCAAGGAAATTAACCATTTGATTACAAATTGTCGCTAAGTGTTTTGCAGGAGCAGAAGTTATTTTTCCTGCCACCCCTCCTAAACCTTCAAATATCAATTGTCTTAATGACCAACCAGCACAATACCCTGTAAGCATCGATAGATCATGAACATGAAAATCACCGTTAGTATGGGCATCAGCAATCTCTTTGTCATAGATCTCGCTAAGCCAATAATTAGCTGTTATTGTTCCACTATTTGATAAAATCAAACCACCAACTGAATAAGTTACTGTAGCGTTTTCTTTTACACGCCAATCGTCAATCTTAAGATAGTCATTAACTACTTTCTTATAATCAAGTAAAGTAGTTATAGCAAATCTTGCTTTTTCGTGTTGTTTACGATAAAGAATGTACGCTTTCGCAACATCAGTAAAACCACTTTGAATGGTTGCTATTTCTACAGCATCTTGAATATCTTCAACCTTTAATATACCAACTTTGTTTTCTTTTAAAACGATGGCTGAAGCTCTTAAAGCTAGTAACTCAATCACATCATTATCATAAAGATGATTTTGTGCTTCAAATGCTAATCTGATTACTTTCTTGATTTTCTCAACATCAAACATTACTACTCTACCATCTCTTTTTTCAACTTTTAAGTTCATATTTCCCCCTTGTTATTATCTTAAATAGACATTTGTTGTGATTGTTTTTAGTTGTTTCAATATACAATCAAGCTCATGCTGATCATATGAGCTTAACTTTACTTTTATTGGATTATGATCATTGATTAGTGGACCATTTTGCTCAAAGTTCTGTATATACCAGTTAAAGCTAGTCTTGCTATTAGCAATCGTTTTTAGTTCGGTTGCCATATTTACTAGATCATTGATGCTATGTAACTCTTTTACAACGGTTGTCCTTACTTCAAAATCAATATCATTAGCTAATAATAATTCAAAGCTTGTTTTCCATTGATCATACATTTCATCATTGGTCTTTTTTATACCTACTGTTTCATTTAATCTGATACGATGATTTTTATAATCAAGCGCTATATAGTCAATAAGTCTTTCTTTCAGCAAATGATCTAATCTCTCATTATTTATGCCATTAGTATCAAGTTTTACTTTCAATCCCATATGCTTAATCTTGGTTATTAATGCAGTTACACCATCATGCATTAGAGGCTCACCTCCACTTATTACAACTCCATCAAGCATATTGCTTCTTAATGTCACATATTCTAAAAATTCTTTGTAATAATCTTCTGCATTATTGAACAACACTAAATTTGGATTATGGCAATATGGACATCGCAATTGACATCCAAAGATAAAGCAAATCGCTGCAACATTGCCTGGGAAATCCTTTAATGTTATATGATGGTATCCTACTATTTTCATTTTTCTTTCCTCAAATAAAAACCGCTCATCCAAATAATGCGCGGTTAAATAAAAAGATAACACGCCATTTCCAGGACCGGGAAACACCTGCGGCTTAATGTGATAAGGTAATCGGACTTTGAATTAATCATTACCGTAGCGGCTCTGTGCAGGATTTACACCTGCTTCCCCTTATTTACATCAATATTAGATTGTATTCAAATTCTAGCTGTTATCAACTATTAAGTCAATGTAAAAACTATGAAATATAATTGAAATAAACTTAAGTAATCAAAAATTATATTCTACCATCAATTATCAAAAAAGACTCACTTTAATGTGAGTCTTTAAACACTACTTGATATTACCAAGCTTCTAAATTCACCATTATCGCATACCACCGATTTGGTGTATCAGGGGTTGCGTCACTAATGCCATCATCTAGCCAAAACACCCGTAGTATTTTACTATGCGTATGTACAAAGAACTCTTCCATCATCGCGATAGTATTATCATAGTCTACTTCAATTCCCATTTCAGTAAAGGCTCCAGTAAAGAATGCAATTATATCGTTAGCACTGCCATCAGTTGTAAACAACCATGTCCAATGCCCACCCATTCCTTCTATTTCGTTGAACAATATCGCATTTGGATAAATCGGTAAGTTATCCGGTACTGCTAACCTCGGTACATACTCATCAATCACTTCATTATTCGGTTCTTTATCATTTTTGTTACCGTCGTTTTTGTCTTCTTGTTTTTGATTGCTACATCCTACTGCCATTAACAGCAAAAAGCTAAGCAAAATCATTAAAAAACTTTTTCTCATTTTCATTACATGCTACCTTTCTTTTTACAAAAGTGTTTTCTCACTAAATTAGTGTCAAAACCTTGGATCTAGAAGACAAGCTTTAATGCTTTTAAACAAGCAAAAAAACGCGTTGTCACGTGTTTGGTAAATATCATGACAAGTACTGATCTAAAGACACATGGTTGTCATAACATAAATAGGATTAAGTTGTTATATCGACAAGCATTGGCTAATTATCCAATGTTGTTGTTAATATCTTACAGTCTAATAATAATGCATTTTCGTCCAAATTAAAACTTACCCATATTTCAACATGCTTAAAGTCAACGTGTAACACTAAAAAGAAGCAAAATTAGTATAATTGATTAAGTATAAAGAAATAAAATTACTAATGAATAATCTTTTTTTAATGAAATTGTTGAATTATCCTCTGTCACTCATTTTGCGATCGATATATTCTCTAAGTTGCGAATATTTGACAATATCAAATTTACGAGAAAACAAATGTCCTCTTGCTAATGCATATTCTAATTGTTGAATATCCTTGATTGAATCTGTCCATACATAAGGTGAGCCATCCCACCAGTTTATATATCTTAGGTTACCTTGAAAATCTTCTGGTAGATCATTAATTTTTTCTTTGTGATAAATCTTATCTCTAAGATTGTATTTGTTAATCAATGTGGGTAAAAATAGTTCATCAGTAACGATGGCGTTTTTAAAAGCATTTCTAATCCATTTTTGATCATCTAGTAGTATCTTTACTGTCTCATCATCCAAACTTACCCAATTCGAGCCATAACCAATCTGTACATTATGTCTTTTAAAGTTATCAATTTTCATTTTGCTTTGAACAAACTTTTCGAATTTTCTAAAGCTATCAATAATACTACACAAGGTTTTACTTCTAAAGCCTCTTGATGAAATATTAGGTAAAAAATATTTATACTTAACGCGATCATAAATATCATTCTTAGCAAATATCTCATCACTAACCTCCGTCAAGAATATCTTCTTAGGATTTTCTTCAAAAAACCGATATATATCCCTAATATTCTTCAATGGCAGATCATCACCCGAAATAAGATGATAATAAGAATAATCGTGATGCCTCTTTGCTTCAGCAAATAACATTAATTCAACATTAATCTGGGATGGTCCTCCCCAATAAACTTTGATTCGCTCAATCAGCTTGACAAACGATTCTTTGACTTCGTTTTGAATGAACATTTCCAAATCTTTAACATTAACATCACTTGCTCTTTTATCAATATGTATAAAGATATCATTACATTCATAATCCAATAAATTAATTAAATACTTTAATTGTTCAAAATTGTGATGAGCTATTATCAAGTAAGCATGTTTGTTCATTAGAAGTCTCCGGTTCGTTGATTAGTGTTAATAAATAGCACAAGAGTATTATTTACATATTCACTAACCAATTTATAACATTTATCACAAATTATCAACCATTATATGTTATTTTTATGAATTTAATGATATTTTATTTGTTTATACACTTTATAATTAATTATTTACTCATATTTTTTATATTTTTTGAATGTTTTTCTTACTATTTCGATATTTTATATCAATCATAGTCGTTGCATAAAAAAAGAACAATTTTTGAAAAAGATCCTTGTTCTTTCAATTAATTATTAGTATTCCTCATGGCTTAATGACGTATTAAATGTTTATGATTAAAACAACACTAAATCTCTTTAGCTAATTGATGATGGACTGACTTTCTCTGTTGCTTATCTTTATACATTGCTTGATCTGCAACAGCAAAGAAAGAACTAATGTTATTATCTTTTTTGTATATAGAATAACTCATGCTAATTCTAAGCTTGTTTTTAAACTTATGTATTTATAATTTTAGTTTATTGATTTGTTTTACCGGTCTTGCCTCAATATACCCACGATATCCTTTTGGTTCAAGCTGAAACCTTAAACCTTCATCATCAGCCCATGCAAAACCATAAACAGTTGGATCATACTTATCAATAACATCCCACAGATCAGAGATGGCTTGCTCAAAATCCTTATCATCATATGGCTCTGTTTGAAACACCATTAGTTTGCCAGGTTCAAGTTCTAATATTTCGAATCCTGCTGGTATCTCTTTATCATAATCCAATGGTACCTCTACTGCCTGAACGTACTTTGAAGTATTTGGCTTGATAAGTTTTTCAGGCAACCACATTCCCGCTGGTTCATATAGTGCTTCTTTGATATTACATAGTATTCCCCAAACATCACATCCTACTTCCTCACAGTACTCATAGTAATCAGTCGCTTTGATCCCACGTTTAAGAATTAGCTTTCTACTATCGCGATCTACAACTTGTACGAATACGGTAATTTTTCTATCATTGTTCTTCATTATCTTTTCTCCTTTTTGCATTTTAAGGTAGTAATCATGTGCACGTTGCGGCATAAATAGTTTTATTGGTTGTGGATTATTGCTGAACTGCTTTGGTGATACACCAAATTGCTTACTAAAAGCGCGTGTGAATCCTTCATGCGAATCAAAAACAAAGTCAAAAGCAACATCAATAATTCTCTCATGCTTGCCACTTAAATGTAATGCTGCTTTTGTTAATCTTAGTTTTCTTAGATACTCAAATGGGGATATTCCAATTTGCTCTTTGAATATCCTTTCGGTATGCCACTGTGAGTAACCAGCTACTTTAGCTAAATCATTTAAAGTGATCACCATATTGATATTAGCATCAATATAATCTTGAACCTTTATGACTGCCTTTATGACATCATTGTTTTTTATATTACCACCTCTTGTTAAAAGAGTATCAAAATATTCAGCTATATTCTTGATAACAATTGCTAATTTATGGTATAAAGTTAGACCAAATATCGCTTTTTAATTCAGGATGACTCACAAACATAAAGCGTTCTTTATCTTTTAGATATTGACTATAAATAGGTTCATTATCAAGATTAAATTCATGATATTTCCTTGGTGTTTTAACGATAAGATCGCTTTTTTCATACTGCTTATTTTTTAGCCATATTATTTCATTATTATCATTGAGTTTTGGGTAATATGCTAGCCCATTATGAGAGCGAACATCATGATAATCAAAGCCATAATCTCTCACACACCAAGCACCAAAGACAAGTGGATGGTTTGGATCTGCACTTATTGTCGCATGAGCCCAACCTGGAGGCACTATGATGATATCACGCGGCTTTCCTTCAACCGCATAACATCGTCCAGGTTGATCTTCTGCTTTTTCCTGCATATATACAATAGCTCTTCCAGACCATATTTCATAAACTTCTGGTGTTGACATGTTACATGATTTGCTTACTGCATGAACGTGGCCTTGACTCCTTATTGGTTCTTGACCCAGTTTACCCTTTGCATAAATTACTGTACCATATAATAAATTGCGATTGATCAGATCTTCTTTATCAATAGTCCTACCAACATCCATAGCGATAGCGTACACCTTATCAGGTCCAGAGCAATGATAATCTAATAGACTTTTTCTGATATCATCAAGTCTTCTAATCTCAACTTCTGGTCCAAAAACACCATCTGGATAAAAATAAGTCATCTTATCGGTATCATAAACGATATCAAACCCTGGATTAAAACTAGGGTTATTTTCATGTGCGCACATAAGCTTTGATCGTCGCAATCTTTTTACCTAAACTTAAACCATAGGGGCTAATTTGATAATATTTTACATTTTCAGGAATAATAAACGTTTCGGCATAGTGAACAATGAATGGTTCAAAACTACCATCAACACTTTCAACAATTGCTTCTTCACCCTCAATTAGATTTAATACATTTACACTGTCATTAGTATGATGGATCACAGTCTTATCAAACCAATGTCTTCTTGTTTCAATGAACTGTCTTTGATGAAGTCCTGTTTTTTCTTCAATTATGCCATTTTCATCACTAATCAACTGTACTTGATTAACCAGGTTTTCATAAACCCATTTTGTATCACGATCAAACTGAATGACGTCTTTTCCATGTTCAATATGTACTGGTCGCGGTAATCCATCTAGTCCTAATCGACCCCAATCCCATAGTTTAAATGTAAAGATATATGGAGTTGCACTAATTTCTAAGACCATACTACCTGAGCCAGAACTATGAACGGTGCCTGCTGGTATTAAGAAATGATCATGTTTTTTCGCTGGTATCTTATTAATGTATCGTTCATCATCAAAATGTGATGCATTATTTTGTGCATTTTGAAGATCAGCTATCATTTCTTGAGGATTAATATTTTTTTTAACGCCAAGATATACACAAGCAGACTCATCAACATCCAACATATAATAACTTTCATCTTGGGTGTAGTGCATACCAAATTTATCTTGAATGTGTTCAGTAAGTGGATGAACTTGTAGACTCAAATGTTGTCCCTTCATTGTATCTAGAAAATCAAAACGAATAGGGAATTCATTCCCAAATCGTGCTTGTACTTTATCTCCTAATAGCTTTTTCGCTCTTAGCAAAACGAGATTTAGCGCCGGAATTTCAACTTCAATTTCACCATATCGTAAAAGCAAACTGTTTTCTTCAGGTACACAATCAAACCCCCATGCATAATTCTTAGCATCCTTAGGTAGATCACATACTTCTTTTAACCACTGACCACCCCATACCCCCGGATCAAAAAACGGTACAACGCGAAAAGGTTGTTTGACTGTTTGATCAAGTCCGGCGAAAAAAGCCCTGGTTGTGATCATCTTTGGTTTATCCATCGTGTTGGTATCAAGTAAATAATCAATCTGATTAAATGTATCTTGCTTATGGCGATCTGCGACTCGCCACTCAATAAAATAAGCCCGTTTATAACGTCTTAGAAAATCTTCGTCTTCATTGTGTTGTTTCCAGTTACCAAATTCAGCATTACGATAACGTTTCTGAATTTCCCATCTAGCCAAGTCGGCATAGATTAAAACATCTTTCTTTGATATTAAAGATGCACCAACACCTATAATTAATAGCATTCCGTTTGACCAACTAGCAACTTTCTTTCTGGCTTGTTCTAGTTTTAATGGATCAAAAAATTCAATCATTTGATGATGACTAATAACACCAAAAACGCGATCATCAGTTAAATTTCTTTTAATGATGTTTGTTATTTCATCACCATCATATGCTATATCATCACTGTAAATTACTTCAGAGATAGTTATATGTGTTTTAAGTCCAGCAACGATCTCATCAACCCTAACAGCTGGATAGCAATCAATAACGATTATTCTATTATTATCAAGTTTAGTTAATATTGCTTCACTGATTTGCTTATATCCCGCAAAAGCGTCCTTATCATAACCTTTAATTGCAACATGTGGATATTTGTTGTAGTTTACTTTTCGCATTGTAATCTCCTTTTCTTTAGGTGTAATATAAAACTCATTGCCAAAGATATGATGTCATTGTTAATGATCCTAATTCGCAGGCTTTATTAAATACAGACATCTTATCTTTTTTATCGGTTGTACCAAGAATGTACAATAGTGGATAGAAATGGTCTGGTGTTGGTACAGCGAGCTTTGATACCTCACCTAAACTTTGATACTGCAATATAGCCTCATGGTTATGATTAGTTATGTTTTCAAAAACATACTCGTCAAACTCATAAGCCCAATCATAACCTTTGTTAGCTTTGTGCCAATCTACAAGTCTTAGATTATGAACAATGTTGCCTGTACCAAAAAGTAATACCCCTTGCTCTCTTAATGCTTTTAATTCTGTGCCAATCTTATAGTGTTCTAAAGGGTTGGCTAAAGCATCAATACTTATTTGAAATAATGGTATATCTTTTTTAGGAAACATATGTACTAACACTGACCAAGTACCGTGATCTATCCCCCATGTATTATCAAATATTGTAGCTTTCGATATCAATTTTTTTGCTGTACTTGCTAAAGTAGAAGAACCAGGGGAATCATATACAATCTCATATAATTCCTTAGGAAAGCCATACATATCGTAAATAGTTTTTGGCTTTTCTTCATTCATTATCCTTGTTTGATGAGTATACCAATGAGCAGAGATTGATATTATCGCTTTAGGCGTTGGTAAAACGCTAGCAACCTCTTGCCACTTTTGGGTGTAACTATTCTTTTCAAGCGCATTCATTGGTGAGCCATGACCAACAAATAACACTGGCATTTTTGTCATATTTTATTTCCCTTTCTTGTGTTTTTCATAATATGCTATACCAGCTTTTATATCAGGTTTAAGTACTAGATTTCTAAAAAGCTTATTATCATTTGTAATATTTTGATCATAAAACTTTATCTCATTAACTCTTCTTTGTGGTTTGATTTCAACTTCTGCACCTTGTACTTCTTTAATATTAGTCGCAAAATTTAGTATATTATGACTATAAATTTTTGATAGACCATTAAGCTTAAAGCCAGCTTTTTTCATCAATCTACCAGTAAGTCCAAGCATATATCCCATCTCACCAATACTATTCACATAACATACTGGTACATTGAAAGCATTATGATATGATAAACAAATAAAATCATTGTTATCTTGTTCTTCCTTTATTTTATTTGGATCACTTGGTGAACCATGTGGGAAAAGGATTAATGATATTTCTTGATCTTTGATATTTTCATAAAAATGTTGTCTTCTTGAATCATAACAAATCGCAATCGCCACATTACCAAAAGGCGTTGAAATAATACTCTTAAAAGCACCTCGTTTAAAAATATATGACTCCCCTTCACTTTTATAAACAACACCATATACTTGGTTTTTATCAGCGATAAGATAAGCATTATAATAATCATTGTTCTTCTTTTCAAGATAGCCCACCGCAATATAAGTGTCATACTTATTAGCCGTTGCGATCGCCCAATCATAAATAAAAACACCATCTTTATCAGCATAATCCCATATTTTGTTGTTTCCTATATAACTTGTTAATGCTAGTTCGGGTAAGACAATTAAATCTGGTTTTTCGATTTTGGCAATTAAAGACTCAATATATGCGATACGTTTGTTTACTTCCTTAATATCATTATCAAGCTCAAGTGTATATATTCTCATATAGTTCTACCTTAATATAACTATACCCAAAATATAGCCAATTGTCATGTTTTCAATTTCTCAACGATCAATATCTGCTAATTCTACCTTAATCATTGTTTACTTACTGAATATCTTAGTACTGTCTTCAAGTCATCGGGCTTTGTTTTTCTAAAATCGGATAAATAAATCTCTTTATGCTTAAGCGTATTTAACACTAAATTGTTAATTGCGATAAACTTTTTCATTTGTTCAAATGATCTTGGCTCATCATCAAATGAACCAATATGCATCATTTGAACCACCAATCCTTCTTCAATCTCATCAAAAACAACATCATTGACTAATGTACTTTTGTTTTTTTGTTTGACTATAGCTATCGCTTTTTGCGCAATGCTCGCATCAACAAAATCCGGTTGCCTAATCATTAATGTATAAATAAGTTCATCTTTATTTAATTGCTCACTACTTTTACCTTTTTCAGTTAGATCCCAAACACCTTCAAGCGGATACACTGTATAATCAAAATATCCGGCAATAGCAACTCCTTTTTTTGGCATCATTTTTATAGCGTAAGCAAGTGCGTATAAAACTTCTATCCGTTGCGCGAAAGCTTCTGTGTTAGGATTACCAATACCAGATATCATGAAATATTTGAATCGTGGTATGCATATAAGCTCAGGAACTTTTTTTGGTAAATAGATATTCTTTTCGGTTTTTCGCCATTCTGTTTTCATAACATACCTCTTGCTTGAAATTATACTACGATTCAATAAAACCTAATTTTTGATATATTCTAATAGCTTCATTATTATCCTTCGTTACAAAAAGCTGCAGTTTCTCATATCCTCTATTATACAATGCCTGCATACTCTTCTTTATTAAATAAGATGCCATTCCTTTTTTAGCGTATTTCTTCATCGTGAAAACATAAATGATAGTTGGTATATTTTCATATAAACTAATCATGATCGCCGAAGCTACATCGTTATTTTTCTTTATCATGAAAGAAGCCTCAATCATAAATTTACCATAACCATTGTTTAAGACATTTTCAATCTCATTTTTAGTATCATTTATGTCTTCACCCTCATAATCAACAGTATCTTTATAAGCGTCAAGCATACTAAATGCCATTTCTTCTTTATGATTTAGATCAAAGTTAGTTATTATATAATTATCAAATATCGGTTCTTGCTTAAGCTCAATGGTCATTTTTATCTTTTTAGCCACAACTTCCTCCTAATTATTATAATTAGCAAACATTCACTATACCTATAATAACAAAATAAAAAGTAACTTAACAACAAGTTACTTTTATCAATTACTTCTTTTTTCTTTGATAAACAAAAATGTCAACAATAATACCAATTAGAATGTATATCAACCAAAACGAGGCATATACAAGATGTGAGTTACCAAGTTGTGGTAAGGGGCTGATTTGCCAACTAAATCCGCCTAAAAAGCCTTGGATAATATTAAAACCACTAGCTAAAGGTATCAAAATAATAAGCCAAATATTGATTATCCAAAACCATTTTGTGGTAGATTGATTGTTATCACCAATTACCTTACCAATAAAATAAAACAAACAACCAAAACCTATCATCACAATACCCACAGCAACAGCAGCGATTGTCTGCTTGTCAATCCAAATCGCTATTGCCACAACAATGGCGGCTAAATTAAACAAAGTTGCGATCGCAGTCGATATTCTTGTATCAAGTTTTTCATTACCTTCTTTTTTAGATTCAATCCCTTTTAGAAGGTAATCAGTTGTTGTTTCAAAGAAATCACTAAGTAGGATAACTTTATCAATATCCGGAGTTGATTGTTCACTTTCCCATTTGGAAATAGATTGACGTGACACTCCAATTTTATCAGCCAACTCCTCTTGTGATATTCCTTTTAACCTTCTTAGATTTTGTATTCTATCTGCTATATTCATATATAATCTCCTTTTACAAGATTAATCATAATAAACATGTGATTAACAAAACCACCACTTTGTGTTGGAATTTTGTCAACTAAGCATTACATCTATGATAGATACTATAGTTTATGCAATCATTTTTGATTGTTGATACCTAATCAATCACATTAATCTTAGCACTGTTACCTTTATCGATAAAGGAATAAGCTATTTCTGCTTTAGCATCATCGCCAACCATTATGATGGTGTTTTCCCCCGCATTTACTGTAAAAGTGAGTGTTTCATCACTTGCGTTTTCCCATAATGTTATTACGTTCGCATTTGAGTCAACAAGACAAATTTTTAGATTACCACTTTCTTGTTTTACTTTAACATAAAGCGAAATTGTGTCTGTTTCAGCAGCTTCGATTTTATAGATACTATTTTTCCCAGTGAAACTATTAAACTTAATTTCAACTGAACTATTTACGACTAGTCTTACAACTTTAATATAAGAGTAGCTATCTCCTTGTTTTGCGATTTTACTATCATCATAATAGATACTAGTTTTATCAGTATTTGCGATACAACCACTTATAAAAAACATCACTACTAACATCATTATAGTTATTACTTTAATCCTTTTTCTCATCGATCCTCCATATAAATAATTATCTTTCGCTAACAGCTATCGTGTTTACTTGTTTAGCGATATTTTACATCATATCACAAAGTCTATTTACTGTTTCGATATTTTCGATAGTAGTAATATTTGTCACTTATCATATTTGGTTGTTTATGACTAATTGGCTTTCTTTCTTCAAAAAGTTCAAATCCTGCTTTCTCTGCGACTTTACAAGACGCTTTATTAGCTTTATCAATCGTTAATATCATGTAATCTAGACTTGATACTTGCATGCACCAATCGTAAAGAGCAATCAATGCTTCACTAGCATAACCATTATTTTGATAGTTTTCATCGATAAAATAAGCAAGTTCAACTTCATTAAGTGTTTCCTCAAGTCCCATTCCGATCATTCCGATTAGTTTTCCACTTGTTTTAAGTTCAATCCCATAACGTTTATTAATGCGTACATCGATACAAGATTGCTTTGTTTGCATGTAATCGATGAAGTTAGTAAGATCATCAGATTGCATTGCATAAGCTGACCAATCTTGCATAAACTTAACGACATTTGATTGCCATATCATTCTAAACAAATCCAGTTTGTCTGCTTGATCAAAATCTCTTATCAACAATCTTTCGGTAGTCAAATGCATCAAGTGCCTCCAAAAACATATATTAAAACATGTCAATATTCACTATTATATTATATTCCAGTTTACATATAATAAAATATATAACTAAAAAAACATTATTTTCATAATGTCGTCAATCATATTTAAGATCAAGTTAATCAATTAACTAATGATTTAGCAAACATAACAATTTTATCGATATGTTTTTTATCTACATAATTAGTTGGGTTGTCAAATCCTGCAAGAATCGCTTCTTCATCTTTGGTGAGATTCTTTCTTTTTAACATAACGCTTCTAAATATATTTAGCATAGTTCTAAACACGCCTTTAACTTTTGTAAAATCAACGCCACCTGGTAAATAGAAGAAATGATGAAATTTTAATTGTTCTGCTGTGAAGTTTCTATTTTTGATATCATTTATATCTTTTTCGACGTTGTTGTTACCAGCACAGGCAAAAATAATTATCGGTTTATCTTTAAACCATTTTAACACCTTTGTTATCTTGTTCATCTTCCCCATGTAAACACCACTACCAAATATGATGTTTTGATAGTTTTTAATATCCGATTTACTAAATTTTGAAAATTCTATGATTTCCCAACCAAGATCTTCAGCAATCCATTTTGCATATTGATAAGTATTACCATACTTGCTTTGATAAAGTACTATGTTTTTCATTGTCTTTTCCTTTTTTTAAGTACCTTGTTTGCTTTATCGGCAGCAATCTTTCCTGTTAAAATGCTAATTGGCAACCCCGATGGACTAAACGTCCATTGTCCTGCTTGTAGTATGTTAGCGATTGGCGTAATGCACGCTTTGGTGATTTCAGTGGCCTTATTGACAGATGGCATCGTTTCATTTATAAAAGCCCATCCGGTGATAGCTCCTTCATAATTGCCACTTAACCTTTCAATTGTAAGTGGTGAAGAAGCAAAATGAAACAACACTTTATCTTTAATCCCTTTATAAATTCCATCATCTAAAACAGCTATTGCCTTCGTTTCTACAAGCTCTTTAAACTCTTTATAAAAACCAAGTGTTTTGATGTTTTTAATAAACTCGTAATCCATCAAGAAACTTACAATTAATCCTGTTTTTCCTTTTGGGGCAAGTTCTTCATTTCTTAAAGCTGGAATAGCTATTTCATAGGTTGTGTAATCCAAATACTCAAGCATCCAATCAATGATCGCTTTTTTGTCATTGGTGTTTTTAACGTGATCTAACTGGTCAAATATCGCTGATTGACCTTTTTTACTTGGTGTATAAAATACATGACCACTTGCCTTTTTACGAAAGTAATCACTGTCTAAATCTACTCCCATAAATATTGAAAAAACGGAATCAATTCCCTTTTTACTAGCAAGAACACTCTTTTGATTTTCCACTTCATTCATATCTTTAGCATTTGTGGTATTAATCGCTTTATACAATTGGTTTGTATCTGCGGCCCAAATTAATTGTTCATACTTATACTCATTTTTATGCTGATCATAGATCGTTCTATCATCACTGTCAATTCGCTCGATTCTGGTATCTGTTTTTATAACGCCATCATGTTGAATGATGTAATCCTTTATTTTATCAATCAGTTCATATGTGCCCATCTTTGGATATTCATAATCAAGATAAAGACTAAAATAGCTTAGCGCAAAAGACGTTGGTGTTTTTTGAAAGAAATGTTGACTAATTAAATCAATCAATGATTGATTATCACTGAGTTTACTGAGATACTCTTCAACTGGTATTTTAAATTCCTCTAACTTACCTGATTTCTTAATAAAGCGTACAACCCATGGTAAAAGTTTCTTAAATACATATTTTCGATCCTTCAAATCCATAAATAGTGGATTTTCAATACCATAAAGTACATCCATGTAATCCATAATACTTGTTATAGCTTCAAGAATAAGATCAATATCACTTTCATTACCCGGGTAATGTTTAATAAGCATCCTTCGATAATCTTCTAAGCTTTTTTTAGTTTCAACTCTTATCATTTCATCTTCAATACCAATGCTCACGATACTCTTAACAAAATCAACATTTATACCAAGTTGTGCCAACATCGGTTTTACAATACCCGAATCAACAATACCTCGCGCGCCAGCATCAAACAAAAACCCTTCATAATTAAAAGAACTTATTAGGCCACCAACACGGTATTCCTTTTCACACAACAATACCTTGTGACCATTTTTAACAAGAAAAGCTGCACTTGTTAATCCAGCAATGCCACCACCAACGATAATTGCATCATATTTCATAACTGTTTTCATCCCATCTTATCATTTTATTGCTTAAATCCCAGATGATTTCTTCAGTTTGTTTGTCCAATGCATGCTTTGCTGGTTTCTCCATAATTGTTAGATTAAAAAACTTACCACTAACTTTTTCGACTTCTTTTGCCGATGCTAAATAGTAAATTGCTTCTCCAGCTATTTTTGGATCTTTCAAAAAATGCCAAGTTACATTATGTAAAAACCATCGATAAAGTTTTCCATTGTTACTACCTATATTAGTCTTTACCCCACCTGGATGTACCGCATTGATTGTCACATTAGTATCTTTTAAATGTTCAGCTAACTTCCATACGGTATATAACTGTGCAGTTTTTGATGCACCATAACTTCTAAGTCCGGTATAAATTCGCTTTTGCCAATTTATATCATTTACATCCAAGCCATTGAATCGATGCCCTTCTGAGTTTACTTGAATAATCCTTGATGGAGAGGATGCGATTATTCTACTAAGAAGTAATCTTGTTAACAAAAAAGGCGCTAAGTGATTAACACAAAATACCATTTCTACTTTTTCTTGATTTAAGACTTTTTTTGTTGAATGAATGCCTGCACTATTGATCAAAACATCAATTTTAGAATATTTATTTAGTATCGCTTGCGCTGCTTCCTTAACTTGGTTCAAATCAGAGAAATCAGCTATAAAGTAATCAACCATTACTTGAAAATCTCGTACTAATTCGTCTTTTAGTGCTTGCGCTTTGTTTTCGTTTCTTACAACCATAACGATATCAGCGCCACCCGCCGCTAGTTGCTTAACTACTTCATAACCAACACCAGAAGTCGCACCTGAAACAACACAAAGCTTTCCTTGCATTGATTCTGTACTGCGCTTTTGCTTAGCACTACCGTTTTTAATAAACATTAGTTCATCAGGTAATTTAAACATTTTACTATATCTTTCTATCCAAAAAAGGAACGCATAAACCAGCGATAAATATTTTTAACAATTGGTATTTCATCATAAATATCGCCCCAAAGATCATAATAGTCTCTTTGTTCAATTATCATTCCATCATCATCAAAAGTTAATCTTGTAGAACCATAAATTGGTTTGTTTGGAAAGAAACGAAAAGACATTGTCATTTTCCATTCCATCATTACAATGTTATCGGTTTTTGTGATATTTTTGATGTCCATTTTCAAACTTTTACAACGTTTGGTTAATCGATTACACATTGCCACAAAATCATCTTTACCTTCAATTCTCTGAATTGAATCCTTGAAAATAATATCATCATGATAAAATGGGAAAATATGCGACCAATCTGGTTTACCAAATTCACTATATGTTTTTGACCATAAGGTTCTGATCTCAGTTACTGATAGTAATTTGTTTGACTGTTCTAGTTTAGTCATATATACTCCTTATAATTATCGCTTAAACAGTTATTCACTATATTCATTATACTATCACAACTTGGTGATTTAGAACAATATTGTGCATTATCAAATTAGTCATTTACTTAAAATTTTGATGATGCTTAGTTCTATATATCATTTTGTTTTGCGTAATAATTTTCAACAGCATACTTAAATGCATTTATAAAGAAACTATGCGCTTCTTTACTTACATCAGCTTGAGAATTCACGATATCAAATGCATGATAACATCCCTTATAAATATTAAAGAAAACGGGTATTTTATACATTTTTAACTTATCCACAAATATACTTATCTCATCTTTAAATGGATCTAGATCACCAACATAAGACACTAAAGGTGGTAAATTTGATAAGTCTTCTGCTCTTGCTGGTGCTGCATATATTGGTACATCTTCCCTATTTAAATCACTTAAATAAAGCTGCCACGCTACTTTATTAACTTTAGAACCCCAAACTGGATCATTGTTGTTTTTGGCCGATTCATTGATCATCCTATCATCAATCATAGGGTAAATTGGCATCTGAAAAGCAATCTTTACGCCATTATGGTCTCTTTCATAAAGCGATAAAGCAATAGCTAAACCTCCACCAGCACTTTCACCACCTACCATTAATTGATCATCTCTAATATTGAGTTGATTAGCATTATCTCTCATCCATAATAGCGCCTGATGACAATCATCTAAGGCAGCAGGATATGGCTTTTCCGTTGATAAGCGATAATCAGGAGCCACAACAACGCAACCACTAGCAGCAATTAGTTTACTAATGATACCAATGCTTAAGCTTGGTGATCCCATCGCATAACCACCACCATGAAGCCAAAGTACGCCAGGGACTTTCTCTTGTTGATCATGTGATTTATAAACATATATGGGTAATGTGACCTTATCATTACCATAAGTAAGTATTTCTTTACTTATACTAATGTCTTTAATATTTCTTTTCATTAAAATGTCTGCCATAACATGTAATCTTTTAAATTTTGCAGCACTCATTCTTCTTATGATCATATTGAAAAATATCGCTTTTAATCGCAACTGTTTATTTGTTTTCGCCAGTTCTAATTTCATAGTTCCTCTTGTCAATGTGATTTAATCGTTTGAATGCTGAAAATTCACACATCTTTTTATACACTATTGATCTTAACTTCATAATATCTTAGTTATACATCTATCAGCAAGTGCTAGTAAGATTATGCTCCATTAAAATCATAAAAAAACTATCTCAAATGAGATAATTAATTAATTATCGCCATTTATCTATATAGCCGTATATCTTCAGGAACTTTTGATCAATTAGTGATATAAAACTTGTACTAACTCATGTTGTGACTAGTGTTATTTACGTTTTCTCTGATTTTGATTTGTTACTTTTCTTGTTGGTGTAGTAATAAGAAGCGGGAAAGGATGAGACGTAACAACATCTATTTTCCTATTTAATAATCTTTCAATGTCCGCAAGAAATGGTTTTTCATCAAAATCGCAGAAAGAAATTGCCACTCCTTTTAATCCTGCTCTACCTGTTCTTCCAATGCGATGAACATAAGTTTCTGGAATGTTGGGAAGATCATAGTTAATAACATGTGATAACTCATCAATATCAATACCTCTGGCAGCGATATCAGTCGCAACCAATACCCGGGTTAACCCATTTTTAAAGTTATTCAATGCCAACTGACGAGCATTCTGTGATTTATTGCCATGAATAGCCGCAGAAACAATTTGTGACTTCAGTAAATCACGTACTACTTTATCAGCACCATGTTTAGTACGAGTAAAAACTAAAGCCGATTTGATACTCTTATCATTTAACAAAAATTTCAATAAACTTTGTTTGTTTCCTTTATCCACATAATATAAAGCTTGTTTTACGGTATCAACAGCTGATGATACAGGTGTTACCGATATTGTTACTGGATTGATCAAGATTGTTTTAGCTATCATGTTTATCTCTGGTGGTATTGTTGCTGAAAATAACATCGTTTGTCTTTTTATGGGTATTTTCTTGATAATCTTTTTTACATCATTGATAAATCCCATATCCAGCATGCGATCGGCTTCATCTAAAACAAAAATCTCAATATATCTAAGATCTATTTTGCCTTGATTAAGCAAATCGTTTAGTCTACCAGGTGTCGCTACTAAGATATCAAGCCCTCTACTTAAAGTTAATTCTTGAGGTTTTTGTGATACACCACCAAAGATAACACCATATTTTAGTTTGGTAAAACTACCATATGTTTTAAAGCTTTCAAATATCTGTAAAGCTAACTCTCTTGTTGGTGTTAGTATTAGAGCTTTGATCTTTCTTTTCTCATTGTAATTAACAACTTTTTGAGTAAAAAGTTGTAAGATCGGAATCGCAAAAGTAGCAGTTTTACCTGTTCCTGTTTGTGCACAACCTAAAATATCACGTCCTTGTAAAAGAGGTGGTATCGCTTGTGTTTGAATTGGGGTTGGTGTTTCATAACCCTCAGTAGCCAATGCTTTAAGTATCGGCTCTATAATATTTAATTCTTGAAATCTCACTTATTCTCCTATTTCTCCATCAATATAAGCTAACATGAACAAGTGCACTTTTAATGATGGTAAAGAGGTTTACTTGTGAATAAATATTACTGTGAGCAAAATTATCTTTGACGATACTATGTTCAATATTTACGATATCAATCATTGGTTAATTGGTTTTAATACTGCTTTTTATCTTAACAATGATTCATAATTAACTTTGTTATGCATTTGTATAAGCACAATACAGTATTGTACACTATTTTCTTTATAAATAGTATTAAAGATTTTTGCGATTTTCTCTGTAAGTGTAGAGTTACAATTGATGTGAGACTTACCAACTAAAATAGAAAAGCGAATGGAATCCTGTAAAATAGAGTTAGCACACTTTATAGAAAGGAAACCAATCGCATGTCTATTATAACCCAATCTCAACGTTTTTTGCCC
>JAYFOM010000004.1:0-95999 GCA_034932685.1 Erysipelotrichaceae bacterium
TCCTCTTGTTGGATCGTTCGTTTCTTAAACATAGTTTGTCCTCTACTTATCTACTAAAATTTTACCATTATCTTGCCTTTCTTAATAGTATTCTTCTAACCAAATAAAAAGACTGTTAACTTATTTTGTCAACAGTCTGAGCAGGTGATCGTACGATCGCCTGCTTTTCATTATGTTAACCAAGTTTTACTTTAGGCCCTTGATAGATATAGTTAGATGCATATTTAATTCTTGCTAAACGGCTAGCTTCTTTCAACTCTTTTTGACGATCAGTTTTTGGATCCTCAACATTTGCACTAATCGCAATCGGCGGCATAATACCATTTGCAATCATCACGTAACACAAATCAACAATCAATGACTGCGCTAGGTATAAGGCAAGTGAAGAAGATAATGGACAACAAACACGATCTTGTATCATAAAGGCTGCATCATTGACCGGTGCGCAATTATCAATAACAACATCAGCGATTTGAGCTAATAATTGACCACTCTCATGATCAGAAACAGCCGTTTTCGCTTGTCTTACATTAGTTAAAGCAATAACTTTAAGTCCTGCATCTTTAGCAATCCTGGCTAGCTCAACAGTGAGTTTACCTTTACCAGAATTTGAAGCGATCAAGATAAGATCATTAGCTTTAAACCCATATTTCTTCATAAGGATATGCGCATACTCTTTTGATGTTTCCATCAAGTTAGACTTATTGTCACTCATATGAACCATGATCTCATCTTCTAGAATTGGACTAATATATGGTACTCCACCGGCACGACTGTACAACTCTTCAGTAACTAAATGTGAATGTCCACCACCATAAACAAAGAATTTTGACTCACGTTGTACAGCTTCAAAAACTAATTGAGCTGCTTTCTGTACATTTTCACTTTGTGTCAATGTTTGATCAAATGCTTCAAAAAAGTATGTTTCAAAACGCTCTAATACGCTCTTATTGGATTCTGGTTTACCTTTTTGTAAATTGATCATTATCGCATTCATCATTTGCGCAATTAGAATAGTTACCATATTTGATGTTGAACCAACTTTTAATTCTTCAGCGATTTCATGAAGCGCATCACCAAATACACCACAGTTGTCGATAACGACATCAGCGAAATCAGCCATATTCTTACCTGAACTATGACGACTAGTAATAACTTTAGCTTGTTTATGATTTACACAAGTTATTAAATTAGCGTTAGCTTGCTTGGTTTTGATCGCTAGTTCAACTAGCAAACCATTTCGACCAGAGTTTGAAACTAACATCATGGTATCACCTTCACTGATAGGATATAAGCTTAATACGATATCAGCATATGGTGCTAAACGTTCAATAACTGTAGATTTGTGTGGAAACTGATGGAGCATAAATTCTGGCATGATAATGGGAGTGAAGAAATCTGTTCCTTTCAAACGAGCAAAGAATTCTTCAGGCATCATGTGTGAATGCCCAGTTCCTAAAACATAAAACTTTTTACCACTTTGTACTGAAGTAAATCCCAATTCACATGCTTTGATAATGTTTGTGCTTTGTTGTGCAAACACTTCTTTAAAAATTGCATGCACTTGTTGATGATACGTTTTGTTCATAGCTTCTCTCCTTTTTACATATGATAGTTACCTATGGTAACAGATCAACCAAAATATCATTAATAATATAGTAACCCTTATCTGTTGCCTTTAGCTTGTTGTTGTCAAACTCTATCAAGCCTTTTTTTAATAAGTCATCTACGCTTTGTCTATACATTTCAATTATACTGTTAAATTCATCATCATTCAATAAAATACCATCTTTTATTCTAAGTCCCATCATCATTTTTTCAAATAAATAATCTTTTGGTTTTAACTCAATTTCCTCAATCGAAAGTACTCCATGAAGATAATCATTAATATTTGAGGTATTGGTATAACGATAATTCCGTTCTTTTCCAGCAGCACTTACACCAATACCATAAAAGTCTTGATACTTCCAATAAGTTAAATTGTGTTGACTAAGATATCCAATTTTGGCAAAATTACTGATCTCATACTGGTGAAATCCTTCGCTTTCAAGCGTTTTAATAGCCCAGAAGTACATCTTATCGCATATTTCTTCATCAAGTTTCTTAATGTTCTTTCGACCAAATAAAGCATTTTTTTCAATAGTGAGGTTATAGAGCGAAACATGCTTGATGTTTGCTTTTACAATACCATTAACAGTTTCTTGCCAGTCTTTGATAGTTTGATTTGGTAATCCATAAATAAGATCGACCGAGATGTTAGAAATTCCTATTTGATTAAAATAGTCAATACACTTAAACACTGAGTCAATATCATGTTTGCGATTAAGATATTTTAATAATCGCTCATTTAATGTTTGGACACCAATACTTACGCGATTGATACCAAATTCAGCTAAAAGCTTGAATTTTGCTGAAGTCATGGTTTCTGGATTGATTTCAATGGTATATTCTTCAACATTTAATGCATAATTTTTTAAACAAGTAAGTAAAAATCTTAGTTGATCAAGGTTAAGTGCGGTTGGTGTTCCACCTCCAATATAAATCGTTTTTAGATCTTTATTTTCAACCTTTTCTATCAACTCTTTATTTAAGGCTTTAAGATAACGATCGGCTAAATCTTGATCATACCCAAAACGACAAAAATCGCAATAAGAACAAATAGATTGACAAAAAGGAATGTGTACGTAAAGTGCTTTACTCATTAATGGCCGGATAACGCTTTTCTATATCAGGAAACTTGCTTAAGACTACTTCTTTATAATCCCAACCGTAATGCATGCACAATGAAATCGCATAAAGTAATACATCAGCAATTTCGCTTTTGATTGCCACTAGATCAACTTCACTCTCACTCCATTGATAACATTCCAAAAGTTCAGCTGCTTCAATGATTATTGATTTAGCTAAGATCGCATCAGTATCAGACTCTAGCCAACCCCGACTTTTTCTTAACTCTTGGATTTTTAAACATAGTTCATCCATAATATCTCCCTTGTTTTATCAGGTAAAAAGATTGTCAGATGACAATCTTTAATCTTCATCACGTGCTAAGACTGCCATAAACGCTTCCTGTGGTATTTCAACACTACCAACAGATTTCATGCGTTTCTTTCCTTCTTTTTGCTTCTCCAGTAATTTTTTCTTACGTGATATATCGCCACCATAACATTTTGATAAAACATCTTTTCGTAGTGATTTAATGTTAGTACGAGCAATAATCTTACTACCAATCGCTGCTTGAACTGGTATTTCAAACTGTTGTTTTGGTAAAAGATCCTTCAGTTTACGAGTTATATTACTACCACGGTTATAAGCTTGTTCACGATGAACAATAACCGATAATGCATCAATGACTTCGCTGTTTAAAAGAATATCAAGTTTTATCAAGTCATCTTTATGATATCCAATAAGTTCATAGTCTAAAGAAGCATACCCTTTCGTTGATGATTTTAAACGATCAAAGTAATCGTAAATGATCTCAGCCAAAGGTAGTTCATAGCTTAAAGCCACCCTATTATCATCAATATAAGTCATATCTTTATAAATACCACGTTTTTTATTACTTAACTCCATTACTGCCCCAACATAATTTGAAGGAACCATCACCGTTGCTTTTACCATTGGTTCTTCAATATGATCAATCTTAGTTGTTGGTGGCATCATTGCTGGATTATCAACTTTTATCATCGTGGCATCAGTCATATAAACATGATAAATGACACTTGGGGCAGTTGCGATCAAGTTTAGATTATATTCACGCTCTAATCTTTCTTGTACAACATCCATATGTAACAAGCCTAAAAAGCCACATCTAAAACCAAAACCTAATGCTTGTGATGATTCTGGTTCAAAATGTAAAGATGCATCATTTAGTTGTAAACGTTCAAGTGCTTCTCTTAGATCTGTATATCTTTGAGCATCAACAGGATATAGTCCACAATATACCATCGAATTGATTTGTCGATATCCTATTAGCGGTTCTTTTGCTGGTTTGTTCACAGATGTTATCGTATCCCCAACGCGAACATCTTTAATTGATTTTATGCTAGCTGCTATCCAGCCCACTTCGCCACAAACAAGCTCTTCCTTCTTTATATCGATCACATTACGAACACCAAGTTCAACCACTTGATATATCTTATCAGTTGCCATCAACTTAATCTCATCACCAACTGTTACTTTGCCCTCTTTGATCCGAACATAAGCAATAACACCTCGATAAGCATCATAATATGAATCAAAAACCAATGCTTGTAGTGGATTATCCACATTTCCAGATGGTGCAGGTACTTTCGCAATTATTGCCTCTAATACTTCTTGTATGTTGATGCCATTTTTAGCCGATATTAACGGTGCATCATGAGCAGGTAATCCAATCACATCTTCGATTTCCCTGATCACTCTTTCAGGTTCAGCACTTGGTAGATCGATTTTGTTTATTACAGGAATGATCTCAAGATTATTATCTAACGCTAAGTAAACATTAGCTAAGGTTTGTGCTTCAATACCTTGCGCTGCATCTACAACTAAAACAGCTCCTTCACAAGCAGCTAATGAACGTGATACTTCATAAGTAAAATCCACATGACCTGGAGTATCGATCAAATGCAAGGTATATGTTTGACCATCTAATGCCTTATACTGTAGTTGGACGGCATTAAGCTTGATGGTAATGCCTCTTTCTCTTTCCAATTCTAATGTGTCTAGTATCTGCGCCATCATCTCTCTTTTACTGACAGTACCAGTCATTTCCAAGATCCGATCCGCCAAAGTTGACTTACCATGATCAATATGGGCGATGATGGAAAAATTCCTAATATTTTTTTGATCCATGATAACCTCCTAAAGCATAGTAATTATAACAAAGACTAACGTTAGATAAAAGCCTTAAGTTAAGTTGGATCTTTATAACGATATAAGAGTGATGGGCGATGGCCTTTACCACTTCTAACAAATTCTGTTTGTACAACCTTATCTTTGATTATCCGTCTAAAAGCTGGATCAAGTAATTTTCTGCCCAATATCACTTCATACACATTTTGTAGTTCTTTAAGCGTAAAGTACTTAGGCATCATATTAAAGACAATATCAGTATAGTTTATCTTATTACGCATTCTTAATAAACCAAAAAAGATAACTAATGGATTATCAAAAGCCAACAGTTCATTATCTACAATTTTATAGCTTAAAGGATCATTGATATCATCATTGATTTTAAGTAGCGTAAAACATATTTCATCAATTTCACTTTTCAAAATGATCTTTATCTCATTTTCCTTTTGTATTTGGGTAACATTAAACCAAGCTGCATCAGCTAAAAGTTCATCTTGTAGTTGATCTTTATTGATCAATGCCATATAAGCAACATTAACAACTCTTAATCGTGGATCACGATTAACAGCACCAAAGGTATACAACTGTTCAAGATAAACATCATGTAAGTTTGTTTCCTTAGCTAAAACACGTTTTGGTGCGTTTGTTAGTTCTTCATCAATCTGTAAAAAACCACCTGGTAAACACCACTTATCTTTAAAGGGATGTGTTTTTCTTTTAACTAGCAATATACTAAATTTTTTCTCTGGTAGTTTACGATAATTAGGATTAATACTGTCACTAATTCCAAAAACTAATATATCAGTAGTTAATGATAATCTATCATACAAGGTTGGATCATATGAGTTTAAGAAAGTGAGTTCATCGTGATCGCTATTTTTACTGTTCATTGTGATATAACCTATTATTTTTTATATAATTAAGTACTCCAGGATCAAGATATTTCTTAAGTTCATCCTCACGATTCATATTGATCATTGTTCTGATCTGACTTGATGATATCGCCATTTTATCAAAGTGTTTAGCTTTGATAAACTGCTCTGCTTTTGGCAAGAATTTAAGATACGCATTAACATCAACCGCCATGCGATCAATGATGATAACCTTAAATTGCAATAGTTCATCTAAATTTTGCCACTTATCAAAAGAAACTAAAAGATCATCCCCAATGATCAAATAAAGATCCCATGCCGGGTGTTTTTCTTTAAGCGATGACAGAACTTGATAAGTGTATTGTAAGTGATTATGTTCATTATCGATGATAATACGTTTTGATTGATACACTGAAAGCATTGCTAAGCGATCAGCTAGAGATGCTGAAAGCTTTTTATCCCAATAATCGGTAGTCGCAACCATAACAACTTGATTGACAATGTTACGATTAAGTAACTGCTTTACCATCTTCATGTGTCCTTTATGAACAGGATCAAAGCTTCCTACATATACACCAGTTTTCATACGCTATCACCAATTGGTTTTATTGTATTTTGCTTGATCAAACCAAGTTTTAACTTATATAGATCATACGAAAGATCAACATAGTAACGATGAGCATTATTTATTCTCAATATTTCCGGATATAAGGTATCGATTTCTTGTTGGCAATATTCTTTACTCTTTTGTAATGTTGGTTTTTGATAAACTAGTTTACCCTTGATAAAGATTGGTTCATGTAATTCTCTTATCACATAGTTAGTTATCTTTGTTTGTTTCCAGATTTCAAACTCATCAAATAGAACATATTCATTTAAATCAATGATCTCATCAGCCAAAGCAATCAAATCACCAAGTGCATATCCACTGTCTTTATCATAAAACCGATAAAGTTTCTTATATCCCGGATTAGTCATTTTAGCTTGTGTTTCACTTACTTTCATCTTTGGTATCAGCTTACCTTTGTCAACTATCGCTGCTAATTTATACACACCATCAAAGACTGGATCTCCTTTTGAAGTAATTAAGTTTTCACCTACACCGAAAACATCAATCGGTGCTTTCTCTTCAAGCAAATCTTTGATCGCTTGTTCATCAAGTGCATTTGATACAATGATCTTACAGTCCTTCATATTAGCTTGATCAAGCATTATACGTGCTTGCTTAGATAAGTATGATAGATCACCACTATCAAGCCTGATACCTTTTAGTCGATAACCATTGGGTATTAGGTAATCATTAGCTACTTTGATCGCATTAACCATACCACTTCTTAAGGAATCAATGGTATCAACTAAAAATACAGCATTATCAGGAAAAACTTTAGCATAAGCAAGAAACGCATCATATTCTGTTTCATATTTCATTATATGACTATGAGCCATTGTTCCTAACAAAGGTATCTTAAAACGCTTTCCAGCCTCATAGCACGATGTTCCTACTGCTCCAGCTATATATGCATACTTAGCCCCAAAAACCGCTGCATCGCGGCCCTGCGCTCTTCTTGCCCCAAACTCCATAACCGCTTTGTTTTTAGCTTCATTCACGATTCTTCTAGTCTTTGTAGCGATCAAGCTTCCATGATTAAAACGATTTAAAAGATCAGTTTCAATCAATTGTGTTTCAATCGCATTACCAACTACAGTGATTATAGGCTCTTGCGGAAAGATTACAGTACCATCTTTAACTGCATAGATATCACCACTAAACTTAAAAGCCTTTAAGTAAGCAAGAAAATCCTCACTAAAACAATTTAATGATCTTAGATAAGTGATATCCTCCTCACTAAAGCTAAAATCTAAAATAAGATCAATGATGTCATCCAATCCACAAGCAATATTGAAACCACCTTTAGCTAAGTTTTTACGAAAAAATACATCAAAGTAACAAACTTGATCCATTTTACCGCTTTTAAAGTCTGTATAAGCCATTGTTAGCTCATAAAAATCAACTAATTTCTTCATTTATAAATACACCTCACTTTTACGCAGTAATATCCCAGCCTGTTTCATTAACTTAAATGCGATATCATTATACTCATCACGATCATGATCATCACTGTGATAAGTCTCAACCGCATCAGTCAACACTGTAACCTTTATATCTAGGTCATTTTGATCAAAATAATTACGCAAAGGGATTGCGAGGTTTAATACACATATATCCGTGCAACAACCTACAATGATCACCTCATCAAGTAATATCATCTTTTTAAGATCATTGATAAATGTATCATTAAAGATAGCACTAGTCGAGTTTTTCTCATAAACAAGCGCCTGTCTTTCAAATAGTTTTAGATCATCAACAATTTCTGCTTCTTCTGTATCTTTAAGACAATGTGTTGGATATCGTTGAAATTCAAGACTATTAGGTAAGTGCGCATCATTCACAAATGCCAAACCTTGATCATCAGCACTAAACCTCTTTAATAAAGCTTTTATCACACCAACTATCTTTGCGATTTTCTTATCACTCATCGGTCCAATTTCCACAAAACCCTTGACCATATCCACTACAACAAATAACTTTCTTATGTTTGCAATATTGTTCATGATTACCATCCCTTTTAAACTATATATAAGAATAAACGATTAATGTCAATACTCTTTTTAACATTTTGTTAATAACAGCTTATTAAAGCGTTATCAAAATAAAACGGTTTACACCGTTTTATCATTCTTAGCCTGTAGTCCCATAACCGAATCAAAGGTATATTCAAATTTATCAGAGCGATAGTAAGTCTCAGTATATTCATATGGTATCTTCTCTTTTGTAAATCTTGTATGAGCACTTCTTAAAAGCGCTTCTTGATCAATATTAAGTAGTTCTTTTTGTTGTAAAGTTGGAAGATGTGCTGACATTTTTTGTTTAGTACCTGCATCAATGATCCCTAGTTTCTCAAAAAACTCATTTAAAGATCCACCAATGACACTCAAATCAAATTGTGGCACAATCTTTTGTGGAATGTAGGTATAGCTAATCGCAATTGGTTCATCATTACCAGTTCTAAGTCTTGCGAAGTAATGCATGAACTCATCGAAATCAAGTTCTAACATTCTCGCTACTTTTGGTACTTCACTACCTTTTAATAGTTTGTAATCTAAAAGTTTTGAGCCAGCTTTAAGACCAATACTTTCCATATCTTGGGTAAAGCTTCGTCTTACAAAAAAATCCCTAGTAACAGTGTGTGCGATCACAAATGAACCTTTACCTGCGATACGCTTTAAGTAACCTTCTTTTGTTAGATTGATGATTGCCTTATTAACCGTAAGGCGTCCAATGTTAAACTTATCGCTAAGTTGATATTCCGTCATTATTTGATCGCCAACCTTTAAATTACCATTATCAATCTCACTTTTTATGTAATCTTCAATTACTTTATATTTAGTTGTCTTTTTCATTATTATCCTCTTCTTTAAAAAGTCTCTACTATAACTTATTATATACATTTTATTCGTTTTCTACAATTTTAATAAATCAATAAAAAAACCGTCGTTTTGACGGTATCTTTAAAGTGGCGTCCACGGAGGGACTCGAACCCCCGACCGTGCGCTTAGAAGGCGCATGCTCTATCCGGCTGAGCTACGTGGACAAACTGCTTTAATATACTAACAAATTTAAAAACTTTTAGCAAGAACTCGCGCTTTATATTTCGACTTTTATGACGTTAATTTGACCATTATCAATATCAACAACGGCATAGCTTGGTCTACCACCATCTCGTGAGTGCCATAATGAACCTGGATTGATAATATTGATCTGATCAACAATACGATGATCAAAAACATGAGTATGACCACAACATGCAATTTGACAGTTATTCTTTTTAGCTAAATGAGCAAGTTGATCATTTTTAGTCAAAGAAAACAAACGATGACCATGTGTCATGAAAATTCTTAAACCATCAATATCAACAACTAAGTGTTGTGGTAAATCAGCAAAATCATTATTACCTCTAACATTGTAAAAGCCATCTAGTTTGTCTAGATTTTGTTCACTATCACCACAATGCAAAATAGCCCTAACATTAGGATAGTTCGCTTTGATTTGTTTCAATGGTACATCATGACCATGATTGTCACTAACTATGATAATCTGCATCTAATCACCGCGTTTAATCCTATCAAAATATACTTGTTTTAGCAAGCATCATCATCAATATTAGCATGTTTAGAATTTATCGTTTGCTTGAACAATTGCTTAACTTTAAGATCAAATTTATGAGGTTGATCTGTTGTATAGCATTCAAAGATACCATCACCAGTCGTATATAATTGATTCATCGCTAAAATGGGTTTAATTGAATCATATGCTTTAGCTGCCAAATACTCTTTGAGTTGCGTTTCTACTAAAGGATAATGCGTACACCCCATCAAAAAAGGGATTGCTTTACCTTTAAAGTTTGACAAATAAATATCAAAATCTTGATATACTTTCTTTTCATCAGCTAAATCTTCTATTAATTGAGCTAAGTTAGGCATAGCAATCTCATGAACGATCACGTTAGGATTCACGTTCTTGATCGCTTGGCTATATGCATGAGCTTGAATAGTAACTTTTGTTGCTAATACAATGATCTCACTTGGCATATCACTTGCTAATTGGTCAACAGTAAGTTTAATGATACGTGTAATATTAATATCTTTAAATTCATCAGTAATGCGTTTTAATGATAATACACTTGTGGTATTACATGCCAAGATGATATCTTTAACACCCTGATCATAAAACCATCGCAGATTATTATAAACAATATGTTCAAGTGAATTGACATCCTTGTTACCATAAGGAACATTTATTTGATCAGCTAAAAAAACAATATCTTGTTTCGGATATTGTTGATGAATGGCTTTCGCTATTGAAAAGCCACCTAATCCCGAATCGAAAACACCTATTTTACTCATGATAGCTCCTAATCTTGTGTAACAACTTCATTTAAACTTAACGCTTTTTGCTTACCGACATAACGATATGCGTTTTCAACTTCATATTCACGATCTATTTGCACAAAACCATATAGGTAAGCGTTATCCTCTAACCATTTGGCTAATACTTGATTCGCATACTCATCATCACTTACCCCTTTTATCGCAAACTGAACTGCCAGTCCAAGTTGATATTCACTATGTCCTGGTTTATAACGATCTTGTTTGCTTGTATTATATAGATCAACAAGTTGCTGATATGCAATAAAACCACTATTTAATCTTAAATTTTGATATTGACGGTTATAAGCTAGTTTTAAATCCCCAATCATTTCATCAAGTGCATCACTAGCTTCTTGCCGTAAGTATATTTCACTATCATCAATACCTTTAATACTGCTTATCACTAAATCCTTAGGTGTCAAATATCCAACAGTACGATCTTTTGGAAACACAAAGTCAATCGCATTGACACCAACTGCTAATAGTTCTGTATTGCCATCTTCATAATATTGAACAATTTCATAAAAGTAATAGTTATTGATGAGTTCATCAAGTTGTTCATAACTATATAGATTTCGTGTTGCATTAACAAGACGCATGATCATTTCTTTTGATTCAAGCCAGCCATAAGCTTGATAAAGACGATTATACTCATCAATAGCATAGATGTTAAAACCAGAATATTCCATGTAGTCGATAAACTCATAAGGAGCAATCGCATACTCAATCAAATACTCGATTTCCTTTTGGTTTAGTTTACTAGTGATCATTGTATGTTCTTTAGCATCAATATAGTATTGATAGCGCGCTAAAGGATCAAATTTTCTATTCATCATAATATAACAACCAGCAGCGATAATAATTAAGCCGGTAATAAACATTAACCTTTTAATCTTCATAACTTTCCTCTTTATCATCAGTATCTATTCTATTTTATCATCAAGCAAATGTAAATATTCATGATCACTATTATCAACATTATGCAAAGCTTCATATACATTGATCGCAACATTCTTCGGAATAACTTCAGCAATCATGTTTATATCTGCTGACTTTAGTTTTTGGTAACTACCAAAATGCTTGAGTAATGCCTCTTTACGCGCACTGCTTATTCCTTTTATATCATCAAGTTGTGATTTAGTTTGAGCTTTCCCTCTTTTTTGCTGGTGATAAGTTAAAGCAAAACGATGTACTTCATCTTGAATCCTTGTGATCATAAAAAACAAAGCTGATTCTTTTAATATCTCACAGGTTGTACCATCATGACGTATCAATCTAGCTGTATTATGGTGTTTATCCTTTACCATTCCTAATATTAAAATATCCAAGTATAATGAATCAATGATTGCTTTGGCTGCCATTACCTGTGTTAACCCACCATCCACCATTATCAGATCTGGCATTTCCTTTTGTTCTTTAAGCAAGCGAAAATAACGTCGATATATTACTTCTTTCATTGAAGCAACATCATCATTACCTTGATGTAAAGTGAATTTTCGATAATCCTTTTTACTAGCTTTACCATTAACAAAGCAAACCATACCCGCTACGGCATTAGTTCCTGATATATGTGAGTTATCAAATACCTCAATACGATTGATCTTTCTATCTAATAACCGATTTAATTCACCTTGAGCTTGTTCATTTTGAATATCAAGATTATTAGCAAAGCTAAAATGTCGATTCAAGTATTCTTGAGCATTATCATAAGCCATTTTAACAAGACTAGCTTTATGACCACGTTGTGGTTTAATTATTCTAAGACTTAATGATTCATCAAAAGCATCAATATCAATAGTTTGTGGTAATAATACTTCTTTTACAATCGTATTTTGTTGATAATACTGAGCAATATAAGTAATGAAAGCTTCACTTTCATCATCATATAGTTCATTTAAAGTTGCTTTCTTTCGTAATAACTTACCACTTCTTATCACCAACAACTGGATACAGATATAGCCTTTATCAGCATAAAAATGCCAAACATCTTGATCAATGTTTGAATTAATCTGTACTTGTTGTTTCGTTGTGATATGTTTGATCGATTGCATAAGTTCATGATATTCCTTAGCTTTTTCAAACTCCAACTTATCACTTGCTTCATTCATTTTAGTGTTTATCTCAGCTAATATTTCCTTATTATCACCCTTAAGCACATTGATGACTTGGGTTTTCATCTTCTCATATGTGTTTGGTTCAATCTTGTTAATACAAGGAGCTAAACATTCATCAAGATAGAAATAAAGACAAGCTTTCTTTGGCAAACGTTGACACTTACGTAGTGGATATAATCTATTAAGCAAATTTATTGTCTGACGAGCTGCCCCCACATCAGGATATGGACCAAAGTAAAGTGATCTATTATCACGCTTTTTCTCTCTTACCAATCGCAACATTGGGTATTCTTCGTTTGTAAGTTTGATATAAGGATAACTCTTATCATCCATAAACATGACATTAAATCGTGGACTGTATTGCTTTATAAGATTAATCTCTAAAAGCAGAGCTTCTTTTTCGTTATTACATAAAACATAATCAAAATCATCAATATTAGCTACAAGCTTCGTTGTCTTATAGTCATGAGCGCCAGTAAAATACTGTTTAACTCTGTTTTTAAGACTTTTAGCTTTACCAACATAGATGATTTGCTTATCCTTATCTTTCATAAGATAGCAACCAGGATTATCTGGCAGTGATTTAAGTTTTGCTTCAATTTCTAACTTGTTCATTGTTTTCTCTTTTTTAAAGTCACAATGGTAGCACCACTACCACCTTCTTGTTGCATGCCAAGTCTAATATCTTCCACAAAACGATTGTTCTTTAAATTTGCCCAAACAGCTTTTCTTAAAGCTCCTGTACCAAAGCCATGAATAATACGAATATATGGTGCATTCATCAATAAACAATCATCGAGATATTTTTCCAAGATGCTAACTGCTTCATTAGTTCGCATACCAATTAAGTTTAATTCAAATGATAAATTTTCTGGCTTGTTTACACGATAAGCAATTTTTTGTTTTTTTGGTTTTTGTTTTTCTTTCTTTATCAGATTAGTCAATGGTACCGTTATCTTAATACCATTAGCGTTAACAATCGCTTTTTTGCGATCAATGCTTTCTATTTCACCACTTTGATTGGTGTTTTTAATCTGAACATGATCATTAACCGCAAATATTTGATCTAGTTCTTCAGTTTCTTCTTCATTTTCAACTAATTGAGATAGCTCTTTCTTTAAAGCAATGCCTTCATGAAGCTGGCCATCTTCTTTGATTTTACGCATTTCTTTTAGTAGTTCATCAGCTTCTTCTGTGACTTTCTCAAGATATTTCACTGCCTGCTGTTTGACTTCATTCATTATTTTTTCTTCATTGTTCTTTAAATGTTCGTATTCTTTACTTAAACGCTCATTTAAAGACTTTTGTGAGTTTATCTCACTTTTCAAGGTTTCTTCTTGTTGTTGATGTGCTATGATCGACCTTTCAAGTTCTTCAATCAATACATCTTCTTTACTTCTACCTTGATCTTTTAGTTCTTTGGCTTTCGCGATAATCGCTTGATCAAGACCAAATTTATCAGCGATATCAAGGGCATTTGATTGTCCAGTCAAGCCTTCTTTATAGCGATATGTTGGAACTAGTTTTTCAGTATCAAACTGAACGCTAGCTAACATAACATCTTCATGTTTTTTACCATAAGCTTTTAAGCGATCATAATGAGTTGTCGCAACGATCATCGCATTTAAATTACGAAGATAATCTAATATAGCGATCGCTAAACATTCACCTTCTAAAGGATCCGTTCCACCACCAAGTTCATCAAGTAAGATCAAAGACTTACTGGTGGCTTGATCACAAATATAAGCAAGTTGTTTTAAATGCGCCGAAAAAGTAGATAAAGATTCAATGATTGACTGATTATCACCCATATCCACAAACACTTGATCAAACATTGGTATTTCTGCTTCTTCACAACTAATAGCAATACCACAATATGTCATTAATACGAAAAGTCCGATAGTCTTCAAACTGACGGTTTTTCCACCAGTGTTTGGTCCAGTTATCAGAAGTGTATTACATGGTGGAATAATACGATAAGTATTCATAACGACTTTTTTAGGATCAATTAAAGGGTGTCGTGCTCCTTTTAAAATTAGTCTATCACCAATTTCAGCTACTGTAGCATTATTGAGCTTAGCCCAAATAGCCTTTGCATTATAACTATCAAGTAAGGCTAAAGTTTCAAGATTAGCTAAGTATGATTCTGCTTGTTTTTTAACCATTTGGCTTAACTCAAATAAGATACGATAAATCTCATCTTGAATTTGGTCTATAAGACTTAATCGTTGATTATTAAAATGTAACAAGCTCTCTGGTTCCATATAAACAGTTTGACCACTTGCACTTTCGCCATGAATAAAGCCTTTGATCATTCTTTTATCACTATTTTTTACTAATACTACATAGCGTTCATTACGCATTGTACTGATAGTATCACTTAAGTGATTTGTGTTCGCTCTTATATACTTATCAACTGCAGTATGAATATCAACTTCACAGCTGTTCAATTGTTTTTTTAAGCTTTTAAGCTTAGCACTAGCATTATCTAACACCTCTCCATTTAAACTAATGCATCTTTCAATTTCCTTACTTAAAGCAACTGAATAACTTAAAGCATTTATTAAATCGCCAATTTCATCATATTGACCATCGACACTTTTAATGAAATCATTTAGTTCTTTACAACAATATGCATGGGCAGCTACATCAAGTAGTTCAATACCAGTGCAAACACCATCCTTTTGAGCTATCGTTATAATATCAGTGATATCTCTTAATCCCACAAAAGGTAAAGGTCCATACTTGATAACCAATCGCAAGGCCTCACTTGTTCGAGCTAGATCTTGTTTTAACACTAAATGATTAAAAGAAGGAGTTAATTCAGCGATTATCCTTCTTCCTAGTTCAAATGTCGTATATTTGTTGATATGTGACTTTATTGTTTCAAGTTCAAGTGTTCTTATTATTTCTGTCATTTTCCTATTTGTTGAAAAAATTCGATTATCGTACTCTCATCGATGTTTTGAGTTTTTAACCATTCGGTAAGAAAATCAAAATCCTCGGTTGTTAAATTATCTTTATTCGCAATCAAATTCTGTAACTTCTCACTTTCTGCAAGTGGCTTTTCGATAAACGCAAAAGCGGATGTAGCCACATCTTTAGCAGGTCTTAACCAGCTTTGTTGGATTATTTGGGCTCCGTTGGTGAAGAGCGGGGTGTTTAAAGCATAGATTATGATCAAAAGATAAATGCTATAGCCAATAAGCGCAAAAGCCATTCCAAGTATCTTATTGATTTGTTTTAATACTGGTATTTTACCAATTGCCTTAACGATTGGCCTTAATAGTAACATCACCAAAATAACTACTATAAAAACAATTAAAAACCAAATAACCCCATTAATCTTACCATAAAAAAGATCACTTAAGACAGTATCATGAAAAGGTGTCAGTTCAGTTGGCCAAATATTAAATGACTTTGCCAAAGCTGGTGATAAAAGCCAAGCTAATACAACGGCCACAATCATTGTTAAAGCTTGAACTAGTTGTAATAAAAAACCTTTCTTAAATCCTATAAACAGAGCTAATAATAGTGAGACTACCAAAGCAATATTAATATAAGTTACATATTCAGTGGGAATGAACATATTTTATCCCCCCTTCTGCTTTTTATTCTATTAGAATATATGACAAATGTAAATGGATGAAGATATTATGATATGATAGTTAAGGGTGATCATATCTTGACAATAACATTAGAACTAAACGATAAACAGATAGCATTATTAAATTCACTATATCAAGAATATAAAAGAGATAACCCAGTCTCCCCCTATGTTCTTTATATGTATCAGCCACAAGATTGTGTGATAACTGTCTACAAATCTAAAAAAGTAGTCTTTCAAGGTAATCAAGCAGATTACTATGCTAGTTTATTTAAAGATAGTGAACTATTTTCAAATCATGCTGGAAGTGATGAAGTAGGAACTGGTGATTTTTATGGACCAATCTGTGTTTGCGCTTGTATTGTTAGTGATAATGATGAAATGTTATTAAATAGTTTAGGCATACGAGATTCAAAAATGTTAAGTGATTCACAGATCATGACAATAGCGCCTAAACTGATCAAGAAGCTAAAGCACTCATTGCTTATCTTAGATAATCTAAAGTACAATCAAGTTCACCATACTAACAATATGAATGTCATTAAAGCTAAAATGCATAATCAAGCTTATATTAACTTAGCTAAAAAACAAACATTACCAAAACTAATCGTTATTGATCAATTTACTCCACAAAAGAACTATTTTAACTATCTCAAAGATGAACCAAAGGTCATCAAAGATATTATTTTTGTCACTAAAGCTGAAAGCAAATATACTGCTGTTGCCTGTGCTAGTATCATAGCTCGATATGCTTTTTTAGAATCGTTAAAGAAAATGGAAGAACAATATCAATGGCAGTTTCTAAAAGGTGCAGGTAAAGCAGTAGATGAAAACGCTAAAGCCTTTGTGAATAAATTTGGTAAAGATAAACTTAAATTAGTTGCTAAAATGAATTTCAAAAATACAATAAGAGTACTAAATGAAATTTAGATGTTTACATATTAGTACTCTTTTTTCTTGTTTTTATTATAATTATGTAACATATGAAAAACTGAATTCAATAGTGTAATATCAATAGAACAATCATATTTAGTCAGAACGTCACTAACATAAAATTCATTGTTATCACTTAATTTTCCTGCACTGATAACAATAATATTATTAAAATTCTTAAATCTTGTCTCATATTTATTATCCAAATCAGCAAAGGCAATATTATGATCGCTATAATGATCAGCCATTTCTCTAATCTCTTTCACATTGTTCGAACAAAGTAGAAGTTTTTCACCGCGAGACAAGCAATCTAGATATATTATTAATTTGTCTTTTATTTTAACTGTATCATCAACTAAAAAATCTAATCCTATTTCAGAATAACTTGCTTGATCACATAATACATATGCAATAGACGATGACTTTTCATGCTTAGCAAGATTAAGTATTATAAAAATGCTTGAGCTCTTGCTAAAATTGGTGGTATTACTAATACCGTATGAAAACCAAGTCCCTAAACCAATGAAGATCAAACCAAAGAAAACAGGAAGTATCGAACTGGCTAATGGATAATTTGCTGAATAGTATAGTGAATAAATTCCGATTAGAGAAAAAACTGAACTTATAAGAAAACGAATTATAGTATTTTTCATATATGATCGAACATTGTATCTTGTATTAAGAGGATAATAATCGTTACTATTTAAAATAATTTGATCCGTTGTATCATATCCTGCAACATAAATCGTTTCGGCAACGTCGATATCCCCAATAATTATATTTCTGATTTTCTTAAATCCCATGCTTTTCTCGGAAATCTTCACCTTGTACCCTAAACCAGTGAACATGTTATAAACATTTTGGATAAATCTTCTCTTTTGCTTACTCGTTCTCCGTTTTGAAAAGCATCGTACTAATTCTATGAATTGCTCTTTCATGATTATTGTATCCTCCAATACTATCATTGTTTGCTGATTGCCATCATTAATAATAGACAATATCGATGCTTAGTATACTAAGCATCGATATTGCCTAATTCTAATATTTAACGAGATCTTTTAAACTACTTGCTTTATAGTCAGGAACGACTTGATGGGTTAATACGACACCTTGATCTTCAAGATATTTGAATGCTTCAATATCACTATCATCAACAAAAAGACATATTGCATATTTAATTCTATTCCTTCCTGCTTCGTCAAACATTCCTCCAATGCATAATTCATCTATATGATATCCAAGTTTTACAAGTTCAACAGCATCTTGTATATCTTTAAAAACTACCATAGTTTGAGAACCATACAATTCATTATTTTCTATTAGTTCTTTTGCTTCAGCAGGCGAACAGATACTAACACTGCTATTCATAGCTGCCAGTTCAAGTAATGTTCTTTGCATCTGATCTTTTGAAACTTTTTCATTGATTACAATATATTCATCAATATGCAAGAACCTTCCAAAAGCAGTACATGTTTGACCGTGTAGCATTCTACTATCAACTCTATACTTAACTATTGCCATAAGTCGTAATCCTCCTATTTCTTAGAAACCTAGCAATGAAAAACCTAAAGCTACAATAAATATAATTATAACCAATTTGAGTGATGAAATCTTTTTATGATAACACCATGCAAGAAGCAAAGTTAATCCTAATGGAGCTAAACCAGGCAAAATACCATCAAGTTGCGTTTGAAGATTTATGCTATAGTCGCCTAACATTATTTCTTGACTAAGATCAAAACCAACCCAAGATGGAATCAACGCACCAACAGCCATCATGCCTAATATACAAGCACTATCCATCAATTTATCAAGCGTACCACTCTTATTAACATCAGTTAAGAATTCCATCCCTTTATTATAACCATATTGATATGTGACATAGCTTAAACCAAGATGATATGCATTAAAACAAATTAAGCATAAAATAGCACCGAAAAACGAGCCGGTCAAAGCGATTGAAGAAGCAATTGCCAGATAGATTGCACTAACTGTTGCGCCCAAAGAATCACCAATACCTGCTAATGGACCCATAAGCGATGCTTTAACAACATTCACAGAAGCTAATAGATCGGTTTTTTCACTTACATCTTGCGTATTGGCTGCTTTTTCTTCAGTAGCAACCGTAATACCCATAATAAACGCTAACCACAAACCTGGTGTTGTATTAAAGAAAGCCATGTGTCTTTTTGCTGCAGCAACTCTATCTTCATGGTTCGGCCATAATTTTTCCAATAATGGAGCTAGTGCCGAAAAATATTGAAGTGTTTGGAAACGCTCATAATTAATTGTCGACATCGGGAAAAAAGTTATTCTCCACATAGGTTTTAGGAAATCTTTTCGTGCTAGGGTTATTACTTCATGTTCCATATCTAATTAACTCCCTTCTTTCTAGTATTTGTGGATTGTCCAAAATTGATTAATGCAGCAGCGACACCGATTAAAGCTACCGATAATAATGAGCCTTTAAAAACAGCACAAAATACAAATCCAATAATGAAGTATGGAATATATTTTGGTTTGTACATCATTGAGAATAACATACCAAAACCTAGAGCTGGTAACATGCCAGTGGTAGCTCTTAACCAATTTGTAACCCATACTGGCATATTGTCATTAAGTGCTGCTACAAACGATGAACCAAAATATATGCATAAAAATACTGGTATAAATTCTGTTATCCAAAAAATAAGTGAACCAACATACGTTAATCTTACCATTGGTTTAAATTTTGCATCTTCTCCATACCTATCGGCTATATGCATTAATGGAGTGTTTAGTGTCCAAGCAAGCATTCTGTCCAGTTGACCTAAAACCGCAACTGGTACAGCCAGTGCCACTGCTGTTTCCATGCTAATTCCTGTGATAATGCATAAAGCCGTCGAAACTGTAGTAGCAGTAGTAGCGTTAACTGGTATGGCTGCGCCAATACCGACAACTCCTAAATAAACTAACTGTAACGTTCCACCAATAATAATTCCTGTATTTACATCTCCTAACAATAATCCAACAAGAGGGCCACATACAACTGGATACGTTAATCCAAACCCATGCATTCCATACGTCAACCAACCGAAGAATGTACAGACAACAGACACATACAAAGCGTACCCTAAATCAATAGTCATAGTTATTTCCTTTCTTTGTATTTGCATTTAAGCAAACTTACAATCTAAAAACCGTTCATATCCTTTATGTTTATCTTGCGACCTCCTTTCTTACAAGATTCAACATATCATCTATGAACTATTTTCCTAAATCACAGCTGAATTCTTGTTATACTCATTTATTGCTGTCACATATCTTTTTGTTATTCCAATAGGACTTGTAATAGCTGTACCAACAACAATTGAGTCTGCACCACAATCGAACGCTTTTATAGCGTCCTCTATATTCCATATTTTTCCTTCTGCGATTATAAAAGCATTTACTTTATTTCTTTTGATTTTTAGAATAAGATCAAAATCACAAATTTTGGTATTGGCTTTAGTATAATCGGTATATCCAGACAAAGTCGTAGAAACTATATCTGCACCAGCTTCAGAAGATTTAATTGCATCTTCAAGGTCGGCGATATCGGCCATTATCAATAATTCAGGATATTTCGATTTAACTTCTCTAATCAAATCCCAACCGTTTTTACCATAAGCATTAATTCGCTTAGTTCCGTCGAGAGCAACTATCTCGCAGCCTATATTAACTAATGTATCAACAGCTTCGATTGTAGGTGTTATATATACATCATTGCCTTCTGTCATAATTTTCCATATTCCAATCATTGGCACATCGGGAAATTCTTTTTTTATCTTTCTTATATTTTCTGGCTCATTAGCTCTAAAGCCGGCGCAACCCCCACCATAGGCAGCTTTAGCCATTTGCAATAATAAATCTGGAGTATAAAATGGATTACCATCAATATTACTACCTTGACACGAAACAATCAATTTACCTCTAATCTTCTCTAAAACTTCTTCTTTCTTCATGTTTTATCCTTCTTTCTTTATGTTTCATCTATTTGATGTAACAGTTTTTTGAATAAGATAGGAGTATTATTGGAATATTATTCCATATTAATGCCACAAGAAAAATATATATGAGTAAATACTTTGATATAGTTAAACGCTTACAGTAAAATGTGATGAATCATTTGGAATATCATTCCATTTCCTATATAGTATATTTATTTATTTCGAATGTCAATATATTTGGAATTAAATTCCATATATATTCAATATGCTCGATTTTTACACATTTTTGTTTTATAATTTTAATGTAGATCATTTTATCAATAAGTAAGAATGAGGTTATCAATGGAACTAGGAAACAGAATCAAATTGAGAAGAAAAATGTTAAACATGACCCAAGACGAACTAGCCTTAAAATTAGGCTACAAATCTGGATCTTCAATTAATAAGATTGAACTTGGTTTAGCTGATATTCCGCAATCAAAAATTAAATTATTCGCGAAGACACTGCAAACAAGTCCATCCTATTTGATAAATTGGAATGATGATAGTGGTGTTCCTATTTTCGATTATCAATCCGAACTCAGAAATCGAAAATCATTCACTGAAGCTAGAAATACACAATCTATGGTACTAATGTTTGATAATTCAACAAGTGATCTCGATGTTACTTTAGATAATAAGAAGATTAGTCACATACCATTAAATGAGGTAACTGAAGTCTTACAAAAGTACTTAGAAAGCGACAATCATAAAAATGTATGTGTCTTACTAGACGTTTCGAAAAAAGACATAGAAGCCATAGCCACCTTATTCCGAACAAATATAAAAGTCATTGAATAAAATGCTTATTTTTGAAGATATTTCTTTCTTATAATAAGCAATAACTAAAGAACAGAAGATAATATCATCTTCTGTTCTTTAGTTATGATTCTTGAGTAAAAATTGAGGTGATATCTAAAATTAAAAGGACATAGGAATGAATATACTATAAAATGCAGTTAACAGAAAACCTGAAATAATAGAACAACTTATTTCCTCAGATAATAGTATCACAAGTATAATAGAACGTAAGAATGATCAAATAATCCATCATGAAGGTTTATGTCAACAATGTTGAAATGATAAGATTAAAGTGAATAAACGTAATGCCTTTGGCTTTAGAAATTTTGATCGTTTTCGTTCTTATATCTTGAACAATTTTGCTTAACTTAAGAGTATTCCAGTTTCCTAGAATACTCATGTTTACTTAATCCTTATTTGTTTAGCCCAACATTTGACCTTGAGCTTTAGTTATTTAAATTATTTCTTTTTATTTACAAGCTGCCATCGCTTTGACAATATTTGGATCTAATTGATTCTTAGCTAAGCCATCAATTCGCGCAGCACTACTAATATGTACTTCTTGAACTCCAGCTTGTTTTAAAAGTGGTAATGAATTAAGATTAACTCCACCAGCAAATGTGACTGTTAAGCCATTACTTGTACAAAATGCTAAATATTCTTTTATCTTATCAAGATTATCAGCGGGATTTTTTAAGCCAAAATTAGTTAAGATCCTCTTTACCTGTGGATATTTCGACAAAGTCAATACCGATTTCTTAAAGTCTGGGGTTTTATCGATCGCTTTATGAAAAGTGACTGGTGTATCACCAACAACACTTAATAGTTTAACCAGTGTCACTTCGTCAATTTCATCATTTACGTCAAGACATCCTAGTACAAAAGCTGAAGCGTAAGGTAATTGATTAATGATATCATTTTGCATTTCCTTAATATCATAATCACTATAGATAAAACTATAAGGATGAGGTCTGATCATACAAAAAGCTGGTACATTAACGTCTTCTTTGATGGTCTTGACTGAACCATAAGTTGGTGTCAAAGCTCCTTCGGTAATCGCACTTACCAACTCTACGCGATCAGCACCAAGTTGATGAGCATAAGCTGTTTCATCTGCTGTTTGAGTAACAATTTCTAAGATCATTAAATACTCCTTCTTTCTATTAAGCGTAATCACAAAGAGTGATTACTTTTCGATACTAAACCTTAACCTTTTCAACCGATACTTTGATCGCTTGTTCAATTTGACAAAGACTTACCCCAGCCGCATTTAGGATACGTTTGCTAGCTTTTACAATATCAGTGTCAGCGTATTTATCACTTTCATAGACAATTCTTTTAATCCCTGATTGAACAATTGCCTTAGCACATTCATTACAAGGGAAAAGCGAAACATAAAGCGTACAACCATCAAGTGAAGTAGTACTATTTAAAATAGCGTTTAATTCGGCATGGACAACATAAACATACTTAGTGTTTAGTGTATCGCCATCACGCTCCCATGGAAATTCATCATCATCACAGCCAGTTGGTAAGCCATTATAACCAATACCAACTACTTTTTTACTTTTATTCACAATACATGCACCAACTTGCGTGCTTGGATCTTTAGATCTTAAAGCTGATAAATGGGCTAATCCCATAAAATACTCATCCCATGAAAGGACATTTTCACGTTTCATATTTACCTCACCGTTTTATAATAAGCAACTAGATTGCTTTCAAGATATTCAGCGTACCAACTAATATTTAAACGATCGTAACTATTAATGATTCCACTATCAAGTGTCGGATCGATCGGTCTTTTTCTTTCATCATTATAAGCCATAAATGAAAGAGCAATGACCAATACGATACTAGCAATAACTGTATTTTTACGTAATAGTTCCCAGGTTGGTTTTTTACTAAAGATCAAACCAAACAACACTCCAGCCACAAAGCCACCAGCATGCCCTAGCCAGCTGATATTAGGCACTAACGCAATGATCACTATATTAATGATAAATATCTGTACAAAGCTTCCCATTACACGTCGATCACGTATACTGTTAGTTTCAAACGCATAGATAAAAAGCATTCCCAATAAACCAAACAATCCTCCACTGATACCAACTGTTATCGTATTAACACTACCAACCAAGGCAAAGGCAGAACCGATAACGATTGATCCTAATAATGATGTTACATAGTTTCTTTTACCATACAAACGTTCGATTGTTGGACCAAGATGATAAAATGAATACATATTAACTAATAAGTGCATATAATCAACATGAACAAAACCCGCCATTAATAAGCGCCATAGATCAAGATTAGCATAAACAAATGTCTTATATAAAGCCCCACTCATGACTGCACTGATAAGCTTACTACCAGTAAATTGGGTTAACAATAAGCTAACCACAAACATACCCATACAAATTGCCATGATAACATAAGTTGTATTCATATGTGCTTTAACCCAACTATTACCTTTGCGATAACCTTTGATCTGAGCAACATTGATTGCCTTACTCATTTCCTCATACTCTTTTTGTGGATCGCTAATTGGTTGAATGATCGATGTTATTGCAGGATAATCTTCTTTAATAAGTTCATCACTGAGATAACTCTCACTAATACATACCTCATATATCTCACTATATATCTTATCTGTTGTTTCATTTGATATGTGTAAACTTAACATAAGCCCCGTTCCACTGATCAAACTTAATATTGCCTGTTTTGTTTTAACTAAACGATCATAATCAAAATAATTAGCTGTTGTAGCTAGAGTTGATACCCTTATAACCGGATATTTACCTTTAGGATTAGCTAACCAGATTTCATCCTTGATCGCATTTGGTCCTGTACTGATCAAACGATAATCATATTTATCTAAAAACATGTAGACGATCTGTAAAGCCCAAACATCTTCTTGTTTCATTAATAACCACTCCTTAACTGATTTAAAACGATCACAAAATCTTGTGGCATTTCACATGTGACTGTTTGTTCTAGATTAGTACGAGGATGCACAAATGTCAATTTATACGCATGTAATAATTGACCATCAACAGGTATTGTTTTGCGACGACCATATTTTTGATCACCAACAATTGGATAACCAATGTATTCCATATGGACTCTTATTTGATGTGTTCTACCAGTTTCAAGTCGACATAAAACAAGGGTATACTCCTTAAAACGTTCAACTACTCTAAAATGCGTAATCGCATTACGAGCATTTTGATCGGTTACAGCCATCTTTAAACGATCTTTTTTATCTCTTCCAATTGGCGCATCAATCTTTCCCACATCATGAGGAATCACGCCATGAACCAAAGCATAATATTCACGATTAACAGTTTTATCCTGCAATTGTTTCACCAAGGATTCATGAGCAACATCATTTTTAGCAACTATTAAAAGACCAGTAGTGTCCTTATCAATACGATGAACAATTCCCGGACGATTTATACCATTAATACCTGATAAATCCTTGCAATGTGCTAAAAGGCCATTCACTAATGTTGGTTCACGATAAGTTTCTGCGGGATGTACAACCATGCCTCTTGGTTTATTAATGACAATTACATCATGATCTTCATAAACTATATCAAGTTCCATTTGTATTGCGGTGATTTCAAGTGGTTTGTCTTCTGGTATCTCACATGTGATCAAGTCGTCAATCCTAAGTTTATAATTGTTTTTTGTTTCTGTGTCATTGACCAAGATATAACCTTCACCAATTAGTTGTTGGATACGTGAGCGTGACAAGTTTAAATAATCGACTAAAACCTTATCGATACGATTTTTACTTAAATTTTCATCAACGATTAACTCAAGATCGATCATTAATCTTCCTCCGGATGACGTATGATATACCATGTTAATAAAACATAACCTAATGATAATGACATGTCTGCAACATTAAATACAGGAAAATCATATCCAAAAGGATAGAAGTTTAAAAAATCACGAACATAGCCAAACACAATTCGATCATAAAAATTACCTAAACTACCAGCCAAAATAACAACTAAAGCCAATCTCAATAATACTTTACGTCTTTCAGTTGTAAATAACATATATGTGATAACAACAATCACTACAATGGTTATGATAAAAAATAGTTCTAACCTACCAGATAAGATGCCCCATGCAGCACCTTTATTATCCACAAATGTTATATAAAAGAAATTTTTGATCACCATGATCGAATCACCCAAAGTCATGACTGATTGGATATAATACTTACTGATCAAATCAATCATAACAATTAACGACAGTAATATAACTTCACTTTTTTTCATCTTTTCACCTTTTCAAACTAACTCATATTATAGCAAATCAAACAATGCTAACCAAGTTATAAATGAAAACTGTTGATTTCTCAACAGTTTAACGATTATATGATCTGATTTTCTCCAATTGTTCACTGTTCATACGCTTACATAATTCAACGATCACATTGACAGTATCGACATAGTCCTTGCGATGAATGATCGTATGGTGTGAATGACAATAACGACTTGGTATTGACATAGTCACATTTATGATACCCTCATATGACTTGTTGATCTCACCTGAATCAGTACCACCAGCAGTTAATTGTTCAAGTTGAAATTCGATGCCCTTTTCTTTACAAATGTCTTCAATATATTGAATAAACCCACGATGTCCTAAATGACTAGCATCAAATAGCTCAACCGTAACGCCAACACCACATTTGATTCTGTTTTCACCAGCAGGGTAATCAGATGCGATAGTTACATCAAGTGCAATCGCTAAATCTGGTTTAATCGCATAAGCGGCCGTTTTAGCGCCTCTTAATCCTACTTCTTCTTGTACAGTACCCGCCGCATAGATGTCAAAATCATGATCAACACCTTTTAGCTTTCTAATAACATCAACCGCTATTAAAGCACCAATACGATCATCCCAAGCTTTAGCTACTAAAAAGTTAGGATTATTCATAACTTCAAAGCTTGAGCGTGGTGTTACCATATCGCCAACTCTAATACCAAGTTCTGTTAGTTCTTCTTTTGAACCAACTCCCATGTCGATAAACATATCTTTGATTTCCATTACTTTGCTACGGGCTTCAGCTGGTAAACCATGAGGAGCAGCTGCTCCAAAAATACCATGAAATTTCTTACCTTCACGTGTAGTAATAGTTACAGGTTGTGCTGGTAACACATGACCCCACCAACCACCAATTGTATTTACTTTGATAAAGCCATTATCATCAATATCTTTTATCACAAAACCTATTTCATCAATATGGCCTGCTAACATAAGTTTTAAACCACTGCCCGAACCCTTTTTAACACCAATAATAGAGCCTAAATTATCATATTGAATGCTATCAACATATCCTTCAAGCCATTTCTTCATAACCCGACTTGCTTCTTTTTCAATTCCTGAAATACCATCGGCTTCAGTAAACTCTTTAAACATTTGTAGATCTATATCACCATAAGGTTCTTTGATCACTACTTTTTCTTTATTTGTTTTTTCGCTCATATTCTCTCCTCTTCTTTGTTTTATATTATACGCTTTTGCATTTTGATTAACAACCGCTTTAATCATTGCTCAATATTGCTGATTCTGTCTTTGGTGGTTAATCTCATTCTTCATTAAATAATACCTTCTAATATCCTCTGGGGTAAATCCTAGCTGCTCACCAATCTGCAAATACAACGCGAAAGCTTCATCATATCGTTGTTTATTAAAATCAAAAGCTAAGTTACTTAGTTTATGATATAAAATTAAACTCATACTATTTAATGATTCGTCTTTAATATCAGAGCTTTCTTTAAATCGGTCACTATCATTCAAATCAATTCCTAACGATAAAAAGAAATGGATACCATCGCCATATTCTTCCAATATGATCTCTTTATTAGAAGCTGGCTTCAAGCTCCAATATTTAAAACTCTTTGTTTCATTGATCATCTCACCAAGTTCAACTAAAAGAGCCAATAATCGTTCTTGTCTTGTTGATAGACGGCTTACATTATGCAAAATGAATATTCTTTCATCAAGCTCTTTTTGCATGGTTACTAAATCTTCAATTCTTAGTCTCATATCATCACCTTCAGATATTATACCAAAAAAAGACTTCCTTAACAGAAGTCTTGTTATATTAAATCACGAAGTTACCATTTTCAAATACTTTTACTGTTTTACCATCTTGGGTTGTACCAATTATTTCCATATCAGCACTACCAAACATAAAATCGCTATGTTCCATAGAGGTATTAGCACCAAGCTCTTTTAGTTCTTCTTCTGTCTTAGCAGTACCACCTTTGATATTCATTGGATAGGCAGCACCAAAAGCCAAATGACATGATGCATTTTCATCAAACAAAGTATTATAGAAAAGAATATTGCTTAAGCTTATTGGGGAAAGATGTGAAATCAAAGCCACTTCACCAAGATAACAACTGCCTTCATCAAAATCGATTAAGTTTTTTAATGCCTCAACTTCTTTTTTGGCACTGTATGCAATCGCTTTTCCATCCTTGAAAGTAATATTAAAGTCCTCTATTAATTTTCCACTATGATTTAGTGGTTTTGTCGCATATACAATACCATTCACTTGATATTTATCTGGCATCGTGAAGCACTCTTCAGTAGGCATATTGGGATTAAATACTGTATTTTTTGTTGATACTTCACTGCCACCAGCCCAAACATGATCTTTAACCAAACCAACCGTTAGATCAGTTCCTAAACTATTTTTAAAATGTAGTGACCTAAAATTTAAGTCATTTAAAGTTTTAGTATAATAATGAATACGCTCATTATGTTTACGCCATTCTTCTACTGGATCATTTTCTTCATCAATCCTAACAGCCTTCAAAATAGCATCCCATAGCTTTTCAACAGCCTCATCATCAGTTAGTTCACAAAACACTTTTTTAGCCCAACCAACAGTTGGGACTGATATAACAGACCATTGTGTTCTGTTACCCATTGTATGAGCCATAAACGGTTTAAAAGCACGACTTGCGGCCATTTGCGCACGTTGCATCTTCTCAGCATCAATACCCGCTAATAATCCCGGCGTACGTGCTGATATGCTTAATAATGCATAATTGTTCTCAATCATGTAATTACGAGAATCGATTCGATATTGTGGTATTTCTTCCAATACTTCAACTGTCGCATACTCATAACTGAGCTTTCCTACAACTTCATCATTCCATTCAACAAGTACATATTTAGCTTTTGCCTTATAAGCTTCTTCAACACATAGCCTTACAAAACTAGCACATTCAACTGGAGCATTGATCAACAACGGTTGATCAGGTTGGATATTAGTACCAACACACACCGCAAGTCGAGCATACTTTCTAAGTAATTCTTCTTTAATCATATTTCTCCTTATTTAACCTCGACGATCTTCATCATATTTGCTGTACCTTCACCAGTGGGATAGCCAGCTGTAATAATGACAAACTCACCAGGTTTAACACCATAATTTTTAGCGATGATACTAGCAAGTTCATCATCGTTAGTCATCTCATTTTGAATATCACTAAATATTGGGATAACTCCCCAATGCACTGCCAATTTACGTTGGGTACTTTTGGTAAATGTAACTGCCAAAATAGGCACTGGTGGTCTAAACTTAGATATTCTTCTTGCGGTACTACCACCTTGGGTAAAAGCGACTATCGCTTTAATCTTCTCAAGTGTTAATGATGAATCACTGACTGATATGCCAATTGCGTCTTGAATTGTCTTGCGACTACTTTTCTTTGCATGTTCTAAATTATCACGATAAGGTATTATTCTTTCAATCGCTTTAGCAATCGTATCCATAGTCACTACCGACTCAACCGGATATAAACCCGCAGCTGTTTCACCAGATAACATTATTGCATCACTTCCATCAAGGATGGCATTCGCAACATCACTAGCTTCAGCTCTTGTTGGTCGTGGATTACCCATCATCGATTCTAACATATGAGTGGCAGTTACTACTGGTTTTCCATGAGCGTTGGCTTTTTGGATCATCTTCTTTTGATAGATAGGCACAAATTGTGTCATTACTTCAACTCCCAAATCACCACGAGCAACCATAACGCCATCAGCTTCCTGTAGTATCTCATCTAAGTTATCATAGCCTTCTTGATTTTCAATCTTGGCCATAATATGAATTTTAGGTTTTCCCATTTCATTGATGATATTTCTGATAGCCAAAATATCTTCTGCTGTTCTAACAAAAGAAGCAGCGATATAATCAACATCCATTTCACAACCAAACCTGAGATCGGCATAATCTTTTGCTGAGATAAAAGGCATTGAAATGTGAACGTTAGGAACGTTTACTCCTTTTCGTGTCTTAATAACCCCTGGATTTTCAATACGACAGACTAAGTCTTCATTATTGCGATCAATGATCGTTAAACGCATCTTTCCATCATCAATTAAAAGATAGTCATTGATCTTAACATCTTGATATAGCTCAGGACAATCGATATGAAAGCGTTCATTAGTACCGATGATGTCTTCTTTAGTCACATGAACAATATCACCCTTGTTAAACAACAATTGATCATTAGCCATGACGCCACATCGAATCTCAGGACCTTTGGTATCTAATAGGATTCCAAGTGTAATTCCCGTTTCATCTTCAATTTCTCTTACCGTCTTTATTACTTCTTTATAGTGTTCATGATTACCATGTGAGAAGTTTAATCTGACGATATTCATTCCGGCATTGGCCAGTTTGATCAACATTTCTTTGGAATCACTAGCTGGACCAAGTGTACATATAATTTTAGTCTTACGATATTCTGTCATATTTATACCAACCTTTCATGTAACTCATAGAGGTGATCACGCGATTTTTTATTCATCGCTAACGCCTCTGCAATTGGATAGGCGATAACATCTGAACCATCAATGCCCACACATTGTCCACCATTGTTAGATATTAAAAGTTGTACAGCTTTATCTCCCATTCTTGTCGCTAAAATGCGATCAAACGCTGAAGGAGAACCACCACGTTGAATGTGTCCAAGCACAGTTGAGCGACCTGAGAAACTAGTATAAGCACTGATTTTTTCCGCTAGTATTTCAGCATCAGTAATCTTTTCCGTCAACAAGATAATAGCATGACGTTTACGTCTAACTTGATCCATATATAACATCTTTTCTAATACAGCTTTTTCATCATATCCTTTTTCAGGAGTAATGATCATTTCCGCTCCTGATGAAATTCCCGCAAAAAGCGCAATATCACCACAATGATTTCCCATGACTTCAACAACCGAACATCGATGATGAGAGCTACTGGTATCACGCAGTTTATCTACTGCCTCTATAACCGTATTAAGAGCTGTATCAAATCCAATCGTATAATCAGTACAAGCAATATCATTATCAATCGTCCCTGGTAAGCCAATACAGTTCACACCAAGCTTTGTTAGTGCTAATGCACCACGATATGTACCATCACCACCAATTGTGACCAAGGCATCTATTTCAAATTTTTTTAAAATCGCCAACGCCTTTTTTTGTACATTGATATCTAAGAATTCAGGTAAACGAGCTGACCCCAATATTGTGCCACCTCTAACCATTATGTCACTGACACTGCTGGTATTTAACTGTTCAATGTGTTCATCCAAAATTCCTTTATAACCGTCATATATGCCAAAAACCTCAACATTACTTGACAAGGCACTTCTTGTAACGGCTCTTATTGCGGCATTCATACCGGGAGAATCCCCACCTGATGTCAATACTCCAATTCGTTTGACCATCTACTAAACCTCCTGACAACTTATCTTATCATTTATCTTCACTTTTTGGTAGAGATATCAGTTTAAAACGACGATTATTCCCAGGCACCATTATCGGATCCGCTAACATTCTGATACGTTCCATGATACGTTGCGCTTTTAATTCATCTACTTCACCTTTTTGATTGTATTTGAAGTTGATCTCTAACTCTTTTAGATCAAGATTACTACTAAAACACGTTAATCTTTGTTTTGTCATTCTTTCATTTAAGATGGTAGCTAATATCTCATCGCGATACCAACCAGTAACCGGCTCAGCACCAATATCATCAAGAATCAATAAATCAGCTTCAATTAATGCTGACATGATATCTTCTTGCTCATCATCATCTCCAAAAGCCGCTTTAAGTCTTACCAACAGTTTAGGAGTATGAACAAAAACAACCGTTTGCGCTCGCTTAGCAAAGTTATTGGCAATACAAGCCAATAAGTATGTTTTTCCAGTACCAACTGGTCCATGTAAATACAAACCTTTACTTGTTTGATGATCAAGCCAATCCCATATCTTTTTCACCGCTTCTAAATATAGCTTGTTGTTTTCTTGAGTCAACTCAATACTACCAAGTGTTATACTACGCATTTCATCAGGTAAATCATTGATAAGATATTTCTTTAAATGAGCATTATCCTTTTCATATTGTAATTGATAACGGCAAGGACGATAAACACTTTTCAACATACCATCATTAACCAATGCTTGATAATGTCCTTTATTCGCAAGTGAACAATGATCAAGACCACTACAGCGCTCACAAATTTCTAGTTGCTCAACAAGTCTCAAAAAGCGCATTGGATATTTTTTGACGATATTTGGTTCAATCGCTTCTTGCATTAAGTAACGTTTCAAAATGACATTGTTTAATAGTTCTTGTACTATCTTACTTCTTTCACTTTTAAGTGTTTCATTATCTTTAAATAAAGTATCGATCTTTTTCATCTATTTTTGACGCTCAACTTTCTCTAGAATCTGCCTTTTTAATTGTTCAAGTTCTTCTTTTGAACCGTTGTGTTGATTCGTTGTGTTAAATTTTGACTCACTAATCTTATTTTCACGCATGGCTTTCTCTTTACTAACCTTAGATACTTTCTTGATTAACTCTGAAGCAGTATTGATGTCATTTACTTGATTACGAACAAAGGTCTCAGCCGTTTTCTCAACATATTTTTGATTTAAAACATTGTTGGTATTATTCAGTACATATTCTACCAAGAAATTGATCACTGGAGTAGTCAGCGGTGTATCATTAACTAAATACTCCAATACTTTCTTAGATGATAAACTAACTGGCATATTAGGTTGCTTACGTTGTAAGAAGATAATTGGTGGTAGTTCATAACCATCTATTTGATTATCATCAAAAATCACCTGTTCTCTTCTAACTCTATTGATCAAACCATTAGTATCAAATGAATTATCTTTCATATTAACACTACGACAAGCTAGCACACGCATTCTTTGATTACTAATACCATAAACGGTAGCTAATTGCGCTATCAATCGCATATTTTCGGTAGTTCTTAGTTTACGTGGAAACGTAAGTTCGCTCAAATCCTTCACGAAACCTTGATAATCAAATTCTTTAGGAAACCCCATATTAGGATCTTTATTGACTTCATCTTGGTTTATAGTGATGAACTCTAAGATGTCTTTACTGGTGATACGATGTAAATCTGTTTGATCAAAATGAGTAGTTATATCCAAAAAATCCTTTTTGTCATAACTACTTATCATGTTTTCTTTTGTTAACTCATAGTCACTTAAACCCATTATCTTCTTATATTGAACACCATATACATAATGACGTAAAAAATCTTCTGTTTTTAAAGGTTGAACAAGCACATAGATATACTCATCATTTTGTTTATAGTGATAAGTTTTGATCAAGTTATATTGTTCAAGCTTTATTCTTGCTTTATGAACCGCATCAATATCAAGACTTAATAGTTTACATAAGCGACTATGACGATAATATTCTTTTTGATGATGGGCTTCACTTAACAGCGTACCATAAAGAGAAAGCGCATGTATTCCAATTAATGGTTGATAAAGTACAAACACTACCTTCATTTGTGATACATCAAAATCACGAGTTAATTCACAGCGATAGACATCTTGTTCAAAAAGTTCCATAGTCTCTCCTTTTACGTTTAAGCAGTATGCTTTAACCATTTGATAAACTCATTAATATTGGTTGTTAATACCTCTAATGAATCATTATTATCAATCACATAATCAGCCAATCTTCTTTTCTTTAAAGAAGAAAATTGACGTTTGAGTCGTTTATCTACATCATCTTTTGTCATATTTCGGTTTACAGATAAGCGCCTATATATGTTTTCTTTTTTAGTATAAACAACAACTGATAGATCAAAATACTCTTGCCAGCTGACTTCAAATAACAATGGCACTTCCACAAATACGTATGTTTTATCTTGATACAAGTGCAATAACCTTTGTACTTCGTTTAATACCATCGGATGTAAAATAGCTTCAAGCTTACGTAATGCTTTATTATTATTAAAAACATGATCAGCTAAAAGTTTATGTGAAAAAGGTTGATTTGAAAAAAGCTCATGAAATGCATGTAATACCGCATTATAACCAGCTTGATTTTCTTCTAAAAGCTTATGAGCAATAACATCACAATCAATCGTAGGATAATCCTTGCTTAGTAAAGACATTACTATGGATTTACCGCTTCCTATTGTTCCTGTGATCGCAATAGATTTCATCTTTACTCCTTTTGACAGTTGGGACAGAAATATGTCCCTCTTCCATTTATTTTTATTTTTTTGATCGTGTTTTGGCAATCATAACACGATTCATTAGCTCTTGTATGAACTTTTAGTGTTAATTGGAAACGACCACTGATGCCAAGTGATGAAGTATAACTTCTAATGGTTGTACCACCAGCTTTGATCGCAGCTTTTAATATTGTTCTAGTACAAGCAAGGATCATTTCACACTGGGTTAAACTCAATGTGTTTACCACCTTTGTAGGCGCTAATTTAGCCATAAAACAAATCTCATCGGCGTAGATATTACCAATACCAGCAATAATGCTTTGATCAAGCAAGGCTTGTTTTAGTGTTGTTTTTCTTTTACTAAAAGCGTTTTTTAAATACATAGCTGTAAGTTTTTCATCCCAAGGATCATGACCAATCTTAGCTAACGCTGTTAGTTCTTCATCCTTACGATACAAATACATTCGACCAAACTTACGGGTATCATTATAATGAAGTTCTTTGTTATTATCTAACTTAAATATAACATGAGTATGTTTTGATCTTTCGCTGTTAAAACTTTCAAGATAGAACTTTCCTTCCATCCTAAGATGAATGATCAAAATGTATTGATCAGTATGTAAGATCAAGTACTTACCTTTGCGATCAAACTTAATAAAGGTTTGATCAATCAAGGCATCTTTAAACTCTCTAATCGCTGGTCTTGCAATAATCTTATCCCACCAAACATTGATGTCGATAATCTTACTACCCATGATTTGCGCTTCAAGGGTTCTTATAACCGTTTCAACTTCTGGTAATTCTGGCATATTGTTTACTTCGCATCATACCAATTATTACCTTGTACGCACTTAGCTTCTAAAGGTACATTTAGTATCATGGCATTCTCCATCTCGTTTTCAATCAATTCTTTCATAATCTCAATTTCATCTTCATAGACATTAAAGATCAGTTCATCGTGTACTTGTAATATCATTTGTGAACGATAACCATTAGCTTTTATTCTATGTGCGATTTTAACCATAGCTAGCTTTATCAAATCAGCCGCTGTTCCTTGTATTGGAGCATTCATAGCTGCTCTTTTACCAAACTCTCTGGTCATATAGTTCTTATCATTTATCTCAGGAATGTATCGACGTCTGTTTAATAAAGTTTTAACATATCCGTTAGCTTGACAGAAACTAATGACTTCATCCATAAAAATCTTAATTTTTGGATAACTCATGAAATATCTATTTATATAGTTTTGTGCTGTCTTAACATCAATTTGAAGTTGTTGGGATAAACCAAAATCGGATATACCATATACAATCCCAAAATTAACCGCTTTTGCTTGTCTTCTTAGTCCAGCATCAATCTCATCAGCCTTCACATTGAATACCTCCATTGCGGTTGTTGTATGAATATCTTGTTTATTGATGAATGTTTGGATTAATTTATCTTCATTTGCCATATGAGCTAATATCCTCAGCTCAATCTGTGAATAATCAGCTGCTAACAAAACACAACCTTCATCAGCGATAAATGCTTTTCTTATTTCCTTTCCTTCTTCATCTTTTATCGATATGTTCTGTAAATTTGGATCAGTTGATGACAATCGACCAGTTTGGGTTATTGTCTGATTATAAATCGTATGAATGCGATGATCTGCATTAACAAATTTCTTCAATCCTTCCGCATAAGTACTATATAGTTTCTGATATTTACGATACTCGATCAAATACTCTACGATCTCATGTTTTCCAAGTAAACGTTCTAAAACATCTATAGCTGTTGATCTTTTCTTGTATGATGGTAGTTTTAATTTATCAAACAAAACTTCAGCTAATTGCTTAGGTGAATTGATGTTAAACTCGCAAGCTGCCACATGATAAATATTAGTAGTGATCTCATTTAGTTTGTTCAATGTCTTACTTGCTATATCATCAAGAATATTACTATCAATCAATACACCTTTGTTTTCCATTTCATATAGGATCTTAGTAAGTGGCATTTCGACTTCATAAAACAATTCCTCCATTGCCATTTCATCTATATTTGCCTTTAATTTCTGAGCGATCATCATACAATCATAAGCGCGCATACAAGCATGCTTTATCTGTAATTGTTCATCTATATCTTTTATTTTACTAATAGTACCATATATCGCAATTTGTTGGTCTTGTGTCATAAGTTTGAACTTATTGAAGAGTTTATCCCAATCATTGATAAAGTTATCAATCAAAAAAGCTGCCACTTGAATGTCAAAACCAATACCATCTAATATAATGCCATTAGCTTTGGCTAAATGATAAGCATTTTTCGCATCATAAATAATCTTCTGATTATCTGCCTGAAGCCATTCTAATAACGCTTTATCATCATATACATCATTCATTTTGATATAGTAACACTTGTCATTTTTAACTAAAGCTAAACCATATAGTTTCGCTTTGTAATAATCTTTTATATCTTGATCAAAGTAAATCGCAACATCTTGATCAAGCATAGTAGTAGGTATTTTATCAACTACATTGTGATTAAAACTATCATTATTTACTTGTTCTTTTTTACTCATGTCCAGGCTTTTTAAAAATGAGTTTAGCTCATACTTTAAATAGAATTGATATAGCTTGTCATTGTCAGTATTAATAGTTAAATCTTCATTATTTAGTGGAATATCAACTGTACATTTAATTGTCGCTAATTCCTTTGATAATAGTGCTAACTCTTGATTATTTCTAAGATTTTCAGCCAATTTACCCTTTATCTGATCAATGTTTGCTAAAACATTTTCAACAGTACGATATTCACCTAAAAGCTTAAGTGCTGTCTTTTCACCAACATTTGGAACGCCAGGGATATTATCACTGCTATCTCCCATTAACGCTTTTAGATCTATGATTTGCGATGGTACTAAGCTCATACTTTCATAAAGCGCTACGCTATCCATCTTAACGATTTCACTTAAGCCTTTTTTCATCAGCCATACACTTGTTGTATCATCTATCAGCTGTAATAAGTCTTGATCACTTGTTAATATATTTGTTTGCCAATCCTTATACTTACGCGATAAAGAACCAATGATATCATCAGCTTCAATTCCTGGTAGTTCATAACGCGTTATATTCATTGCATCAAGATACTCACGCACAATTGGAAACTGAACGATCAACTCTGGTGGTGCTGCTTTTCTTGTTCCTTTATATTCACTATATAACTCATGTCTAAAAGTTTTTTTCTCAGTATCAAACGCAACCAAAACAGCGTCAGGTTTGACCAATTCTAAAGCCTTAGTGATCATAGTCGCAAAACCATAAACCGCATTAGTGTTGATCTTATTAGATGTTGTCATTGGCCTACTGTAAGCTGTCGCATAATAAGCTCTAAATACTAAAGAGTTACCATCAATCAGTAATAATTTTTTCATACCATACCTCGTTATTATTGTAACACATACCAACCTAAATTTAATAAAGCCCTTGCGGGCTTTTAATCAGTAAGAAGTTCAAGTTGTGCTAAATTCTCATACATAATATGAATATAATTACGTTTCTCAGTTATTTGTTGGGGTGTTAACGTAGCTAAATTACTAAGTGTTATCTCAACTAATCCTAGCTCATCCTTGATTTGGTTATATAATGCGATCATATCATCTGATAAATTTGGTTCTAAAGCGATATACTTAACATCATCATTAATTATTCTTCTTTTGATTACGTTTAGCTGTTCATTAGTTGGTAATACACCATAACGAGACATGATAATTGGATAAACTTCAATATTATAGTTTTTTTGCCATACTCCAAAACTTGGTGTCATAGTGACAACTTTTATATTTGAAGATGATAATCTTAACATTTGAAATTCTGAATCTAATCGAGCAAGTTCAGCTTCAAGCAAATCATACTGTTTTTCAAAATAATCAGATTCTTCGGTATAATGAGTTACTAACCAATCACGAATTTGACTTGCTAAACTTGTCATTGCGATTGGATCAAGCCAGATATATGGATCACTATCATATGTATCTACTGAGTTAAACAGCGAACTTTCATAGTATGGTGATTCTATAAATACTTTACTTTCACCTACTTGGACTTGTGTATAGCGTTTAAAGCTATAGATACTGGTGGTTCCAGCAAGATTAATGATGTCCATATCTTTGTTTTGTTTAATCTGTGATAAATATATGTGCATAAAAGGCTCAACTTGTCCCATGTAAAGGAAAAGATCAGCATCACTTAATTGTTCTTGATAATCATCGATGATTTGAGAACGAAGAATATTACCATCGGATGTAATCCGACATGTTTTTACTTTATCACCAGCTAAACGCTCTACTAAGAATTGTATAGGATAAACGGTATAACATATCTTAGGGCTTTTAACTTGGCAAGCTGTTAATGTAGTAGCGCACATTAAGGTTATCAAAGCAATCAATATTTTTTTCTTCATCATGCGCTCCTTTCTTAGTTTTGATTATACCACAATTAAAATTGAGAAAAATAAGTAATATGCTATATCAGTTGCGATATCCAGCATGTTCTTTCTTTTGTTTACGTTGATCAGATAAAACAATCAGTCTACTAATATGACGATAGAAGAGAATGACCAACAATATAAATATGGTATTACCGACAATCGCAATAAAGAGATGAGACCTAACCCAAAATAAGATGTTTATAGTTGTTGCACCAGTTGTATACATATAGGCATAAAGAAAATAGTCTTTAAGTGCGATGGCTACTAAACAAATGATCATTAATTCTAACATTGACTCATTGAGATTACTTGACCAAATTCTAGTTATCAATACCACAATCGCAAAAAGAAGTGGATATAAAAACAAAGTCTGCGGAATAAACAAACCATAGATAAAACCACAAGATAAACTGGTTAATAAGGCATCAAGTAATGACGTTTTTTTAACGATCAATATCATAGCACAAAAGCCAAGCGCAGGGATAAAAACTAATGACTGCTGCGCAAAATCAACAGGAAAAGCTATACTGAGAATAAAATCAAAACTGAAACAAATGATCAAGTATAATATTTGAAATATCATTCTTGACTCCCAATAAGCTTAACTACGCTCACATAATGAAAATTATCAAAATTAGCTGAAGGCACAACATAAACGTTCATACCTACTGCATTTGTTAGTACTTTTACCTCTGAAACCGTTCCTACAAGTAACCCTGATGGAAAAACACCTCCCATACCAGATGTTATTACTGTCATGCCAGGAGTAACTGTATAGCCAGTACTTAACAGTTTCAAGACAAAAGCATGCTTGGTACTATCATATGATTCTAAATACGCTTCAGCAGTGGTATTAGCACTTATCTGTATCTTTACACTAACTTTATTTGATCCATCCTCAACAGTAACAAGCTTTACTATCGAACTGTTTTGATTAGCTTTACTGATACGACCAATCAAACCACCAGTAGTAATAACCGCATAGTTTTCATCAATACCATCACTTGTGCCTACATTGATCATTATCATATCATTCCATCCAGATACATCTCTTCCAATAACTGTCGCATTGATCAGTTCATATCGTGATAATGACATTTTTAAATTCAATATATCCTTAAGCTCATCAATCTCGCGATTAGCTTCCATTAATTGTGCTTTATATAGGTTCAAACTATCAATATCTCTTCTTAACAAATCATTCTCTTCACGTAATTTATAGAACTCTGTATAATCATCTACCCAACCGAAAAGGGTTTGAAATGGACGATCGATCAAAGTATATTTTACCGACGAAAAAAAAGAGAATAGTCTGGTATCGATATCATCCAATACATGTGTTCTACGAATGATAACCATTCCCATAGTTAACGTTGTTAAAATCACAACAAGATATATTAATATTTTACGAAATCCTTTAAACTTCAAATTTTATCACCAAATATATTATAGATACATTTGTCCTTTTTAACAAACCTTTTATTTAAGATCGTGTAAGATACTAAAATAACTATGCTTACTGATGATCAAATGATCGATCAAAGGTATACCCATCATTTTGCCAGCGTTATTAAGTAGTTTAGTCAAACTTATATCTTTATCGCTTGGTGTTACATCACCACTAGGATGGTTGTGGGCAACGATAATCTTAGCAGCACTACATGCTACAGCTTCTTTAAATATCTCACGAGGATGAGCCACACTAACATCAAGGCTACCAATGAAAAGTGTTTTATGAGTAATGATATGATTTTTAGTATTTAAGAAAATAACGATAAAATGCTCTTGTTGCATAAAACCAACCTGAATTTGAAGCCAATCAATCAAACTTTGTGGATTATTGATAACATCAGTAGCTAAAGCCTGTTTTGCCATAATTCTTTTATTCAGTTCAAAACTTGCCATTAGTTCAACCGCTTTTATCTTCTTAATTCCTTTGATCTTAATAAGTTGGTTTAATGATAATAATGGTAAATCTTTTAAGCCATGTTGATTAAGCAATTGATCAGCAACCTGTAAAGCGCTAGCGCCTTGATATCCATGTCTTATTAAAATAGCTAACAGTTCACGATCATGTAAGTGACCTAATCCATTTTTTATCGCTCTTTCTCTTGGTCTTTCAGTTAATGGTATTTCATGAACTTTCATTATCAAATTCCTTTCATTTTAAACAAGATAATAGACCCACATTGTGGATCTATCATACTACTTCGACCATTGAATAGTTATACCCGGGATACTTACCTTTCCCCGACCACTACTTAATACCTTGATGACAGCGGCAACGCTTGCCGCAATTATCACGTATGTGACAATACTGGCTGTTGTCATGTTATCTCCTTTCACTAATAAGATTATTAATGAAAGAGTTTATTCCTAGATCATTCTTCTGATTTCAATAAAAGTTCTACAAACTCACTAAGTCCGCCATCTGCACAACTACCAACCAAAACCTTAGCTGAACTCTTTGCGAGCGCTGTTCCATTAGCCATAGCAGCACTAAACCCTGCTTTAGCTAATAACCAACTATCATTATCACCATCACCTATTGCGGCAACATCTTTAAAATCATAACCAAGTTTATCTAAAAGATGAGCTACCGCAGTTGATTTATTAACATCTTTAAGTACAATATCAATGAAGTTATCACCAGCATGACAAATATAGAGTCGATCACCAAACAGCTTATCAACTTTAAGATAATGCTCATCTATTAATTCTTTGCGTTGGGTAAAGCTTACTTTATAAGGTTCATGAGTAATCTTTGCCCAATAATCGTTAAGTGGGCTAGTCAACATAAAGTTAACACCAACAATTTGATTATCAATCGCAATTCCTGGATCATAACCATTAGTTACCACATATTCATCCTGTTCAACATTAAAATGTAAATCATTATTTAAACCATACTTGTGTAGTTCATAAAGTAAACTCATTGGTATCGGTTTTTCATATATTAAGCTCTTATCCTTAGTATCATAGATACTACCACCATTACTAGCTATCAAATAACCAGGTTTATTTTCCATATCAAGTTCTTTTACAATAATTTGTGAACTTGCATAAGTACGAGCAGTAGCAATAACAATAATGACACCTTTTTTTTGTAATAACTTGATTGCATCAATGTTAGCTTTAGGTATTTCCATCCGCTTGTGATCATAAAGCGTTCCATCTACATCAGTAATAAATACTTTAATCATTCAATTCGCCATCACTTTCTCTAATTAAATATATCGGTCTTCTTTTAGTTTCCAAATATGTTTTTGCCATATATTGACCCAAAATGCCAATAGTAAACAACTGAATCCCACCAACAAACAAGATGATAGAAATCGTACTTGCCCATCCAAATGCACTTTCAACACCCATAAAGTGACGAACAAAGATAACTATTATTCCCAAAAATGCGATAAAGCAAAACAAAACCCCAAACAACGAAGCAATAGCTAAAGGTGCAGTTGAAAAAGCTATAATTCCTTCAAATGAGTAAGTCAAAAGATTCCAAAATGACCATTTCGTATTACCAGCAACTCTTTCTATGTTCTCGTAAGACAGCCATTTAGTCTTAAAACCAACCCATCCAAATATCCCTTTGGAAAAACGATTATATTCACTCATCTTTAAAATTGCATTAACCATATTACGATTCATCAAGCGATAATCACGAGCACCATCAACGATATCAGCTTTTGATATCTTGTTTATCAACCAATAGAAACAACGCGCAAAAAAAGATCTAATCTTAGGTTCACCTTTACGTGTGCTGCGTTTAGTCGCAACACAGTCATAATCTTCATTTTTAAGACAATCATACATTTCAAATAGCAACTCAGGAGGATCTTGAAGATCCGCATCCATCACAGCTATAAAGTCCCCCGTTGCATGTTTTAATCCTGCATACATGGCCGCTTCTTTTCCAAAGTTGCGTGAGAATGAAATATAGCGAACTCTTACATCTTTTTGATCCAGTTCTTTTAATACCCGTAAGGTTTCATCCTTTGAACCATCATTGATAAATAAAAATTCAAAACTTACATTGCTCATTTTTTTAGCAATTTCTGTTATAGCTTGATAAAAATAAGGCAATGCTTCTTGTTCGTTATAACAAGGTACGATGATTGATAGTTTATCCATTACTTTACCTCAACTAAAATGATTATAGCATGATATTACTGTTAAAAACCTAAAAAAATAGGCTTTCGCCTATTCTATGTAAACTTTTATCGAATCACCATTAGCAGCCTCAACACTAACGATTTCACCCATCATCTTTGATTGGATACATTGCTTTATCAATTCAAAATCAATCTGACCCATATCAAAGTTGTGATCATTAAACTTCAAGTTATTAAATTTATGAGCGATATCAATTCCAGCTAATATCAATACTACTGGAATATTCACTCTAACAATATCGCCATCTACTGCCTTTACTAAAACTTTTAGCATTCTTTGTTGGTAATCAGAATCAACTAATTCATTTTTAGTAGCTACAACTGGTTTTTCTTCAAGTGCATTTATTAATTTCTCTGCTTCCTCTATTGAGATAATCTCATCTTTTACCATCTTTAATATTTCGTTTATCTTAGTCATGTTTATTTCCCCTTCAAAAGTTCAATTGCTTCATCAACCGAAATTTCTTTGTCTTTGATCTTTCTTAAAACCTCTTCACTATCAAGTTCGTTTTTTGATGGTAAACTATATCCCAGTTTGAGAATGATATTATCTAAATATTTCTTGACTGTTGGATATGATATACCCATTTCTTTTTCCATGTCTTTAATGTTACCTCGTAAAATAACGAAATTCTCAACAAACCTAAGTTCATCTCGTGATAAATAACTAAACTTAGATAAAGTAAACTCACCACTAATCTCCGTGTGACAATTACCACAAGTCAGCTTTGTTGCAAATAATTGTCCATGACATACTGGACAAATACCGATTACTTCATTCGCCATAGTACCTCCTTATAATACCTCAATGTAAATACGTTCAGTTTGGCTTTTTATATCAACTAAGATAAAGGGATCCATGTCATTCAACATATCAATAGTTACTTTTAGTAATTCTTGAAGATACTTTTGATTCTGAACAACAAGCGCTTTTAAATTATCATCAGAAAAACTGTTGTTTTGTGAGAATTTAAGCGCCATTTTAGCTAAAAAACCTGCGGTCGATAAAGAAATTTTAGGTAAATTGATATTGTGTTCTGTAGTCTTTATGTATACCTTAATTTTTCTTTTCATCATCGTACCTCGTTGATATTATATAATCATTTATTAATATTGTCAATTATATTATTAATATAATTAATTATTGGTTTAATTTAATAGCAAATAAAAAAGGCATTCATCATGCCTTTATCCTCTGAATTTAAAGAAACTTGGTATTTCATCAGCACTGATCTCTTCCTCAATATGACCGTCTTTCAGTGTTTCAGTGTTTACCGCTTGGGTATTAATAGGTTTGCTTGTAACAATTGTTTTTTGCTTTGGTATATCAAAACCTGTAGCAATGACAGTTACGATGATCTCATCACCTAATTTCTCATTGATGGCTATACCAAATACAATATCAATATCACCACCAGCTGCTTCACGAATAAACTCCACTGCATCATTAGCATCATAAGCGGTAATAGAATTGCCACCAGTTACATTGACGATCGCATTTCGCGCACCTTTTATCTGTGCTTCTAAAAGTGGTGATTGAATCGCTTTTTGAGCCGCTTCTTGTGATTTCTTGTCACCCTCTGCCATACCAATACCAATCAAAGCCGTTCCCTGTCCTTCCATTATTGTTCTTACATCAGCAAAATCAAGATTGATCAAAGCTGGAACAGCTATTAAATCAGTAATTGTTTGAACACCTTGTCTTAAAACATTATCAGCTTCTTTAAAGGCATCAAGAAAGGGAATTCTACCAATCACTTCTAATAGTTGATTGTTTGAAACAATTATCAATGAATCAACATATTCTTTTAATCGTTCTAAGCCATCAATTGCTTGCGTAGTTCTTTTTTTGCCTTCAAACGAGAATGGTTTTGTGACGATGCCAACAGTTAATGCGCCAAGTTCTTTAGCAATCTTGGCAAATAAAGGGGCTGCACCAGTCCCAGTACCACCACCAAGACCAGCGGTAACAAAAACCATATCTGCATCTTTCATAGCATCGCGAATTTCATCTTCGCTCTCAAGAGCAGCTTTATAGCCAATTTCGGGATTTGCGCCAGCACCAAGGCCCTTAGTAGTCTCTTTACCTAAGATTATCTTGTTTTTAACCGGTGATACATTTAAGACTTGTAAGTCAGTGTTAGCTACGAAAAATTCAACCCCTTGTACCCCTTCTTCAACCATTCTGTTTATGGCATTGCAACCGGCTCCACCTACACCGAAAACTTTAATTCTTGCGACTTGTTCATATTTTAACTGTGTCATTTTATTTCCTTTCCCGATTACTTGAATAGTTTCTTAAAGCGATTTGTTAGTGTGTCATCTTTTTCAACTACTTCAATAGTTTTAACACTATTAGCCATCTTTATAAATGCGTCATTATCAACGCTGTATAAACTTCTACTTCTTAATGTTTCATGGTCATTGTAACAATAGAAAGCCCCAGCAACAGGTGCAAGTGCACCATCTCTTATTCCTAAGGTATCAGGAACATATAAGCTAAATTTAATATTCAATGCATTTGATATAAACTCACTAAGTTGCTGAATTATTGCGCCTTCACCATACACAATTCCCATTACTTTTTCTTGTTTTAATATTTCTTCACTAATCTGTTTGATCTCATCAATCCATTCAGTAAGTTTAAAACGCGCTAAGTTAGCTAATTCTTCATCGCTTATGGTATGAGTTTTGTTATCATATGACCATAGATAAATCGGACTATCACTTACTTTTGATACCATTTTACAGTTATATCTTAATAATCGATCAGCAACATCTGTTGCTAAGTGACGCTGTTCAACGATATAATCGACAACACTTCCATAACCATTATGAATCACTACGCTATTTTCAATACGACCATTAGCTAAAAGACTCAGCGTAGTCGAGTCTTTTTCAAGTCTTATCAAATAAAGGTATTGTCCAACTGCTTTCTCAAACAGTGCTGCTTCGTTGCAAAAAGCATATGTATCAAGATAGATATCAATAATTTCCAACTCAGCTTGTTCGATACATTTAACGTATTGCCAAACCATTTCTTTATCTGCGCACAAAAGATCTACTTCAACAGTTAATGTTTCAGCTTTCTCATTTATCGGCATCCTTCTTGTCGCAAAGCCATTGACGTTATAACGCATATAAGCAAAATTAACAAGTTCCAAGTTCTCCGGAATTGGCGCATTTAACGCCAATTTAAGGGCGCTTTGAATATCATTTATTGAAATCCTCAAACCAACTGGTTTAACGGTGATTTTCTTCGTTATCTTTTTAGCAGTTAAAGATGGAATTAATAAAAGTACTCTTTTAATTGGTACACCAATCATCTTCGATGTGTTTTGTACCGCTTTTTTAATACCTTCTATTACCGTTTCATGATTGATGATCATCAATTCTAAGATTCCATCGATTGCGACGCGTTCAACCTTCAACACATTAAATTTTAGATTGTGCAGTTCGCTTACGACTAATCTTATTTCATGATCAGCTATCTCCAGGGCGGCAAATATCTGTTTATTACTCACTTAAGCCCCTCCTACCAGCAAATCTTATCGCTAATATAATACCATATTAACATCATATAAAAAAGATTATTCAAACTATGAGAACAACTATAAACTATGTTTCTTGACGATATCTTCCACATGAACAGAAGTTTGGACAAGTATCATTACATGCATGAAAACCCAATAAACGCAACTCCGGTGGAATAAAAACATCTATTTCTTCATTATCATATCCCACAAGAAAACTCCGTTCATTTATGATAATAGGTCTTTTAAGCACTGAAGGATTTTGCTGAATGAAACGTATTAAGTCTTTTGTTGTCATTTCATCAACATCAATCTTACCTTCTTGGATTATTTTAGACCTTTTACTTATAATATCATCGGTACCATTTTCACTTCTTACCAAAAGCTGTTTGATCTCATCTTCCTTTAAGATGGTTGAAAATATATTTTTTTCCACAAACGGTAGTTTTCTGTCTTTTAACCAACGTTTGACTTTACGACAAGATGCACAACCCGGTGATGTATATACAACAATCATTTAATTCACCTCTTTTTCATTATATTATAAAACATAATTAAACAATAGTAAAAACTTATTGGGGATCAAGTTTGAAAGTTTTTTCATGTTATTACATTATTTTACATTTTTTATTGACTTGACAATATAATCTAATATACATTATTACTATGTGAATGTCGGGAGAAAAAAATGGAAAAGAGAATAATTTCAGAACAAAAGGTAAAATTCGGATTACCTACAGCTATCACCATGATCGTTGGCATCGTCATCGGTTCGGGTATCTTCTTTAAAGCTGACAGTCTTTATGTCATCACCAACGGCAATATTTTACTTGGATGTTTATATTGGTTCATTGGTGCTTTAGGTATCATTTTTGGTGGACTAACAATAGCCGAATGGGCAAAGAAATCAGATACTGTAGGGGGTTTGATATCTTATAGCGAAATGGCTTTTGGTAAAACATTCGGGTTTTTGGCTGGTTGGTTTCAAACAATCATCTATTTGCCTGCATTGTGTGCCATTATTAGTTTTGTTTGTGGCTTATATTTGATTCAACTTTTCAATTTAGCATTTAGTTGGATTTGGGTATTATCATTACTCTCATTAGCTGCCGTTTTTGTTTTAAACATCTTCGCCACTAAACTGGCCGCTGCTTTTCAAACAACAACCGTTGTTGTTAAGCTAATTCCTTTATTTTTATTTGCGGTTGTCGGTATTGTCTTTGGCAACCCTTCTGAAGTACTAACACAAGGTATCAGTCTTCCGCTTATCTTTGCGACAAGCAGTGGTATTGTAGCGGTTGCTTTTTCTTATGATGGTTGGTTAGTAGCTCCAAGTATTTGTCATGAGATAAAAAACGCTAAGCGCAATCTTCCTTTGGCTTTGACGATTGCTCCAATCTTTATCATGTTTATCTATATCGCTTATTATGTCGGCGTTAGTGTTGTTGTAGGTCCTGAGTTTATCCAGTCAGTCGTTAATGGCACCAGTACTGTACCAACTGTTTATAAAGCCGCTCAAATCCTTTTTGGCGCTAATGGTGCTAAATTGATCCTAGTCGCTGTTGTATTGTCGATATTTGGTGTACTTAATGGTTTAATATTAGGATTTACCAGAATGCCATACGCTTTAGCATTAAGAAAAGAAATTCCTTTTAGCACTGCTATTGGAAAAGTTAATAAAAAGTATGATATGCCTTTATTATCATGTTTGATCGCAATAGTGATTACTTTGCTTTGGTTAGTGATTCATTATCTTTCAACAGTGATTCCATCACTTGCAACACTAGACATATCATCTTTACCAATCATTATGACTTATTTCTTCTATATCTTGCTTTATATTGGTGTTATCAAGCTTTACCTCAATAAAGAAATCAAAAATTTCTTTTTGGGTTTGGTTTTCCCCGTTTTTGCCATACTTGGTGCCTTAGTTGTTATATATGGTGGCTTTACAATGGAGAACTTTGAAATATATTTACTTGTTTCCTTTGTATCGGTACTAGCTGGACTATTGATTATTCCTAGAAAACGTGCTTAAATAACTTAAAGACATTGATGAAAGATAGTAGTTCTTACTTAAAGCATTAGAAAGATTGTGGTTGATGCAAACAATCCTTATAGGTAAGAAATGAATTGGACTTTCGGAGTTGCGGTTTAACCGCCGGTGATACCGTTAAAATAGAGAGACTCATTATGAGTAAGTTGGGTGGTACCACGCATTATAAGCGTCCCTTCAGGGACGCTTTTTATATGAAAGGAACTTATATGAAACGAATGTTAAGTGGCATTAAGCCAAGCGGTCAACTGACCTTAGGAAACTATATCGGAGCTCTGCGCAATTTTGTTGGTTTTCAAGATGAGTATGAAATGTTTGTTTTCATTGCGAATCTACATTGTATTACTGTTTACCAAGATCCAGAAGAATTGCGTCGAAATTTAAGAGAAGCTGCGACGCTTTATCTTGCATGTGGACTTGACCCAAATAAAGCAACGATCTTTTTACAATCAGATATAAAAGAACATTCACAACTTGGCTATATATTGGCATGTAATAGTTATCAAGGTGAACTAAATCGCATGACACAATATAAAGAAAAAATACAAAAGAAAGAGAAGAGCATTACTGTTGGCTTATATACTTATCCTGTTTTGATGGCATCTGATATTCTTATCTATGATGCCGATTATGTACCAGTAGGAGAAGACCAAAAACAACATGTTGAACTAGCACGCGATATCGCTGAGAGATTTAACAATAACTACGGTTCAACTTTTAAATTACCCCAACCATTAATCCCAAAAGTCGGTGCAAGGATCATGGATTTACAAGAACCCACCAGAAAAATGAGTAAGAGTGATAATAATGCGAAAGGATGTATTTATCTTATGGATGATCTAAAAGTTGCTCGTAAGAAAATTATGTCCGCAGTAACTGATAATGAAGCTAATGTCCACTACGACAAGAAGCAACAGCCTGGTATAGCTAATTTATTGACGATTTTATCAAGCTTAACCAAAGAAAGCATTTCATCAATCACCAAGCGATATCAAGGTAAAGGCTATGGTGAGTTCAAAAAAGAAGTAGCTGATGTTGTTTGTGCTACCTTAGCTGAAATTCAATCTAAATATGAACAGATAGATAAAAGTGATATCCTTGATGAAGTTTTAATACAAGGCGCTAAAAAAGCAACTGTTTTAGCTAGCAAAAAGCTACACGATGTACAATTAAAAATAGGGATCGAAATTAAATAAACAGCTCAGTGAGCTGTTTATTCGTATGGTTTTTGATTAAAGTTTCCAATAATCCTTTGTGATTGTGAAAGATTAATAAACACATTTGGATCTACTTCTTTTATGATAGAAACAATTTCATCAACTTCAAATGCATTCAATACCATATAAAGCATACATTTAGGTCTTTTTGAATAAGCTCCTTCTCCCCATAATTTTGTCAATGAATGTTGAGAACTTGCCAAAATTGCATTAGCGATTCCATCAGGTTCCTCTGTTATTATTGTCATTGTGACCAGCTTATACCTTTGATGCATTGTATTTACGATTTGTGTTGCTACAAACTGGAATATTATTGAATACAAAGCCTTTTCCCATCCAAACAAGGCACCAGCAATCGTTAAGATAATCGCATTACCAACAAATATATAGTTCCACATTGCTTTATGATAACGATTGGCCATATAGATTGCGATGAAATCGGTACCACCGCCACTAGCATTAGCTTGCAAGGCCAATAATGTAGAAATACCGATAAATAAACCTCCAAAAATAGCAATTAACAATATGTCATCAACGATATTAAAACTTGGTAATAATCCTGACAACAAACTAGTTAAACCATAATTTATAACTGACAAGATTGTGAAACGTTTACCTATATATCTATAAACCAAGATTGTCGGACCGATATTAAACAGGATGTAGATTACACCAAAGCTCAATGTTATATTTAGATATTTGTCAAAAATTCGCACGATTAGAAGTGCTAAACCTGTAAAGCCACCTGGAAATAACCCACCAACATCGATAAATGTTGTTAAAGCTAATGCATAGACAATACTAGCTATGATAACCATGATTAACGATTTTAAATCGATATTTTTTTTAGTTGCCATCCTACTTCTCTATCTTTCAGATTATCATTATAACTAACTTTTTGTATGTTGCAATCTATTTTTGCTTAATCGATCATTTTTAGTAAAATATTCGCCCTTTGTATCTGCTTATTTATCACACGATCATTAACCTTGATTATCATATTACTATTATCATTAAAATAAACAATTGTTAAATGATCATATAAACGCTTTGTCTTTAATATCATACAATTGTTCAGCCATAACTTAGTTTGATCATAATCTGTCTTTATCATTATCAGACATAACTTATTAGAAATATATAACGGAACATTTTTAATATTACCTAACCAAAACAAAGCACTTTTCTTTGCCCCAATGATACTTCTACCATGATTTAAGCACCATGTTTCAATGAGCTTATTAGCATGAGTTGGTAAATACAGTTCTCTTTCTGTTGTTTTTATATAAGTTAGATTAAGTTTTATATCTTCACATACAATGAGTACATCTTTCAAATTATCACCATATCATAATTAGATCTATTTTAATAATTATCCTAAAAAAATAAATACGCTTTCGCGTATTTATTCACAACCCTCACAACAGCCATCAGTACATTCAGAACTATCATCTTCACAACTACAACAACCATCACTACATTCGCCTTCTTCATCACCACAACCACAACAGCCTGAATTGCAAGCTGCTTGTTCATAAGCTAATGTATCAATTACCATACACTCAATTTCAACTAGTGCGCCTTTTGGTAGTGCTGCAACTTGTACAGTAGAACGAGCTGGATATGGTTCAGTAAAATAAGAGCCATAAACCTCATTCATAGCTTGAAAGTCGTTTAGATCAGCCATAAAGACTGTCGTCTTCAATACATGACGTAATTCAAGATTCATTTCAGCTAATATTGAAGCAATATTAGCGATTACTTGTTTAGTTTGACCAGCAATTCCTTCATCTACCAAAGCGTTAGTTTGAGGATCAATTGGTAATTGTCCTGAAAGGTAAACAAAATCACCTAATTTAACAGCTGGTGAATAAGGACCAATTGCTTCAGGTCCGTTAGTTGGTTTAAATACTTTTGTAAACATTTTTCCTCCTTAGGGGTTACCGCTCTCTGTAATACTCGATTTCTTCTTTAATAAGTTGTCTTTCACGTACACGCAAATAACTTTTGATGACATAAAAAACAATCATTAAGATTACAAGTATTAGACTGGCTAAAGACATAAAGTCACTGAAATCTTCAATCATTGTGGTACCTCACGTTTATTATACTATCATCATTATTAAGCTAATACAATCAATTAGCTTAACCAAAAAATTATTGGAAGTATTATTATATTTAGTTTTTCAATCAAATAAACTGATAGAAAGCGCACATATCATATTCATTGATTTTATTTAGTTAAATGACCTTTTGGTACTTGCTTTTTAAATACACACATGCTATTCTTATTAAGCAAATCTCAATGAGAAAGGAGGTTTACGTCATGGCAAGAGTATGTGCAGTAACAGGCAAAAGAGCGATGTCAGGAAACAAGCGTTCCCACTCAATGCGCGCTACCCGTCGTAAATGGAATGTAAATCTACAAAAAGTTAAAGTAATGGTTGACGGCAAACCCCAGACAATTAAAATGTCTGCTCGGGCTTTGCGAGCTTTGAAAGTTCAACAAGGAAATTAAAGAACGAAAGTTCTTTTTTTTATTTACCTTAGACTATTAATATTAGCAATAATATCACCATTAAATATATAACTACCCGCCACAAGTACATCAGCACCAGCTGCTTTAACTAATAAAGCGGTTTTTTGATTGATGCCACCATCAACTTCGATCAGATAATTGAGTTTATTATTTGCTTTATACTGTGATAGATATTTAATCTTATCAAGAGCTGATATCAAGAAACTCTGACCACCAAAGCCTGGTTCAACTGACATGATCAAAACTAAATCAACACTATCTAAAAGTGATGTTAATACCTTAACATCAGTATTTGGTTTAATTGATATACCCGCCATTTTGTTAAGTGCTTTGATCTTATTGATCAACAAACGCCTTTTTTGATCACTATCAAGTGCTTCATAATGAAAGGTTATAATATCAGCATCTTTAAACCAAGCATAAGATTCATCAGGGTTAGTGACCATAATATGAACATCCATCAACAAATCAGAAACTTTTTTGATATCACTTAGGATCTTAGGACCAAATGTTAGATTACTAACAAAATGCCCATCCATAACATCAAAATGAATCCATTCAGCTTTTGCTTCACTTACAAGTTGTAATTGCTTCTTCAAATCAATAAAATCAGCCGACAAGACTGAAGGTGCAATTTTAATCATAGATATCCCTTCTTCCTTCTTCAATATACTTTAAACATTCAACATAATGTTGATATCTAAATTTCGAGATCTCATTATTATTAACCGCTGTTTTGATAGCACAATCGGGTTCTTGATGATGCAAACAATCACGGAAACGACATTGGCCGATATATGGTAAGAAATCAATGACTGCTGTTGATAGCTGTGTTTTAGTAATGCTTGAAAAATCTAGTTTACTAAATCCTGGCGTATCAGCCACCCAGCCATTACCAATAAGATGTAGTTCGACATGTCTTGTTGTATGTTTCCCTCGACCCAAAGCTTTTGATATTTGCTGAGTTATTAATTCAAAACTTGGTTCGATACGATTTAAAAAACTTGATTTACCAACACCACTTTGTCCTGCTAAAACGGTTATTTTATCTTGTAGTATTTTTATTATCTCTTCATTGTTATCATAGCCTTGACCTGTTAAATGAATTTCATAACCACCTTTTTGATAATCCATTATTGTTTGATAAATCGAGTTATCAGATTTGACTAAATCCATTTTAGTGACCATGATAACAGGTGTTATATTAGCACAGGTAATTAGAAATATCAGCTGGTCTACTAATGTCATAGAAAAATCGGGTTCAACAGCAGACATAACGATCAAAGCTTGATCGACATTCGCAATTGGTGGCCTAACGAGAAAATTCTTGCGAGGATATACTTTCTCAATGCCATACTTATCATCAAGGGTAGCAACTTCAACTAAGTCACCAGCAATCGGGGAAACACCTTGCCTAACTTTTCCACGAGCTATACAATCAACAATAACCCCATTGTTGAGTATTACACGATATTGATTTGATATAAGCCTAATAATCTTGCCTTGCACGTTACCTCCTAATAATAGTATAAAACGATGCTATTGTCTTCATACTGCGTATATAAACCTGATGAAGGTGTTACACTTATGACTGTATTATATTTAATATCCGCCAACTCTTCTTCTGACATTCCCGCAGTTGACATTGGATACAACATGACCATTGCGCCTTTAGCTGTTAATAAATTCTGTGCTTCAAAAACATTCATCCCAACAAGGTTATCAGGAATTGTAAACTCAAGATAGCCAGATATAACAAGTTTGATCTCATATTGTCGATTTGGATCGACCTTATCGCCGACATTTAATATCTCTTGTCGAATGATCAGACCTGGTTTAACAAATGGATTAACTTCTTTTTCAATTTTGATACTAATTTTCTTACCCGCTAATAAACGCCTAATTTCATCCTCGGTTTTGCCACTATAATCACCAATAATGAAAAACTTACCATCGCTTACAACAATTGATACTGTTGATCCTCTTTCTGTGATAACACCAACTCCTGGCGATGATGAAATGATAATTCCCTCATCAATATCGTCAGTGACTTGATATGATATACGACCAACACTTAAACCCAAAGCAGCGAGTTCATTGTTTGCCTGCTCAACTGTCATTCCTTTGATATCTATCATCTCAAAACGGCGGTTGTCTTTTTGCCAAGGATTAGCTAAAACAATGATTAACGCTGTTGCCAATATCGCAAATATGATTAAAGTAATACCCAAAGTACTTGATATGAAGTTTTTTGGGCGACTATCTTTTGGACTGCTACTTAATTTTTTAAGTGCAATTGTTTTATCTTGGGCATCAATTTCATTAAAACTGATTTTCTCTTCAGTGCTACGCTTATCACTAAAAACAGTATTGATATCATCAAGCATCGCTTGGGCGGTTAAATATCTATGATTTTTGTTCTTTACAGTCGCTTTAAGCACTATGTTTTCAACTGATTGTAATATCATTGCATTATTTGCTTTGATGTCTGGCAGATCATTCTGCATGTGCTTCATTGCAACCTGTACTGGTGAATCAGCTCTAAACGGCACTTCACCGGTTAAAAGTTCATACATAACGATACCCAATGAATAAATATCGCTTTGGTATGAAGCAACTTCACCACGCGCTACTTCAGGCGCTAAATAATGAACACTTCCCATTACCGCATCAGTTTGCGTAAGTTGAATAGCATCTTGTGCTAATGCGATACCAAAATCAGTCATCTTTATTGTGCCATCATCTTTTACCAAAACATTTTGCGGTTTGATGTCGCGATGAATGATGTTGTTTCGATGAGCTACTATCGTTGCTTCGATCAACTGTTTCATTATAGCAACAGCTTCTTTTTGTTCTAAAGCACCTCGTTGATTGATTAGCTGTTTGAGTGTTTTACCTCTAACATATTCCATTACAATATATGGCTTATTATCCCATGTGCCAACATCATATATTTCAACAATATTGGGGTGATTTATAGCACTTGCGGCACTAGCTTCACGTTGAAAGCGTAATAATGCAACAGGATCATTTGCAAGTTCACCACGTAACACTTTTATCGCAACTTCACGATTTAATACCGTATCCATCGCTAGATAAACATCAGCCATACCACCTTGGCCTAAACCTCTAACAATTATATATCTTTCTGCAATCATTTCTTTAATCATGATCTAAGACCTCAATCATTACGATAGTTGTATTATCAAAACCACCAGTTTCATTTGCTTTGGCTATTAATTCATTACTTATAGCTTGTATACTCTTTTTTTGCTTAATAATCTTCGTTATTGAGTCATCACTTATATAACCATGTAAACCGTCTGAACATAACAACATCTTTTGATAACTTTGACTAATATTAAATATATCTATCTTGATCTTGTTTTCGATACCAATGGCATTTATCAAAACGTTTCGCTGGGGATGATTAAAGCCATCCTCAGGTCTAATCACACCTTGATCAATTAACACTTCAACAAGTGAATGATCTTTAGTTATTTTTGTTAGCCCTGTTTCATTTAACAAATAAGCGCGACTATCTCCAACATTTATAACATATGTGCCAGCAGAACAAAAAAGTGTTGCTACAAAGGTAGTTCCCATACCTTGATACTGAGCTTTAGATTTTGCCATCGATACGATAAAATCATTAGCCGCATTTACCGTTTTTTTGATCCACATTAAAACCATTTTGTCTTCCTTTAATTCAGGACACTTAATAAACTCATCATTAATGAATCTTGCGGTCATGTTGCTTGCGACATCGCCCGATTTACTGCCACCTACACCATCCAAAACCATAGCTAATGTGTCGTTATTTTCATTAGTTGTTATCATATAACAATCTTGATTAGATTGTCTTACTAAACCAATATCGCTTATTCCATAAAACCTCATAAGCTCTTCCTTTCATGCTTGGCTCTTAATTGTCCACATGCGGCATCAATGTCAGCACCATGCTCTTGTCTTAATGTGCATTTTACTTTTAGTTTGCTCAAAGCGTCATAAAATACCATAGCTTTCTTATAGTCAACCTTGCGATAACCATGTTCATCTACTTGGTTATATGGTATCAGATTAACATAAGCATTTAATCCTTTGATCAAGTTAGCTAACTGTTGGGCATGAATCATTTGATCATTGATTCCTTGAAGTAAGATGTATTCAAAAGTAATACGTCGATTATTCTTAGAAGCGTAATATCTAATTGCCGTCATAAGTTCTTTCAATGGATATGCTTTATTGATTGGCATTAATGAAGTCCTAAGTTCATCATTTGGCGCATGCAAAGATATCGCTAAGTTATACTGGACACTCTCTTCCGCAAATTGGTAAATTCTGGGAACGATACCACAAGTTGATACAGTGATATGTCTTGCTCCAATTGCTAAGCCTAAATCATGATTGATGATACGCATAAAGCCCATAACATTATCATAATTATCAAACGGCTCACCACTGCCCATAATTACTACATGACTCACTCTTTGTTGTTCTGGATCTAACTCTTTTTGCACAAAAAGAACTTGACTAACCATTTCAGCAACTGTTAGATCACGCTGTTTTTTAAGTAAGCCACTAGCACAAAAACTACATCCCATATTACACCCAACCTGGCTTGATATACATATTGTCTTGCCGTAATCATAAATCATTAGTACACATTCTACTAATGCCCCATCTTGTAATTTAAGCAGAAACTTTCTTGTACCATCACTGGATATCTGTGATTTAACCACTTCAGGTTGATCAATACTAAAAGTGCTGCGCAATAAATCGCGTTTAGCAAGAGCGACATCGCTCATTTCATCAAAAGAGTTGATACGATGACGATATAACCACTGAAATATTTGTTTGGCCTGATAATGTTTTAATCCAACCATCTCAACCCATTCAATTAACTCATTAAACTCTAAATCATATATACTTCTCATAATTCACCTTCACCATTTAATATTACCCTATTCGCTGTAGTTTTGCCATAAAGAAACCATCGGTATCATATTGCATGGGTAAAATTGTTAGTTGCTTTATTAAAACATAGTTGTTGTTATCAATGAGAAAACGCTCAATCTGTTTTTCATTTTCTTTTTTATTCAAAGTACATGTTGAGTATATCAAAAAGCCATCTTTCTTGACCATTAGACCTGCTTTTGTAAGTAACTGTTGCTGTAATGATACAACTTGATCAAGTTCTTCCGGTTTAATCAATAACTTGATTTCCGGTTTATGATTACAAACTCCCAAGCCACTACAAACAGCATCAAGCAATACGATATCATAACTTGCTTGTATTAAATGCTGATCAACCAATAAAGCATCCATAACATGCGTTTTGATATTAGTGATAGCAAGTTTTTCAATCATCTGATTGATCAGCTCAACGCGATGTTGATGAATATCTAGCGCATCGATGTGTCCAGTCAACTTCATTAGTTCTGCCATGTGAATGGCTTTACTTCCAGGCGCACTACACATATCTAATACATTATCATTTAAATTAGGGGCAGCGAAAATACTGACATATTGACTAGCTTCATCTTGAATCAAGATTTCATTATTGTTGAAGTAATCTGTCACAAATATATTACCCTGAAAATAACATGCACAATCAGTTAATCTACCCATTGAGAATCGTTTATCGCTAAATATTGTTTTTTTATCAGTTTTTAGTTCATTAATACGTAAAGCCATTGGTCTTCTTAGATTATTATGCTCACAAATAGCAATAGCTGTTTTTTCACCATAATGTGAAACCCACATTTTTATTAACCAATAAGGATGACTAGTTTTGAGTGCAATTGCCTCAAGTTTATCACTCGGTGTCGCTTTATTTTCACCCTCATTAATAAAGCGTCTTAATAGCGCATTACATAACGCTTTATACTTACCATGTTCAATTTTAGAAGCTATTCTTATGGCTTCATCAACAACCGCATACTCAGGAATCTTATCAAGATATAGTAATTGATAAATGCTCATATTGAGCAAACACTTTATCTTTAAGTTAATCTTATCATCAACATATCTTTGCCATTGATGTTCTAGATACAAGAAATTCTGCAAAGTCCCATAAACAAGCTCATTTAAAAGAGCTTGATCTCTTTGATCATCTAAGTTGATATTTCGTAATAATAAGTTACTATACCCATCATTTATCATTACATTACAGATTGTTTCAAATGCGATTTTTCTAACACTCATTATTCTATCCTCAATGGATTAACATCAACCATCACATTGATATCAGGATATAAAGATGTAAACTCAGTTACGATCGTTTTAGCCGTTTTTATCAAGTAATTTAAATTCTTACTTTTAATGATTATCCTCATTCTTTTTTGTTTATAAATTTTTGTAAGCTCAGTTGGTCCCAATACCTTTAAAGCAATATCCTTTCTTAATGTTAATGCTAAATCAGTTACGACTCTTTTTAACACTTCATCTTTTTGAGTACCAAATGTGATACTAACAAGATAAGTATATGGGGGATAATTACCTGCATGACGGTACTGCATTTCGTAAGCATAGAACATTTTATAGTCATGGCGTCTTGCGGTTTGCAAAGCATAATGATTAGGATCAAAAGCTTGGATTATCACTTCACCAACCTCCATCCCTCTACCACTTCTACCACTGGCCTGAACTAAAAGATCAAAGGTGTTTTCAGTAGAGCGAAAATCATCGCGATATAGTGCTGAATCAGCGTTTAGGATACCTACAAGTGTTACTCCGGGATAGTCTAGTCCTTTAGCGATCATTTGTGTACCAAGAAGGATATCAGCCTCATATGAACCGAATTTATCTAATATCTTTTGGTGTGCATTTTTCTTAGTTGTGGTATCAGAGTCCATCCTTAGAATTCTAGCTTTTGGAAAAGCACTAGCTATTTCCTCTTCTAAACGTTGTGTACCATATCCCAATCTTACCCATGAGTTCTTATGACATTCAGGACAGTTTTGATCAGTTCTTGTCATTCTACCACAAGTATGGCAAATTAAACTATTAGCATCCTTATGGTAATTTAAAGCAATATCACAATCAGGACATTTAATGACATAACCACAGTTTAAACACTGTTGTATTGGTGCATAACCACGTCTATTCAATAGCAGAATAACTTGTTGCTTAAGTTCAAGGCGTTTTGAAATCGCATCTTTTAACTCTGGAGTTATTATTTCCTTTAAACCTTTTTTTAGATAATGTTTTACATCGACTAATCGTGTTTTCGGCAATGGTTGCTCGTTTATTCGATCTGGCAATTCTATTAAATGATAAAGTCCTTTTTGCGCTCTGGCATAAGTTTCAAGTGCTGGCGTTGCACTACCCAATATTATCTTACAACCATGATATTGTCCTCGCTTGATGATAACATCACGACAATGATAACATGGTGTCTTGTCTTGTTTATAACTTGTATCATGCTCTTCATCCATTATTATTAAGCCAAGTTTTTTAAAAGGCATAAAAGCTGCGCTTCTTGTACCAACAACAACCGCAACCTCATTTTCATCAACTCTTTTAAATTGCTCGTATTTTTCTTGATCGTTTAATGCGGAATGGTAAATTGCTACTTGATCACCAAAACGATTCTTTACCCTTGTCATCATCTGTGGCGTTAATGAGATTTCAGGAACTAATATCAATACTTGTTTGTTTTGATCAATAACTTGTTGTGCTAACTGAAGATAGACTTCTGTCTTACCACTACCCGTTGCCCCATGCATCAAAAAAATCTCATCATCATTATTTATGATCGTATCATAGGCTTCTTTTTGTTTTTGTGTCATGATCAAATGTTCTTCGATCTTATATGTTTTATCGGCTTGATAACGAGCTTCTTCTTTATATATGCTAACATTTTTGAGTTTAATCAACTTCGATGTAGTGTAAGTACCATAAATTTTTCGCCATTGACTAGCAATCATATCATTATCGACTAATGCATTTAATGCGTCTATACAGGCTTGGCTTAATGACATATCCATTTTTTCTAAATGAACATGATCAACGAACTTAATCTTACTTTGATTTGTTTTGGGACTGATTTTTGGTGGTAACATCGTTTGATAACAAGCGATACGAGGACTTACTGTTTGTTCTGCAAGCCACTTACCCAATTCATATAATTCATCATTGATTAGTGGTTTTTCATCAATTACTGCTAATATCGTCTTTAATTCAAAACCATGTTGTTCAAAATAGCTTTGTTGATCAAGTTCAGTTGAAAAAACCGTATCGACAAAGCCGATTAGTCTTTGATTGTTGAAATCAACAACAACACGCATCCCCTGTTTTAAGGTAAACTCATCAGCTAAATAGCTGTATGGCCTATCAATCTTAAAATACGGATGTTCAATCCAAACATTAGCAACTAACATAGTTCACCTCAACATTATTATACTAAAAAAACTCATCACTGATGAGTTTAATTAATATGTCTTTTAATGATGATAGAAATTAAGTCACTAGCAAGTTTTGCGTCCTCATTACATACAACATACTTATACTGACTGATCAAATCCATTTCTTTGATCGCTTTTTGTAATCTTTCTTGGATCACTTCTTCCGATTCACTCTTACGACTACGAATTCTTTGCTCTAACTCTTGCAAACTAGGTGGAATGATAAAGATGCTCAAAGCCTCTGGGCACTTTTCAACAACTTGTTGAGCACCCTGTACTTCGATCTCAAGTAATACATTCTTACCATCATCTCTAAGCTTATCTACATAAGCTCTTGGCGTACCATAATAATTACCAACAAACTTGGCATATTCTAAAAGTTCATCATTAGCGATAGCTGTTAAGAACTCATCTTCACTGACAAAGAAATAATCAACTCCATTACGTTCGTTAGATCGTGGTTTTCTTGTGGTCATCGATATCGAATAAGCAAGATTTAATTCAGGATCATTAACAAACAAATCTCTTATTGTTCCTTTACCCACACCACTGGGACCGCTTATAACAATCAAAAGTCCTTTTTGCATTTTCTTACTCCTTTCATTAATATTAATAAGATAAAATCAACTTGTCAATTATGATATAATTAAAAAACAAAGGAAATTTATATGGCGCTAGATGGAATCGTAATAAATAAGATTAACGAAAAACTTCAAACGATCTTACCTGTAAGAATAACTAAAATCAATAACATATCAGACACTGAATTGTTATTTCAGATTAAAAACAACAGTGAACGCTTTTCGCTATTAATATCTTGTCATTCACAATTTAATCGCATTAATTTGACAGATAAAAAGTATCCGATTCCCAATGAACCATCTAACTTTGTCATGTTACTTCGCAAACATTTAGAAAACGGAATGCTAATCAAGATCCAACAAGGCAACCTTGATCGCTATCTTACTTTCACGATATTGACGCATAATGAAATCGGTGATCCAATCACTCGTTTCCTCTTTGTTGAATTAATGGGAAAGTATGCCAATGTCATCTTAACTGATGAAAGCCTTAAGATATTTGATGCACTTAAACGTATTCCGCCATTTGAAAACTCACAGCGTACCATTCAACCAGGAGCTGTTTTTACCTTACCAAAAAACCAAGGAAAAAGTGATCCCTTTACCAGTCAAACTTATGATCCTAGTATTAGTTTTACTGAGCAATTCGGGGGATTTTCTCCCTTATTAAGTCGTGAATTTGAGTATCGCATCATGCAAAATGAGTCATTTAATGATTTAATCAATAAATTACATACATCTGATCATCTTTATATAACCAATTATCAGAATAAATTTTATTTCCATCTCATCGAACTAACACAGTTCAAAACAGTAAGTAAAAAACTACCTATCATGACAGCTTTGGATGAACTATATTTCTATCAAGAGGAAGTTGATCGTATCAGACAAAAGACGGGAGATTTATTCAAGTTCGTTCGAAATGAACTAAAGAAAAACCAACAGAAATATCAAAAGTTAACTTTATCAATGAATGAAGCGTTAGATTGTTCAAAATGGCAAAAGTATGGTGATTTGCTCTTTGCCTATCAACACATGGTGAAAAAAGGTGATGAGCTAGTATGTCTGAATGATTTTGAGACTAATGAACTAATCACGATACCTCTTGATCCCAAAATCGATGTAAAGCAAAACGCAAAGAAATATTTTCAAAAATATAACAAGGGTAAAAAAGGACAAATTCATATCCAACAACAATTAGATATTTGTCAGAAAGAAATAGATTATTTTATGATGATTCAAAAGCAACTTGACATGATCGATTTCAAAGATGCATTAGAGATCAAAGAAGAACTCATCAGTAATGGTTATTTACGATCAAGTGTCAAATCAAATAAACCTAAAAAGATAAGTTTGAATTACTTAACAATTAAGTACGATGAGAATACTTTTATTTATGTTGGTAAAAATAATCGTCAGAACGAATTTGTGACCTTTAAACTGGCTAATAAAAACGATTATTGGTTTCATGCATTAGATTATCACGGCTCTCATACCATTATTAGTACTGATGATCTTGATGAACCCAAGATTCGCTTAGCAGCTATGCTTGCGGCTTATTATAGCTCAGCCAGTGAATCAAGTAGTATTCCAATCGCATATACCAAAGTAAAAAATCTAAAGAAAGTTCCTAATTCAAAAGCCGGCCTTGTCACTATGAGTAGCTATCAAACTATCTATATTGATATTGATCAGAATCTACTGCGCCAATATATAACTATGAAGGAGTTTGTATGAAGCTAACTGTTCTAGTTGATAACAATACATTCATTGATAAATACTATCTAGCAGAACCCGCATTATCATATCTAATCAAAGATGGAAATAGTATGATCTTATTTGATGTTGGGTATTCTGATGTATTTATGATAAACGCTTGTAGGATGGACATCGATCTATCTTTTATTGATCAAGTTGTATTATCACATGGTCATAATGACCATACTGGTGGTTTAACTTATCTATCACAACTCACTCAACCAGTAAAGCTAACCGCTCATCCATTAGTGGATCATCCTAAATGCTTCGCTGATCAAGATGTTGGTTGTATGATCAAATTAAAGGATTTACCAAACAATTTCAATTTAAATCTTACAACTACTTTATATCAACTATCACCTAATTTAACCTTTCTTGGTGAAATTCCACGCATATTTGCTCATGAAGGATTTCCTTTAGAAAATGATCATTTGCTTGATGATACAGCCGTTATTTATCATCATAATGATGTTTTATGGGTGATCACTGGTTGCTCTCACAGTGGTATTTGCAACATTTGCGAATATGCAAAAAAAGTAAGTGGTATTAATCATATTACTGGTATTATTGGAGGTTTTCATTTGCTTGATAATCCCGTTCAACTAGCAAAAACAATTGATTACTTCAAACAAAATCAAGTTGATATTATTTATCCAGCTCATTGTAGTGATCTTGATAGTAAGATAGCCTTAGCCAACATCACTTATGTTAAAGAAGTAGGAGTTGGCCTTGAAATTTCAATCTAATTTATTAAAAAAACAGTCAGCGACTGTTTTTTGTTTTACTTAGTACTAATTCAAACAACTGGTCGATTATCAGCGAAATAATGATAATCCATATTGTCCATGCGAAAATTGCAGTCATATCAAGGGTATTACGGGCAAATAAGAGCTGCTTACCAATACCAAACCTAACCTGCGTTAGTATTTCAGCCATAACACTAACCTTCAAACCTAGTCCAAAAGCAACCTTTACACCAGTAAGTAAATAAGGTAAAACCTGTGGTATATAAACTTTGAATATTTTCTGAGTAAGTGAAAGCGGATAGATATATAAAACATCTTTAAGTTCACGCGGTAAACTTTTAACACCCAATAAAACATTAGCGTATAGATTAGGAAAAATGATGAAGAATGTGATCACTGTAACACTTTGTTCAGCATTTAACCATATCAAAATAATAATGATATAAGATATGTTTGGAATAGTCTTAATGATATCATCAATCACACTGAAGTACTCTGCAAAAGCTGGCTTTAAACCACTAAGTAACCCCAAACAAATAGCCGCAATAATAGCGACTAAAAGTCCAATAAGTAATCTTATGATAGTAGTATATAAGGCAAGATAAAAAGACGGCATAACGATATCATTAAGCATTTTGACACCAACAACATAAGGCATAGGCATCAATATATCATTATTGATTACCAAAGCCGCAATTTGCCATAAAAACATGATAATGATAATCGTGATCAACCGTCTTTTGTGCATTAATACTCCTTAATCGATAATTACTCCTGTAATATCATTAATATTAAATAACTTTAGAAAAGCTATTATCTCATTTTTAACTTCTGTCGCTTTTTTGTATTCAATATTCATTTTATCCCAAGCTAAGGCAACGACATTACTTGATGCTACACCATACTCTTGTTCGTTACCGCTTATTGACGCAACAACTTGATCAACTGATAGATCATTAAAATAAGCAACTAGTTCATCAACAGCCAGTTTTATGTCTTGATAAGTCGAACTTCTTACAAATATCGCTGCTTGTGGATAACCAATTGTATTGTTTTTATTATTATACTCAGCTTGTACATCAACTATTACTTCTAAATTAATATTGTTCTCATTAGCCTTAATTAATGTAGCACTCAGCGCTGGTTCAGCCAACAAGCCATAAGCAGCAGCTTTACTTAGTAAAGCAACCTGAACATCACTTACACTGTTAAAGTATCTAATATCATCACTATAAACTGCAAGATCAATTGCTGCATCAACAACCTTTTGTGGGACTGCTCCTTCACCAAATAAAGCCATTGGTAAAGCAGTGCTACTTAAATCAGTGTTTTCAACAATGTAAAGATTACCCCAAGTAATAACACCTAACAATTGATAATCACTACCCTTTTGAATTGTAGTAACACCAAGATTTATCGGTGCGATAATAACATCATACTCAGGATTAGGATTTAATAGGGCCGCTGAGATCACATCCGTCCCATCAACCAAGGTGATATCATCCATTGAGTTGTCTTCAATATAACCAACAAGTGCTAAACTTGGCGCTCCTTTTGGTGATAAGATTTTTAATGTAACAACCTCGTCTAGTGGTTTTTTCACACCACATCCTACTAATAATACTAAAATAAACAATAAAAGTACTTTTCTCATTTAATCTTTCCATCTCTTTCCTTTGTTATATTTATCACAAAGTCAGAGATATTACAATTGATTTGCTCTTTTTGTTGATAACGACGAACATTGACACTTTGATTGGCAACTTCTTCATCACCGATGACTAACTGCACTGGTATTTTATTTATCTGTGCTTCTCGAATGCGATAGCCAAGTTTTTCATTACGATCATCAACTTCTACTCTTAAATTTTGTGCCTTTAAAACATCAGCGACTTCATTTGCGTATGCACTATGTAGTTCAGGATTAACAGGAATGATAACAATTTGCCTTGGTGCTAACCATAATGGAAAGGCACCACCATAATGTTCAATTAGGATACCTATGAAACGTTCTTCAGAACCATAGATAACACGGTGTAACATGATTGGTCTTTTCTTACTGCCATCACTTTCAATATAGTTAAGATCAAATCGTTCAGGTAAATTCATATCAAGTTGAATTGTTCCACATTGCCATACTCTTCCAAGCGAATCTTTAATATGAAAATCTAGTTTTGGCCCATAGAATGCCCCATCACCTGGATTAATCTTACACGCTTTACCCGCTTTTTCACACGCTTTCTCTAAGATAGCCTCAGCTTTATTCCAAACAGCGATATCCCCGATATATTTCTTCTCTGGTCTAGTTGATAGTTCAATTGTATAAGTTAGATCAAATATTTTATAAATGCGGTCAGTAAAGCTGATCAACCTAATTATCTCACTTTCAATTTGATCTTCACGCATAAAGATATGAGCATCATCTTGAGTAAATGCTCTAACTCTAAAAAGCCCATTTAAAGCGCCACTTGCCTCATGACGATGAACTATCCCTAATTCACCTACTCTTAGCGGTAATTCTTTATAAGAATGAAGGCTGTTTTTAAAAACTAACAAAGCTCCAGGACAGTTCATCGGTTTAATCGCAAACTGATTATCATCAATTTCGCTTGTGTACATATTTTCACGATAATTTTGCCAATGTCCTGATACTTCCCATAGTTGCTGGTTAAGCATTATTGGAGTTTTAATGAACTGGTATCCTTCTTTGGTGTGTTCTTCATACCAAAAATTCTCAAGTTCGTTTTTGATGATCATACCATTAGGTAAGAAAAACGGGAAACCTGGACCAAACTCATTCATCATAAAGATTCCTAATTCTCGACCTAATTTTTTATGGTCGCGCTTTTTAGCCTCTTCAAGCAGATACAGATGTTCGTTTAGTGCCTCTTCACTATCAAAACAGATACCATAAACTCTTTGTAACATCTTATTGCTGGAATCACCTTTAAAATAAGCTCCTGATACTTTTAAGAGTTTGAAATACTTCAGTTCTTTTACACTATCAACATGTGGTCCACGACATAAATCAATAAAATCACCTTGGCGATATGCTGATATGACCACATCATCTTCATTCATATTATTAATTAGATCAATTTTATATGGATCATCTTTGAACATTTCTAACGCTTCTGATTTACTTAGTTCTTGGCGTGTTATTCTTTTTCCATCTTTACTGATCTTCTTCATTTCTTTCTCGATCTTGCTAAGATCTTCTTCACTAATGACTAGGTCATTTAGATCAACATCATAGTAAAAACCCTCAGTAATAACAGGTCCAACCCAAAACATCGCATGAGGATATAGATGTTTGATTGCTTGTGCCATCAAATGGGCACATGAATGATTTAATACACTTAATGCTTCATTTTCCTTAATGTTAATCATAGATTTCATTGCTCCTTTGCAAAGAAAAACGTCCCACAAGGACGTTTATACGCGGTACCACCTTAATTCACTGATAAGTGCTCTTTAACTTTTAACGCAAGTAACGGATTTCCATTTCCTGAAATCACCTATCAGGTGGTAATCATTATTTCCTTCAAGAAGTTTTCATCATCCACTTCTCTTGCTGATCGGGAAAGTATTGATCGTGTCCTGAATCAAGGTTATGACAATAATATAATATCAAATCTACTAAAAGTCAATAAAGATGCTTCATCGACTAAAAAGTGTTGTTCTTTGTTTTTTATTGAAAACAAACGGTAGATACATTAATGCCATTACGACCAAAAGTAATCCTGCCAATGGAATCAAATAACCCGGATTACCTAACCACTGTTCAAATATAACAAGTGGTGATCCAGGTGATGGCCAGTTTATAAAGAAAAAATTAGTGTTAAACAACTTATTAAAAATAAATATTGGTATCGCTAAGCTTACTACAAAAAGTAAGACTTTAGGATAGTATCTAAGATTGGGTTGATATTCACGTCCTACTAAAAGTAAGACTGGGTATAGAATGATCATTGCATGGATAGTGAAACTATGCATATGCATAAAGTTCAGCAAAGGATATACAGTCCAATCCGCAAACAATAGCGCAGCTAAAGCTCCTGGTAGACATATTACATAAGATGCTTCTGCCCAAAACTTACTTTCGCTAAATGCGTGGATAAGTATGACAAATAAACTTATGCCACAAAGATGAAACGGTAGATAACTAGCGTTAAAATTTCCACTTGAAGCAATGATCAAATCTTTGATCACTTCAAGCGCTACCATGATCACTGCCATCACTTTTCTAAAATTTCTTCTTTGCTCTATAAGTAGTTGTTTATAATAAAGTGCAACTAACACTCCCGCTACAAATAACCCCGCCAACCAAGTTAAGTGTAAACGTCCGTAAAGGGTAAAACCAATGTGATTCTCTGGTAACATCGAGTAGTGTGAAAAGAAATGTTCAAACATAATGTTCTCCTATAATTCTATAGATGGTTTACTCCCCAGTTTAAGCAGTTTACTTTCCAGTTCTTCATTAAACTGATTAGTGTATAAGCGATAATAATATCCTTTTTGAGCGATAAGTGTCTGATGATCACCATCTTCAACTATCTTACCTTTTCTGATCACCAAAATACGATCTGCATCAACAATTGTTGATAATCGATGAGCAATGATAAAGCTAGTTCTTCCCTTCAACAATGTTTCAACCGCATGTTGAATAACTTGTTCAGTTTCAGTATCGATACTACTAGTAGCTTCATCCAAAACAAATATGGCAGGCTGTCTTATTACTGCACGAGCGAATGATATCAATTGTTTTTCGCCTGTCGATAGTCTTCCACCACCCTCACCAACATCGCTATCATAACCTTGATCAAGCTTCATGATAAAATTATGGGCGTTTACATATTTCGCCGCCGCAATGATCTCTTCATCACTGGCATCCATCTTACCATAGCGAATGTTATCTTTTATTGTCCCTGCAAATAAGTGTGGTGATTGCAAAACATATCCAAGGTTTTCATGTAACCAGCCAAGAGAGCGTTTACGGTAATCAATTCCATCAATTAAAACTTCACCATTTATTGGTTCATAAAAGCGACAAAGCAAATTCACGATCGTGCTTTTACCAGATCCTGTTTCTCCAACGATCGCAATAGTCTGTCCCGCTTTTACATGCAGATTAAAGTTCTCTAAGATTGGTTCTTTGATGTTATAATAAAAATCAATGTTTCTAAACTCGATATCACCATTTATTGGCTCATACGCTTCATATTTTGGTTCAAGAATAGTTCCATACTTTGCGATCACTTCAGGTGTATCAGCGATTTTTGGTTCTTCATCCAATAATGATACAACTCTTTCAGCACTTGCTTGAGCAAGTTGAAGTTCTGCCATCAAACGGGCAATCTGTCTTAGTGGTTCAAGAAACTGTGAAGAATATTGGGTAAATAGCATTAAAGTACCAAACTCAATACTTTTGATTAGCACTTGATGACCGCCATACCAAAGAATACCAGCCAAACTCAAAGCTCCTAACCCTAATACGATTGGCATAAATAATGAATTTAATAATGCTGCCTTTACTGATCGATTACGCATCGTATTAGTTAAGTGATCAAAATCATCTTGATTAGTTTTTTCCAATACTAAAGTTTTAGTCGTTTTAGCACCACTAATACCTTCACTAAAACTACCTGTTATTAATGAGTTGACCTTTCTTACTTCTCGGTAATTCTTTAAGATTCTAATTTGAAACCAGGCACTTATATATGCTAATACAGGAACTACGGCTAAAACAATCAATGCCAAGCGCCAGTTAACAATCAACATTACTATAGTTACACCAAGCATAACGGTTGTACCCCAGAAAAGATCCATTAAACTCCACGACATTATCTCAGCTATATGATTGACATCGCTTGTCATTCGAGCCATGATACGTCCATTTGGTGTTTTATCATAATAAGAGTAAGATAATTCTTGTAACTTCTTCATTAATCGTATCCGAATATCGTAAGCGAAATCCATTTCAATACTGCCAGCTATATGAAAAAATGCATAAATATTGATACCTTGTATTATCACAAATCCTATAAAGATAAGCGCAAATGTTAATACAGGATCATTTTGACCAGTACCAGCAACGAAATGATCGATCGCATATTTATTCATATACGGAAATAAGATATCAACTACTGCTACAGCGATATTGATCGCAAACAAACCATATAAAAGCTTTTTATGTTTCCATAAAAGCTTTAATATCTTTCGCCATAACGTGATATCAAAGGAGTCAGTATTAAACTCCTCTTCCTCACGCAAGTTATTATTACTCATTACTGTACCTCCCTAACAATCTGACTTTGAATCTCATAAATACGTTTATATAGACCTTCTTGTGCAAGAAGCTCATTATGAGTCCCTTGTTGTACAATCTTTCCCTCATCCAAAACAATGATCATGTCAGCATTTTGAACACTACTAACTCGATGTGTTATCAAGATTGTTGTTACATCTTTACTAAGCTCATGAATTGCTTCTCTAATATAAGCATCAGTTTCAGTATCAACGGCAGATAATGAATCATCAAATATCAAGATTGGAGCATTATTGATTATCGTACGCGCAATAGCGATACGTTGTTTTTGTCCACCTGATAAAGTTACGCCTTTTTCTCCGACCATGGTATCATAACCTTGATCAAAATCGCGAATCACTTCATGGACACTAGCCATTTTCGCGGCACGATGAATTTCTTCAGCTTTCGCTGAGGGATTTGCCATTTTAATATTATCAAAGATCGATCTTGAAAACAGAAATGGTTCCTGTAATACAATTCCGACTTGTTTTCTTAAATGACGACGTTGAATATCTTTAAGTTCGTGATCATCAATTTTAATCGAACCATTTTGATAATCATAAAGACGAGTTAACAAATGTACTAAAGATGATTTACCACTTCCCGTTGGTCCCATTATGGCGACCGTTTGACCAGCTTTGATTGTAAAGCTAACATCTTTTAAAACATCATCTTTACCATCTTCATACCGAAATGTAACATGCTCAAAACTAATATTTCCTGCAATATCAGGCGTAATACCATTTTCGATATCTTCTATTGGTTCATTTAAGATTTCAAGAATCCGGTCAAGTGCAATGCTAACTTTACCCATATCGGATAATACTCTACCGACATTTCTGATTGGCCATAAAATCATTGATTCATAGGATACAAAAACAAAGAAATCACCAATGCTTATATAACCATTACGTGCTTCAAAAATACCAACAATGACGATCAACAAAATCTGTAGCAAACATATTGTATCTGAAAGACTCCAGTAAGCTCCTAATATCTTTATGACTTTTAAAGTATAGTCATGAAATATTCGATTTTTCTTCTCAAATTTGTCTAGTTCAAATCGTTCGCGATTAAATGCCTTCACTACTCTTGTCCCTGTCAATGTATTTTGAAAAGTTTCCGACATTGCACCTTCGGCTTCATCTGATTTTTGAAAAACGGCTTGTATCTTACCAAAAAACACATAAGCCATGATCATGATCAAAGGCATACTTATCATGGATAGCCATGCCATTTTTGGATAAATAGAAAACAATATAAAAATCGCGATAATAGCCGATCCTAAAGCATAGACTAATTCCGAGAGTTGACCACCTAACATTCGACGTAGTTGGTTAACATCACTTGTGCATCTTTGAATAAGATCACCAGTCTTTGCGTTAACATGATAACTATATGGTAATAAGGTTAAATGTGAGTACAACCAATTACGTAAGCGTTCAACAACCCCTTCTGATATAGTCGCGTTCAGCTTACCTCTAAGAAAGATAAAAATTCCAATAAAAACAAAAATGAACATTATTAAAAGCGCTGCTATCCATAGATTGTTTTGTATATAAACAACCCCACCAATACTATCAACGATATTTGCGATAATTGGATTATCAATTGGTTTTAAACTGATAACTTGATCGATCACAAAACTAAAGACCAAAGGATTAAGCAGATTAAAAGCAACATAACCTAAAGTAACAAATATCATGGATACAAACATTAAACGATAACCTTTAAACAGCTCATGTAAGAGCTTTGATTTTTGCATACTCTTCTCCCTTAAAATAAAAAATCATGATTACCTGATCATGATATGCCGCAATAAGTACGATTCAACTTAGGTGGCTGATAACTAATCCTATGATCAGGATTTCAATCATACATGCCAACAGTTATTTATCATTAGCCTCATAAAACAAAACGTTAGCTAATGTTGACGTTGACATCATTTATCATTTCTCTTCCAATAAAAATACTTACCATAAATATTCTCCTATCTAATTCGTTTCAAAGCTTCTTTGGATAAAAGTCCAGTCAATAATCCTGTAGGAATTGCTAAGATCAATAACATCGGAAGATAGTATAACATCAAATAGAATGTTTGATAGATATAACTTACACAAAGTAACTGTCCTACACTGTGAACAACGGCACTAATAACACTTAGAAAATACAAGCTAAGTTGGTTTTTGCGATCAAGTATGATAACAACAAACGTACTTAACATTACTCCACTTAATGATATCCAAAAAGCTGTCCCGAATATGATACCACGCAACAAACTACTAAGCAACACGCGTAGAACATTAATATATATCATATCTTTATACCCATACATTTTCAAAGCTATCAATCCCATAATATTCGCTAATCCTAACTTTACGCCATATATAGGTATTGGCAAATTCGGTTCAAGGATATGAAGAATAATACTGATCGCTAAGATCAATGATAATTTAGTCAGTTTTTGTGTTTTATTCATTTACTACCTCTTTACTTAAACATTCTTGTCGCACTTACCGCTTTATGCCAACTTTGTAATAATTTATCACTATCAGTTTGATCCATTATTGGACTAAACTCTATGTCATTTTTCCATTTTTCTTTGATTTCGTCAATACTTTCCCAAACACCTACCGCTAATCCAGCCAAAAAAGCTGCACCAAGAGCAGTTGTTTCATTTACCATTGCTCTTTTTATGTTAGCTTGTAAAATATCCGCTTGCCATTGCATTAAAAAGTTGTTTCGGCTAGCACCACCATCAACTTTTAATAATTTGACATCAAAACCAGTATCGCTTTCCATAGCTTTTAGTACATCATATGTTTGATAAGCTAAAGACTCAAGCGTCGCTCTTACTAAGTGTGCTTTTGTTGTTCCACGCGTTATACCAAACATTGCACCTTTGACATCAGCGTCCCAATATGGGGCGCCCATTCCAACAAAAGAAGGTACAACATATACCCCACCATTATCACTTACTTCTTTTGCCATTTGCTCGCTTTCAGTGGCATTTTCAATAATCTTTATACCATCTCTAAGCCATTGAATTGCTGCTCCAGCCACAAATACGCTTCCTTCTAGTGCATAACATACTTGATCTTTTAATTGCCAAGCGACAGTTGTAACTAAGCCATTAAGACTCATCTTTACTTTGTCACCAATATTCATCAATAGAAAACAACCAGTACCATAAGTATTCTTGACATCACCTGCATTAAAACAAGCTTGTCCAAATAGTGATGCTTGCTGATCACCTACTAGTGCTGCTATGGGAATTTTTGCATTAACTATTTCGGCGGCAGTTAAACCATAAACTTCACTAGTGCTCTTAATTTCAGGTAATATCGCTTTTGGAATGTTCCAGAAGGACAAAAGTTCATCATCCCAACTTAAACTGTTGATATCCATAAGTAACGTTCTACTCGCATTACTAACATCAGTAACATGTACACTATGATTTGTTAGCTTATAAACAAGCCAAGTATCGATCGTTCCAAACATCAACTCACCATTTTCGGCTCTTCTTTGACCATCTGGAATTTTATCAAGTATCCATCTGATCTTGCTTGCTGAAAAATATGAGTCAATTACTAATCCGGTTTTTGCTTTAATGACTGCTTCAACATTTTGCGCTCTTACCCTTTCACAAAGTTCGTTTGTTTGACGGCTTTGCCAAACTAACGCAAAATAAACCGGTTTGCCATTATCTTTATCCCAAATAACTGTTGTTTCACGCTGGTTAGTGATACCAATAGCGTTTATCTGATTCATTCTTAAACCGGCTTTAATTAAGGCTTCATGAATGACCGCAATAACACTGGCATAGATTTCATCAGCGTTTTGTTCAACCCATCCAGGTTTAGGATAATAGGATTCAATCTCTTTTTGAGCAATTGCCATGACATTGATGTTCTCATCAAAAATCATCGCCCGCGAGCTTGTTGTACCTTGATCAATGGCTAATAAGTATTTCATTTTACTACCCCTTGTGTTTCATAATGATACTTTTGATCATCATAATGATTTTTATAGTATTACCATCATCTTTAAGCGGATTATACTCAACTACATCCATACCAATAATATTTAGATCATTTAATATCCGATCGATTAAATAACTTACCTGATCAATACTAAAACCACTTTTTACTGGTGTGTTTACCCCACTACAGAACTGTTTATCAATTGAATCAAGATCAAAACTAAAATAAACCTTTTTATTGCTTAAGTAAGAGATCGCTTCATCAAGACAAACCTCTAATCCTTTATCCTTGATCTGCTCAAGCGTAAACATCTTAATGTTTCTTTCTTTGATCAAAGTTTCTTCTTTTTCATCAAGTGAGCTAATACCAAAGAGTACAATAGAATCACTAGCGATAAAATTTCCTTCACAAATATCTGTTAAACGTTTTTCACCAAGTCCTTGCATAACACTTAAAGGTACCCCATGAATACGCTTGGAAATGCTAGTAAGATCAGTATTACTATCTCCATGAGCATCAACCCATATCACACCAAGACCTGGCTGATAATGACCAGAAATAGACGCTATCGCTAGACTATGATCACCCCCAACAGTAACAACAAAATCATCTTTATACTGTTGGTAAATACTTTTCAAGCGCCACAAGAAATCCGTGACTGTATTCAGGTTTTGCATGCTTGCATTTTCATCTTCATTCTTTTTTATAACATGATTGATCGCGTCAAAAGTAAATATCGTTTTTAGTTTATCAATCGCAAGATCAGCACCAGTTATCGTACATCCTTCTTTTAAAGGCGCTCCAATATATTTAATTGCCATTATCTTTTTCCTTCATATCATAATTAATATATTTCAGATCCATCGCAAATCGCGTTGTCACCAATGGATTTACGATCTGACATATTTCAAGATTACCAACTGCACTCATCAACATTCCTGCTTCAATGATATCACAGTTATTAGCATCAATTATTACCTTACTCATTTCCTTACAAGCGATCTTAGCGGCCATATCAAGATCAATACCACTACCAGTAGTATAAAGAATACCTTTATTGATAACTCTTGGATTGGTGATCTTACGATTTTTAATTAATGATATTCTCACCTTAATACTACCACCACACTCAATACCACTACAATTAACTTCACCATCGCCCATTGTCGCATGAAGATCGCCCATTGCTAAAAGCGCACCCTCCGTAAATATTGGTAACTCAACCAAAGCTCCAACTGCAATTTTTGTATTGTCCATATTACCACCATGATTATTGGGGGTATTACTTGCGATTTCACCAGCGATGGCCGCTGTGCCAATACATCCAATCATTGGCTTGACAGGTAGTTTGATATTATCATTAAACCTTATCGCGTTCTCTTCAATCTGAACGATCTTAGTAGCTCTTTCTGATACTTCTTTACCAAATACACCATTGTATGGTTTTGAGACGATAATACCATAATTGTTTAGTTTAATATCTAGTATTTCTACTAACAAAGTATCATTTGGTGTTGCGCCATTTATATATAATGGTCCGTTAACTGGGTTTACTCTTATTAAAAACTTGTCCCAATCATAGTCCGATGTTTTTACAAGATCGCTATAGCAATCTTTAGTCTGAAACAACACGATCGCTTCACTATCACAGACAGCTATCGGTTCATGATCCTTACTAAAGCTATAGACGTATTTTTCTTTATCCAAAACTAGCATATCATCCCTCAAAATGCACTTGATAGTTCATCGTCGCAACATGGGCAATCGTATTGTAGATTGAACAATACTTAGTTGCAAGATCAAATGACTTAATGATCTGTTGAGCATCATCAACACTTTTTATATATACTTCAATGTTGACATTGGTTAAAGTTGTCGGTATGTCTTCTTTTTTATCACCATTGATAATATAACGTGCACTATCAATAGTAAGTCTTTTCTTAACTAAAATTGATAAAAAAGTCGCATGTAAACAAGCAGCTAAAGCTCCTTGAAGCATATCATACGGAGCTACTCCGTTATCCCCAATGATAACATCGTTATTTTTGTTTAAGATCTTACCATTAAAATCATTTTGAAAAATTACTTCGGCATTTACTTTACTCATAATTACTCCTTTGTTTAGATTATATCATAAATCATGTTGGCTTCTAACGATATACAACCGTGAATTCTTCAAAAACGATTGGCATATCTAAATTGAATTCATACCCTTTTTGGCTTGCGTCCCATTTAAAATATGAAATATGATTTCTTTGCCAGCTTAATAAATTTTCATCTTCACCTTCCAAAAAAGCAAGCGCAAAAGTCATATCAGAAAAAAGCATTGTACGTACACTTAGTGTTTGTATTACACATTGTGGGTTACCTTCAAAATCAGTAACGATGCTTAGATCATTTACTTGTGGCATATTTTCAAGTGCCAATAAGCTTGAAGTTGTAGCTTTCTTTTTACCACAAAGGACTAATTGTAAAAGCTCATCAGCACTCTTTTTATTTGATCCAAAAAAGAAGCACTCAAAACACTTAGTGTTTTTATCACGATTAGTTTCATTTAAAAATGTGATACAGTATTGCTTACACCTATAATCCATAGTTCACCAATAAATAAACCGGTAAACCGGTTTATAATCTGTTAAATCTTTTTGTACCACCATTTAGTAAGTATAACCACATTAAATAAGTAGCAAGAGCATCAATAAATAAGCATATCAAAATAAAAACTGGTAATGATAGATAACCAATCGTTAAGATAAATCCTAAAGCATGAACACCAATGATCGCCATTCCACCAAAAATCGTGATAAGTACACTCATACTTTGCTTAACAACGATCGTTTCCGAATCCCATTCCATTTTAGGAAAGATAAGATTGGTCACTAAACCTAAAACAGCAAACATTATCGCAATAACGATTGATATAAGTAACAAAAACAGTGCGGTTATAGCAGATACATCATAAAGAACTACACCAATTATAAGTGCAACGATATTTATAACTAAATTGACTACTACTTGTAAGGCAATTTTAGCTAGAAAGATACTTGCGGTATTTATTGGTAATGACTTTAATAAATCGATGTTTCTACCTTCAAGTGATATCGTACTTGATGTGATCATACACATTGATGATGTAAACATAATAGCTGCAGCCGCCATTGGTAATAATAAACCTTGCTGATCAAATGTACTCACATATATTCTAGCTTGATCTAATCCACTTAATGCACCAATGATCATAAAAACAATCAACATCAATGGCCCAACAATAGTATTCATTAAATACATGGTACTACCAAAATAACGTTTTGTTTGAAGCTTAAAGAACGCTATAAAACGGGAAGATGTTTTTAGTTCTCTTAATTTAAAATTCTTAACTTTATAGCCTTGATGAGCATTCATATTTATCTTTATAAAAATACGATTGAATAAAAAGATAAACAAACCAAAAACTACAGTATTTAATAATGCATAAAGTATCAAACTAATGATATTTGAATGCAATAATGCTTCAGATAAAAGATAAACTGGTAATAGATAACGCTTGGTATTCGCTAATAAAGCAGTTGCGCTTAGTGCATCCATCAATAATAATCTTTGCATTTGCATTGAACCAAACATGATCAAACCAAAAAGCAAGATATAAAACACATTTCTGATCATGTTTTTATACTTAAAGTTACCAGTAAAACTATTAATGAAGATAGCACCTAAACTGGCAAAAACCATTGGTATTAGCGGAATAAAAACAAAGCCCAAAAAACCAATAAGATAATATAAAACTGATTGTGCTGTTTTAATACCAAAAATGATTATATATGGTCCCATTAAAAAGAAAGCGAAAAAATAATCCATTAATAAAAACGATAGTAGTTTTGATAACATAACGCTTGATCTTTTAACTGGTAGCGACATTAATAAATCAAAATCACGAAAGCCAAACAAGTGACCTCCCGAGTTAAAGAAGGAAAGCGTGATCAACATTACAAAAGTCATGATGGTCATTAAAACCGGCATGATAAAACGACTCTCTGTTGGCAATGCTTCCATTAATAAGAAAGAATAAACAACTGAAATATAAAGCATTACCCCAGCTGGTAAAAGCACCATCGTCCAAGCAGCTGCTTTTTTTCCTTTTTTAGATGCCGCAAACTTATTATTAGAAAACAAGTTAATCAAAGCAATTTTAATCAGTATTAAAGTCTTATTCATGATCCGTTAACCCTAAAAAGACTTCTTCAAGCGATTTTGTGCCCATAACTTCTTCTGTTTTTCCCATTGCGACAATCTTACCTTCTTTGATTATTGCTATTTGATCGCATAATTTTTCAGCCACTTCAAGAACATGTGTAGAAAAGAAGATACTTCCACCATTATCACACATTTCTTGCATGATCATCTTTAAACTATGTGATGCTTTTGGATCAAGTCCAACAAATGGCTCATCTAAAACTAATAACTTAGGTTGATGAACCAAAGCGGCGATAATCGCCAATTTTTGTTTCATACCCCTTGAATATGAAGAAATACTATCACCCAAATTCGCGGTCAACTCAAAGATATCTGCATACTTACGGGTTAGTGTTTCACGCTTCTCTTTACTTACTTCATAGATATCAGCGATAAAATTTATATAGCTAATACCTGTTAGAACTTCATAGAACTCTGAACTATCTGGAATATATGCCATATCCATCTTACAGCGAATTGGATCATTTGTGATTGAGTTACCATTAACTAATATTTCCCCTTCATCAAACTCAAGAATTCCAACTACGCCTTTTATTGTTGTTGTTTTACCAGCACCGTTATGACCAATAAACCCAAATATCTCACCTGGTTTTACTTCTAAACTAATGCCATCAACAGCGAGTTTACTACCATAACTTTTACGATAATTTTTAATTTTTAACATAGATCACTTAGTCTCCTTTTTTTATTATATTCACTTTTTTGCTTTATGACAAATCCCTATCACTTTTTAGTTGCTACAATCAATGGAATGCTCATTTCATTTTCTGTCAAGCCGGCATGATGTGCTTTGAAATTATGTGAATAAGCTGTTTCATGAATAAACATGCGATTACCATACGCCATTGCCACATAATCGCCTACTATATCTGAAAGTACTGGATGTGCTAATCCTTCACCAAATATTTTGCTTGCGATCAAACTTGCTTTATCAAAAAGTACAAAATCCTTAAATTCTCGCTCAAATATTGATACAAATTCCTCGTGACATTCATCTTTAACATAGAAGTTTGAACATCTTGGCTCGATACTAGGATTTCGCTTTAAACAAGCTAATAATTCTGGGTGATCATTAAGATCGATCTCATCAACATCAATCATGCCATGATCTGGGGTAATTATTAAAAGGGTATCACTTAATATTTCTTCACTTAAATTTTTAAGTTGTTGATCCAATGTTTGAATAACTTGTTTAGTGCTTTCACCATAACAACCATCATCATGCATAGTTTTATCTGGCTCATTCCAATATACATAAGTAAAGCTATTATCTTTTTCTTCAGCTATCACTTTTATTCTGGAAATTACTTCATCAAAATTCTCAGCACCACCTTCTTTAAATGAAGGGAATATTGAAGATGTCTTAACGCCTGATCTTGCGATAATATCAATAATTTCAGTATAAGGAATGACATCATTTGCGACATTTAACTCAGTATATGTTTTACCACTATAATATTCGGTATTAGTAAATAATGTTATATCTTTATCCAGCGACTTAAAGTATTGATGCCATCCTAACCATCCGTTTTCAATTGGAAATTTTCCTGCTTGAAGTGCAGTTGTTGCAGCTACTGTGGTGCAAGGATAAACAGCACTTATTTTCGCAATCCGCTTAGATAACATAAAACTATTATCAGCTAGGTTATTCTCTATCACCTTGTTTCCCAATCCATCAAGAATGATTAAAAAGATGTGTTTGTATTCTTTAGTTAACACTTCATCCATGATTTCTAATGTTGAATGAAAATGTTTGTTAGTATAATGCTTTAAAATACTGTTAACAAGATTGATTGAACAGTTTGAATTATTTGGATAAACAATACTCTCATTATCATTAATTGGGTAACGCAAATTCTTCAACATACCATTTACCATCAACTTTCTTTAAATCAAAACGACTATCTAAAGCAATCGCTGCTTTGTTGTTGTTACTGTAGTAAGCTAATGCATAGTAGCGTAGATAAATACCACGCTGATATGCGACATTAAAATCAGTATATAGATAATTGTTGATCATAACCTTCATTTGTGGATACATGTAGATACCATCAAGCTCTTTTGTTAATGTGATACCACCTTGGGTGTTGTCACGATTTACACTTAAGCCAGCGCCACGTTCAAACTGGGCTTGACCATTATTGGTAAACATGTAATATACTGCTGTATCATAATTCAAAACCCGATATGTTTCATCAACAATAAAATATTTACCCCAATAAAAATCAATCGTTCTTTGATATATGTATCTAGTGAACTCAATAAGGCTATCAGTGACACGATAATTCACTTTAAGCTCATTAGTGTTACCAGATGAATCGCTGACACTATAAAGCACTTCATACACCCCAGCTTTATTAGTCGTTACTGTACCATTATACTGAATACGATCTGTTACATCTTTTTCATAAGCGTCATATGCAAATATTAAGTTCATTTTAGGATCAGGATTAAATTTCGTGTTACGATAAACTAGTATTTCCTTATCAACATACCCAAATACTGGTTTTGTAGTATCTACCACATTTAATATCACATTTTCCACAGTAGCGTGATTTTCAACTGAAGCAGTGATCGTTAAGGGATAACTACCACAAGTACTTAAGTCATATTCTCCCATGATCTTTAAGTTCTCAAATGGTATTGGATTTCCTTTATTATCACTTGCTCTAACGATTGCACTTAAGTTTTCAAGCACAAAATACTCATCGTTAACCTCAACCATGTAATTTTTCTGTTCAAGATGAATTTTTGGTGAGCGACTACAGCCACTTACAATAGATAGTAACGACAAACCAATCAAGAATATCATCAATCTTTTCATATTATCACCAACACAATCTATTGATTATTATATCGAAGCTTATTAATAATTAACAGTCATTTTCGTGATATTGAACTATATTATTAATTTAAGTTGTTATTTTATAAATAATAAATATACGGATTGATCATAAACAAAAAAACTTATTCTTGCGAATAAGTTGTTTTTAGTACATCAGGGCTGTAACTGATATACAACTAGGAGAATATAAATGAAAATTGTTTTTAGTAGACTTTTTCTACATCGTCAATATAACTTATCACTGTGAAAACTGCGTGAAAGAAGAATTCTATTTCATTTAAATCCCTATTTTTCATTAATCTAACACAAACCCTGATCTTGCTTATGGTCGCGCTTATATTCCTCATAAATATTGATATCACACAAATGACAATCAGTTTTAGCGCAACTGTTGCATCCGCCTTTGTTTCTAATAACTCGTCGTATGACAAATACAACGATGATAACTAATAAAGCTATTATAAATAGTTCCATTTTATATCCTCCAAATTAGAGATAATACATTATAAACTACAAAAGACATTATCCAAGCAGCGGCCATTTGATAAGCTAATATCAATATAGTATCCTTCACTTTAATAACTTCACGCTTAACAACAGCAACAGCCGCAAAACAAGGAATATATAGTAAGGTAAAGATCATAAAGCTAATCGCTGATATTGGCGTAAAGAGATTACCAATAGCAGTTATTAAAGCTGAACTATCACTAATGTTCAATAGAACTCCCAATGTACTAACCACTGCTTCCTTAGCCGTTAATCCAGTCACAAGTGCACTTACTGCTTCCCAAGTGCCAAATCCAAGTGGCTTAAAGATAAAGGTCAATTGGCCACTTATCAATGCCAACATACTAACTGAAGCATCATCAACCATTGTGAGACCAAAATCAAATGAACTTAAAAACCATATTAACATACTTGCTAAGAAGATAATGGTAAATGCTCTTTCAATGAAGTCCTTAGCTTTGTCCCACATTTGACGAATAACATTACGCCATAATGGAAAGCGATATAACGGTAACTCTAAGACAAACGGTGTTCCTTCACCTTTAAAAACAGTATTTTTTAATAGTAAAGCTGATAATATTGCTACCATGATCCCAAACAAGTAAATACTGATCATTACCAAAGCTTGGTTATTTTGGAAAAAGGCGGCGGTAAATAAAGCGTAGATTGGAAGCTTGGCAGTACATGACATAAATGGTAATAACATGATAGTCATCTTGCGATCACGAGCGCTAGCTAATGTTCTAGTAGAGATAACAGCCGGTACGGTACAACCAAAGCCAATTATCATTGGTACAAATGATTTACCAGATAAACCAAGTTTCTGTAATAATTTATCAAGCACATAAGCTACCCGAGCCATATAGCCAGTATCTTCTAAGATAGATAAGAAGAAGAATAAAGTTACAATGATTGGCACAAACGATAACACACTACTAATGCCAGTCAAAGCACCATCAATCAGTAAACCACTAAGCCAAGGGCTTAAATTCAAACCCATCAAGAAATCAGCTGACAAACCAATTCCCCAATCAAGGAACTCTTCTAGAAGCCCCTGTAAAGTACCACCAATTGGTCCAAAGGTTAGGTAAAACATCAATGTCATAACAACTATAAAAATTGGTATTGCCCATAAACGATGAGTTAGTATGCGATCAATCTTATCGGTTAAATTTTGTTGTTTCTTACCTGTTCCTGAAAATACATTTTTTACTACTTCTTCAATGAAACTGTATCGCATATCTGCCATAGCAGCTTCATTATCCATGTTAAGATGAAACTCCATGTCCTTGATAATATCATTGATTATTTTTAGATCTTGATCATGTAAATTTAACTCTTTTCTGATCAAATGATCTCCTTCTACTAATTTGATGGCAATAAAACGCGGATTATAACCTTTTTCTTTCGCCATAGGTTCAATCAAGTGTGATATAGCATGAACAGCACGATGAATCTCACCAGTACAAAAATCAACATATTTTGGTTTGGTCTTAGTGATCAATAAGCGATCTACTTCACTAATCAATTGCTTAATCCCTTGATTACGCATCGCTGAAATCGGTATAGCTAATATTCCTAAACGCGTTGATAACTCATTATCATCAATTTTATTACCACTCACTGTTACTTCATCAATCATATTGACCGCTAAGATCATCGGTATCTGAAGTTCAATCAACTGAAGCGTCAAATACAAGCTTCTTTCAATACTGGTAGCGTCAATAATGTTGATGATAGCATCTGGTTTATCCTTCATTAAAAATTCTCTAGTAACAATCTCTTCACTTGTGTAAGGTGATAATGAATATATACCGGGTAAATCAACAATGGTAATGTCTTTATGCCCTTTAATTATTCCTTCTTTTCTTTCAACCGTTACCCCAGGGAAGTTACCAACATGTTGATTACTGCCAGTCAAAGCATTAAACAAAGTTGATTTGCCACTGTTTTGATTTCCAATTAGTCCAATTTTGAATTTACTCATTTATTAGTACCACCTCAATATTTTTCGCTTCTTCTTTTCTAAGTGTTAAGGTGTAACCTCTTAAAGCTATTTCAATCGGATCTTTCATTGGCGCCATATTACGCAAGAAAACTTTTGTTCTTGGTGTTAGCCCCATATCAAGCAAACGATGTCTCAATATCCCTCTCCCCTTAACCGCTATTATGGCAGCGCTTTGCCCAATCTTAAGTTCATCTAAAGTCATCGTTTCTCTCCTTGTTAGTTTACACTAACATTATAGTACTTATACCCGTCTTGTCAATAAAAAACACTGTTACTTTGTTAAATATTTAACAGTGTTCATTTTGATTTATCAACCTATTTGCTTATTTGGTACAAATATCATTCTAGTATTTTTATCTTTAATTATAGCTATAAACGGTATTATCGCTAATAAATTGCCAATGATACCTAACCATTTCAATGCAATTATCTCTCCTAAAAAACCATATAACAAGGCTGATACAGCACTGCCACAAATCGCAGCTGAGCCAAGAAAGCCAGTGATCATTCCTCGTTTCTCTTGTGGGGTATATATGATAAAGGCCGCATTAAATAAGGCATTGCCAACAGCGTTAGTGAGCTGTCCAATTAAGAAAAAGATGATCAATGCATAATAACTTCCAATACTCATACCAGTAATGATCAACACTGATGAGCAAATAAAACCAATCATTGATACCCAATAGCGGTATTCTTCTTTTATCTTGATTATCCCTATCAAAAACATTCCTAAAAGACCACCCGAAGACGCAGAAGCAGCGATAACACCATATTGGATCATATCCATCCCTTGACTTAAAACATAAGCTACCATCAATGTATTAAAACCACTAGCCAATAAATTTATTAGTAAAGCAGCGATCATCATCGTTGATAAGCCAGGAGCTGAAAATGCGAATTTAGCCCCTTCTTTCATGTCATTTATAATCACTCTTATCTTAATTTCGGTAGTCTGATTTTTTGTTTTGATTGGTGTTATGAATATCTCTGAAAAAGCAGATATCAAATAGCAAACACCATTTACAAAGATCAAAACCGGCACTCCAAATAAAACAATCAAAGTACCACTAGCAGCTGAACCAACTAATCTAATTAATGAATCAGTGCCACTGGCAATTGATTGACCACGTACAACTTCATCTTGTGGTAAAAGATCAGGAAATAGTGACGATGCCGCTGGACTAAAGAAAGCACCACAAATACCAGAAATAAGTGCTACAAAAATTACCACGCTAACCTTAAGTTCACTTTTAAGTGCAAAGTAGCCAACCACAAGAAAGATAACCCCTCTGATCAAATCAGTCACAACCAGTACATTGCGACGATGCATGCGATCTGTCATCGCCCCTGTTATTGGACCCAGTATGACCATGATAAACATTGTGATACTACTAATTACACCCATTAGCGCAGTTGAACCGGTTGTATCAAACACCCAATATCCAATTGCTATACTATATAATATTGAACCAAATGCACTAAAAGCCATTCCTTGCCATAATAATACAAAATCACGATTGACAAGTTTGTTATGTTTTACATTTTTCATATAATAACTCCCACAAAGTAAATGATATAGTAATTATTATTAATGTCAATATTAATTATATCAATATATTGATTGATTATTTAAACAGTCCGGTATATAGATTGTAATATCTACCCTTCGCTTTTATCAGTTCATCATGACTTCCGCGTTCAACGATTTGACCATCATCAATAACCAAAATCGCTTGCGCATTCCTAACTGTTGATAAACGATGAGCAATGACAAACACTGTTCTATTTGCCATTAATCGATCCATTCCCTTCTCAATCAATTTTTCAGTTCTAGTATCGATTGAACTAGTTGCTTCATCTAAGATCAATACTGGTGGATTTGCTATCGCTGCTCGTGTGATTGCCAATAATTGACGCTGTCCCTGTGATAGATTTTCACCATCATTTGTTAACATGGTATCAAATCCTTCCGGCAATCTCGAGATAAATGAATATGAATTAGCTAATTTACTAGCATTAACCAAATCATCTTCAGTCGCATCTAGATTACCATAACGAATATTATCAGCGATCGTTCCGGTAAATAGATGAGTATCTTGTAACACCATAGTTAAAGAACGACGTAAATCATCTTTTTTAATCTTACGAATATCAATACCATCATAAGTGATCGAACCTTCTTGAATATCATAAAAACGATTCAATAGATTTGTTATCGTGGTTTTGCCAGCTCCGGTCTTACCAACAAAAGCTATTTTTTGTCCTGGTTTTGCGAATAGATTGATCTTCTTTAAAACCGGTATTTTCTCATCATAACTAAATTCTACATCAATAAATCTAACACCACCTTTCAACTCTTTTAAGGTGCAATCTCCCTCTTCATTTGGTATACACCATGCCCATTTACCTGTATGCTTTGAACAAACATTCAAACTACCATGCTCATCAACCATCACAGGAGTCAAAGTAACAAGCCCATCATCAAGTTCAACCTTCTCATCCATCATATTAAATATTCTCTCAGCACCAGCTAAACCCGCATAAATAACATTTAAGCGTTGCGATATCATAGTGATAGGATTTGAAACCATGCGATTTAGCTGTAAGAAGGTAACTAAACCACCGATATCAAACATACCATTTATCGTTAATAAGCCACCAACACAAGCTAAGATCGCATAGAAAACATGAGAGATATTTCCCATTAAAGGCATCATCACTCCAGCGAATGTTTCAGCTTTTGTTGAAGATACTCTAAGTTTTTCGTTTATCTCAGTAAAAGTAGTTATAGCTTTATCTTCATGATTAAATACTTTGATCACTTTTTGACCTTCGATCATCTCTTCGATATAACCGTTAACCTTACCCAAGTTAGCCTGTTGATCATGATAATTATCTTGGCTTTTCTTACCAATGTTTTTGATCAACAAAAACATTATCGCCAATGATACTAACTTAATGATCGAAAGTGGAACATTCAATACAAAGATCATGATCAAGGCACCAACAAACGTTAAAGCATTTGTGATGATCGCCGCCAAACTATTTCCAAGCATCTCAGTTACATTATCAATATCATTGGTAAATCTACTCATCAGATCACCATGAGTGTTGGTATCAAAATATTTAATTGGCAATTTCTGCATATGGTAGAATAAGTCTTTTCTGATAGCTGTAACGCTATTTTGCGCTATATTGACCATGATACGACTATATAAATATGTGAAAAAGGCACCACCTAGATAAATCAACGAAAGTAACACTAACATTTTAGCTAAACCAACAAGATCATTGGGAATAATATAGTCATTGATAAGTGGACGCATTAATGATGTTCCAATTATTTGGGTGATGCTTGCAATGATTATCATAAGCAAAACCAAGAAAATCAATAGTTTACTAGCATTAACATACTTCATCAAACGCTTAATCGTAGTTTTTAAATCTTTGGGTTTTTGAAAGCCATGTCCTGTGCGCATTCCCATCGGGGCTTGTCTTCTACTCATCGAAGTCAGCTCCTTCCTTTTGTGAATGATATATCTCTTGATAAATCTTATTATTAGCTAATAAAGTATCATGATCACCAATTGCGTCAATCTTACCATCATCAAGGATAATGATCTGATCAGCGTCAATAACTGAAGTTATTCTTTGCGCAATGATAATTTTAGTAGTGTCACTTAACTTATCTCTAAGATCATTTTTAATATTACTTTCAGTTTTAGTATCAACAGCACTTGTACTATCATCCAATATCAGTACCCTTGGTTTCTTTAAAAGAGCACGAGCAATACATAGTCGTTGTTTCTGGCCGCCAGAAACATTGACTCCGTTTTGTCCAATTTGTGTATCATAACCATCCGCAAACGCTACTATGAAGTCGTGGGCACTAGCAATTTTACAAGCTTCAATCAACTCTTCATCGCTTGCATCTTGATTACCCCAAAGCAAGTTTTCTTTGATCGTTCCACTAAACAACGTATTATTTTGAAGAACCATCGCAACGTTTTCTCTAAGTGTATGTAATTTGTAGTTCTTAATATTATTTCCCGCTACCAATATTTCACCACTTGTAACCTCATATAAACGCGGTATCAGTTGAACTAGGGTTGTTTTTGCGCTACCAGTACCACCTAAAATACCTATTGTTTGTCCTGAATGAAGATTAATGTTCACATCTTTTAATACATACTTTTCAGCGTTTTTATCATATTTAAAATCGACATGCTTAAACTCGATATCACCATTACTGATAACAAGGTTACCATCAGCGGAATCATCAGTGATATCCACCGTTTCATCAAGTACCTCAGCTATTCGTTTAGCACTAGCAATCGATTGGGTAACATTGATCAATACCATTGACATCATCATCACCGACATCAATATTTGCATGATATATGCGACAAAGCTTGATAGTTTACCAACTTCAAAACTACCCTGTCCAATCATAATAGCTCCATACCACAATACTGCGACCGTTGTTGCTTGAACAATCAATTGCATTATTGGCAAAAGAATAACAACTTTGTTAAAAACATCCATCGATACAGCTTTAAGCTCAGTGTTAACTCTATTAAACTTCGCATCTTCATGTTCATGTCTTACAAAAGCTTTTATAACTCTAATGGCAATCAGATTTTCTTGGACAACGTTATTTAGTTTATCGATTGTTTCTTGTAGTTTTGTAAATAACGGTGTGACTTTCTTGATCGCTATTGCTACAACAACTATCAAGATTGGTATGGCTACTAGAAATACCATCGCCAATCTAGCATTGATATATATTGACAGGATCATCGCACTGATAAACATCATCGGTGATCTGATCATCATTCTTATTGACATCATCATCATTCTTTCCATACGCGTAACATCATTAGTCAACCGTGTTACTAAGCTTGATGTACTGAAATGATCTAAGTTAGCAAAGGATAATTCTTGAACTTTCTTAAACTGAGCCGATCTTAAATTCGCACCAAAACCGCGACTTGCTTTTGCAGCAAAGTATGAAGCAGCGACCCCACTAACAAGAGAGACCAACGCAAAAATAAACATTTTTAATCCACTACCTAAAATAAAAGAAACATCCCCATTTTTGATACCAATATCAACTATATCAGCCATGATCAAAGGAATGATCAATTCAAGAACCGATTCGATACTTACGCATAATATAGAAAACAGTGCTGAACTTTTATATTGTTCGATATAAGGATATAGTTTCTTTAATAACCCAGACTGTTTACTCATTTGTCTATTTTCCTCTTTCATTTAAACTCTCTAACATTCTTTTAAATATGCTATTTGCTTGTTCAAGCTCATTTTCCGTAAATGAACTAAATAAACAATTTTGTACTGCTTCTACTTCAATGGCACATGCATTGGCAACAGTTTTCCCTTTATCAGTAACAAACAAACAATAGCGACGAGCATCACGCTCATCTACTACTTTCACGATCAAACCATTCTTTTGCATTCTTACAATTGATGATCCGATTGAAGACTTACTAATGCCAAACTCACTAGCAATTGCGCTTGGTGTTGCTCCTGGATTTTTAAGTAGATAAAAAAGCACAAAATGTTGACCACGATAAATCCCATGTTGGTTCAAACGTTTTTGTAATCTATGATTATAATTCCGCATTACTTCATTAAGTAATCGCACATGCTTTGGTCTATCTATAAACACTATATCGCCTCCCTAATTTAGTAAGGCAACTTACTAATATTGGTAATATAGCACCGGTTATACTATGTGTCAATCAATTCTATATGAAATAAAGACAATAATTAGGTATAATACTTAAAAGAGGTTAATCATGACAACTGTAAATACGATTTTTTTTGACATTGATGGTACCATTTATGATGGTAAAGAAGGATGTATTCCTCCATCAGCAATTAAAGCTTTACACAAAATACAAGCAAAGGGGATAAAAATTTTTCTTGCTACTGGGCGCTCCCTTCCTGCCGTTTTAAAAAGCAATTTAGATAATGAAATCAAATGGGATGGCTATGTTTGTAGTAATGGCGCTTGTATTCATGATCATAATAAGGAATTGATAGCTGGTTCTTTTTTCTCAGATATACAACTACAAGCTATATTTGAGCTTGCTCATGATACTAGTGTCGCACTTGCAATTCAATCTGATCAAATAGTGTTTTCACCATTTGGTATTAATGAGCACATGATTGAAGCGTTTAGATTTTTCAATAATCCTGTTCCTGATGCTAAACCATATGAAAAAGAACCAATCGCAATGGTTCTCGCTTTTCAAATTAAAGGCTTTGATTATCGCATCTTTGATGCAATACCAAATGTAATAACAGTTGAAGGTAAAGCAAACTATGCTGATGTTATGCAAAAAGGTATTACTAAAGCCACTGGTATTCGTAAACTTCGACAACTAATGCAAATTGAAGATGGTTTGATCATGTCATTTGGTGATGCCGATAATGATCTTGAAATGATACAAGATGCGGATATTGGTGTAGCCATGGGTAATGCAACTGATACCATTAAAAAGATCGCTGATCATGTGACAACAGCGATCGACGATGATGGCGTATATAACGCACTATTACACTATAATCTGATATAAGTACGTTTAATCCTTATATTTATAAGAGTTTTGACGCTTGTATCAATTTTGCTTCGTTATTTTCAAGAAATAATCTTAGCCCACAGTAATCTTGATTGTAATAACATATATTAACTCGTTTACATTTTTGATGACAAATATTGATAAACTTGCAATCTTCACATTGCTTACATGGTTGTTTGCTTTCACTAATAAATGCTTTTGCTACTGCACTATTTGCTAAACTTATAATACTATCACTTTTTATATTGCCCATTTTATACTTATCTAGGACATAGAAATCACAAGGATAGACTGAGCCGTCAGCTTCAATAACATATTGTATCGTACAAAATCCTAAAGCACCGCATTGATATGGTAAAAGCCCCTTAAACAATCTAATGGTATCATCAAAGAACTGGATACTCATGTAATATCCTTGTTTTAAATCGCTATACCACAAATCATAGAAGTTGTTATAAAAAGTATAAAATGTTTTAGGTTTCAAGTGTTCAATTTCATCATCGTCAAGTGATGATAGACATGGTATTAACTGAATATTATTTAAACCATTTGTTTTATAAAAGTTATATAGTTGATTTGGGTGTTGTGCTAATTTTTCAGTAAGAACTGTTAATATATTAAATTTTATCTGCCACATTTCTAACGTTTTAATAGCATTTGTGATTTTATTAAATGTATTTGCGCCACGATAAAAATCATTTATCTCTTGATAACCGTCTAATGAAACACCAACTAAAAAATTGTGTTTACTAAAAAACCGACACCAATTCTCATCTATAAGCGTAGCATTTGTTTGTATTGAGTAAGAAATATGATGATATTGCTTTTTATTTTTTTCAGCATAAGATACAAACTGTTCAAAATAATCAAGTCCTGCTAACATCGGTTCGCCACCCTGGAAAGCAAAACTAATACTCACTTTCTCATTAAAGGTATTTAGAACATTATCAATTAACAAAACTGAAGTATTAGTATCCATAATACCATAGTCTTTAACATATCGATGATTTGAAACATCATGATAAAAACAATACTTACACTTTAAGTTACAACGACTTGATGCTGGTTTGATCAACATTGAGAAATATTTCATTCTAACTCCAAAACTATATATTTATTATACATTACTGACCAAACGAAACATAATCCTCAGGGTCTTTACTTGATGGATTAATACATTCGTTTTTGTTGACTTTGTATTGTGGCAAAATGTCAAAATGTTTTGATAATAGTGGATCATTAGTTTTATTTTGAATTTCATTCATTTGCAATTTTAACTTTTCAAGTTCGTTTTGATACTCTTTTCGATCAATAATATTATTAGTTTCAAGAGGATCATAATAAGTGTCATATAAAGCTTCAACTGGTTTCGTTTTTGATCTTAGACCATTTTCCAACAAGAAATCTCTTGGTTTAGAATCATCCATATTTGATATATTTAGATTTAACCATTCTTTGTCATAGAACTTAACATATTTAAATCTCTCGTTTCGTACACAACGAGCTGGTTCGTATGAGGTGTGAAAGTTTAACTCCGCATATATATAATCTCTGATACTGGTTTTGGGATCATTAAGCAATGGTACTAATGATGTACCTTCCAAATAGTTTGGCTTATCCAAATCTAAAATGTCACAAATCGTTGGGAATATATCTATTTGACTAACAATACGATCTATAACAATTCCCGTCTTAATATTATTTGGCACCCGCATAATCAAGCTAACCCCGATTCCATTATCATTAAGAAACGCTTTATTAAAAGGGGCAGAAACACCATGATCAGTTGTAAAGATTATCAATGAATTATCATAGTAACCATTTCTTTTTAGTGCCTCAATGACAATGCCTATATTTTGATCAGCATAATAAGCTGTCGTCGCATACTGTGCTTCATCATGACGATTGATATCGTTTGTGATGGATGGTGAATGAGGTTTTAAATAACGCTGATCTGCAATTGAAGTATCAACAAGTGGATATGGACGATGTGTCGAATGAAGCCCATATGTAAGCATGAATGGTTTATCATTATCATATTGATCAAGCCATTTACTTATTTCAACAGCGTTTTTATGATCCCATTCATGTAATACTTCTCTATTTTTATCATAGTATTCAGGTGGACTAGTTAAAATCAGTTCATATCCAAGTTTATTAGTTTTCTCAACATCAAGATCTAAGTACCAACCAACTTCATGTTGAATGCCACTGATTACTGTTTTATAGCCTCTTTGTCTTAAATAGTTGGCTAAATGTTTCCTTGGATCACTGAGATCAAAACCCCGCTGAGCTAAACCATACATACCATTTTGATGCGGATATGTACCAGTTAACATTGCTGCTCTACTTGGTGAACAAGTTGGTCCACAACAATAAGCATGACTGAATAAAACACCATCTTGTGCCAACTTAAGTAGGTTATCTGTTTTTACATTGTAACCATATGGGCTAACTGCTCTACCGGTATCATGGGTATTAATATAAATTAAGTTCATCTTATTGCTCCTTACTATTGAAGAAAATAGGACTTGACCATGCACAACAACCATTTTTCTGCCATACTCTTACTCGTAAGTTGCTAAACTGTGATACGTCAATTTCTCTTCTAATTGACATTTGATACTCATAATCATAAGCTGCCTGACTTGTTTTAAATTTGTATGAGTTATGCCACCACGCATCCTTACGATAATAATCTTTGAGTTGATATCTTTGATCAAGTAATTCTTTTACTTCATCCATCAATGGATATAAGCAAGAGTCTTCTAATAATTCACTTACTTTTAATCCATAATTTCGATCATTAAGCTCTAAAGCAATAACATCATCGATATTTGATTCTATCTCAAAAATCAAGCCTTCAGTTTCAATGCCATCAACACCCATCCAACCACCATCTTTAGCACTTTTATGTGTTTCTAAATGGAAAACACACTCTTTTTCGTTTTGCTTTAAGATTTTCTGATTAAAGGAGTTAAAACATCTTTCAACTGAAATCAGCTTACCATTTGTTGATAATTTACCATCCCAAATCTTAGTATCATATTCTGGAAAAAACTTACGATTTGGTCCCCAACCGCATTCTAATTTAAACTTAAAACGAACAACATCTTTTTTAATTGGTTGGCTAATATTACCGATAACTTCAATAACTCTATTATCAGCTATCAGTTCAATCCTATCTATCGCATTACTACCAACAACATTTAACTTCACATCTGCTAAACCAACAGCATTTATGATTGAACCCATTAAAGCATCATTGATAGTAAAATCAAGTTGTATTCTTTCACTACTAACACCATAGACGCGTCTATTTATCATAGCGTCCCACAAATCTTCTTTACTATTGCTTTTAGCTAAGCAAGCCATAGATCCATTCTTTGCGATTGCTGGAACATGGTGATTATCGCCTGAAGCGATAAGCCCATAACGAAAACCAAGATCATAACCTTTTTGTCCACTTGTCTTACTTGTTCTTGGCCCCATATGAATATGTCGATTCATCGTTAAAGAAATCTGATCATTCTCACTACAACCATGTGATGAGTATATCTCAACAAATGGTGAAAATGCATCAATATGGGTACTCCAATTCTTACCTCGATAATTTAACTGATACGCGGGATGATGCGGTATTGCAATCGCATCAGCTTTTTTATAATTCTCATATAATTCATGATAACTCAAAGGAAAAGTCATCGCTTGTTTATTATCTTTGAAAAAAACATTATGATCACCATCATTACCACTACCTTGCCACTCATAGCCCATAAACATTGCAAATCCTTCAGCATTAACTTTTTCAGTAAATGTTCTAATCGTTTCCCAGTCTTTATTTATTTCAGTTTCTTCATGTAGATTTTCTACTGTCAACTTATCATTATAAACTTGATTGAAATAGGGATAATATGCAATTGGCCAAAAATCAATAACCTCCTTAACATGATCAAACCATGCCGTTAGCTGATCCATTTGTTCATGATGAATATTACTGTGCATATCTGTCCAATAAATACTGCATTTCATATTATCTTTCCCTCTATTTCTCATAAAACAAGCTTCTTTGTTCTGTGAAGCCCTCAATATGATCAGACCATCTTCTAATAGTAATATGTGGTCGGGTAAATGCGGTTCCTACCACAACAGAATGCGCGCCATAATGAAAAGCAACGATGCAATCTTCAGGTGTCCAAATCTTTCCTTCCATCATTACAACGCCTTTATCCTTTGCACTTCTGCACATTTGCGCAAACATTTCCCAATCTGGTAAATCCGTTGATTTAGCATTTTTTGAAAAGCGATAGAATGTTGGAGCAACAATATCAGCACCAAGCGATAAAGACAATAAAGCATCCTTTTCATCACGGCAATCAGCAAAGATCAATACATTCGGATATTCCTTTTTAAGCAAAGGAATAATATCACATCCTCTATTGCCATCTATCATACGATCGGTACCATCAACCGCAACAATATCAGCGCCAGCATCAATAACTTCTTTGGCAACTGATAGATTTGGTGTCATAAAAACATCAGTGTCTGGACGATGAATTTTCACAAGACCAATGATCGGTACATCGGTAACCGCACGAACATCTGTTATATTCTTAATGCCTTCTATTCTAAGCCCTTTAGCGCCACCCCAAAGCGCAGCTTTAACCATCGCAACAATGCAACCTTCTTGCCATTGTGGATCTTCTGGATGCAATTGACAAGAAACAATAAGTTTCCCCTTTAAATCGCTCAGTATATCTTTCTTGTTTTTCATTGTTTATCCTCTCAATTTATCTGGAAGTTTTTTATGTAAAAATCTAATGATCTCATCATGTTGATCTTTTAATTCCCTCAAAGGAATTATCAAAGATTGATTAGTATCATATATCAACAAACAATTTTCTTTTGTAAATACGATACTATCAACATCTTCATAAGCAACCCATTTAACATAATCACCGTTATTAATTATTATATCATTTTCCTTAATTTCTACTTTAATCAAATGATAGGCAATATCTTTCTTTACAATTTCATTTAAGATTTTATTTCTAATTGTTTTCCAATACATTTTTGGTGTTACAAGCAAATCAAATATAAGCGCTAATAAAGCTATAATAATAAACACACTGATTGGTTTAAAAAATATCATTAATAAAATGAGGCTCTAAGTCAAATGTTGGGGTAAACCAATAAGAATGGAGTAAACAAGAGTATTTTGGGAAACCGGAATACTTTTTAAGTTAAGCAAAGTTGATCAAGATACGAGTACGAAAACGATCGAAGTTTCTAAAGCCAAAGGC
>JAYFOM010000005.1:0-35209 GCA_034932685.1 Erysipelotrichaceae bacterium
TTCGCAGCGCTTTATAATACTACCAAATTTTTAGGCCTCAGTCAATATCTTTTTGCCTTTTTATCAGCTTTATTTTCTCTTCCTTTTCTTTGGCAGCTCGCTCATTATAGCCTTTATATCTTCACCAGTCAAGAAGTTTAATCATCATTTATGTTTATTTAGTATATTTAGATAAAAACGATAAAAAAACGAAGAATTAACTCTTCGCTTTATGTTTTATCTTATCTTCTTTATTAGCTTTGATTACTTTTAATCGTGTAAATTCTTCACGCTCTTTTTCTTCCATCACTTCACCAATAAACTTAATTGTATCCTCTAAATTGGGAATAACAATATTTTTTAAAGCATTGGCTCTTTTTTGTGTCTTACGAATAGCGTTAGCTAAGCGATAAACGCTGTTATCAATTTCAGCTAAAACAATTGTCAGATCTTTTATTTTATGAAACTGAATATAAGCCTCATCCACTCTTGAGTTGGATTCCTTAAAACCGTATTCCAACTTTGGGGTGATCAAATCATGTGACAAGCTTGGTAGTTCAACTCCCATTACACTACGATAAGTCAAATGGATACTATCGTCTTTAGTTACTGATGTCGCTATATCATTGATAACACCTGTAGATATATTTGCTTGCTGTAAAAGGTAGTAGCCAAACGCATAACTATCAGTAATTTCATTACGTAGTAACTTTACCTTGTCCATTAAAAGCATCATCTCTTTTATTAAAACATTACGTTTGCGATCTAAAAGATCATAACCCAGTTTAGCTAACTCGAGTGATCTTTTTGTTTTTAACAAATTGCCTTTAGTTGGGAATATCTTTGTGTCAATCATTCTATTTACCTTCGCTTATCGCAAGATCAATGATCCTTTGAGCGTTGGCAGGACTGTAATTAGCTTTAATCAGTTCAGGATCCAAACGATCAAGCGCATTGATTGGTAAAGTTGATAATAATGCCCAACCTAAATTAATTGTTTCTTGTACTGATCTTTGCGCTTGAAAACCTTGACCAACAAATACATGTTCAAAAGTTAATCCAAACGCAATATATGCTTTATCACTATCGCTAAGTTCATCTTCACCAATAACTGATGCTAACGAACGCGCTTCCATAACTTTCGCATAAGAAGCGAACAACTGATTTGCTACATCGCTATGATCACTTCTAGTATAACCCTCACCAATACCATCCTTCATAAGTCGTGATAACGACATTAAACATCCAATAGGTGGATAGATACCATTTTGATGTAGTGAGCGATCAAGTACAATTTGACCCTCAGTAATATATCCTGTTAAATCAGGAACTGGATGAGTTATATCATCATTTGGCATCGTTAGAATTGGAATTTGAGTTATTGAACCATGCTTACCCTCAACAATTCCTGCTCTTTCATAAAGCGATGCTAAATCAGAGTACAAATAACCAGGATACCCTTTACGACCTGGAATCTCCCCATTACTACTTGAAAATTCTCTTAGCGCTTCACAATAAGCTGTGATATCAGTCAATATAACTAAGATATGCATCCCTAACTCATAAGCCAGATATTCAGCAGCTGTTAAAGCACATCTTGGGGCTAATGTTCTTTCAATAATAGGATCATTGGCAAGATTAATAAACATGCATACCTTTTCCATGACGCCAGTTTCTTCAAAAGAACGTCGAAAATAATCTGCGACATCATTTTTTACACCCATTGCACCAAAAACGATACCAAAGTTTTGACCTTCATCCTCAGCAATTTGTGCTTGTCTAACGATTTGAACAGCTAATTTATCATGTGGTAATCCAGAACCAGAAAAGATAGGTAGTTTTTGACCTCTGATCAATGTATTTAAACCATCAATAGCACTAATACCGGTATTAATATAGTTACGTGGATATTTACGAGCAATTGGATTTAATGGTTTTCCATTGATGTTTCCTTTTTGATCAGCATACACTTCACCCAAACCATCAATTGGTCTTCCTGCGCCATTAAAAGTGCGACCAAGAATTTCTTTTGACAATGCAATCTCCATTGGATGACCTAAGAATCTTGTTTTTGTGTTGTTTTTAGCTAAACCACTTGTTCCTTCAAATACTTGAATCAACGCATGATCGCCTTCGATCTTAATAACCCTTCCAAAACGACTTGCTTCATTATCAACCTGTATTTGAACCACTTCTTCATTAGCTACTCCACGCGCATTATCAATAGCTACAAGTGAGCCACTAACTTCACTTAATCCTAATAGTTGTAGTCCCATATGTACCTCCTTTACCTTATCTTCAGCAAGGTTTGATCAATCTCTGCGAAATATCCATCCAAAAGTGCAAGTTTGCTGTTTGAAACATCATACTTGATCTTAATAATTCGCTCAAATATTCCTGTCTCAACAATTAATCGCGTCGGAACTTTTTTGTTAACTAGCTTTTTAGCTTCTGTGTATAGATATATTATGATTTTCATCATCATGTATTGCTTTTCAAATGGAACAAATGTATCTTCACTGTGATAAGCATTCTGTTGTAAAAAACCAACTCTAATACAACGCGCAATTTCCATTGTTAATTTCTGATCTTCCGGTAAGATGTCAGAACCAATCAATTTCACAATCTCATTTAAGTTATTTTCCTCATGGAGTATCTTTACCATCTCAGCTCTATAAGTCATAAAATCACGAGCAACGTTTTCATTATACCATCGTGTTAGATCATCAATATATTCACTATATGATGTTGTCCAGTTTACCGCTGGATAATGTCTACCATAAGCTAAAGCTTTATCTAGTGCCCAAAAACTACGAACAAATCTCTTAGTGTTTTGGGTTACTGGCTCTGAGAAATCACCACCCTGTGGTGATACCGCACCAATGATCGTTACTGAACCTTCATTATCATTCAATGTTGTAACATAACCAGCACGTTCATAAAAGCGTGATATCCGCGAAGGAAGATAAGCCGGAAAACCTTCTTCAGCTGGCATTTCTTCAAGACGACCCGATATTTCACGTAACGCTTCAGCCCAGCGTGAAGTTGAATCAGCCATTAAAGCGACATGATATCCCATATCACGATAATACTCAGCCATAGTAACACCAGTATAAATACTAGCTTCACGAGCAGCCACCGGCATATTGGATGTATTAGCTATTAGTATTGTTCTTTCAAGTAAAGGACGACCCGACTTAGGGTCAATCAGTTGGGTGAATTCTTCCAAAGCCTGTGTCATTTCATTACCACGCTCACCACAACCAACATATATAATGATATCAGCGTCACACCATTTCGCGATTTGATGTTGCGTCATTGTTTTACCAGCACCAAAGCCACCCGGCACAGCCGCCGCTCCCCCTTTTGCGATAGGAAAGAAAGTGTCCAATACTCGCTGCCCTGTAATTAATGGTTTGTTCAGTGTTTTTCTATTTTTGATTGGACGCGGTTGACGAATTGGCCACTTTTGCACCAAAGTTAGTTCGTGGATATGACCATGTTCATCTTGAATCTTCACAATGACATCATTAATATGATAGACACCACTTGATTTTGCTTCTATTACTTCACCACTTAACATTGGACTAAGCATTATTTGATGTTTGATCAATACCGTCTCTTGACAAGAGGCATATATTTGACCACCAACTAGATGATCACCCACCTTAGTAAGTATCTCAACATCCCATTTTTTATCTGTGTTAAGGGCATCAATATCTGATCCAACATCAATGAAAGCACCGTGTTTACGAGCAATAGCCGCCAGCGGTCGTTGAATACCATCATAGGTATTACTAATCAATCCAGGTCCTAACAAACAAGACAATAAAGAGCCAGAGCCAACCACCGGTTCATTAACTTTAAGACCAGTTGTTGATTCATATACTTGAATTATTGTTTCATCAGCAGTTATGTTTATTACTTCAGCCAACAATCGGTCATTACCAACATAAACCATTTCCATCATCTTAAAATCATCACTGTCTTTAACTTTGATGACCGGCCCGTTGATCGCGTAAATTTTGTTTTTCATCATGATCTCCTTCTATAAGATAAAGCCGGAATGATCCATAAACCAAGCCTCTTGTTCCAACAAACGACTATCAATCGTCTCATCTAGTTGAATCTTATCAATTAGACTAGTAAAGCGAAACCCACCTAAAATAATTTCTGCTGGTTTGATGTCATCACATAAATCTAATTCTTTAACAAGTTCATGAAAAATCGGTATATCATTAGGTCTAACTTCAAAATAACCATTACAGTATTCAAGGGCATGTTTGGTAAGTTTATTCTTAAGATATTCTTTATATTGGTCAGAATGACTGAAATCAAGCAACTGCTTTTCAGCTTCCGCAAACAATGTCGCTGCTAAATCGGTTCTTAATTTCAGTAGTTTTCTTTTTGTATCTAATTTATTCTGAGAAATCGTTGTTTGTGAACGTAATCTTAACTCATTAAGTTCACCTTCATAATATGAATCGATTTCTTTTTCTAAACTAGCTTTAAATATATTGATTTCGTCTTTTTCATAAAGCGCTATCTCTTTTTGAATTTGATCGATCAATAAGGCAGCTTGTTCCTTAACATCTTCAATAAAATTCTTGTTATCAACCAAATTAATCACCTCCAAGCTTAACACCAATCGCTTCACTGATGTAAGAATCGATAACTTCACCAATCTTAACTGATCCATGACGATCTGGTATTTCGACTAATAACGGTTTCAAAAGCTTAAGCTTCAAATCGGATATTAGATCAGGACATAAGTTGACAACGTTTGTTGTCATTAAAATGATCGCAACATCTTCTTGCTTTGTATAGTTATCAAGCGCAGCTAAGACTTCTTCTTTGTTGTGAACCACAACACCATCAACTCCAGCAAGTCTTAAGCCCATTGCCGTATCATTATTGTCACTGATCAGAACCATTAACATATAAAACCTCTTACAGCTTATTAATGATCAAGATAGAAATCAAAAGACCATAGATGGCAACACCTTCACCCAAAGCAACGAAAATGATTGCTTTACCAAAGTTTTCAGAGTTCTCAGAAATAGCACCAATTGCAGCAGGAGCAGCAGCAGCAACTGCAATACCAGCACCAATTGCAGAAAAAGAAGTAACAATAGCGGCAGCGATAAAGCCTAAGCCCTGTGCTAATGTGCCATTGATTGAAGTAATAGCTTCTTCTGATGCTTTAATATTATTAAACTGCAAGATACCAGCTAAAATAAAAACGCCAGTAAAAACAGCAACCTGAGCGATCAATTTTTGTTTGGCATTGATTGCTTTTGGTCCTTTATTTAGCATCATAAACAATGGTAGGATCACAAGGATTACAGCGATAAGTGGTAAAAACATTTCAATTAAAGTAAACATGATGGTAACTCTCCTTTTTAAATTTCACTGGTTATTGGTCTGAATTCACGACCACCACCGGTATAGTAACGACTAAACATTTCATAATATTCTAAACGCAATGCTTGGATGCCAACGATTAAGCCTTCAAGGCACATGACAAACAGATTGCCAAAAATCATGACTAGAATGCCGGCATTACCCGTCATTTCAACTAAGGTCATAACGACCAACATCATTCCAGCATGTGATAACACAAAGCCACCAACCCTTAGATAAGACATTGAATTAGTGATAAAACTCAATAATATATCAAAAGCCTCAAAGAATGATTCTAGGATATAACTTCCCCAACCAACCTTAGGTTTAAAGCCATGACCCTCTATTAATAAACACAGTTGCTTCTCTAAGATGAAGCTTAATACCGGCAATCCTATAAAGATTATGGTATAAGGTGGAACAAGTAGGTTGTTTTTATACAAGAATAATTCAACTATAGCTACTAAGATAAAGCTATAGAAGATAAAACCAGCAACACCGTTTTGTCCAAACAACAACTCTCCCCACTCTTTATGCTTAAACTTTAAGTACATATTAAGTAGCATAGAAGATAATATCAGAAACGCCCCAATCGCAACTGCACCGATTAATAATGGCATTGTTGAATCATTGCTCATGACTTCAAATAACTTATCCTTAACATTAAAGATTGATTGATGAAGTGGATTTAAGATGTGCTCATTGCCAAAGAAAGATCCAAACAAGAAACCAAATATCATCGAGAAGATTCCAACACGATTGATGATTGCCGCAATCGTCATTTTAGGCTTCCACTTTAAGATTAAAGCACCACCCAAAGCTAACAACATTCCTTGTCCCAAATCCGCAAACATGATACCAAACAAGATACAATACGTAATGCAAACAAACAATGTTGGATCAAAATCTTTATATGCAGGTAAACTATACATCTTTACAAACATTTCAAATGGTCTAACAAACCAATTGTTTTTAAGTAAAGTCGGCGCAGTTAGATCAAACTGTTCATTATCAATCTCAACTACCTCAACTTTCAAGTCATGATAAAGTTGTTTTAAGTAATCTAGTCGATCTCGCGGAATAAATCCTGAAATAACATATAAACCATCAATTAAGCCAACAAATTTATATAATCTAAGTAGTTCATAACGATAGTTACAGTAAGTATAAACTTCATTTATCATCTCATTATAGCGACAAACGATGTTATCAACATCAACCGGTGGTAAAGCTAACTCTTCAAAGAATAATGAATCAAGTATCTGCCTTACTTCCTTATAGTAAGTATGACTAGTCGCATAACATATCCAATGGGTCTCTTTATCTTTATGTAGTTCACTTACACTGAACATGTCTGAATCATGTAAGAATAGCTTTTTATAAGCTTCCTTGGTTAAGCGCCCAAAACCAAACCGTAGATATGTACAATCATGAATTTTCTCAAGACCAATCGCTTTAAGTTTTTCAAGGGCATGCATATCGTCTTCGTTGAGTTTAGTTGCTTCATTAACTTCATTAACAACCGTAAACTGCTCAGTGAGTTCACTTATGAACGTTTTAACTTGTTCATCAGTAAATTTTGTGATCTTATCTAAAATAGCGATACCACATCCTGCCCCACCTGAAAGATGACGAATATCATTCATAGCATTTCGATAAAAGCCATCATCTTCTAAAACGGAATCACCATTTTCCAAATCAATGATTTCAGCTGCTAACTCAGCATGAAAATCAGCACATTCATGCGTTCTGATCAAGGTTTCTTTATAATTATCGGCTGTTGCTTTAACTTGCACAAAAGCCATTTTTCTTATTGCCATTTTCTACTCCTTTACATTATCAGCAAGCTGCTAATTTTCTCTGTTGGGATTTTATATCTAACCCCTTCAATGATATCAACGATGTTTTGAATTTCGGTTTCAGCTAAGTTCATATAACATAGTAAGATCAAATCCGGATCTACCGAAAAATCCATGTATTTCTTATGCATTTGATAGCTGATAATCTTGGTATGATACTCCATAAAAACAAAGTTGTCGGGATTTATGTATTTGCCATAATGACTTTTCGCTAATTCTTGTAAAAAACCTGCAGCATCTAACTCATCAATCATTTGATCAAGTTTCAATTTAGGTATTTTTGAGTATGTCGGCGTCAACATCTTTTTTATCTGTACCGGCGTACCATTGAAGAAACGTTTCATTCGATAAATCTTAGTTAAATTCTCAAGTTCAATTCTCGTTTCAAATATTTCATGAATTGCTTTTTGATCTTTAATCTTCGAATTACTATCAACAAGCCTTAATACTTCTTCATAATAATAAGTCATTAACGCTGTCTCAAGTCCGGTATAATCAAAGTTTTCAATACTACTTGATATATAAGGAAAAGCGATATCGTAGTAAGGTGTTTTACGCAATATATTCAATAGATCCTGAAGGTTCTTAACACTTGTTAATTGATTAATATCAAACACAATGTGTTTCTCATAGAAAAGTGGTAATTTAGCTATCATTTGCACGTTGTCTTTGTTTTTAAGCATGCGCGCGCACAGTAAGATCTGTAAAACCTCAGCGCCTAAGATACCATAACGGAAAAATCCCTTTTCATCATCTGCATTCGCATATCTGATCAAGCGCGAATAACGCGTAAATAAATCTTGTCTGATTAACATTTCTAAACGACCACGATGAATTTGTGACTCATTAACATCTTTCAAACAAGAACTAAAGTAGGTTTCGTTTTTCAAATATGTAGCGATTTCAGCAATCGTTTTCTTATTGATTAGAGTTTGATAATCTGAAATCGTAAGACGCTTGCCATACATTGCCTTGGCTTTTGCCATGATCGCATTGTTGGTAGACTTACTCATATTTACAACTTACATGAATTATTTACTAATTCATTTATCCATTTTGTTTTATTCTCTTCATACATCTTTAAAAGTCGCTCTTTCGCTTTTTGATACTCTTCTTCGTTTTCAGCAGTAGCGTGTTTTATATATTCATCAAGCTTGATCTTTTCCTCAACTACTCTTTTTTTCACACCACTCCATGTTGCTTCAGTGATATTCTTCTTATCTTCAGCAACTCTTTGTCTGGAGCTGATCTTCGCTTGGTGAGCTTGATCGACTTTAGTCTTGATCTCTTCATCAAAAGCTACCAGTTCTTTGACATCTTTCTCTAAAACCATCTTAAGCCTCCTAACAACTAATCGATTATATACCCATTTGATATATTTTTCAAACGGAAATATCTATTATTCATGTTTATATTTTATACCTCCTCGTTGTTTCTTTCAACCAATGTAAGTTAACACATGTTAATTATCTTAGAAATTCGATAAGGGGTTAATGAATTAACCCCTTTAACTAATTACATATTATTCAAACAATTGACAAAATAACGACGCAAGTTCTGGATCAAACTGATAGCTTGCGCCCTCTTTTATTACTTTAAACGCATAATCTTTAAGCTCTTTTTCGGGATTCTGATTACTTTTAACAATACGGTCATATGTCTCTGCAATCGCAATTATGCGTGATATGATCGGTATTTGATTTGATACTAATCCAATCGGATATCCTTTTCCATCCCATCTTTCATGATGATAATAAACATATTCCGCTATATCCAACATATCATCAAATAGATTCAAGATGCGATAGCCAACTACTGGGTGTTGTTGCATTAGTTCATAATCTTCACTTGTAAAAACGGGTTTAGTCAAAAGTTCTTTATCAAGGGTGATCTTACCAATATCATGTAAGTATGCCGCTTCAGTAAGCTTACTAAGCTCCGTCTTTGAAAGATTTAAAGCTTCACCCATTTTTAAACTATAAGCCTTCACATTTACGGAATGAGCACTTTCACTATTTACCCTGTTATGCAAGGTTTCAATTAGTGTATTGATCATCTCTTTATTCACTGATTGTCGATTAATCGTTTTATTCTTATACATCTGATTTTCAGCATCAGCTAATACTTCTGTAATTGGCGTTAAACTGCTTGTTTTGGTGGCAAATCCAATTGAAATACTACCTTTTATCGCAGATAGCTTTAAACAAGCAAATTCATCTTTGATTCGTTTAATTATTTTTTCGACTTCATCTTTGTCTGTATTGGGTAGCAGGATAATAAATTCATCACCACCAACTCGCCCAATGATATCTAAATCACGACATATTTTTCTTAGTATCTCAGCTGATGCGATGATTAGATCATCACCTGCTTGATGACCAAAAATATCATTGGTAAGTTTCAAGCCATTGATGTCGGTGAATATTATTGATATAGGTAAGTTATCTTTTTGATCAATATCATCTAGTAACGCTTCAAATTTTCGTCTATTATAAAGTCCTGTTAGTACATCATGACTACTTAAATACTCGACTTGAGCTTCCTTGTTCTTGCGTTGGGTGATGTCAGAAAAAGTAACGACCATGCCAACAACTTTGCCATTTATAGCTTGTGGAAATGCACGGTACTCAACCATGATACTTTGACCATCAGCACGCCAGAATACTTCATCATCAACTACTACACCAATACCACTATTAACTGATTGGTGTATCTTACACTCACTAACATTTAGTTTCGATTTGTCCGGATTGCTATGGTGGATCAATTCATGCATATCTTTTCCTAACACGTCACTTTGATTTTCATAACCAAGCATGTTTAATAGACTCATGTTACAGAAAGTGCAGACACCTGCTATATCTTGACCATATATCGCTTCAGCAGTTGAATCAAGTATTAGTTGTAAGTTATCCTTGCTGGTTGTTAACTCGACATTTGTCCTATTTAACTCTGCTGTTCTTTGCGCAACACTTGTTTCAAGATTACTAATTAATGATTGCATTTTATCCGCTACCAAGTTAAAACTATTACCAATCTCACCAATCTCATCATTTCTTTTCGACATAAAGCGTGAATTCAAATCGCCAGCCGCAATATTTGAAGAAACATTTTTAAGTTCACGTAAAGGTTTTAATAATTTACTTGTTACAACTTGATTGAGAATAAAAATGATTATCAAAATAACAAAAACAATACCTATTGTTAATCTAATACTAGTATACACATTCCCCATAAACAAACTTGCAGGAATCGCTGATAAAATAACCCAATCAAGGTTTTCAAACTGAAATTCTAAGATATTAACCATCAAAGAACTATTAATGCCATTATAAGTGAAATCTTTCTTGTCATTGATCAAATACTGTTGATAGATTTGATCGAATTGTTGTGTTTCAAAACTCTTGATCGATCTTCGTGTTATAGTTTTATCTTCTTGTTGATAATTATCGATCATCATGGAATTAGCGATTAAGTCGCCTGAATCTTTTTCAAATATAATCGCATAACCATCATATTTGTTGATTTGTGTCTCGAGAAAAGCACCAATATCACTAAGTAACATATGTGATCCCAACACACCTATAAATTGACCATTTTTATCATAAACTGGCCAAGCCGCTGAAACGGTCAAATCATCCATTACAAAGTGTTTGTAGATGGAAGAGAATGCTGGTTGTTGATTATCTTTAGCTATTTGATACCACGGTCTAGTTCTAACATCGAATTTATCCGTTATCATAATTAGTTGATCTGCTGTTAGATTATCATTTACTGAGTAATACCAAGAATTGTTATTAGTATCACTATTATTCATCATAATCTCAATAACATTATCAGTGTTACGTCTAGCACCATAGTATTCCCCTAGTTCGCTACCAAAACCAAAGCTATATATATCAGTCGATTGGGCGTTTAAAACGCCTACAAAGAATTTTTCTCTTTGATTTTGTTGAGTTATATCAATAATGTCATCAGCAATAAATCGATAGTGATTCTCGTTGAGATCCCACGATTTGCTCATATAGTTATTTAACTGCAAATAAATATGTTCATTGATATCATCGACAATATTGGCAGTCATCGCTTCAACTGAAACTCGCCATTGATTAAAGACGACAAAAGTCACACTACCGATCGACAGTAGTAATATCACCACAAATGATATCGTTGTTAGTTTGATAATAGATTTGTTTTTGTTCACGATGATCTTACCCCTTATTTTTTATGAGCATATTTAATGCATCATATTCATCAAGCGGCTTGCTTACCAAATAACCTTGGATCATATCGCATTCACAAGCAATTAAATACGCTTTTTGTTCTTCAGTTTCAACGCCTTCTGCCACAGCGTAGTTACCTAATTTATGTGCTATTGAAACTATATCACTAGTGATTGTATTGCTTAACTCAATTGTTGATAATTTTCCAATGAAATACCGATCAATCTTTAAGCAATCAACACTTAGTTCCCTTTGCTTAGCTAAAGATGAATAACCAGTACCAAAATCATCAATCGCAATTTGAATACCAAAATTACGTAAACCATCAATTATTCTATTTATCTCATCATAATCTTTTGAAAACATAGATCCGGTTAATTCTAATGTAATATTGTTATAGTCAATACTCATAGCTTTAATCTTATTGATCAATATTTCAGTAAAGTTACTGCTCAATAGCTGAATGATCGATATGTTTATTGAAATACTAACTTCGGCAAATCCAGCATTTGCCATTTTTTTATAGAAAGATAATGCTTTATCTATGATTATTTCACCAACAGGAATAATATCTCTGGTCTTTTCCAGAATTGGTATAAACTCAAGTGGTGATATCATCCCATATTCTGGACTTTCAAGTCGAGCTAGCGCTTCAAAGCCAACGATTTTATTTGTTTTTAACTCTAAGATCGGTTGATACTTAATCAGAATGCCATTCTCATGATTATCGTATGCAATAAGTCTTAGTTGCTTGGTTATTGTCTCTTCTCGCATTATATCTTGCGCCATTGCTTCATCGAAATAACATACCCCAAAATCAAGCTCTTCACTGATTAACGCTCGCTCAGTGGCTATAAGTAACTTACGAAGCAAAAGATCAGGATCCTCTTTTCTTTCATTAGTAATTTCTAAAATACCAATTCCTCCTGTTAATCTCTCACTTTTCAATAAGGTATTAAGAGCATTTTTCAATGTAGCACTAAACACGTTAAGTTCGTCTTGATCTTGATAATATTTGACATAAAAGACGAAACGATCCCAGTACGTACTAAACAACTGGTAATTGTCGTTAGTGAACCTATTCAATATCTCAGCGATTTTTTTCATTAATTCTTGCGTGTAATGATAACCGTAAGTCGTCGCAACTGCTTGAATAGAACCAAAACTAAGACCAATTAGTGCTCGTTTATCAGTACTCTGTTTATTACGATCGATAATCAGAGCATTTTCTAGATAATACAAATTAAATAGACCAGTCCATCGATCATGTTCATTGTTGTATACTAGAACATCTTCTAATCGTTTACGATCAGAAATATCAATTACTATACCTTCAAGAGCTTCAACCTCACCCTTTTCATTATAAACACCCTCAGCAAGCTCTAATACCCATTTTGAAGTACCATTAGCGGTAATGATTTCGTACTCACATTGGAATGGTAGCCGCTTTGGTAGTACTTCTTGCCATTGATTCCACAATATATCGCGATACTGTTGAGCAATCAAATCATTATAAGCAACTACTTTGTTATCAATCAAACTATCAGGATAATAACCAGTTAAATCATAGCACCCTGATGAAACATACTGCATCGTCCACTGACGATCATAAGCACAACGATAAGCCATACCTGGCAAATGTGATAATAATACCGATTTATTACGTTCGCTTTCAATTAATGAGGTTTCTGCACTTTTTCGCTCTGAGATATCTTCAAGTAAGCAAAGATGCATTGGTTCATTATCAGCCAAGCCAAGAAAATGAGAGATATGCATGTTAGTCCACACATATTCACCATTTGGACGAATAAAACGCTTTTCCATTGAATATCCATCAATTTCACCATTTTTAAATCTTGCAAATTGATATAAATCTTCTTCTAGATCATCAGGATGCGTTATATCAGTCCATTTGATCTCGCTTAATTCTTTTCTGCTTCTACCAAGAATTTGTTCAAATTTAGGATTAATACTCATATTCAATGTATCAGCATCAAAAACGAAGTTCTTATCATTTACAATCGATATGCCAAGCGGTGCTTGATCAAACACACTGCGGTATAAAGCTTCATCATATTTGAGTTTTTCACTTAATCCTACTACAATATCGTGTTGACGCTTAATACTGATAATGACTACTAATAGTACCGTTAAAATAACGATTATAAAAAAATCAGGAGTCATATTTTGCCAGATGTTATTGTTCCACTGCTTAGCATCATAGTCGATGGCAAAAACAGCCACTACTGTGTTATCTTGCGGATCAATGATAGGAACAAGCACGCTGATCCATGTTCCCCAGCGATCCGTTATAGGTTTTGTGATAGTCGTTTCTTTTGTTAAAAATACTCTTTGATAAGCATCATCAGCTTCATAATACACATCGCCAGGCGGTGAGTAGTTTTCTGAATCAACCATTTCCGAATCCATTACAATTATCATTTTATTATCAATTTGCTTTATTATATATGCAAAGTGAATATCATTAGTAGTTTCAACTAATCTAATTAGTCCAGTTTTAGCGAGATGATACTCTGGATCATCAAGGTCATTGAGCGATCCTGAAAGTGCTGCAATATGGTCATAATGAATCAATGACTCCAATGATTGCGCTAAGATAATAGCTTCATCTTTAGCACTATCCTCATAACGATTATAAGTATAAATTAAGTAGTGGAAAACAAAACCAATGAAAAAAATAATTAAAACAACCTCAACAAGCCTTAAGTGTTTAAGGCTCATTAGATAAGTGATTTTCGTTTTTTTGTCACTAGTTTTATTCATATCTTCTCCATGTTCATTTAATGAAAATAGATAAATTTATCATATGAACAATATTAAATAATTGATTATCATTATTAATCTATTTACTCATATTATAATTCAATTGGGTTAATTCACACAACACAATAATATTGGCTCTATCATGACTTCTATTTTCTAAATAGTAGATAGCGTATTCTTTCATTTAAAAATAATTGTCTTTCATAATCGTTTAGTCCCCAGCGATACATCGATAAAAGATAAACAATCACAAAGGGTACTATTAAACCTAAAAACCAGATTGAATGCGTTTGAAAGTTAAATACAATGAGCGATAATGCAAATATTACTGGTACAACTAATCCCTTTGTCATTTTTATTATCTCTTGCCAAAAGTGCTTTATATCAAGTTTAACAACATGGTGATAGTAATGATTATTAAATACGGTATAGATGATCATTGCGATTGATGTAGCCAAGGCACTTCCTGCTGCACCATAAATCTTAGTTAGCGGAATAGTTATAGCCACATTAAAAAAGGCAACGAGTAACATAAATAATGCTGGTAACTTATGTTGATTCTTTGCTTTACGGATTTCAACACCAACTTCTTGAATTAATATCAAGATCATCGGTAACATCAATATCACTGAGACAACATATGATCGATCATACTGTTCTCCCGCCCAAGCATTGATAAATGTTCTGCCAAATACAATAAACCCCAAGATTGTCAATGTCACAAAAGCGAATTGAATACGACCAACCTTTATAAATAGTTCACTTAAATATGCATCATTTTCATTATTCGCAATTATTTTGTTTATACGTGGAATAAACACATATGATATCGCCATTGAAATTTCAATAAGATATGCGTTAAATTGAGCGGCTATGGTATAAATCGCAACTTCATCAATACCAATAATATGACCTACGATCAGTTTATCTACATTCCAGTTTATTTGCTTAACAATTGAATAAAGAAAAATAAAGAAAGAAAAGATAGTAATTTCTCTTATTAATGAAAGATCAATAATCTTAAACGCAAAACGCATATCAAAAACTTTACGACAATAGTAAAAATTACATACTACTGCAATAATATTAGTTATTGTAGTAACAACAACCATGCCAAAAGAACCAAAGCCCAAAAATATTATCGGTAAGATCAAAAATGGATTCACGATTGCCACTATAATTTGAACCATCTTTTGATAAACAAATCTTTCCAGTGCAACAATATAATTGATAAAAATCGTATTGATAAAGCTAAAAAACACGTTTATCAAAAGAAATTTCATCATTAAGATTGCTTTATCAAGATCAGCAAGCGAAAGCTTATTACCAAAAACAGTCTTTGCATTATTGATCAAAATCAAACCAATGCTTGTCGCCAATACTCCAATAATAACAAATAGGATCAAAAATAAAGCATTAAGAGCAGCTATCTTGTTATCATCGTTAGAAACCTTAAGTCTTGCATAAAAACGCATGTAGGCACTATTAAAGCCAAAATTTAGGATACTTAGATAAGCTATAACCGATGTTACTAAACTATATAATCCATACTCACTTTGTCCCAATATCCTAAGAACAAACGGTGTAAAAACAATCGACATCAAATACCCAATGCCCATTACTACATACGACAATATAGCACCTTTTCTTAATTGGTCATTTGCATCAACTATTTTTTGCACGCTAACTCTCCTGATGTTTCTTTATTAAAGCGTAAACATTTTTTGACTTGTCATCAAGATTTACATTTAATGTGATTTTCGCTATCCTTTATGCCAGGCAGATACTGTGTAGTCAAGCGCTAATGAACACTTATTCATTTAATATGATTTTTCCACTATATTGAGAGAATTAACTCACATATTCTATCCACATCCTCAATCATTAAATCTTCATAAAGTGGTAAAGTTAGTACTCTATTTGCGATATATTTAGCAACTGGCGTTTGATTATCATCATATTGATCACGATAGCATTCAAGACTGTTAATTAGGGGATAAAAATATTTGCGACTAAAGATATCATTTTTCTTCAAGTGATCATATACCTGGTCTCGATTAGCTTTATAACCATCAAACACAACTGGTAAATAACTATAACTACTTTTGACATCAACTTGTTTACTCGGCATTTTTATACCTAGTGTTTTTGCTAGATTACTTTTATATCGATCAAATATAATTTTTCTTTTCGTAATTGCAGTATCGATATGGCGAAGATTACATAAACCCATGGCCGCTTGAAACTCAGTCATCTTAGCATTACCACCGATGCTTTCAACCGTTTCATAACCAGTTATACCGAAGTTTTTAACTTGATTTAATTTTCCACTCAGCTTACTGTCGTGATAAACAACAGCACCACCTTCAATTGTGTTAAACACCTTAGTCGCATGAAAACTGAACATTGAAGCATCACCAAAATTGCCAACACCCTGATCTTTATAAGTAACTCCAAAACAATGTGCTGCATCATAGATCACCTTTAAATTATACTTATTAGCTATCTCTTGAATCTTTTCAAGATTACATACGTTGCCATAAACATGAACCGGCAATATCGCTTGCGTGTTTTCAGTGATCAAAGCTTCAAGCTTATTAGCATCAAGTGTATAGTCTTCAAAGTTAATATCACAAAATACTGGTTTTAATCCATTACGTACGATTGCATGCGTTGATGACACAAAGCTAAATGGTGTTGTAATCACTTCTTTTTTTAGATCAAAAGCCGCTATCGCAGCCTCAAGCGCTAAGTGACCATTGGTATAAAGACTAATGTTTGATACCTTTAGATACTCTTTAAGTTTAATTTCAAAAGTCTTATGCTTAACTCCCATATTAGTTAGCCAGTGTGATTCCCATAAGTCTTTGATCTCATCAATGTACTCCTCTAAAGTCGGCATTGAAGATTTTGTTACATTAATTATCATTATTAGTATCTCCCGTCTTTTTTAATTATGACTCGCTGTTTTATATGAAGTAGTCCAGAAACTTTATTAATCATAATAAAAGTTGCTCAACATCTAATGGATCTATCATTATGCTTTCATTATCTATTGATAATATATCAACCATACTTGTTATCTTTTCAATCATCTTTATCATCTGTTGCTTTGTTTCATAAACAGCAAACACTCTAAACACCACCTGTTTTAGTGTACCAATATCACTTTCTTCGATTGTTTCACCCACTTGATGAGATACAACAATATCAAGCACACCTGGAATTTTGTTAACTTCATCAAGATTGACGATTTTACCAATCGTTGCTGGTCTTGCACAAAATGTTAGGATCAAACCTGATTGATGAAAATTAGGATAAAGATATGGTTTGATGTCTTTGTCATCCATTTTTCCACTCAAAGCGAAATTGATCATTAAATCCATTGTATTTATACCAAAAATCTTGTTTGTGATCTTATAATCCATAGCTCCGGTCAAACGATATCCCATTTCATAAAATATGCATTCACCGTTTTCGACAAAAGATTGGATAAAAATAATACCGTTTTTTATACCCATCGCTTTGATCATTTGTATTACCCTTTGATTAAGCGTATTTTGATATCTTGTTAAATAAATACTTGGAAAAGTATAACCAACAGGAATTGGTACGGTATTTTTCCCTTTGTTTTTTAAGTAACGATCAGCCATTGAACAAAGAGTAATATTACCATCTTGAATCACATAATTGATTGTTGCTTCATTATTATTCATATATTTCTCAATGATAATACTTTTACTGTTTGAAAAAGTAAGTGCAAGTGGATAATTCTTTTTTAATTCATATTCATTATTACAAATAAATACTCCCCTTGCACCACTATTATCCACTGGTTTGATTAAAACTGGATACTCTATTACTTTGATGGCTTCATTATCAAAGGGATACTTAAGATCATACTCTACAACCGTCGGGATGTGATATTCACGACATAATTGCTTAAATTTCTTTTTGTTTGTAGCTATGGCAAATTGTTCCAATGTTCCATAGCATGGTAGATTAGCTTTTTCACAAATCATGGCATAATACGGTAATAGTGAATCAACAAATCCTGTGATAATACCATCTATTTTTTCATGTTTGATCAGCGCAGTAACAGCATCAACATCCATCGCACTAACCATAAAACTAGCATCAGCAATTTTTTTAGCTGGTGAATCCTCAAGGTAATCTGTAACATATACTTTGATGTTTCTTGCTTGAGCATGCTTTACTATTTCTTTCGCAAGCACAACGCCACCTAATACTAAAAGCTTCTTATTAGTAAAATCCATCTAGTTCTCCCTTCTTTTTTTATTGTTGTTAATCAATAAAGCCATGTTGCGAAAATACATCGTAATATAATTTTGCCATGTTATCATTACGTTTATACTCAACCATTTTTCGACCAGAGATACCATGTTCAACCAATAACTGTGGATTATCCAGATATTTTCTTATTGCTTGCACAAAAGCATCAACACTTAATTCACAAATAAAACAGTTAACATTATCGATTGAATGTCTTTGAATGTTATTAATGCGATCACTTATCACAAGTCCCATGCCAGATGCTTTAGCTTCAATAATTGAACCATTACCATTTGAATAACCACATGGTAAAATCAAAATGTCTGCCATTTTGTAACATAAATGCATATCATCCCAAGAGGCAATTTGGTCTAAAAAAGTAACATCTTTAAGATTGTTATCAGTAATATAATTTACACATGCACTTCTTAAACTACCTTCATTGTTCATATGTAATGTAACACTTGGGTAGTTTTCTTTTATAACCTTATATATCGCAAGCGCCATTAGTGGATGATAACGTTCAACCAATCGATTAGCAAACAATAAAGTAAACTTATCATTTGGTTTTTTGATTCTTATAGGATGGTTGTAGTATCCTTCAATATCTTGCGGATAAGGCAAACTGATCACTTTGTTTTCTTCAAATTGAAATTCCTCGATAAGTTGTTTTTTTGCACTTAAACCCATACCGATATATAAATCGACCTTATTAAACAAGAAATGAACCAATTTTAGTGTTTTTTTCGCGTTTTCTTTTGTAAGTAGCGTTTCACCAGTCTGCTCTTCTGTTACTAAAGCATATCTTGCCGGCTCAGTCATAACCGCAACTTTAGCTTTAAGCATGTGTGCCACGATAACACCAAATACATGCCATGCCATAAATCCATGAAAAACAACAATATCTGGTTTGAACTTTATTAAATCTATGATCATCTTTATTGATACATAACCGAAATCCGGAATCTTTTTAATTTTCTTGATCTTGAAGGAATCACTCATAATCTTACATTTATCTTTAAGATCTATCTGCCACCATATAGGTCTATTGGCTTCACGTTTAACATAAAACCAAAATTCAGCATCAAAATATTCTTGTAGTGCATAACAGAATTTAACTTGATATGGTGCTGACATACTACTAATAAAGACATACTTTTTCTTGTCAACCATTCTTAATACCTCGTTACATACGTTGTTGCTATCTTTTAATCTCTGTTATCTTAATATCTTTTTGAAATATCATTCCAGTCTTTACTTTGAATAATGATGGATTAGCAGATTCGTTATTAAGCCAATGTACAATCGCTTTTGGCAAATTCACCCCAGCTTGATGGGTGAAAGGATAACCCCCGCCAAAGCGAGCATTCATTTCTAGAATATATACTTTTTCATTAACGATAAAAGCATCAACATCCAAGTTGGCGATATGCTTGAGCTTTTCTGCTATTTGTTCACCAATATTCTCAAGCATCGCATTCTTACATGTTTCTGCACAATCAGTTTCACCACTTCGCATGGCATGTTTTATCTTGACAACAGTCGTTTGATAATTACCATTAAGATCATTTATTATATCAAGACCATATTCTTGACCTTCTAATTTCTCTTGAATAATTACACTTTTCTCTAGATCAATACGATTTTGATATTTCAAATATGTGTTTGCAATATCACGATTCGCTTTATTGATCAATACCTGAAGTTCTTCATCATTATCTACTTGATAAAGACCGATTGATCCCATACCCCATCGTGGCTTAATGATCAACGGGTAATTTACTTCCCCATTGTTTATAGCAAACCTTAGCTCCTTTTGATCGATAAACGTTTTAGGGGTCGCAAAATGATTATCAACCAAGAAGTTAAAAGTTTTAAGTTTATCATTACAAATATCAATAACATCAATTGAAGAAACTATCACTTTGACACCAATCTTTATGAAGTTATCTTTATTCGCAGCTAATATCGGTAAATCAATATCAAAAAGTGGTATTATGGCGTTTATCTTATTCTCATAGCAGTAATGCATTAAAAAAGGGATATATTCAGGATCATATATTAATGGTGTTACAACTGCTTTATCCGCAATCATAAAAGCCGGTGAGAGTTTTGTGCTATTTGCCACATGTACTTCATCACCTAGCTTAAGAGCTGCCTTAAAATAGTCAACCAAATAGCTTCTTCTTCCAACAGATGTTAATAAGATCCGCAAAATATATCTCCTTGGCTTTACACCATTATCGACATAAACGATTTTGTATTTGGTAGTATTATTGATGTCTATTTCTTATATCTGTGTTTATTATACTACATTAACATTACATGTGTTTCTAATAATTATCCAACAATCAAAAAAAAACAGGTCCTTGACCTGTTCAACAGTCTTTTTGCCATACCACTCTATTAACATAATCAGTGTATGATAGAATAATCCTTACTACCTTAGTAGATACATTAGCTAATTGATAATCCTTGACAACACTCAAAGCATCATGCGTTTGTGTTTCTAATATCTTCAAGCCTTGTAAGATGCGCTCTTGTTTTAACCCTACCATCATAACCACAGCCTCTTCCATCGCTTCAGGTCTCTCATGAGTTTCTCTGAGGTTCAATGCTTTAAGGTTGAGAATTGATGCTTCTTCACTAATCGTACCACTATCACTTAATACTGTTTTTGCCTGCATTTGAAGTTTGATATAATCATTAAACCCTAAAGGCTTGATTGTTTGAATTAAAGGATCAAAGACAATATTTTGTTCTTCAATCATCTTCTTAGTTCTTGGATGAGTACTGAAGATCAAAGGCAAGCCATAGGTTTTAGCGATCATATTTAAGCTATCTACCAAATGATGAAAATTAATTGGTGAGTTTATATTTTCTTCACGATGTGCTGATACCACAAAGTAACCATTAGGTGTTAACCCAAGTCGTTTAACAACATCGGAAGCTTCTATATCAGCTTTTCTGGTTTTTAACACCTCATACATTGGACTTCCCGTTTTGATAATTCGATCAGCTGTTATACCCTCATTTAATAGGTATTCGCGTGCAATATCACTATATGTCATGTTGATATCCGCGATGTGATCAACAATCTTACGATTCGTTTCTTCTGGTACTCGCTCATCAAAACAACGATTACCAGCTTCCATATGAAAAACCGGTATCTTTCTTTTTTTAGCGGCAATCGCACATAGACAACTATTAGTATCGCCTAATACAAGAAAAGCATCTGGTTTTTCAGCTATAAGAATAGGATCAATATTCATTAAGATGTTACCAATCGTGGCAATAGCGCTTTCTTTTGCTCCATCTAAAAAATGATCTGGTCTTCTCAATTTAAGATCATTAAAAAATACTTCATTAAGTTCATAATCATAGTTTTGTCCTGTATGAACCAAAATATGTTCAATCGCTGTGCTTTGATCTAAAGCATTGATCACCGCTGATAAACGAATGATTTCTGGCCTTGTACCAACAACTGTCATCACTTTTAACTTCTTCATATCATACCTCCAGGTAGTAAGTATCCGTATTATCAGGGTCAAATGATTCATTCGCCCACATGATCGTAATCAAGTCGCTACTGCCGATATTTTCAATGTTATGGGTGTATCCACAAGGAATATCCACCACTTCATGTTTATCACCACTTACATAGTATTCAATGATTGAACTAGCGACAATTTGACGAAAACGGATAATGGCTTGACCACTCACTACTAAAAACTTCTCATTTTTAGAGTGATGCCAGTGATTTCCTTTTACAATGCCTGGTTTTGTGATATTTACTGACACCTGACCACGATCAGGTGTTTTGATAAATTCAGTAAATGAACCACGATCATCAACATTCGCTGTTAGTTCATATTTAAACTGGTCTTTTGGTAAATAACTCAAGTAGGTACTATATAGTTTCTTAGTAAAAGCGTCTTGCATGTTTAGAATCGATTTATCATCTCTACTTTTTTTAAAGGAGTAAATAAGTTCTGCTATTTCACCAAGACTAATCGTATAAGCAACAGCTACTTCGCAAAATTCGTTTACGATATTAGCCTTACCATAAAGTGCCCTAATCAACTCATTTATAACATCATCAATATATATCAATTTCAACATGGCACTTGGATCATGTACTTGAATGGGCAATGAATGTGCTATGTTGTAGCAAAAAGTAGCTACTACACTATTATAATTTGGTTTACACCACTTACCAAAAACATTGGAGAAGCGATAAATCAAAGCTTTCGCATTAGTATCACGATGATAATTTATTAAGAGTTCTTCGCCTGCTTTCTTACTTCTACCATAAGGATTATCAAGTTCAGCCTGAGTGCTTGATGCCAACATTATTGGACATGCATTATGGTATTTTTTTAAGGTTTCCAGCAAACTTAATGTTAAATCATGATTACCTTTTATAAACTCACTTTCATCTAACGGTCGATTAACCCCAGCTAAATGAAATACAAATTCTGCATCTTGACAATAACTATCAAGAAGTAAAGGATCACTATCCCTATCATATTCGTAAATTGTATGTTCTTTATTTTGTTTTAGTGTTGCGACAAGATTACGACCGATAAAACCCTTCGCACCAGTTACCAATATTTTCATCATTTAAACCAACTCGCCAATTCTGCTTGGATATAATCTAATTTAAGTAGTTTCTCTTTGATCGCTTCAACATCAAGTTGAGTAGTGTTGTCTGAGTTATATTCACTCTCTTCACTAAGCAACTCACTACCTTCAACAAAGTATTTATCATAATTAAGATCTCTTTTATCAGCTGGAACTCGAAAGAAGTTTACCATATCTTCTGCTTTCACAAATTCTTCTTTCGTAAGCAAGGTTTCATATCGTTTTTCGCCATGGCGAGTACCAATGATCTTTATTGCGTTATCAACCTTAAATAACTGTTTAATAGCCACGGCTAAGTCACCAATAGTGCATGCTGGTGCCTTTTGGATGATAATATCACCTGCCTCAGCATTCTCAAACGCAAACACAACAAGTTCAACCGCTTCTTCTAGACTCATCAAAAACCTAGTCATATGTGGATTAGTTATCGTTAACGGTAATCCATTCTTTATTTGCTCAACAAACAAAGGAATGACTGAACCACGTGAAGCCATCACATTCCCATATCTTGTTCCACATATCAACGTTTTCATTGGATCAATCGTCTTTGATTTGGCAATAAAAACCTTCTCCATCATTGCTTTTGATATCCCCATTGCATTGATAGGATAAGCAGCTTTATCAGTTGACAAGCATACAACTTTTTTAACTTTCATTTCAATCGCTGCCGTTAGTACATTATCAGTTCCAATAACATTTGTTTTCACTGCCTCAAGTGGAAAAAACTCACAAGATGGTACTTGCTTAAGCGCCGCCGCATGAAAGATATAATCCACATCATGCATGGCGTTTTTAACACTAGCTATATCTCTTACATCACCAATATAAAACTTTAACTTGTCATTATGATATGCTTTTCGCATATCATCTTGTTTCTTCTCATCACGGGAAAAAATCCTTATTTCTTTAATATCGGTATCAATATATCTTTTCATAACCGCCTGACCAAATGATCCAGTGCCACCTGATATAAAGATTACTTTGTTTTCTAACATGAATGTTACCCCTAAATTTATCTTTATTAATCTTATCGCTAATTATTGATGATAATACTATCTTTATTTGATTATATCATAAAGTTAAAAGGAAAAAGGAGTTGATATATTCTATCTACTCAACTGTTTATTAAAATCAAACTTCATAAATCTGATTTATCTTTTATTATGAGGAAATCATCACGTTTACCTTTTGAATTGATGTGATAATAAAACGCGATATTTAAAAAACACCCGAAGGTGTTTAATCAAACATTTTTAGTTTTCAAATTTGATCGTAATGTTAATCCTAATAAAACTACTATCAGTCCAATATTTACGCTAAGTCCTTTCATAAGTGTTCCAGTATCTTTAATCAATAGTTTATTGTTAGGATCAAGAAAATGATAATTTGTACCACTATGAATATTTGATAATAAATCGCCGTAGGTAAAGGGACTAAACGAACCAAACGATGAAGTTATCATCATATAAAGTAAACCACAAGTCACTATCGTTAGTACTAGACTTAAGTACTTATTATCAAATTTCTTACTAAAAATAGTGATCAAAGCAAGAACTACTCCAAAATTTAAGAAATGAAAGAACATTTGCGCTAGCACAAAAAGATACGAAGGAAAACGCAATGGTTGATTCATTGATAAACTAAAATAACTAATTCCTCTTTCTACATTGCCCACTCCTTTAAATAAGATGAGAAGTACTAGAAATATTGCTAATCCGATCATATAACTAGCAATCACTTTACACCATTCGTCTTTAAATGCTTTCACTGTATTTATTTTATCTTCATTGGATTTTTTTATGCGTGTTAGATAATCAAAACTAAAAAGTATGATAAAAGCCCATATAAAGTATGTATTATGGGTATAAAAGTAGTAAAAATAATCAAAGGCTCCAACAAAACCAAACAAGGAAGCACTACTTGGCTTCTTGTTATCTAAGTTAAGAATATTATAATTTTCGTGAATCTCAAATTTTGATAATGATCTCACTCTAAAATTATCATTCAAGTACGCCCTTAGTTCAACACTGTTCTGAAAACTCTCTAACATCAACGCAACTTCATTGAACAATATAGCAGCTTTATCATAGTCTTTAAATTGATAAGCTTCTTCCATCGCTATTATACTATTAAACAAGTTAGTTAATTTTACTTGTTCATTACTCTTTATATTATAATCAAAATCAACAGTCTGTGCTTTAATAGCATCTTCTTTAAGTAATGCGATATCACTACTTACTGCATCACGCCACATACTATTATTTTCAAAATACACATTCATTCTAATCAAAGGAAAAACAGCGAAAATAACAATCATTAATATTATTCGCTGTTTCTTAATTATCATCTTCACAACTTTTTCAAACATTGGTGATCTCCTTAAGTTCGTGATGGACATGTTTCAGTTCCAACTTGATACACTTCAGTAAAGGCATAGGAATAACTGTTACTTCGAAAAGGATTGAATATTCCTTGATTGCTTAAAGTATAAGTAATCGAAAAAAAGACTTTTTCAGCAATTTCATCATATTCATAAACATAATATGAGCCGGTAATTGGTGTATTAGTTGTAAAATATCCAAAAACCTTCTTACTTATGTAACGGCCTGTACATTCAGCATACACCGGCATTTGATAAGCATATGCTCGTAACTGTTCTTCTTGCGCTTTTACAGGTTGATTATAAACACAAAACATGATCGCAAATATTGATAGAAAACACCCTAATTTTTTCATTTTTCTCCTTTCTTTCATCAAGCACACAGGTACATCTGTCTAAATATAAGCGAATAGCGCAAAACATCCTAACCTCTAGTGTAGAATATTATTAAACATTTACATTATAGCAACTATTTTTATTATAGTAAACATTATTTCGTCTATTTATTATTATTTACAATATTTAGTAGTTTTTATTTGATCATAAACAACAAAACCGACATTAGTCGGTTTCTGTTTTTAATAATATATTCACTTTTTCATTTTGATCGCTTCCTGGTGGATAATACCATAAAGTTATATCTTCGTTTCTATATCTACGATGTAAATCCTCAATAAAACGCCAGCTGGTTTCAATTTGATTCCACTCACTAAACCAAAACTGTTCTTTAGCGCTGATTGATTCTAACATCCATTCATATGCTTCAGGCGTGTTTAAACGATTGATATCACTACAGTTTTGGCAGAAATCAAGTTTAGCTTCCATTACACCATTTTCTTTACCTGGCGTTTTGATATTGAATGCTAGTTCAACTCCTTCCATGGGTTGAATTTTTATCACAAGCACATTTTTCGCAACATCAGCATTTGGTTGTTTAAAAGTTATTCTTACTTCAGTGTTTCTAATATTAAGTTTTTTACCCGTTGTGATAACAAAGGGAACTTTATGCCATCGCGGTAAATCAAGATACAGTTTCAAAGCCGCGAAAGTCTCGGTTTTTGAATCAACTTTAACATCGGGTTCATCAAGATAACCCTGATATTGACCTAGGATCATGCTTTTTGCAACTGTTTTATCAACATACAAAGATTTAAGAATATCAAGTTGTTGTTTCTTGATTGAAGCCATATCAGATGGGTTATCAAGAGCAACAATCGTCAATAACTGCAATAGATGATTTTGAACCATATCTTTTAAGGCGCCGGTATGATCATAGTAGTTAGCTCTATTTTCTACCCCAACTGTTTCAGCAGCTTCAATAACAACAGACTCAATATGCTTATGATCCCAAACATTCTCGAATAATGGATTAGCACATCGTATTGTTAAAATGTTTCTCACCATTTCTTTACCAAGATAATGATCGATCATGTATAAATTTTCTTTTTTAAAGCAATCCTCAATTAAATGGTTTAGTGCTTTAGCTTCTTCAAGAGTATCACCAAAAGGTTTTTCCATTACAATGCTTACTTCAGTTTGATTAATACTTAATAAGCCTTCAGTGATAACTTTAAATAATTTTGGCGCTACTGCCAAATAAACAATTGTTTGTTTGGCTTTATTATCTTCCATGTTATGTTTCAATTTTTGATATTCACTAATATCACCAATATCCATCTTACAATAGCTTATTATGCTCACTAACCTATTAAAAACCTCTAGATCAAACGGAAAACGTGCATTCGATTTGACCCAAGGTTTTATCATCTCAGCATACTCATCGATATTTAAATCACGTCTTCCAACAATTTTTATCTGATCAGTTTCATTCAAATTACCCTTAATCAGCATGTTATAAAAAGCTGGAATTAGTTTACGATATGTAAGATCACCTGTTCCTCCAAATATAATAAATCTGTTATTAATGATTTTATTCCCATTCATGATGGAATATTCCTTCTTTATCAACTCGTTTGAAAGAATGAGCACCAAAGAAATCTCTTTGCGCTTGGATTATATTTGCGCCTAACTGGTCGGCATATAACTGATTTAGATATGTAGCGGCTGCTTGATATAAGGGAGTTGGCAATGCATTAAGCGTTGCTAATGCGCTTATCTGGCGTAGTGCATCAATATCACGATCAAACCAGGTTCTAAAACGCTCTGCAAGCAAGATATTTTCTATCTTAGGTTGCTCTTTAAAGATAAGCCTTAACTCTTCTAATAACTCAGATTGAATAATGCAACCCGCTCTAAATATCGTAGCGATCGCTTCAAGATCAAGTTGATAATCAAAACGCGTTGATGCATCTTGATATAATGCAAAACCTTGAGCGTAAGCAGTGATCTTCCCCAAACTATATGCTTTCTTTAATACATCAATATCAATATCAATTTTGGGTGTAGCTGTGTTATGAAAAGCCTGTCGCATTGTTGTTACCCCAGACATAAGTCGTGCCATAAATGCTGCACTAATTAAATAAACATTGACATCCTGCTCCAACGCTTGTTGAGCTGTCCATTTACCAGTTCCTTTATGGTTGCTTATATCTTCAATCAAATCAACTAAATATTGATCATCTTCTTTTTCTCTTATTATCTTACTTGTTATTTCAAGCAAGTAACTTTGAATACTTCCTTGATTCCAATTATCTAAAGTATTGGCGATAAACTCATTATCATAACCAGCTCTTTTCATTATCAAAATTGTTTCAGCAATAAGCTGCATATCCGCATACTCAATGCCATTATGAACCATCTTGACATAGTGGCCAGCCCCAAGCCTACCAAGATAGCGACAACAAGACTCGTTATTCTTCTTAGCTGCGATTTTTGTTAAAATCGGTTCAATGATTGGATAAACTTCTTTATCACCTGATGGCATGATACTTGGACCAAGCAACGCTCCCTTTTCACCACCAGATACACCAACCGCATAAAAGTGAATACCAACTTCTTTAAGTGCTACACTTCTTCGTTCGCTATCTTTGAAAAATGAATTACCACCATCCATAATGATATCATTTTGATCAATCAAAGGAAGTATCTGGGCAATCATCTCATCTACTGCTTCGCCAGAAGGCACCATCAAAAGCACTACTTTTGGCTTGTTTAGCGAATTTATGAAATCCTTAAGATCAGTATATCCCTGAAAATGCGTATAGTTTTTAGCCTTAAGTTCATCAACTGCTTTAATACTACGATTGTATCCTGAAACACTGATATCGTTGTTGAGCATGTTCAAGACTAAACTCTTCCCCATAACTCCCAAGCCTACTACTCCAATATTACTTTTCATTTAATCCTCCATGGCGATAACAACGCCTTCATTAACTACAATACGTGAAAATGTTTCTATATCTACTAAACCATCAATTAGTTTGAAGCTTAGCACTTCATTGCTTCTACGATTCGCAACCAACAGATACTGATCAACAATCAATATATCGCGAGGATGATCCCCCTTACATGATATGGTTTGAATCAATTCTAAATCGTCATCCATAACTTTAAACACCGATATAATATTCTCATCACGTGTTGATACATATAGAAACATACCATCATGACTCAACCTAATAGCTGCGCTTTTTGGTGCAGGATGATCTTGCTTTGTTAATATTATGACTGTTTTAATAATCTTATTCTTTTTTACATCTATTACTGCAATCTCATTACTTAACTCTCCTAAAACATACAGCCATCTTTTATCAATACTGAAAACACCATGTCGTGGTCCAAAACCTTTTGGAAAGGATATGGTATTTTCAATATTAAGTTCTTCATCAAATATTCTAATTTCATCAATTAATAAACACGGCACGTAAATCAACCCATCATGAAAAATTACCTGATGACATCCAGCACCACTTTCTACTAATACTGTCTCAAGATGATACAGTCTTTTCTCAACTATCGCAATTTCAGTTACAGTTCCTTGATGATAATTCGTTGTATAGATCTTGTTATCTAAACAAGCCACATAACAAGAAGTTACAGCTTCATAGGCCAAAGAATCAATGACATTACCACTTAAATCTAAAAGATATATACCAGCTCTTTGATCAATATCCCCAATCGTTACTATCATGTCTTGATAGTATTGAAGATACTTAGCGTTTTTAACACGACTAAATAACTTAACGTTAGTTAAGCATCCTTCATCAAAATCAAAACGGTAGATACCTTCACTACCATTTTCATCATAAGTTCCTATATATCCTCTATTTTTCATAATTTACCACTGAAGTCATTATATCAAACATTCAAAGGCATTTCATGAATGATAACCATAAATCTAATTACTTGCTGTTAAGCGCTTCTACTTTATTCTTAAAGCAATAGCGTCCACTACTGTTTGATAATTTTCTTTATCGCAGAAAACTATTAGTTTGATCAATGACTTACCATAAAGCGTTATCGTGTATTTGCTAGGCTCGTATTTTACTTTTTTTACATTAGCAAAGACTAATGTTTCACTTTGCCTTGCATTAGCAAGCATGCCGGCACCAATAACCGTTGGATTAGCACTCAATATTCCTAGAAATATTGCTAAACGATTAACAATATTATTCTTCTTTCTTTGTGAAGTAACAGTACGGCTTATGATCTTATCATCATAAAGTAAGTATTCTACTTCATATACTCCCCTATATAAGAATCTTATCAATAGCGCAGTTAACAAAAACAAAGAACCAATAAGAATAAGAGCATATAAAGTGTATAGTGGCTCTTGATTAAACATTAATAACACAAAAATAACTACCAAAAAAGGTATTCCAATCGCAATAAATAACTGTTTTAAAACAGTAGTATTTGCGAAAATTGAAATTTTGCTCTGCCATCTTAACTGTATATTGTCTTTGTTCATTATATTATCTTTCTTTATCATCTAATTATATAGTATTACTAATCAGTGATTTCATCAATATTTATATATTTTTAAGCTTATATTGATCAGCCACTTAAAATTTATTTGGAGCGAGTGAGGGGAATCGAACCCCCGTATTCAGCTTGGGAAGCTGATGTTCTACCATTTAACTACACTCGCATAACTATGATATTATACAATATCAAAAATTAAATTTAAACATTGATCAAACTATCTTTTCTACATTTTCATTATCGAGATTACTAACATCATAATTATAGCTTGGTAGATCTTTTATTAGTGTCATAATATAAGTAATCATTTCATCTGATTTATCAGTACAGAAATTATGCCCATATGATTGCAAAAGTTCAAACGCCGGACTGTTATTCTGCGTTAGAGCCAATATTGGTTTTCTCAATAACAAATATTCTAGTGTTTTTGATGGTAAAAATGGTTGTTGTTCTCCCTTGTTTGTGATGGTATCAAACAAAAGTAGAATATCACAATTAATCATCTTGTCATTAGCTTCAGCATAAGACACCTTATCATAAAACATAAATAACGATTCAAGATTCTCTTCTTTTATTCTCTTCAAGTAACGTTCACTAACCTCACCATAAAAATGAAATACGATAAACTGATGTAAGTTAGGTATTTTGTACTTAAGTCTTATTAAAGCATTGATAAACACATCAATTTTACGTAAACCATATATCCTACCAAAATGAGCAGCTATCAAAGGATATTGTTTTTTACTTCTTGAACTATTTGCTAGCAGTTTTTGATATACCATCCATTCTTTTATATAAGTTAAAGGGACAACCGTCGTTTTTGCGATTAGATTAGCTGTTTCCTTAACTTTCGCATTATTTAACATAAACAATCTTTGTTGTTCACTAATAAACACAAGCTTATCCGCATGTTTCATCGCAATCTTTTCATATATGTCGTTCATATAAATGAAGATGTACAGGAAAAAACCAAATCGAATGATTGGGTTATACTCCTTTATTCTTTCATCATCCTTCTTATATGGTGAGTTTATCAAAGGATCTGAGAAAGCAGCTATCCAATGAACATCTTTATGTTTAAGCTTGATAATATAAGCCGCAAGATGGGTAAATGAAGGAATCGAAGAAGAGTATATGATGTTGTAGTTTTCTTTATCAAACTGTTTTAAACAACCCTTAATGTACTTAATGATATTATAAATCCCCATTACCACATTCTTATTACTAAGACCTGTAATCGTCTTATCATATGAAGCCACATATAAAATATTGAACTTTTGATAATATGGATCATTCTTAAGTTCCTCAACGATAGAGTCATCTTCTTTACCATGTAATGCAACTACATCAACTTGATGATCTAAAACTCTTAAGTGTTTATAAGACATAAGTGTAACAGTATCATTGAATGGTACAAAAGCTCCGGTAAAAGCTAATAATTTCTTATTTGTTATCGTCATGTTTATCACATTCTTGTTTTAACTTAGCAATCTCATAATTTAAGTTTTTTATTGCTTCATAATGTATTGAAAGTTTCTTATATAAATAGAAAATCATAATATGACTCAAGAATACACTAATGAAAAACAACGCATTAATCGGTGTTGAGATACCTAAAAAAGCGGCGATTGGAACTAAAACTTGCGGAAAGATAACTAAAAGAATCAGCGCAAATGCCCAAAGCATCCATATTACAGTGTATTTAATTTCCATTTGTGCTTTGTGGATGTTTCGTAAAATGATGATCGTTGTTATAATAGCGACTAAGATTAAAACAATTTGAAGTCTAATGTTCATTGCTACTCCTTAATAACTGAATGATTAAAATACTGATAATCACACTAGTCATATATTTGATTGATTTGATTGGATCTATAAAGTAACTACTACCACTTAATCTATCATCCATATCAATTTGGACTTCATTTATCTGGTATTTCTTCCTTATCAGATAAGCTAATGCATCGGGTTCAGCAACATAATTCATATCTTTAGCAAACATTTCTAAAACACTTTTCCCAATAGCGCGCATACCACTTGTTGGATCACTGATCTTTTTCCCAGTAGCTATAAATAAACATGCTCCAATCATGCGACTACCAAGCATCCGCATGCTCCATGGTTTCTTCTTTTTTAGATATCGTGAACCAATAACATAATCATAACCTTTTTCAAGTTCTGCAAGTAAAGGCTTGATATAAATGGGTGGGTGTTGGCCATCACCATCAACTACAATAGCCGCGTCATATTGATTTTCAACCGCATAACGAAAACCCATTTGAACAACTCCTGCAATACCAATATTACAAGGCAGATCAATATGATTGATATCATTTATGTCAAGTATTAAAGCTGTATTATCAAAAGAGCTATCATTTATTACAATATAATCAATAGCTAAAAGTTTAATCTTAGATATTACATCCAAGATATTATCTTGTTCATTATGTGCCGGTACGATTATAATTGGTTTCAAAACCGGTTACTCCTTTTTTTAATAATATCATATCTTTAAAAGATGTCCTACCATTAGCTTTAGTGATAATATCTAAAAATCACATACTCATCATTTTGATACATAATTGTGCATGATTCAAGTAAGAAGTAATACAGAGGTACCCATTGGTTATCTTTATCTAGTACATGTAAACTCTTATCGACAATGATAAAATCTATCTTGGTGCGTACAAGTATATTATCAACATCTTGATACTTCGACGCCAATCTAGTTTGATCATCACCTGGATATAATGGTTTGTAAAATATTGATAACAGCTCTTTCATTTCAGGATCATTGGGGTATGCATCATCAATGTTGCTTTTCTCTATCATACCATTCATTAATGTGATCCGTGGCTCAATGATAAGTAAGCCTTCAGTTTGTGATATCACTTTAGGATAATATAGTTTTTCATCATCAATAATATATTTCAAAGCATTTCCAGTATCAACTACACTTTGATCCAATTTATATAAAACATTGAAATTAGCTGTTGGCTTAAAAAACTGATGGTATCCATATCTTATGTTTCGATATGTATAATATGAACTTATTGCGATAATCATGATAAGTAACATTTTTTGTACTGTTTTATTATCTTTTAGTGTTTCTATGATTATATCTATTCCGATCATGATAAAACCAGAACTAAATACTAAGTAAAAGATTCTTTGATAAACTTCTACCCCTGTTATATATGTCATCACGAAAGGTAAAACCAATGGATTGGCGAAAGTAATGATGATGATCACTAACATAACCGCTAATTTTTTGGTTTTGCTCTTTAAAAATAAAGCCACAAGACAACAATAGTATAAACTGTTTATAAGAATTGCACCAATGCCTTTAAAAACAAGATAATCCTCAACTCGATCATAAACCGAGTGTTGCGCAAAGAAGTGACTTAATACTGATAGATAAGAATTTTGATACTTTATGATTCCTAAAATAGTAAAAATAATAGGCACCAATAACATCATTATTCTTGCACATTTATTGATAATATCAACAACATGTTCTTTTCGGATACTTAGATAAGCAATAAGCATTAAGACTAATTCAAAAAGTAACACAATAATAGTAAAAATGAGGTTATTCATAAACACAATACTATAAACAAGGGTTGGTAAAGCTAAGTAAAAAATGTGCTTTAATATGTTATTTAAGTTAAAAAATAAGCTCATCATTATATAGGAGTAAACCATAAAAAACCCTAAGAAAAATCCTGAACTTGCACAACTGATCATAGCGATATTATAAAAAATAATAACCAATGGATTAACTTGTATTCCATCTTTAAAATGTGCATATAGGATAATAATTAAATTAGTGATCAAACTAGTTAAAAAGATAACTCCAACATGGGGAAAAGTAATATTATAGTAGAGCGTTTGAATGTATAATCCAATAAAAACAATATTCACTACAAAACTGCTAGTATTTTTCGTAAGATTCTTGACATTCAAAATCGCTTCAAAGCTAAAAAAGTAAAACAAGATGTTACTTACCCACATGTAAACAGCACTATTCATTATGACATCTTTAAATAACAAATTTAATAGCCATAAAATAGTCGAAAAGAACTGATAAAATGATTGATAGAGATACTGAATACCAATAACACTATTGTTATAGATGCCACCACTATAACCTAAAAACTGGCCTACTATTTGACTATTGATATTTCTTTGGACAATGGTGAAATAGAAATTTGAATCACTGGTTTGCTCACTGAGTCCAACCTTTGTTGATAAGATAACCATTATCACAACATAAGCAACGATAAGCAGTAATTCTTTTCTTTGATAGCTTATCTTTTCACTTTTAATTATGATACTCACAAACAGTAACCCTATCATTATAAGGATGAAAATCAGATTTATGATATTTGCGTTAACTTTAAACCAAACTAATGGTAAATAAAACACAAACAAAAATGACATTAAGATCACAAAACCAAAAGAAGTATATTGGATCTTATCGTTGAGATTAAGCTTCTTAGCGATCTTATTACCTAAAAGATTGCATGATATTAGTATTAAGCTTGAAACAGCTAAGATAATACCATAATTCATCAGCCAAATTAGCTCCTTATAATTAGTATATAATAAAACAATGAATAAAAGGTTCTAGAATAATTGTTGGGGTGATGTCTAAAATATAAAAGGACATAAGAATGAATATCCGATAAAATGGAGTTAGTTAAGACCATGAAAGGATAATCAACCTATGTCCCAAAACAATACTATCATAAGATTAT
>JAYFOM010000006.1:0-3235 GCA_034932685.1 Erysipelotrichaceae bacterium
ATGGGGCAAAAAACGTTGAGATTGGGTTATAATAGACATGCGATTGGTTTCCTTTCTATAAAGTGTGCTAACTCTATTTTACAGGATTCCATTCGCTTTTCTATTTTAGTTGGTAAGTCTCACATCAATTGTAACTCTACATAGATTATTATTGTTTTAAATGCTTATATTAGCAATATTAACATAATTGTGTTATACTCTATCGTGGTCTAAACAATAGTACCATTATCGCTTTATTCGCATTCGTTGCGCGAAAAGGCATTAACTGAGCAACGAAAGAAAAGAGGCATATGAGTATTAATAATTTTAAAGAATTTGCACTATCAGACAATATCCAAAAAGGAATCGACGATGTCGGTTTTATTGAGGCGACAGCGATCCAATCCGAAACGATACCACTAATCTTACAAGGGCTTGATATTATCGGTCAAAGCCAAACCGGCAGCGGAAAGACGGCTGCTTTTGGTTTACCAGCGATCAATATGATCGATATGAGCTTAGATAAGAAACTAACCCAAGTTTTGATCTTATCACCAACAAGAGAGTTAGCACTACAATCAGCTGAAGAACTAACAAAATTTGCTAAATATGAAAATAGTATTAATCCCGTAGCTATTTATGGTGGCGAAGGTATTGATCGTCAGTTCACTAGAATGCGCCAAGGTTGCCAAATCATTGTTGGTACACCAGGAAGAGTAATGGATCATATTAATCGTAGAACATTAAACTTAACACAAGTTAAGATGGTAGTATTAGATGAAGCTGATGAAATGTTAAATATGGGCTTTGTGGATGATATTCGCGAAATCTTATTAAAAACACCTAGTTCACGTCAAACTATTCTTTTCTCAGCCACCATGCCAAAAGAGATCATTGAAATTTCCAGGACTTTTCAAAAAGATCCGCAACACGTAAAGATTAAAAATGAACAATTAACAGTTGATACCACAAAACAGTATTATTTTGAAGTGCCAAGAGGACGTAAAACAGATGCGACTTACAGTTTATTGGCTTTTTATCAACCACAAGCAAGTATTATCTTTTGTAATACTAAGAAAATGGTTGATGAGTTAGTAAGTGAATTAAATGCACGGGGCTTTTTAACCCAAGGTTTACATGGCGATATGAAACAAGCCCAAAGAACACAGGTTATGAATGGCTTTAAAGAGGGTAAGTTTAAAGTACTTATCGCTACTGATGTTGCTGCTCGTGGTATTGATGTGAATAATATTGAAATCGTTTTAAACTATGATCTACCGCAAGAAGAAGATTACTACGTCCATCGTATTGGCCGTACTGGACGTGCTGGTAAAGATGGTGTGTCTTTTACATTGATTCAAGGAAATAAGCAGTTAAATCAGCTTAAATACATCATGCGTTATACAAAGTGTAAAATTGAGAAAAAACAGTTACCAACTCAAGAAGAACTTGATAATCTTAGAATCAATGAAATGGTCACGAAAATAACTAAGCACATGAGTAAAAAAGATAGTTCTAAGTATTTTAAGATCATTGAGAAAATGTGTGGCACTGAATATTCTTTGATTGATGTCGCTTCAGCAATGTTTGCGATGTCACTTGATCAAAACCCTAAACTTAAGAGCTTTAAGATTACTGAAACCTTTGAAGAAAAGAAATCTGATCGTCCTAAGCGTAGTTCCAAGAAAAAACAAGACTATGATGATACAAATATGGTAACGATCACGATCAATCGTGGTAAAAAAGACCGTGTTACACCAAATCAAGTTGTTGGGGCGATCGCTAATGAAAGTGGTATTTCATCACGCTTTTTAGGAGCAATTAAGATTGGACCTAATCAAACATCAATAGATGTTTTAAAAGAACATCAGGCAAAGATTGAAAAAACCTTAAAGAAGGTTAAATTCAACAACAAAGCTACTGAAATTATTGATTAAATGTAATTATATCTAAATTATGTGCTAACATAATTTAGAGGTAAAGATAATGAACAAAAAAAGTAGTAAATTGATTAAGTATATTATTACAGCAGTAGTATTGATTGCTTTTTTATTGTTTAATCTTTTTGGTTCAGTTAAAGCCGAGATAAAAGATGAAGAGCTTGTTGTTAATAGCTTGTTTAAAGCCGAAACAATCAAGATCGAAACTATTGATGAAATTAGATTAATTGATAAGTTTGCTTATGGAAGTCGTGTTGGAATATCAACATTTAAATTAAATAGTGGCACCTTTACCAATGGGACTTATGGTAAGTATAGTCTTATGGCTTATAAAAGTGTTAATGATCACATCCTTATCCGTTATGATGATAAGATCATAATATTCAATCTTGAAAGTGAAGACGCAACACAAGCTTTATATCAGGATTTGTTAGCGTTAATTGATTAAAGTTCTTCAAAAACACGTTTTCGATAAAAAGTCGTACCAAAGATATTACCAAGAAAGTTCAAGATGACATAGACAATGATAAAAGGAATAAGACTACTATCATAAAAGAACATCATAGTAGGTATGTAACAAAGACCAATTAGTACAGGTTGATATGTACATACCCCAAATATGGAACTTGTGATAGCGCCTAGGGCAAAAACAAAGATAGGAACAATGATCCAAGTATCAAGTAATAAGGTATAATAGGCTACACTATCAGGAAAAAAGATAGCCAATACTGGAACAATATTGAAGACAAATAATGATAGTAAAATAGCGATGATCACTCTTGGTAGTTCACGATTCATAATGTCCCTCACTAAACAAAACTATTGTATCATGTAATTATTAACTTTGACATTTTTGTTGATTTGAAGAAGTATTTTGATATAATAGTAATGCATGTCGGGATGTAGCACAGTTTGGTAGTGCGCTTGGTTCGGGACCAAGAGGTCGCAGGTTCAATTCCTGTCATTCCGACCATTACTTTGATCTGACCGTTAAATAACGGTCTTTTTTATGTAATAAATTAATTAACATGTAATGATTAAATTAATGATAATGTCTTTCAAATCGTGAATTCTTAAAGTAACTTCCAGTTGTAAGATAAACTAAGGAATTATTAGACTTAATTCCAGTTATAATGTTTTAACCGGAAATAAGTATGAGAATTTCGTAGGTTATAAAGCTATTTTAAACACGACGAAAAGAACCGGTTATTTCCGTTTCTCAGACTTAATTCCGTTTTATAAATGTGCTCTTGTAGCTTCGATATTATTATTTATAAAGCTTTTCTAATATAGATTGACCATATAGCTTGACGAAA
>JAYFOM010000007.1:0-5601 GCA_034932685.1 Erysipelotrichaceae bacterium
TCCTCTTGTTGGATCGTTCGTTTCTTAAACATAGTTTGTCCTCTACTTATCTACTAAAATTTTACCATTATCTTGCCTTTCTTAATAGTATTCTTCTAACCAAATAAAAAGACTGTTAACTTATTTTGTCAACAGTCTGAACAAACCGTTTACCGGTTTGTTTTATCAAGTTTTAAAATACTGTCGATAAAGAAATCAACAAATTTCTCATTCTCAACACTTAAGAGTACTTCTGTGTTTATCTTTGTTTCATCTTTTGGTTCTCTGAAGTCGGCAACCGTCATACCTCGACATAGCTCACCCTCAGTTTCAATATCAACATGATAATGTTCTGATTTAAACCATTCTGGTCTTAATAGATGAATCATTGGTGTCATATCAAAGATAGGTGATGTTGTTAAGTTTCGCTCTTTACTATAACGAGAGAAAAATAACATCAATTCATAAACTAACCAAGAAACACCCTTTTTATCTTTAAAGACTTCTAACTTATCGTGACTCACCTGACCACTATAACAGACCTCAAGTCCACTCATGATGATTTTTACCTTTGAGTTGAATACAATCTTCGCGGCATCAGGATCATGGTAAATATTGAACTCTGCTTTTGGTAGGATATTCCCTGAATAAAGGCTGCCACCCATAATGGTTATCACATCAATTTTTTCGATAACCTCAGGATAACTTTTTAATAATAAAGCAATGTTGGTAAGAGGACCCAGTGCAACTAAGGTTATCTTTTCTTTTGAACTTAATAGCTTTTCTTTAAGATACTCAACAGCACTAATTTGTAGTGCTGTTTGTTTAGCCTCTTTTAAGATTGGACCATCCATCCCACTTTCACCATGTGCAAGTGGTTGCACATCTAATGGCCTTCTTAATGGTTTATCTGCACCTATTGCGACCTCTGCTTTTACATTGAGGTAATCAAGAACCTTCAACAAATTATTTGTGACTTTTTCAACAGTTTGATTACCAGCAACGGTGGTATAACCAATAACATCAAGTTCATCTTGATGTGCTAAAGCGACCAAAATAGCGATAATGTCATCATGGCCAGGATCACAATCAATAATGATCTTACGCATTAATCAGCTTCACCTTTTTTACGTTTTCTTGTTTCAACAATGGAGAAGACGATAATACCAAACAATACCGCAACATACGGAATCGTATTGATCAGCTCACTTGGTAAGTTATATAACAAGAAGATATTGGTAAATGCTTGGAATACTGAAAATAACATCGTTGTTAAGATCAAAACTGGGAAGCTACTACCAGCCATACCTTGGACCGCAATACCAATCCAACCACGACCAGAAATAATGTTTTTAACAAAAACAGACATATAACCCATCGTAATATAAGCGCCACCCAATGCACCAATGATACCTGAAATAATAATCGATATAATTCTTACTTTATTAACATTAATCCCAACAGAACGCGCTGCCTCCTGATCAAGACCAGCTGCTTTAATTCTCATTCCTAGTGGTGTCTTATAGATTAAAATATAGATTAAGATCATTGCGACAACTACTATATAGGTAATAACATAATGACCCGATAATATCTGACCTAAAATAGGTATATCTTTAATAAATGGAATGTTTACAGTTGGTAATATTCGTGAAGCTAATGAAGCACTTGTTCCTTTGTTTTTTGTGAATAAATAAAGCAAGAACACTGAAAAGGATGAGGCGAAAGTATTAAGGGCAATACCAACCAATATCGGTGTCGCTCCTAAATACATTGAGAAGAAAGCAATCGCTAACGCCATTACCACCCCCGTCAATACCGCAATCAATAAACCAAGCCATGCACTTTTAGTCCAAAAACTACCTAAGACCGCCATCAAAGCCGCCATCAACATAATACCTTCAACAGCGATATTGTTTAGACCACTGATATTAGCTGTATAAGCACTCAATGAAGCACAAACAAGCGGAACCGCAACTCTTATAACAACGAAAACAAAACTAGCTGTAAAGATCGAATTGAAGAAATCAGTTAAATTCATTAGCTGTGCCCTCCTTCAACAATTGTCTTTCACGCCATTTCTTTAAGAAATATTGTGATGAGATCAATAATACTAATACCGCTTGGATGATCGCCATGATCTCAACCGGCACCTCACTACCAAGCGCCATAACTTCTGCCCCTTTACTTAAGTAACTGATAAAGAAAGCAGCGATCAACACCCCTACTGGATTATTGCGACCAAGCATTGCCATCAAAGCACCAGTAAAGCCAAGCCCTGGTAAAACAATCCAAGTAAAGCGACCATAAAGACTTAAAAGTTCAACCGAAGTACCAATACCACCAATAAAACCTGAGATAAAGTGTACTAACATAAATAAAGTAAAAGCGTTCATACCTGAATAGACCGCAAACTTACGATTAAGACCAGTCATTCGAATTGTATAACCAAGTTTAGTTTTATAAAGCATTAAATAAACAAGTAATGTCACAAATAACAACAGGAAGAAACTAATCGTGATTCTGGTATTTGGAATAATGTAATCTAACATGGCGGTCTGTTGAAATGCCGGCGATGCGATCGCTGATGTATCAATGCCACGCAAGAAATTCTTAATGATAAAAATACCAAGACCAAGATAAATAGTATTTAACATCAATGATACAACTAACTCATTGGCGTTGTACTTAGCCTTTAAAAACCCAGGTATCAACATCAATAAACCACCTACTGTAGCCGAAGCTAAAATCGTGATGATTGGATGGAAAAAATGACTATCAATAACAGTACAAGCAACAGCAGCAGTCACAATACCGCCAATAAAGTATATACCTTCAATACCCAAGTTAAATAAACCGGTTCTAAACAATAAAGATACCGCTAAACCTGAAAAGGCAATCGGAATCATCATTTCTATGACATTACCAAAGTATCTTACCTTTGTAAGTGGGGAAGTCAACAATTTAACAAAAAGACCAACTGGATCTTTAGCAACAAAAAACAAGACAATAAAGGTTAAGCCTAATGCGATCAAAATAGAAATCAATGTTTTAACGATTTCAAATACAAACTCATTTGTAATTGAGAGCTTATTGACTTTTCTTTTAGTCATTTAAAGCACCTCCGATTTCCTCTTTACTTTGGTGTTTTACACCCAACATGTAAAGTCCCAGTTCATTTTCAGTAACCCCTTTAACATCTTTAAAATAACCAACGATCTCACCTTCATAAAAGACAACAATGCGATCAGATAGATTCATAACTTCGCTTAAATCAGCACTGATCAACAAGATTCCTGCTCCTTTATTGCGCATATCGATAAGTTGGGAATGAATAAACTCTGCACTACCAATATCAATACCATGGGTTGGCTGTTCAGCTATCATACATAAAGGTGCCGTATTATATTCACGTGCCACAACAACTTTCTGGATATTACCACCAGATAAACTACCAATCTTGGTTTTACTGCTTTGCGTTTTGATTGAAAATGTTTTAATCAAACGATCAGCTTCAGCTGTAATTTTTTTACCCAACATAAAGAACTTAGAGTTGATATCTTTACGATCATAATATGTAGAAATGATGTTATCACTAACTGAGGCGCCAACTGCAACGCCATCTTCCATACGATCTTCGGGAATATAAGCCAAACCTTTACGTCGACGATTCTTGATCGTATCTTTTGATATATCATGATCAGCAAGAGTAACTTTACCACCAGTTTGATTCATTAAACCAGTGATACAACGTACTAGCTCAGCTTGACCATTACCCTGAACACCTGCAACACCTAATATTTCGCCTTTTTTCAAAGCGAACGAAACATCCTCAAGTAAATAACGTGTTTTTCGTTTTACCTCAAGATTTTCTACCTTCAAAACAGTTGTCTTATCATGATAATCTTCACGAAGATGATCATAATCGGTAATAAGATCACGATCAATGATCAAATCAGTCATCTGTTCAAGACTGATATCTTCATTATTATATGTACCGCGACTTTGACCATTACGCATAATGGTGATTCGATCACTGATCTGTTTAACTTCGGTTAGTTTATGAGAGATAAAAACAATTGTATGTCCTAAGTCCTTAAACTTACGTAATTCGTTAAACAAATTTACGGTTTCTTGTGGTGTTAAAACTGAAGTTGGTTCATCAAGAATGATAACTTCAGCATTACGATAAAGTGTTTTTAAAATCTCAACTTTTTGTTTTTCACCAACTGACAAATCAGCTATCTTCTTAGTCACATCAATATCAAAGTTGTATTTTTTGGCTAGTTCTTTTGTTTCAGAAATTGCCCTTTTCAAATCAATAAATATCCCGTTTTTTACCGGTTCCTTGCCTAATATTATACTTTGAACAACGGTAAATGATGGTATCAACATAAAATGTTGATGAACCATTCCAATTCCAGCATTGATAGCTTCCATGGAACTGGTGAAATGAACTTCTTTGCCTTTATAGGTCATAGTACCACTAGAAGCATTCTCAATTCCAAAAATGATTTTCATCAGCGTAGACTTGCCAGCGCCATTCTCTCCTACTATCGAGTGAATCTCACCTTTTCTTAAATCGATACTAACGTTTTTGTTAGCGACGACCCCATTACCATAAATCTTAGTAATATTGTCAAGTTTTAAAATGGTATCGCTCAAAGGTTCTCCTCCTAATTCTAAAAGTAATGCTCTATTTAACAATAGAGCATTACTGTCATATAACGTTTTGTATAATTACTATTTAGCAGCTATTGCAGCAGCTTTAACAGCAGCCCAGCCATCAGGATTAGCTAATACGCTGAATACTTCTACTTCACCAGCAGTTACTTTAGCTAATACTTCGTCAACTTGTGTTCTGATTGCTTCAGGAACATTTTCAAGATAGTAAGCATTTTGAATCAAGCCAACACCGTTTTCAGCGATACCAAGAGTTTCAGTTCCACTTGGATATTCACCAGCGATTAAGAAATCAACAGCTCTTTTTACAGCCAAGTCACAGTTTTTAGCCATTGAAGCAACGATTGTTGCAGCCAATGCTGGTTGTGAACCGATAAATTGAGCATATTGGTCTTGGTCAACACCTAATGCATATCTTCCTGCTTCAGCAGCAGCTTCGAATACACCAACACCTACACCACCAGCAACTTGCCAAATAACGTCAACGCCTTGGTTGAACATATTAAGTGACATTTCTTTACCTTTAGCAGCGTCAGTGAAACTTTCAGGATATCCAATAACAACTTGTACGCCAAGTTCAGTAGCAACTTGACAGAAACCACCGATGAATTCGTTCATAGCAGGAATATCCATACCAACGATAACACCGATCATTTTTTCTGGGTTAGCTTTTTCCATGTCAGATGTTGTGATCAAAGAAGCTAAAGTACCAGCAACATAACCTAATTCAGCTGTGTCATAAGTTACTGAGTAAACATTAGGTAGATCTTCAGATTTCGTATAGTCGAAGTTGAAGAACAATTGATCAGGGTTAGCAGCAGCAGCAGCATACAAGAAACTTTCATAAGTGTTATTACCACTTACAATCAAGTCATAACCAGCTTCAACTGTGTCTGTCATGATACTTTCCCATTTACTTGTATCATCACCAGCTTCAAT
>JAYFOM010000008.1:0-127194 GCA_034932685.1 Erysipelotrichaceae bacterium
TTCTATGGCTTTTTCTCATTATAAAAGGCATGAAGAGTTGTACTATTTTTGGCAAAATAAGGTAAACAAGCATCTTCATGCCTTCTTCATTTTATCAAATTATATATCTTTTTACTATACTTCTTTGTCAACAGGCTGAAAGATTACCGATTAACCGGTAATCTTTTTAACTATTTAGGTTGTTTACCAAGATAAGCTAGAATGCCACCATCAACATATAATATATGTCCATTAACAAAATCAGATGCAGCGCTTGCTAAGAATATTGCGGGCCCTTGCAAATCTTCGGCTAATCCCCAGCGTCCTGCAGGTGTCTTTGAGATAATAAACTTATCAAAGGGGTGCTGTGAGCCATCTGCTTGTACTTCTCTTAAAGGTGCTGTTTGTGGTGTTGCTATATATCCTGGGCCAATACCATTACATTGAATATTGTATTCTCCATATTCTGAAGCAATGTTTTTCGTAAGCATTTTTAGTCCACCTTTAGCGGCCGCATAAGCTGAAACCGTCTCGCGTCCTAGCTCAGACATCATTGAACAAATATTGATTATCTTACCCTGTCCTTTTTTGATCATGCTTGGTATAACTGCCTTAGCTACAATAAACGGCGCTGTTAGATCTATATCAATAACTTTTCTGAAATCTTCAACAGCCATATCAACCATCGGTATTCTTTTAACAATACCCGCATTATTAACCAAGATATCAATAATACCATGTTCTTTTTCAATTTTATTTACCATCTCAACTACAGCCTTTTCATCACTAACATCACAAACATAACCAAAAGCATTGATTCCTTTAGCTTTATAAGCCGCTAAACCTTTATCAACCAACTCTTGATTAAGATCATTAAACACTACTGTTGCTTTTGCTTTAGCAAAGCCTTCTGCTATCGCAAAACCTATTCCATAAGAACCACCTGTAACCAATGCAATTTTGTTTGTTAGTGTAAACATTTCATTCATTTTTATTTCTCCTTTTACAAAGTAACACCTTGTTTAAATATTGCCATATCATGATATCCAGAAACTTCCGCTTTTACTAGTTCACCAGAAGCCACTTTTAAAACCAAATCCATTAGATCATTACTTGTTTCATCTAAACTATGACCATTAGCTATTACTCCAGCATTGAAATCAATCCAATTAGCTTTCTTATGTGCCAGTGCATCATTTGATGATATCTTCAATGTTGGAACAGGACAACCAAACGGTGTACCGCGTCCCGTTGTAAAAAGGACTATATGAGCGCCACTGCAAGCTAAAGCGGTAGAAGCCACAAGATCATTACCAGGAGCACTAAGCAGATTTAATCCTTTAATCTTCACCTTTTCACCATAAGCAAGAACATCTACCACAGTTGCTTGTCCCGCTTTTTGCGTACAACCTAACGATTTATCTTCAAGCGTTGATATTCCTCCAGCTTTATTTCCTGGCGAAGGATTTTCATAAATTGTCTGACCATGATTGCGATAGTAGTCTTTGAATTCGTTGATCAAAGCCACCGTTTTATTAAATACGTCTGTGTTTTGACAACGATTCATCAATATTGTTTCTGCTCCAAACATTTCAGGTACTTCAGTTAGTATTGTTGTTCCATTTTGGGCGATTAGTTTATCACTAAAATAGCCAACACAAGGATTAGCTGTAATACCCGATAAACCATCTGACCCCCCGCATTTAAGACCAACAATGAGTTCACTCGCTAAGATAGGTTCACGTTTATTAAGAGCTGCTTTTTTAACTATTTCAGTTATCATACCTAAAGCATCAGTGATTTCATCTTCATGATCTTGCAAATTAATAAAATGAACATTTTCAAGTTCTTGATCGTTAATATACTTCTTTAATTCATCAATATTACTATTCTCACAACCTAATCCAACGACTAAAACGCCTCCTGCGTTAGGATGAGTTATAAGATCACTTAGTATTAATTTGGTGTTCTCTTGATCATCACCCATTTGTGAGCATCCATAAGGATGCACAAAAGCAACAACATCCTCAATATTTGTTTCTTTGATCATTTTTTTGCTCATTTCAGCCAGCTTCGTAACTACATTATTAATACAACCCACAGTTGGTATTATCCATACTTCATTTCTGATTCCAACTTTTCCATTTTCTCTACGATAGCCCATAAAGCTTCGTGGTTCAATTTTAACCCCTTCATGAATATTAGGTTGATACTTATATTCAATGTTATCTTCTAATCTGGTCTTTATACAACTTGTGTGTACCCATTCACCTTTTTTTATATTCTTGGTTGCTTCGCCAATTGGATACCCATATTTAATGATCAACTCATCTTTAGCGATATCTTTAATAGCGACTTTGTGTCCAAAATCAATGGTCTCTTCAAGGATAATGTCATCAAGTATTACTGTACCTTTTTCAAGCTTCATTAATGCTACAACAACATTATCTTCTTTGTTTATTTGAATTATTTTATTCATTATCAGCCACCAGCATTGCGACTGCTTCTTTCATGCCTATTTCTTTAATTTTAGTTAGATAGTCACAAACCATATTATTTAATCCATCAATCACATTTAAATCTTGATTAAAGAAACTGGTATTTGACATTACTTTTGTGACTAAATCATCTCCTTTGTTATTCATAAAAAAGTTCAATACATCTTCATCATCTTTTACCTGATATACCTGTTCACCACGATATGCTAAACCAACACCATCTTCAATTTTTTCTATGTCATAAAAACTGATTAGCGCCGCTAAACTGAATACTAAATATTTTGGTAAGGTATGATACTTACTAATGTATTCTAAAACGCTTGGTAAGCATCTTGTCCGCCATTTAGAAACACTATTTAATGATATTGCCAACAGTTGATGCTTAATATATGGATTTTTAAAACGATCGATAACCGCCAATCCAAACTCTTCCAATTCATTTCTAGATAGATCTAGTGTTGGTATAACTTCATCAAAAATCAATTTGTAAATAAAGTTACTAATAATTTCACTATCCATTGATTCTTTTACTGTATTGTTACCAGCAAGGTATGATGCTAAGACAAAGCCCGTATGAGCACCATTTAATACTCTAACCTTACGTTGTTTATATGGTTTTTGATCATCCGTAAAGATAACGTTCATTCCCGTTTTACCAACAAGTGCTTTATCAAGTGGAAATTCATCACTTATTTCTTTTGCACTTTCAATAACCCAAAGCGCAAAAGGCTCAGCTGTTGTTAGTAGTTCATCACGATAGCCAAGTTCTTCCCACAAGTTTGTTATCTCATCTTTAGGATACCCTGTTACAATTCTATCTACTAATGTGCTAGTAAACACGCACGCATTACTGACCCAGTTACTAAATTCATCGCTTAAATTCCAAAGTTTGATATATTGCATAACACATTGTTTCAAAATTATACCATTATCATCAATGAGCTCAACAGGTAAAATTATTAGCCCTTTATCTTGATCACCTTGAAAAGCATCAAATCTAGCTAGTAAAAATTGCGTTAATTTTGCTGGGAAGCTTATCGCTAACTTCTCATCGAATCGATCTTTTTCATTATAAATAATTCCAGCCTCTGTTGTATTAGATACTACAAATCGTAAACTATCCAAAGAAGCAAGTTTGATATATGATTGATAATCTTGAAAAGGATCAACAACATTATCAACACAAGTTATCACTCTTGATTCTATATATTCACAACCATCAATCAGACCTCGAAGCTGAACTGTATATTGGCCATCTTGCCTTTTAAACTCATCTAGACTTCCTTGTGCTATTGGCTTAACTATAACTATATTACCATTGAATAATTCTTGCTCATTAGCAATATCGATCATATAATCCACAAAGGCTCGTAAGAAATTTCCTTCACCAAATTGAACTACTTTAATTGGTCTTTTTTTATGATCACTATTTGTTTTACTTAACAATTGCATATACTGCTCCTTTTATGCTATATATGTAAATACTTACAGTTTTATGATACGCTCTATATCGCTTACAGTCAACAAATAATGACTTGAAATTTAGACATTTTAGCCATATAATACAATTATATTTGTAAGCATTTACAGATTGGAGAAAACAATGAATATATATGATATATCAAAACAAGCTGGCGTCTCCATCGCAACTGTTTCAAGGGTTCTAAATAATAGTTCTCACGTCTCTGAGAAAACACGAAAACGTGTATTAGAAGTAATGGAAAGTTGTGGTTATACCCCCAATGCTTTCGCTAGAGGTCTTGGTCTTAATACAATGAAGACTGTTGGTATCCTTTGTGCAGATGCAAGCGATATCTATCTTGCAAATGCAATCTATGTTGTTGAAACTGAACTTCAAAATAGAGGATATAATTCTTTTCTATGTTGTACTGGTTATGATCTACAGAAGAAAAAAATCGATCTTGACCTGCTATTATCAAAAAGAGTTGACGCTGTTATTTTGATTGGATCTAATTATGTTGAAAAAGATCATAAGGATAATGACTATATCATAGCAGCATCTAAACAAGTTCCAGTTATGATCATCAATGGCTACCTTGAAGCCAATCGTGTTTACTGTTGTCTAACCGATGATTATCAAGCAACATATGATATTACACATAAACTAATTAAGAAAGGTGCTAAACATCTTATATATCTATATCGATCCGAATCATATAGTGGAAGACAAAAACTTAAAGGTTTTATTGATGCTTTCGCTTTTTGTAACACATGTTCACACGAAGAACTTCGATCATATGGCGAAGTAATTGATACTATAAACGTTCTAGAAACTAATAAAATGGGTCTTGATGTTGACGCGATCATCTGTTCAGATGATGAAATTGCTATCGGTGCTTTAAAATGGGCTAATCAACATAACATCAAAGTACCAAAAGATCTATCAATAGTCGGCTATAATAATTCGAAATACGCTAAGTTATCAACCCCTGAATTAACATCGATTGATAACCACGGCGATGTGATCTGTAGAAACATTGTTAACATGCTTATTCAAGTTTTCAACAATGAAAACGTTCCACGCAAAACTATTATTTCATGTGATTTTGTTGAACGAGAAACAACGAGGTAAAAGCGATGAACCATTTTATCAATGAGAATTTTCTTTTAAATAGTGACATTGCAAGATCACTTTATACACACGTTGAGAACTTACCAATCATTGACTATCATTGCCATATTAGCCCAAAAGAAATTGCTGAAAACCGACAATTCACAAACATGACCCAATTATGGCTGGGTGGTGATCATTATAAGTGGCGAGTTATGCGCGCTAATGGCATTAATGAAGATGCCATTACTGGTAATGTTGATGATCTTGTGAAGTTTAAAATGTGGGCAAAAACCCTTCCTCGTTGCATCGGTAATCCACTTTATCATTGGAGTCATTTAGAATTAAAACGATATTTCGATATTGATGATATCTTAAAAGAAGACAGTGCTGAAACGATTTATAAACTCTGTAACGAAAAATTAAGCAATGAAGAATTTAGAGTTAGAAATCTAATTAAAAAATCGAATGTTGAGATACTATGTACAACTGATGATCCAATTGACGATTTACATTATCATAAAATGATCAAAGCAGATCCAAGTATATCTTTTCACGTATTTCCAACTTTTCGCCCTGATAAAGCAATCAATATCGAAAAAGATGATTATCTCAGTTATTTGGTAGAACTAGAAACAAGTTCAAACATTCTTATCAATGATTTTTCATCATTATTGAAAGCGTTAAAACAGCGCATAGACTACTTTCACGCAAATGGTTGTCGTTTGAGTGATCATGCCTTCGAGTATATGATCTATGAACCATATATTGAAGAAGATGTGGATGATATCTTTAAACGCAGATTAAACAACTCTTTTTTGGATGAGAAAGATAACCGAAAATTTAAAACAGCTTTATTAATAAAATTAGCCACAATGATTTATGAGAAAGACTGGGTAATGCAGCTACATATTGGTAGTCGCCGAAATAACAATTCAAGCATGTATGAAAAACTAGGACCTGATACTGGTTACGATGTTATTAACAACAACATTTCCAGCCAGGATCTAATCAGGTTACTAGATAGTCTTCACTCACAAGAAATACTACCAAAAACTATCGTATACTCGCTTAATCCATATGATAATCCAGTCTTAACAACAATCATCAATAGCTTTCAAAATGATAAGGTTAAGATGAAGTTGCAACATGGAACAGCGTGGTGGTTTAATGATCACAAACAAGGACTCATCGATCAACTTACCAACTTAGCAAACACTTCTGTATTAGGTAATTTCATCGGTATGGCAACTGACTCTCGTAGTTTTATATCATATCCCAGACATGAGTATTTCAGACGTATCTTGTGCGATTTAATCGGTAATTGGGTTGTACTTAATGAGTATCCAAATGATATGGAAATGCTCAAATCGCTTGTTGCTGATATCAGCTATTACAATGCTAAAAACTACTTCAATTTTGACATATAGCTCAAATTGAAATATGAAAAACTAACGAAAGAGGAATTTTATGAATGATTTATTAAAAACCGTATCCGCTATTGGCATCATTCCAGTTATTAGAATTGATGATCCTTCAGATACAATCCCTTTAGCAAAAGCCTTATATCACAATGGCTTACCAATTGCCGAGATTACATTTAGAAGCTCACATGCAAAAGCAGCTATTGAAGCCATCCATAACGAGCTACCAGACATGTTGTTAGGCGCTGGAACTGTTTTAACTATTGAACAAGTGGATGATGCGATTTCAGCTGGCGCAGAGTTCATCGTTACTCCAGGATTTAATCCTGACATTGTTTCATATTGTATTAAAAATAAGGTTAACATTATTCCTGGATGCTCAAATGCCAGTGATATTGAAAAAGCATTGTCGTTTGGCTTAACGACGGTTAAGTTCTTTCCGGCTGAGCAATTAGGTGGTTTAAGTATGATCAAGGCTCTTGCTGGTCCATATACCAATGTAAACTTTATGCCAACAGGCGGAATATCTGCTGACAATTTAAATGACTATCTTGCCTACGATAAAATTGTAGCTTGTGGTGGCACTTGGATGGTAGATAAGAAAATGCTCGCTAATAAAGATTTCGAGGGAATTGCTAATCTTACCAAACAAGCTGTTAATACGATGTTAGGATTAAAACTAAAACATGTCGCTATCAACGCAAACCCCTCTACTTCAAGATCAATAGCCGAAAAATACGCGACACTATTTGGTGGAAACGTAAGAGAAACAAGCAAAGGTTTCTTTGGAAGCGAGTTTATTGAAGTTATGAATGATGGTGTTGGAACTCATGGTCATATTGCTGTTGGTTGTAATGATGTTAAAAGAGCTCAACGCTATTTTATGGCTCTTGGCTTCACCTTCGATGAAACAACCGCTGTCATGAAAAACAATAAATTGGATTTCATTTACTTTAACGAAGAAATCGGTGGCTTTAAAGTCCATCTTATAAGCAATTAATAGGAGACTAACTATGAAAATAATAACTCTTGGTGAAATTATGTTACGCCTTTCAACCCCTGGTAATAATCGGTTTGTTCAAAGTGAGTATTTTGATGTTGTTTATGGAGGTGGCGAAGCTAATGTAGCAGTTTCACTAGCTAGCTTTGGGCACGACTCCTATTATGTTAGTAAATTACCGAAAAACGAAATAGGTCAGAGTGCTCTTTACGCTTTACAAAAATATGGTGTTAAAACGGATCATGTTTTACGAGGTGGTGAGCGACTAGGCATCTATTTCCTTGAGACAGGCACTAATATGCGGCCAAGTAAAGTAATTTATGATCGCGCTAACAGTGCCATATCATTAGCTGATGTAAGTGAATTTGATTTTGATCAAATCATGAAAGACGCAAATTGGTTTCACTGGTCAGGGATAACTCCAGCTATTAGTGATAAGGCTGCTGAATTAACTAAGGCTGCTTGTCAAGCAGCGAAACGACACAATGTAACTGTATCATGCGACTTAAACTTTCGTAAAAAACTCTGGACCAAAGAAAAAGCACAAAGCATAATGCGCCCTTTAATGAGCTATGTTGATGTTTGTATTGGTAACGAAGAAGATATGGAATTGTGCCTTGGTTTTAAACCACAAGCCAACATCGAAGATGGAGTAACTGAGGCCACTGGCTATTATGATGTTTTTAAAGCAATTTATAAAGAATTCAATTTCAATTTAGTTGTATCAACATTACGCGAAAGTTTCAGTGCTGATCATAACGGCTGGAAAGCTTTGCTTTATGATGGTAACGAATTCTATACTTCAGCTCGTTATGATATAAAGATGATCGTTGATCGCGTTGGTGCAGGCGATAGTTTCTCAGCTGGTTTAATTCATGGGTTAAACACAAAGCCAAACGTAAAAGAAGCTTTAGAGTTTGCAGTAGCCGCCTCTGCTTTAAAACATACGATATCAGGTGATTTCAACTTAGTTACCGCAGATGAGGTTGAATCTTTATTGTCAGGAAATTCATCAGGCAGAGTACAACGATAACTATATCTTGTTATAATATCCTACTCTAATATTTTAGATGATCAAGTAGCTTTAAAACAAAAAGTAGCGGTTTAAATGTTTGATTTTGTTATTACCTTATGCTATTGTAAAACTAACATTTATAATCGAAAGGTATTTAGATAATGCAAAAAATTCGTGAATCAGCGGAAATGTATTTAGAGACCATTTTGATACTGAGTCAAAATCAAGTTCATGTCAGATCTGTTGATGTTGTCAACAAGCTTAAATATAAGAAGTCAAGCGTCAGTGTCGCTATGAAAAACCTTCGTGAAGAAGGTTTGATCACGATGGATAACGAAGGCCATCTTACATTAACAAATGAAGGTTTAAAAATTGCACAGAGTATATTTGAAAGACATCAATTTTTTTCAAATTGGTTGATAGAACTGGGTGTTGATAAGAGCACTTCTTATGAAGATGCCTGCCGTATTGAACATGTGATAAGTGCAGAGAGCTTTGAAGCTATTCGAGATTATGTAGAGAAATGTAGTCTAAAAAAGTAGTATTGAACTATAGTACAAAACACCAGAAATAAAACCCCTAGGCTATTGAAACACGCTTAGGGTTTTTTCTATAATCAAGATTTTCTAAAGTACAAAGTTATTTCTGATATGATGCTTTATTTAGTTATATAGAATATTCCTAAAGTCAAAGGTCCACAATGGGCTGAAATTGTACACCCAGCAGTTGATACGATAATCTCTTTAAAATAGTTCTTATCTTCAATTTGTTGCTTAATTTGCTTGACTGTTAATTCATCGCAATTGGTGTGTGTTAGAAACAATATCTTATCATCAATGTCATTAATTTCACTTAATCGATCATTGATATAGTTTCTCAAACTAAGTTCAAATGACCCTCGGTATTTACGTCCAACTTGCATATTACCATCAATTACTTCAATCGACGGTTTAATTCGTAAAACTCTCGTTGCTGCTAGTTCTAAATTTGAACATCTCCCGCCCTTGTAAAGATAATCAAGTTGATCAATAACAAAACTACCACTAATTTTTTTAATAAGTCTTTTCGCACTATCTAAGATCGTTTCAACATCTTTGTTTTCTCTTATCATCAATGCTATTTCATATGTCAACAAGCCACTGCCACTTGAAAGGTTAGCTGAATCAATCACATAGACATTTGAAAATTCATTTGCTGCTATATGCGCGTTTTGACATGATGAAGAGAAAGCAGATCCCAATGATACATGAATGATTGCATCATAGTCATTAGTAAACTGCTTAAAGAAATTTTCGTATTCATAAACATTGACTGCCGCTGTTTTACATAATTTACCTTGTTTTTCAGTTAAATCAAAAATATCTTTAGGTAAGATATCAACATTATCATTATAAACCTTATCCTCAACTACAATATGGATTGGCATGATATCGATATTATGTTTGATAATAAACTCTTTATTTAGATCACAGGTGCTATCAGCTGTAAGTTTGATCATAGTTAAACCTCGCTTATCTTAAGCTCATTATTACATGCCATTATTAACTCATCATAAACTATGATATATGAAAACAGCGAGTGATCGCTGTTTATCGTTTTACTCTATTGATTGGTTTTTTCTATTCAGCGATATGAAATCCTGATTTCCCAGTTTTTTTAACAACATACATCGCATCATCAGCCCGTGCCATCAGATCTTCTGCCGTTATGCCATGTCTTGGATAAAAAGCTGCTCCAACACTTACTTGAATTGGTATATTGTGGTTTATTCCTCTTATATTATCTAGCACATGATATTCACCACTTATCTTAGTAAGAATTCTTTGGATTATCGTTTTAGCATTATCTTCGTCATTTATGTCGTGTAAATATACTAAAAACTCATCGCCACCAGTTCTGATTATTAGATCATGATCTTTGGTTTCGAGTTTTATTCGTCTTACTAAATATTGTAGTATGATATCTCCTGCTTTATGTCCATAGTTGTCATTGATATATTTAAAGTTATCAATGTCTACCATTAAAGCACAACTTATGAGTTCTTTATCTTTAGCTTCATATAGGTAATCTGTTAAAATTGATTCCATCGCATTACGATTGTAAGCTTTTGTAAGTGAATCTTTTATCGCTCTATCCTTTAAAAGATCTTCAGAGGCTTTATTTGCACTTATATCGTCAATTACGATGTTTGCTCCGATTATTTCTTCATCTTCCTTTATTGGTGTAAAGAATATTTTAAGCCATGACTCTTTCCCCCATAAGCTTGTATAGTGCATCTCATGTTGCAATAAACGGTTATTCTTTAAACAATCCGCCAATTTATCAGAAAAACCACTTTTTATAAGATTTGGAAAAGTTAAAAGATTAATTCTAGTAGTCTCTTCATATGCGGGTGAATCAAGTATCTCAAGTAGTTTCTTATTAGCGTAACTGATAACGCCGTTTTTATCACAAGTCACAAATCCTACTGGTGCATATTCAGCCAGAGTAAAAAATTGTTTTTGACTAGTTGTTAATGATCTTTCGAGTTGTGTTTTCTCAATGAACAACCCTAGCTGAAGTAAGTATAGTTTAAATAAATCAATATTCTTCAGCTTGTTTCCTTTAGTAAAGAGTAGCGTGAAATCACCAAGCATTCTTTCTTCCTTGGTGATCTTAGCTACAACTGTATCTTCAATCTTAAACATCTTAACAATACTTTTGATCAATGTTTTTGGTAAGACCTTATTTGTAAGAACAGAAATATCCTTAAAATGTGTTATCTGCTGATCTTTAATTAGACTATCACGGTTTTCATCTTGCTCCCACATGTGTCCAATTATATCTAGGTTAATGCTTTTTAGAATTTTGCTTGTATCATCATTTATCCCACAAGATGCTAAACTTGTAAACTTTTTACCATCTTCATCAAAAAGGTTGAATATCGTATAATCGGCACCTGATACTTCATGAGCGAAAGCTGTTATCCTATCATAATCGATACTATGTCCCATATTACTAATGAGATATTCTGCTATTTCTTCCATATTTTTTTGAAAATTCTTATTGAAGAATATCGTCACAAAATGACTTTCATCGGTTGGATATGCTCTAACTAAGTAATGACTACGTAAGTCCTTCGCATACTCCTCAAACTCAATCTTTTGTTGATCTCTCATTACTTGAGAGTATATATCTACCCATTTTTGTGATTTTGCTTTATCAATCGCAACATCTCTTAAATATCTTTTGTTAATGATGTTTTCTTTCTTTAGACCAGTCATTAATTCAAAAGTTCTATTCACTTCTATGAATGTGTAATCTATCATCTGATTAGCATCATTAAAGACTACCTCATGATAGGCAAATGCGCATTCAATATTTTGCATGGCTTCAAAATACACATTTATATCCATTTTTATTCTCTTGTTTCTATACTGTATAATACAATTATATCATTGAAAACTTTAATATCAATCGCTCTATGATAGTTATATATAGTTAGTAAATTATAGATAAATAGCTTTTAAGTTTTATATATAGACACTAATTAATTCTGTGTTATAATGTCAATGACTTTAAATTGGTGCGAGACACTAAAAAGGACATATTCTTGTAACTATAAAACAAATGCCCTCTTTAGTCTTGCTTAAGAGGGTTTTATTTTGGAGGTTAAAATGATCAAAAATTGTTTGCGCTTGAAAGACTTAACAATACCAGAGATTACCAAGATACTTGAAATGGCTGAAGAGTGTAAAGATGGTGGCTTTAGTAATGTATTACAAGATAAGATTATTGCTAACTTGTTCTTTGAACCAAGCACAAGAACCCATTATAGCTTTGAGGTCGCTGAAAAACGCTTAGGTATGAAAGTGATTGATTTTGACCCAGCATCCAGTTCATTACAAAAAGGAGAAAGCTTCTATGATACAGTAAAGACTTTTGAATCATTGGGGATTGATGCTGTGGTAATCAGAGATCGTGAAGATGAATATTATAATAAATTACTAGGCAAGATTGCTATTCCGATTATCAATGCTGGAGATGGTGTTAAAGACCATCCTAGCCAATCATTACTAGATTTATTAACGATTAAGCAAGAATTCAAGCAATTTAGTGGCCTTAAAGTAGCGATAATCGGTGATATCAAACACAGTCGAGTTGCCCATTCAAACATTGATGTAATGAAGCGCTTAGGTATGGACTGTTATATCAGTGGGCCAAAAGAGTATGAAGATGCTGCTTATCGTTTCATTGATTTTGAAACAGCGATAAAAACGATGGATGTCATCATGTTACTAAGAATTCAACACGAAAGACATCAAATTGAAAGTTTGCTTAGTATTGAAAAGTACCATGATGATTATGGCTTAACTTTAAAGCGCGTTGCTCTGATGAAAGAAAACGCGATCATATTGCATCCAGCTCCCTTCAATCGCAATGTCGAAATTGCTGATGATGTTGTTGAGTGTAGTAAAAGCCGCATCTTTAAACAGATGAACAATGGTGTTTATGTTCGTATGGCGCTGTTATTAAGATCACTACTACCATCATATGAACAAAATGTTTGATTAAACTTTAACTTTTTGAAAATTGTGCTATAATACCAATAGCTTTAAATTAGTGCGGGACACTAAAAAGATTGTGGTTTTTATGATAAATAAAAAAGCCCTCTTTTGTCCTAGCTAAGAGGGCTTTGTTTTTGGAGGAAATGATGATAAGACGACAAAGAGTTTATCAATCAATATGTGATAAAGGATTAAGTTGCTTTCGAATTCTATGATTTGAAAGTTAACTTAATCTTTTTTTTAAGCTAAGGAGGAAGAAATGACAATCTTAATCAAAAATGCAATGGTGTTTTATCAAGATCAGTTTAGTAAGTTGGACCTTTATATTGATGAACATCAACATTTAAATCTAGCCAGTGTTATTAGGGCTAAAGTTAATGAGGTTATCGATGCTTCAGGTTTACATATCTTTCCTGGGTTGATTGATGTTCATACCCATTTACGACAACCTGGTTTTGAATATAAAGAAACAATAAAAACTGGAACGTTAGCCGCTGCTAAGGGAGGATATACGACAATTTGTTGTATGCCAAATCTTAAACCAGTAACTGATAGTGTTGAAACTTATGATGCTTTATTAAAGCTTATCGAGCAAGATGCATTAATAAGTGTTTTACCTTATGCATCTATAACCAAAGCTGAGTTAGGAACAGAATTAGTAGATATTGAATCGTTAAGTCAAAAAACGCATTTCTTCTCTGATGATGGAAAAGGTGTTCAAAATGAAATCATAATGCGTCAAGCCATGATCGCTGCCCATAAATATGGTGCGATGATCGTAGCTCATTGTGAAGATGAAAGCTTGTTAGAAAAAGATGGTTCGGTACATGAAGGAATATTGGTAGATAAATATGGTCAGATCAAAATAAGCAGTGCTAGTGAATACCAACAATTAGCACGCGATCTAAAGCTTGTTAAAGAAACTGGTTGTAAGTATCATGCATGTCATCTATCAACTAAAGAAAGCATTTATCTAATTCGTCAAGCTAAAAGAGATGGTCTAAATGTTACTTGTGAAGTAACTCCTCATCACTTACTGTTATGTGAAAATGATGTCACGATTGATGATGGCATGTACAAGATGAATCCGCCATTAAGAACTAAAGAAGATCAAGAAGCACTGCTTGCAGGATTACTTGATAATACAATCGACATGATCGCAACAGACCACGCCCCCCATAGTAAAGCAGAAAAAGCCAAAGGATTGAGCGAAAGCGCATTTGGTGTTATCGGGTTGGATTTCGCTTTTAGTCTTTTATACAAGAATTTAGTTTTAACTAAAAAAGTAGCGTTGATTGATCTTATTCATTGGATGAGTAGAAATCCTGCGCGTGTTTTCAATATTCAAGGCGGTAGTTTAAAGCTTAATGAATTAGCTAATTTGGTAATCTTTGATTTAAATGAAAAGGGAAAGATAACCGAAGATAGTATTTTGTCAAAATCACACAATACCCCATTTATAAATAATGATATTCAAGCAATGAACAAAATGACGATTGTTAACGGAAAGATCGTCTATCGAAAAGGAATATAAAATGGATAGAAAATTAGTATTACAAAACGGAATTGAGTTTTATGGCAAAGGTTTTGGTAGTAAAACCGATTGTATCTGTGAATTAGTATTTAATACCGCAATGGTTGGTTACCAAGAAATCTTAAGTGATCCATCATATACCGATCAAATAGTAGTCATGACATATCCATTAATTGGTAATTATGGCATCATTGATGATGATTATGAATCAAAGATGATCGGCGCAAAAGGTTTTATCGTTAGAGAATATAATGATAAGCCTAGTAATTTTCGTTATACCAAGACGGTCAATGAATTACTAGAAGAAAATGATATTCCCGGGTTAACGCACGTTGATACACGTAAATTAACTAGGGTATTAAGAGATGAAGGACTTATGATTGGCATGATCTGTGACGCTGATGTCCCACTGGACTTCGCCTTAGCACAGATTGACGCTTACGTTATTCCACACAATCAAGTAACTAAGGTTTCTTGTAAGAAAAAATGGTATTCGCGTTGCGCCAATCCGCAATATAATGTTGTAGCACTTGATTGTGGTATAAAATACAATATCATTCGTGAACTCAATCGTTATGGCTGTAATGTGATCATAGTACCTTTTAATACATCCTATGAAAAGATTATTGATATGAAGCCTAATGGGATATTTATCTCTAATGGGCCTGGAAATCCAGAGGATGTTAACGAAGTGATCAATTTGATTGGTAAAATACAAGGACAAATACCGATTTTTGGCATATGTTTAGGGCATCAACTAATCGCTTTGGCTAATGGTTTAAAAACTTATAAACTCAAATTTGGTCATCGCGGTGCTAATCATCCTGTCTTAAATCTTTTAACAGATAAAATTGAAATAACTGCTCAAAATCACACTTACGCTGTGAAGGCCTTTGATAATGATGTTTTTTCAGATATCCAAGTTACACATATCAATATTTTAGATAAAACAATTGAAGGATTACGAATTGAGAAGGATAAAGTATTTAGTTGTCAATATCATCCAGAGTCCTCAGCTGGTCCTGAAGATAGTAAATACTTATTTGATGTATTCATCAATTATATGGCAAAAGCGAAGCGAGGTATTTAAGATGGCACTAAGAACAGATATCAAAAAAATACTAGTCATTGGTTCTGGCCCAATTGTGATTGGTCAAGCTGCGGAATTTGATTATGCTGGAACACAAGCTTGTTTAGCATTAAAAGAAGAAGGTTATGAAGTTATCTTGATCAACTCCAATCCCGCTACTATCATGACTGATACCAATATCGCTGATAAAGTATATATGGAACCAATAACATTAGAATATGTATCAAGAATCATTCGCAAAGAAAGACCAGATGCAATTTTACCAACACTTGGTGGACAGACTGGTTTAAATATGGCAATGTCATTAGCTAATAAAGGGGTTCTAGATGAGTGTCGATGCGAGATATTGGGAACAGCTTTTGAAGCTATAAAACGTGCTGAAGATCGCCAGCTTTTTAAAGAGTTATGTCTTAAGATTAATCAACCATGTTTAGAATCTTATACCGCTCATTCCATTGAAGAAATTGTCAACTATGCCAACATACTTGGTTATCCCATTATCTTAAGACCTTCCTTTACTTTGGGGGGAACCGGTGGTGGTTTTGTTGAAAGTGAAGATGATATCATCGAATTAGGAAAAAACGCTCTTAGATTATCACCAGTAAGTGAGGTGTTGGTTGAAAGATCGATCAAAGGTTATAAAGAGATTGAATTTGAAGTAATGCGTGATGCTAATGATACAGCGATAGTAGTTTGTAGTATGGAAAATTTAGATCCTGTAGGTGTTCATACTGGTGATAGTATTGTGGTAGCGCCATGTCAAACCCTTTCAAATAAAGAATATCAATTACTACGTAATTCTGCTTTAGCAATAATTCGAGAATTGAAGATTGAAGGCGGCTGTAATGTCCAGTTTGCTTTAGATCCTTATTCATTTAACTACTATGTTATTGAGGTAAATCCACGGGTATCACGCAGTTCTGCACTAGCATCCAAGGCAACTGGCTATCCAATTGCCCGCGTCTCAAGTAAAATTGCGGTTGGTTTGCGCCTTGAAGAAATCCCAATCGCTAATACTCCAGCTTCTTTTGAGCCAACAATAGATTATGTGGTTTGTAAGATTGCTCGTTTTCCATTTGATAAGTTCGAACATGCTGATAATCGATTAGGTACACAAATGAAAGCTACTGGCGAGGTCATGGCAATTGGTCGTTGTATGGAAGAAAGTTTACTTAAAGCTATTCGTTCACTTGAAATTGGTGTTGATCATATCTACTTAGACAAATTTGATCACTATGCAACAGATGAGTTACTTAATAGCATCAAAACACCCTCAGATGACCGTCTATTTGCGATAGCTGAATTATTCAGACGTCATATTGATATGATGTTAATATTTGATGCGACCAAAATTGATGCCTTTTTCTTAGATAAGATCAATCATATCGTTTCTATTGAAGAAGCTTTAAGTAGAGACAAGAGTGTAAAAATGATATTGAAGGCGAAGCAATTTGGTTTTAGTGATCGCTATCTTGGACATATACTAAATCTAAGTGAGTTGGAAATGATTGATTATCGTCGCTTGAATAAAATAATACCGGTTTATAAGATGATCGACACTTGTGGTGGTGAATTTGATGCCTATGTACCATACTTTTATTCAACTTATGAAGAAGAAAATGAAAGTATTGTTAGTAATAAAGAGTCCATTATCGTCTTAGGTTCTGGGCCAATTAGAATTGGACAGGGTGTAGAATTTGATTATTCGACAGTTCATGCCATTTGGGCTATTCAAGAAGCTGGCTATGAGGCAATTATCATTAACAATAATCCTGAAACAGTGAGCACTGATTATTCAATCAGCGATAAGTTATACTTTGAACCTTTATGTATTGAAGATGTCATGAATGTTATTGATCTTGAAAAGCCAAAGGGAGTCATTGTTTCATTAGGTGGACAAACAGCTATCAATTTGGCTAAGCGACTAGAAAAACTAAATGTACCCATCATTGGCACTAATTCCTTGGCAATAGATAAAGCTGAAAATCGCAATTTGTTTGAAAAGATTGTTACAGAATGCCAAATTCCTCAACCCCTTGGTGAAACTGTAACGAACATCGAAGAAGGACTAGCTGTTGCTAAACGGATTGGATATCCTGTTTTAGTGCGCCCAAGTTACGTTTTAGGTGGTAGAGCAATGCAAATCGTTAATCATGATAACGAGTTAATAGAATACTTAACTTCTGCAGTCAAGATCGATCAAGATCAACCCGTTCTAATTGATAAGTATATTTTTGGTAAAGAGGTAGAGATTGATGCTATCAGTGATGGCACTAATGTTTTTATCCCGGGAATCATGCAATTGATTGAAGCGACCGGTGTCCATTCTGGTGATTCAATGAGTGTTTATCCCCCTTATTCATTATCAGAAAAAGTAAAAACGACAATCTTAGACTATAGTCGTAGATTAGGCTTGAAAATTGGTATTGTAGGCCTATTTAACATTCAGTTTATTGTCGATGAAAACGATGATGTTTTTGTGATAGAAGTGAATCCTCGTTCTTCACGTTCGGTACCGTTTATTAGTAAATCATCAGGTGTTCCAATGGCTAACATCGCTACTAAAGTAATGCTTAATCAATCACTAAGTGATCAGGGGATCATTGATTTTAATCCTAAACAAGCAAAGCGCTTTTATGTCAAAGTTCCTACTTTTAGTTTTTCCAAATTACTTGGATTAGACGCTTATCTTTCACCAGAGATGAAATCAACAGGTGAAGCCATTGGATATGATGTCTCACTTAATCGCGCTTTATATAAAGCCCTGCAAGCCAGTAACATGCGCGTTGTTAATTATGGCACTGTATTAGCCACGATTAGTGATGAGCATAAACAAAGAGCTTTACCTTTGATCAAACGTTTCTATGATCTTGGTTTCAATATAGAAGCTACCTCTGGTACATGTCGCTTGTTAAAAGAATATGGTATCAAAACACGAGTAAAAAAGAAAATCTCTGAAGGTTCAAATGAAATCTTAGAATCCATCCGTAAAGGTCATGTGACTTATGTGATCAATACGGTATCAAATAGTAATCCACAACATTCAAAAGATGGCTATTTGATTCGACGTTGTGCGGTAGAGAACAATATTACCGTATTTACTTCATTGGATACTGTTAACGTATTGCTAGATGTATTAGAAGAAATAACAATGGGGGTGTCAACGATTGATGAATAAATCACGCATTCAAGAATATCAGATTATCACAAATGAGTTAATTGCACATAATGTTTACAAGATGAGCTTATTTGGTGATAATACATGGATCACAAAACCTGGCCAATTTATGAATATTGAGATTGATAATGCTTATCTTAAGCGACCAATTAGTATATGTGAAGTAATTAATGATGGTTTAGTGATCATTTATAAAGTTGTTGGTTTTGGAACTAAGCAGTTAGCTACTAAACAAAAAGGTGATAGGATTAAAGCCTTGATTGGTTTAGGCAACGGTTTTACGATCAAAAATGAACACGAAGTATTGATCATTGGTGGAGGTGTTGGGGTTCCACCACTTTATGGTTTGAGTCAAGAATTAGTAAAACAAAAAATTAAATTAAGAGTTGTCTTGGGCTTTAACTCTAAAGATGATGTATTCTATGAATCTGAGTTTAAAGCATTAGCTGCTGAGGTTATCATTGTTACAGTTGATGGAACTTATAGTGAAAAAGGTTATGTCAGTGATGTTATTAAAAAAGCTAATTGGGATAATTTATATTACTATGCTTGTGGTCCTGAACCGATGCTAAAAGCTGTATATCGACAAGTAAAAGCAGATGGACAACTAAGCTTTGAAGCTCGCATGGGATGCGGCTTTGGCGCTTGTATGGGTTGTAGTTGTGAGACACTAACTGGTTATAAACGCATTTGTGTTGAAGGACCAATTATGGAATCAAAGGAGTTGTTATGGAAAGATTAAAAGTTGAATTATGTGGCTTAACCCTTGATAATCCAGTTATTCCAGCTAGCGGTACTTTTGGCTTTGGTTATGAGTTTACTCAGTTCTATGATATCAATATCTTAGGCTCTATTGCGGTTAAAGGAACAACCAAAGATGCTCGGTTTGGAAACCCATTACCAAGGATAGCAGAGTGTGATCGAGGAATGATAAACTCCATTGGCTTACAAAATCCTGGGATTAATAAAGTGGTAAGCGAAGAATTCAGTAAGCTTAAAGCCGTTTATCAAAAAAAGATTATCGCTAATATATCAGGCTTTAGTATCGAAGAATACGTTGAGTGTGCCATGAAAATGGATCAAGCTGACATTGTGGGAATTATTGAAGTCAATGTTTCTTGTCCTAATATCCACAAGGGTGGTATGAGTTTTGGGACTGACCCAATCCTAGTTGAAAAAATCACTAAAGCTGTAAAAAGCGTCACCAAAAAACCAATTTTTATTAAATTATCACCAAACGTAACTGATATTGTGGTTATTGCCCAAGCAGCGCAAAGTGGTGGCGCGGATGGAATTTCCTTGATCAACACCTTACTCGGCGCACGTTTTGATTTGAAAACTGGTAAACCAATTATTAAGAATATAATGGGTGGTTTTAGTGGACCTGCCATCAAACCAGTTGCTTTAAGAATGGTATATCAAGTTTATCAAGCCTGTAGATTGCCAATTATTGGTATTGGTGGTATTAGTTGTGCAGAAGATGTTATTGAATTTATGAGTGCTGGTGCCACAGCCATTCAAGTTGGCTCAGAAAATTGTCGCAACCCATACGTTTGTAAAGAGATTATCGAAAATTTACCAATAGTTATGGATCAATATGAAATAAGATCACTAAAAGAGATCATCGGGAGGGCTCATTTATGAAAGACGTTATTATCGCCTGTGATTTTTCCAGTAAGGAAGAAACACTCCATTTTTTAGATCAGTTCAAAGATGTTAAACCATTTGTAAAGATTGGCATGGAATTATACTATAGCGAAGGTCCAAGTATTGTACAGATAATAAAAGATCGTGGTCACAAGATATTTTTAGATCTTAAACTGCACGACATTCCCAACACCGTTTATAAAGCGATGAAGACACTAGGTAAACTGCAGGTTGATATGACTAATGTTCATGCCTCAGGTACGATTCAAATGATGGCAATGGCACGTCAAGCACTCGATGAAACTAGTCCTAAAACCATTTTACTAGCTGTAACGCAGCTTACTAGTACAACCGAGGAAGTAATGCATGAAGAATTATGGATCGATCATCCACTTGAAGATGTAGTACTACACTACGCTAAGAATGCATATCTTGCAAAGCTTAATGGTGTAGTATGTAGTCCTTTAGAAGCGAAACTGATCCATCAGAACATGCCTGAAAGCTTTGTCAGCGTCACGCCTGGTATACGGTTTAGTGATAGTGTTAAAGATGATCAAGCAAGAATCACAACACCACTTAGTGCAAGAACAATAGGTTCTTCCTATATTGTGGTTGGTAGACCAATAACGGCAGCTGTTAATCCAGTGACCGCTTATCAGCGTTGTGTTCAAGAATTTGTTAAGGGGGAAATATGGAAAGATTAATCGCTAAAGATCTATTAAGTATTCAAGCTGTATTCTTACGTCCAGATCAACCATTTATATGGGCATCTGGAATTAAAAGTCCTATTTATTGTGATAATCGTTTAACTTTAAGTTATCCTTTAGTTCGAAGAAATATCGAACAAGCATTAGCTAAGATTATCAAGCAACACTATCCTGAATGCCAAATGGTGATGGGTACCGCTACTGCTGGCATTGCACATGCGGCTTTGGTTGCAGAAATTCTTGATCTACCAATGGGTTATGTACGAGCCAGTAGTAAAGAACATGGTCGAAATAATCAAATCGAAGGCAAATGCGATGCTAACACCAAAGTAGTTGTGATAGAAGATTTAATCTCTACAGCTGGAAGTAGTTTAGAAGTTGTTCAAGTCTTAAAAGATAATGGTATTGATGTTTTAGGTATCGCCTCAATCTTTACCTATGGTATGAAAAAAGGGATTGAAAGATTAGCTAGTGCGCAAGTTAGAAATATTTCCGCTACAAATCTTGATACATTACTAGAAGTAGCGGTTGAAATGGGTTATATTAAACCACAAGATCAAAGTCGTCTATTAGCCTTCCGTGATAATCCTAGTGATGAATCTTGGATGAATCAATCAGCTCTTTAAATATATAAAAATCGCTAAATCTTCATAAATAAAGTTAATCAAACAATACTTACTGTCACTTAAAACACCACAGTCATTAGTGGTGTTTTAGTTATATTTATCTCTAATTCAGCGTCTTTATATATAATGAATTAAATGGTAAGGATATTATGTTCACAGCTATATAATCAATAAACTACATAGACAGTAATGTGTCATAGAATAATTTTCTTCCAACTTTTTATTGATGAGAATCTAATGTATAATGAAATAAATAAAGATTTAACACTAATTTAAACCCGTTTGATGATGTTGATATTCATTCACACTGTAAAAGCTCCCCACTAATAATCATATGACTTAAACTCTCTAAAACAAACCAAGTACATAACTTTATAGGAGAATAAAAATGAAGAATTCACCAAAAGCTTGGCTTAATGCACTATTTTTTGTCATTACATTACTAATTAACACCCTTGGTGCTATTGGGATTATTAATGGCTTGACCCAAAAACAAGTTTCTGACATGTATCCAACATTGATAACACCAAGTTCTATTACTTTTAGTATATGGGGTATTATCTATGTCTTACTACTTATATCAATTTTATTGATTATAATAAAAAGACACGACTCATATTACCAAATGATGAAAGAAAGAATTTCTGGGTTATTTATCTTATCTTCTATCTTTAATTGTTTGTGGATAATCAGCTTTTCTTATTTATACCTAGAGTTATCGGTTCTATTTATCTTTGCATTAACAATAACTATCGTATTGATTTGTAAAATACTCTTTGACTATGATCATCGTCATCGCTTTTTACTTGCGTTAACATTTGGATTATACGCTGGTTGGTTGGTCATTGCCACTGTTGTAAATGTTGCTGCGACATTAGTTAAAATTGAATGGAACAGCTTTGGTTTAAGTCATGAAATTATAACAATAGTTGTTTTAGCAGCTGCGATACTTATCGTTATCTTGATTACAGCAAGCATAAGAAACGCTGCTTTTCCATTACCGATTGCTTGGGCTTATTTTGGTATCTATCAATCACTTACAATTCAACCACAATCGACATTGCTTGCAACAATAGTCTTAGCTGGATGCGCTATTTTAGTAGTCGTTGCTCTAATAAATTATTATCGCAATCAGTTTGCGATATTACCTAAAATATAACATAAAAAAACAAGGTGCTTATCGCACCTTTTGTTTTCCATATACTTTGTTTCTTTTACCTTTTGCCTTATACATATAACCATCAACTCTTGAAATTAATGCGTCGCAACTTTCGTTTGAATTAACATCAAATGTGCCCACTCCAATGCTCGCTGTTACTTTTATGCTTTTGTGTTCATAGTTAACTTTGTTATCTTCGATCAGTATTCGTAAACGCTCCGCTATTTCTAAAGCTGTTTTATAATCGGTTTCTGGTAAACAAACAATAAACTCATCACCACCATAACGTCCAACAATATCGTACAATCGTAAATTATCGACTAACGTTTTAGTGAAGCTTTTGATAACAGCATCACCACAACTATGACCACAATGATCATTAACTAGTTTTAAATGATCTATATCCAGAAGCATCAAGCTTAAGCTTTTCATACTACGCTTTGCTCGAGCTATTTCGTGCTCTAAGCTATCAATCAGGGCTCTACGATTATATATTCCCGTTAAATAGTCTATATAAGCATAACGTCTTTCTTGTTCTTTTGCTTCCTGATAAAGGCTATTATCACGAATTATCAATACGGTACGTGTTTTCTTCTCATCATCTATAAAAATAGCTGAACTGGTATCACCTGGAAATGTCTCACCGTTTCTTCTTTTATAATTAAGTTCAACCCTAGCATACCCATGGATAGTTCGTTGTTCTAGTGCTGGAGCTAAGCGAATATCTGATTTATCAACTAGCCCGCATCTTCCAAGTCTACATATTTCTTCCTCTGTGTACTGAAACATGTTGATAGCCGCTTGATTAGCCCGATAGACACAGCCATCAGGACTTGTTAATAGGATTGCATCTAAACTTTTTTCAAAAATAAAGCGATAAAAACTATCGATACTCATATTGTTATCACAAACTCCTTCTATTACTAACATAGCAAGTATTTGAGAAAGTAATAAAGCTATGAAAATAACACTGAAAAATAAGTAATGACGAGTAATAATTCAAAAGCCGATACATTTGTTATCTATAAGTTTATATTAATCCTCTTTCTTCAAATTTTCTATTGCTTTTTAATCTCATATTAACTTCATTTTCAATACTTGCACGTGCAATTATCATAGCCTTATACATGTTTTCAAATCTAATGTAATAAGCTTCTCTATTAGCTAATTTACTCATTGCCTTATCACATTTATTGATGATTGAAGTTATAGGTATAGTTGCTTGTTGAAGTTCTTCAATATCAAGTTGATAAAAACTGATATCATCATTCAATATCGCTTTAGCGATACTTAGGGCATGGATCCTATTCTCTAACAAGCTATACTGTGGTGTTTGTTTTAAAAGCTTAGCTTGTGATTTTTGACAACGATCAATACATGCAAAAAGTATTCTTAGTGTCTCATTTATTTCTTTATTACTAAATTGATTCATCTTAACCTCTTTGATTACATATTAAAATATCATTTTTATATGTTGATGACAACATATCACTTATTGTTTTGTGAATCTTTTTTTCAATTCAACAAAGTTTTGATCATTAAAGTTGCGGTTGCCAAGCAAGTCCAAATAATCTGATTGTTATATCAGTTGATACTGCTCGTATCTCTATTTTATCAAAGCGCTCATTTAACATATCATACTGTTTAGTAATATTGCTTAATTCTCTTTCGAGTTCATTTTTAAGCTCATTTAACTGTTGTTGTATTGATGCTAAATTGTCTTGGGCAGCATTGATGCTTTGTCCACTTGATAATGCTCTTGAAGTACTTCTTACTGCTGTTTTTACGCGATTTACTGATGTTGTAGTTATCTTTTTTGTACCAAACAAAGCACCAAGTACCGCATTGCCAGCTGACAAGGCCGCATCCATTTTCCTTTGACTAGCTAAGGAGCTTTCTTTTTCAATCGCCAATTCTGCTCTTCTTTGACGATCTTCTAGTGTATTAAGTTTTGTAGCATATTTTTTCTTCATATTATCCATTGCTATATCACGTTGTTCATGCGCAATATGTTGAATCCTGATTCTAAAATCACGTTCATCCTCATCAGGCTCAGATGCTAATTTAAGCGTTGGACTATATAGTAGTTGCAGTGTTTGATTAGTTCTAATGTATTGATTCAATAAACGCTTCCATTGATCATAATTTTTAATATCAGTAACCGCATTAGGACATGCACTGAAACTAGCATTATCATAAGGTCTATCTTGTAAATCACCAATCACGATATCAAGTATCTCAGATTCATTCCAATCAAGCACTAGTGGACCATTATGAACTGGTGTTACCATAATCAGTTGTTTGATTGTTGAAAGCTTATATTTTGCGTCTTTATACATCACTTCTACTACTCCTATTATATTAGGAGTATATACAATATCACTTGTCGTATAACCTTTTGGGGGCAAATAAACCTGATTTATAGCTGGTGGTAAAACCGGTGCTTGCTTACTACCTTGAAAACTAGCTGTTTGTGTCATTTGTGGTTTATTTTCATTTGATCTAAAGACAAGATTACTAGATGTTATATTCGCCTTAGGTAATGACATTATCTGATCTTTTGTTAATGGTCCAGCTAAATAAGATAGTACCCATCTTGTACTAAATATCTTCGCCTCATCATTATGGACACTATGTAAGTAGAAAACTCTTTGTGCAAGACCTGCTAGGGTCTTCTCTGTTTTAGCTTTATTAAAATTACTTCCAGCGGCTGCTCCTTCAAGACCCGCCATAACTCTTTCTTTGTCTCTTTCTGTTTGTAAGCGGCCGATAAACCATGTTCCAGCATTAGATAGTGCTTTATAATCAAGGTCCACTGGATTTTGGGTTGATAATACTAAACCTAACCCAAAAGCACGCGCTTGCTTAAGCAGGGTCAATAATGGAAGTTTTGATGGTGGATTAGCTGTAGGTGGAAGATAGCCAAATAGTTCATCCATATATAACATCGCACGTAAACTACCAGTTCCCGGTTGACTTCGCACCCATGATAAAACTTCATTTAATAACATTGTCACAAAAAACATTCTTTCGCTATCACTTAAATGAGCAATTGAAAATACTGATACCCTCGCTTTTCCCTTTTCATCATAAAGAAAGTTATCAATATCAAGTGCTTCACCTTCCATCCAAGTTTTAAAACTTGGTGAGGCTAAAAGATTGTTTAACATCATTGCAAGTGCAAATCGATCTTTTGAAGAATAGAAATTTTCTAAGCTCAACACACCTACTTTATCCATTGGCGGATTTTGGATAGCCATGATCAAATCGGCCAAACTTAAATCTTGTCCACTCATCCAAACATGTTCAAGTATGTTGGCAATCAAAATATTTTCGCGACTTGTAAAGCTATCACCAGTAATACCAATTAAAGATAATAAACTGGTAGTTGTTATGTTGATTCTTTCCCTAAAAGCATCGCTATCGTTGATAACTTCTGGTTTTGGTGCATTGAAAGATTTTAATACCGACACATTTATTCCTGCAAAGCCGCCTGGTGTAAAGATTCTTACACTAGCAGCGTTTCTAAATCGCTCTATTCTATCTTTACTCTGTCCCCAATCACTTAACCCTTTTTCCCATAACTGTGCTTGCGCTTGGGCATACTCATCTGGTGTCATTGCTTTATTACTAGCTTCTTGAAGATTGATCCACGGTCTAAAATCTTCTTTTGTTAATTGTGGAAAAGTAAGTGCTAAGTTAGTAAGATCTCCTTTGGGATCAATTGCGATAACTGGAATATCATCAATAGCAGCTTCTTCGATCATGCCAATACCAAGACCTGTTTTCCCACTGCCTGTCATCCCAATGATAACAGCGTGTGTTGTTAGATCTTTTGATTTCAATAAGATCATGTCTTCTTGAAGTTTTTTTGATTCTATATCATATTCTTTTCCTAAATAAAACACTCCTAGTTTCTCAAATTCTTGCATGATGCCTCCTTTATCAGCCAGTTTCTTATATCAAATTGATAATAACATTACTATTTATCTTAGCTGCATCATTAAATACAGCTAATAAATTATCAGTGTACTCCGCAAGATAATATCTAATATCATCAAGATGATTTATATTAATTTGTGTCTTTTCATTAACAGCAACTAAAACATCACGCAACCCGTCAAGACTATCACCATGATATTGTGACAATTGCATCATATCGGCTATGTATAAGTGCGTTGCGAGTTTTGAAGTCATTTGTTTACCGTCAAGAACAATTTCTTTCATACTGCCTCTTTTCAACTGTCTTAATTGTCAAATATATGTTGAAAATTAATAACAGAATTCTTTGCTTGTTTAAATTTCTTATCGTAAATTGTTTATCTTTTCTATATTAATAAGAATCAAATAACATAATCACAAATGTGGTCATGATCGCTATTTCTGGATTTTCTTATTATTCTATCTTATGGTTTAATTATAAGTTGCTTATCCTTATGTGTAAACCTTAAAACTATTGAATGTGCTTATATTCACTCACTTTTTATGATTATTATTGATGTAGCAAATTTTTTCATTAGGTGTATAATGTTCTCAAAGATTTATTCAACGAAAGGAAGGTTTATAACCATGCGAAAAATCTGGCTTTATGCTGGATGTCTGTCGTTGCTTATCTGCTTACAAGCTTGCTCTAAAAAACCAATAGATGAACCAATTGAGGATTCATCAAACCAAACAACTACGCAACAACCTAACACATATAATAGTTATCACCTTGTTGATCAACAAGTACATACTTATACTCAAGAAGGTGGTACAACTAATTTTTACCTTGGTAAAACTGATGATGAAAGTAAAGATCTTGTAATTTTATATAAGCCAGCAATAACTATTGATATATGGGAACTTGAAAAGACTGCTCTTGGTGACTTACTAGGATACAAAGCCACCTATCAGGTACGTTCACAAAATGATCGCGTTAATATTGGTGATACAAGAAAAGACTTTATGACTGTTCATTGGCAAATTCCACAAACTCTTACCATAAATGAAAGTTATAACTTAACAATTGGTGGTGTAAGTCGTGTAACTTTCTATAATGCTAAAAGTTCTGAAGTATCAACTGACGATTTCTCTGCGCCAGGCGTTGGGTTTTCGCTTTATGCTTTAAACAAAGACACTACACCTGTGATCGTTGAAGATCATACCCTTTTTATAGAAGGGTTAAGTTTTGGTACGCAAAAAGATTTTGTGCCTAGAAACGATGAGTTTTTACTTGATCGCTTTTTAAACGGTTGGTATATTCCAGAACCCGATAGTAATGGTGATGGTCAAGAAGGTATAGCGGGATTGATCATTCCAGAGTCAGTAAGCACATATCAAAAACTAGTCTTAGTGATGTCAATAGCCCCAAATGGACCAGGATACCTACCAGAATTTTATTTCTTCTATATTTATGAAGCAAATTAAAAATTAATCTAGTTCTTTATGTACTCAAACAAAAACAAAAGCTGATATCACTTATGCTAATTACTTGTGATCGTTTTTGTTTTAACACCAAAGATAAAATATAAAAGATGAAACAACCAAATAATACTTAATATAATACGTCCAATCGTTATTGCATGTAAAACAATAAACCCAATCAACATTAACAATGTGATCGTGATCATAACTCGTATTTTGGCTTTTTTTGTCATGCCACAACCTGTTATAAGATCAGCTAGATTTTCCTTATATAATTTACTTTCTTTAAACCAACGATCCAATTTTTCACTACTTTTAGAAAAGCATATTGCAGCTACTAATAGAAAAGGAAAAGCTGGCATTAAAGGTACAATTGCACCAATAGCACCAATGATCAAGCCAATCACACCTATACAGACAAATATAATCTTCTTGATTTTCATTACTTCTCCTCTTTTATCTTAATAACTTTATTAACTTGTTTCGTAGATAATACCAGTAGTATTATGGTTAGTACATACTAACTATTATACCATATGAGTTTCAACTAAATTTGTCAAACCTTTTTGTCTTAGAACAAGCTGTTAACTTCAGCGCAATCCTTTCAGTTTCATTTCAGCCTACGATTATAATATAATGATAAAGGGATAGGAGATGCACTGTGAAAATTCTTGTAATAGAGGATGATATCCTCCTTGCTAATGCGATAAAAAAGCTGCTTGAAAGCAAGAACTTTGAAGTTGAAGCTGTTTACGATGGTAAAGATGGTGTTGAATATGCCGAGCTTGGTGTTTATGATTTACTTATACTTGATGTAATGATGCCAAGTATGAATGGTTATGAAGTAGCACGAAAAGTACGTTCTAAACGTTGTACTACTCCTATATTGATGCTTACCGCTAAATCAGCACTTGAAGATCGTGTAGAGGGGTTGAACGCAGGTGCTGATTATTACCTCACTAAACCCTTTGATGCGCGCGAGATGTTGGCGTGTATTAATGCACTTTTACGTCGACAAGGTAAACAAGTAAATGAACTAACCTTCGGAAACACTGCATTAGATCTTGAATCCTGTATGTTAGTTTGCAATGACAAATCAGTTAGACTTTCTGCGCGTGAGTTTGATGTTATGAGGTTCTTATTACAAGCACAAGATCGTATTTTATCAAAAGAGGTGATATTATCACGTGTTTGGGGATATGACTCTAGTGCTGTTGAAAATCATGTAGAGGTATATGTTGGCTTTTTAAGAAAGAAACTTACCAGCATTGGTTCCAACATCAATATTGAAGCGATTAGAAGACTTGGTTATCATCTGGAGATAGCTGAATAATGATAAAAAAACTAAGAGTAAAATTCGTTATTATAATGATGTCGGTTGTTACAATCATGTTGGTTGTCGTTTTAGGCTTACTGCTTTATTTCACCCAACAAAACCTAAAACACAACAGTATTGAAATGATGAGAAACCTTGCAAACGAGCCTAATAATAAAGGAAGACCAAATGACCTATCAAAAGATGTTCGTTTGCCCTTCTTTACAATTCAACTTGATCAACAAGGAGAACTTGTGGCAAGTGTTGGTAGTTATTATGATCTATCTGATGAAGATTTCTTGCGTGATATCACTAATGTCGTTATGAGTTTTGATGAGCAAACTGGTGTTATTAGTACCTATAATCTACGCTTTTTAAGAGTTGTAACACCTACAATGCAGAAAGTTGTCTTCGTTGATATTTCAAGCGAAATTGCGACTATGCGCAATCTCTGGCAAATATGCCTATTCGGTGGTTTATTTAGTTTTTCCGCTTTTCTTTTACTTAGTATTTTCCTTGCTTCTTGGGCTGTTAAGCCTGTAGTAAAAGCTTGGGATCAACAGAATCGTTTTGTGGCTGATGCTTCTCATGAGCTTAAGACACCACTCAGCGTTATCTTAACAAATGCGGAAATAATACACGCATTAGACTGTGATCATGAAACAAGACTGCAATCTTCTGAGAATATTCTTACTATGTCTCGTCAAATGCGTGGATTAGTAGAAAAATTGCTTGATTTAACCCGCGCTGATAATGAGAGTATAAAGACAACCATGTCGCAGATTAATTTTAGCGAACTAGTGTCAGAAGCAATACTCCCTTTTGATCCCCTATTTTATGAGAAAGCATTGACTTTATCTAACAATATTGAAAGTAACATCAATGTAAATGGTAGCGATCTTTATCTAAAGCAAGTTATAGAAATATTACTTGATAATGCCTTGAAGTATGCAAGCCCTAATACTATTGTGAATATAAGATTGATTAAACATAGTCAATTTTGTTTGTTATGTGTCGCAAATAGTGGTATTCCTATTCCTTCTGACGAGTTAAGTAAGATATTTGATCGCTTTTATCGAGTTGACAAAGCAAGGGGTAATTCTGGTAGTTATGGTCTTGGTCTTGCTATTGCTTTAAGTATCATAAAAAAACATGGTGGTCGTATTTGGGCTGAAAGTCATGATTCTATAAATAGTTTCTATGTTCAATTACCAATAATCATTTAAGTAAGTAAACCGATGTTATTAACTAAATAGTTATCATCATCGGTTTTTTTGCGTTTTAAATTTGTTTCAGTGTCATTTCAGCAATCAACTTTAGAATATAAATTGTTAAACAATTGTAAAGGAGAGCTAGAAATGACTTATCAAACTGTATTTAGAAGATATGAGTTGAAATACTTAATCACAAAATCACAGAAAAGATTGATATTAAGTGCTATAGAACCTTACATGGCATTAGATAAGTATGGTCAAACCAATATCCGCAATATCTACTTTGATACTAAGAATTATCGGTTGATTCGCCAATCAATCGAAAAACCGATATACAAAGAAAAACTTAGAATTCGAAGTTATGGTAAAGCCGATCTACAAAGCACTGTTTTTGTAGAACTAAAAAAGAAGTATCGATCAATTGTATATAAACGCCGTATTAGCCTACCACATCAAAAAGCGCTAGATTGGCTAAATTACTCATCAAATCAAATTACATACAATCAAATTGCTAATGAAATAAACTACTTTCTAAATTTCTATGGGCCATTAGTTCCCACCGTCTTTATTTCTTACAAAAGAGAAGCCTACTATTGTAAAGATTGTTCTGATTTTCGCCTTACATTTGATGATGATATCCGCTATCGCGATAATGAACTCTCACTAAAAAAAGATGTGTGGGGGCTACCACTGCTAGATAATGACGTTATCTTAATGGAACTAAAATGCACTACTAGCATTCCGCAATGGATGTCATTGATACTAACTGAAAACCATATTTACAAAACTTCATTTTCTAAGTATGGCAACATTTATGAAAAAATGATCTTACCAAAATGGAAGGAGTTGAATCTATGATAAATTCATTATTTAACGGTTTGTTTGACACAAGTATGACGAAGGTAATAACTTTATCAAACTTCATGATTTGTATTGTTAGTACCTTGCTCATTGGTTTTATATTAGCATTATGTTATATGTATCGTGATCGTTATACCAAAAGCTTTGTATTAACCTTAGCATTATTACCAACTGTTGTTTGTGTTGTCATAATGATGGTCAATGGTAATATTGGAGCAAGTGTTGCTGTTGCCGGTGCGTTTAGTTTAGTTCGTTTCCGTAGTGTACCAGGTAGCGCCAGAGAGATAACAATGCTATTTCTAGCTATGGGGGCTGGTCTAATCGCTGGAATGGGATATATTGGTTACGCGTTACTTTTTACAATATTTCTTTGTCTGGTAAATGTTATCTATATAAGATTAGATTTTGGCTTAAATAAAAACACAAATATGTATCGAACACTTCAGATAACGATACCAGAAGACTTAAACTATACTGATATCTTTAATGATATCTTTGCTGAATACACCTCAGTATGTGAATTAACACGCGTTAAAACTACAAACATGGGAAGTTTGTTTCGCTTAACTTATGACTTAAAATTGCAAAATCAGAACACCGATAAAGAAATGATAGATAAGTTACGCTGTCGTAATGGTAATCTAGAAATTACCCTATCAAGACAAGAAGACACCAACTTAGGAATGTAAATTGGAGGAAAAAATGAAACTTAAACAGATACTTACTATAACTATTATATTAATTCTTCTTATTACTGGATGTAAAATCCAAAGCACTGATCAAGATGTGATCGATTCTGAACTTCCTACTACCAGTGTAGCAGGAAATGTAACATTTACTGATATGTTCACAAACCGTGATTTAGATGCAACATTCATTCAAAATGACGCCGCTTATATTCAATTAAATGATGATAGTGCAACAAGCAGTAGTGACGCCGTTTCAATAACAGAACGTATCATTACCATAATTGATGAAGGAACTTATGTAATTAGTGGAAATCTCAATAATGGTCGCATCGTTGTTAATGCTCAAGATAGTGATAAAGTTCAGTTAGTTTTAAACAATGTAACTATAAATAGTGATGATTTCGCACCAATTTATATCATAAACGCTGATAAAGTGTTTATCACCCTTTATGAAGGTACTAGTAATTTCTTAATTAATAATGGCGAGTTTATCAATATTGATGATAACAATGTTGATGGTGTGATATTTTCTAAACAAGATTTAACCTTTAACGGTACTGGAACCTTGAATATAACTTCACTTACTGGTAATGGAATTGTCGGTAAAGATGATGTAGTCTTCACTGGTGGAGTTTATAATATTGAAGCAGCTGCTCATGGCATTGATGCAAACAATAGTGTTAGAATCACCACCTCAACCTTTACTATCACAACTGGAAAAGATGGCATTCATGTTGAAAATGATACTAACGTAAATCTTGGTTATTTTTATATGGCAGATGGTCAGTTTGATATTTCAGCAGAGGGCGATGGTATTAGTGCTAGTTCATTCATGCAGATTGAGAATGGTACTTTCAATATTATAACAGGTGGTGGTAGTATCAATGCTGCACAAAAAACTTCAAGTTCATGGGGACAATTCCAAAAAAATCCTCGTGATAATCAAAATAGTGATTCCAGTGCTAATTCAACAAATGATGATGAAAGCACAAGTATTAAAGGAATAAAAGCAAGTGGTGATATCCTTATCATCAATGGAACCTTTACAATTGATTCAGCTGATGATAGTGTTCATTCAAATTCTTCGATATTGATCAATGATGGTATCTTTGATATAGCATCCGGCGATGATGGTTTCCACGCCGATGATACAATCACAATCATAAATGGAAACATCAATATAAGTAAAAGTTATGAAGGTATTGAAGCACTTCATATCTTGATCAATGGCGGTAATATCAATATAAAAGCCAGTGATGATGGGCTTAACGCTGCTGGTGGAACTGATGAAAGTGGCTTTAATGGTCAACGGGGTAACGATCGATTCGCAGGTGGTAATAGTAGTTCATCTACTGGAAGTATAACTATAACAAATGGTGATGTTTATATTAACGCAAATGGTGATGGTATTGATGCTAACGGTACTCTTACGATATCTGGTGGAAAGATTGTTGTATCTGGTCCTACAGTTGGTGATACTTCTGTACTTGATTTTGATGTTAGTGGAACAATTACAGGTGGAACATTTATTGGAACAGGCTCGTTACAAATGGCTCAAACATTTAGTTCTTCAACCCAAGGCGTAATAGCTATAAACGCTGGGTCACAACCAGCAAATACCCTTATATCTATTAGCGATAGTAACGGTAAAACTATCCTAACCTACGAGGCAGACCAAAACTTTGCCCTTGTTATAATAAGTGATCCGCTAATAATAAAAGGTGATACATATTCGATCACTGTTGGAAGCTCAACGGGTAGTGTTACTGCTAGTTAATTTTTATTCACTCGTAATTCATTACACATAAAGATACTGATTAAATAAAGAATAAGCAAAAGAGAATCATATAATCTGATTCTCTTTTGTTAATGAAACAAATATATGTTTGTCGTATTTGTAAGCTCACCAATTTTCTTTTATAACCTAGTGTATTTATTGAAATCATCTATCATCTGAAGGCTATCACTTAAAGCATTATTTCTATTTTCAATAAGCCTTGTAGTAATCTTTAATTCGCTGTTACTACTTTTTCTTGGAGTATTGATATGAATGACTATACCTTCATTGATAGCTTTAATGTGACCATCATATTCTTCACCAAGCATAAAATCAACTACTTCTGCTGTTCCACAGCCGTTTTCCTTAGCTGGCGTGCCATCCCATAAAGCTAATAATATATGACTATGCATGGCAATATATATACCTGCTTGACGATAATAGTAATCACGGTTCTTTTTAGTCTTTTCAGAAATATTATTAGGCACTACAAACACCTGTTTAGCTATAGTAATAATAGCGTCAAATCTTACAAGTGTATCATTATTAAAATCATTACGATATTCATCAAGTTGCATTGGTATAGGACATTTGAGTGTGATATTAAGTTTTAAAGCTTCCTCAGCGCACAGTAAATCAGCTCCAACCGCTAAAGAATTGAGCATTACCAAAGGTGAATGAGGATAGTTTATTTTTAACTTTTGAAGTTCAACGCGTACTAATTCTCGTAGTTCTAAAATATCTTTTTCTCGCAGATCACGATGACCTGTAACGCCGATAATGATTGGTATCAACAATTTATGTACCTTTTTTATTATGTTGAAGGTTCGTCCAAAAACACAATATCTAAGCCAGAGAATAACCGTTCAAAATCGTTTGATAAACTTTTCTTGTAACAAGTTAACACAAGAAGTGGACAGTTAATAAAAGCAGAAGAAAATAGATAACTGACTGTAGTCGGGATATTTATATTCTGTAATCGTGGGCAACTGGTAAAACCCGCGGTTTCAATCGACCTTAGTTTCTCAGGTAGTTCTACCTTTTCCAGTAACTCACATTGATTAAACGCATAACCTGCTATTTTAACTACACCCTTCGGTATTTTAACAGATACTGCATTACCCTTATACTTCTTTAATACGCCATATTCAATCTCAAATTCCGTTTCAATCATTGTTTCTTTATTGATGGTAAAAGACTGATCAGTATCCTCAAAAAACATAATGCTACCATCAAAGGCTCTTTTAAGATTTACATGGGTTATAGAATCCTTATGACACTGCACTTTTAGTTTTGGGCAGTTTGAAAAAGGACTCACCTCCGCAAAGTGAACATCACTGTTTTTTATTATGACCATTTCCAGATTGGGACAATTAATAAAAACATGAGCGTCAAGATCATTTACACTCTCAGGTAAAATCACCTCTTCAATGTAATCTCTGTTTTTGAATGTATATGATAAAAGCCTATTAGCTCGATCTGGAACAGTAAAACGTTTCTTAATACCGTGATACTCTTTTACAGTACTTCCTATCCATTCAAAATCCTGCATGCTTGCTTCGGAATTCTGAATGCGCTCAATATTGATACGATCGCTTTCAGTTAATGCAAAAGCTGGCGTCTTCACATTTTTATTTGTTTCAACTAACACTTCAAGAGCTTCTTGTTTAACTTGATCATTTGTTATAGGAGTTATTTCTGGTACGACTTTTTTCTTATCGATACCCATACGCTCAAGGGCAGATGTCAATTTGTAAACATATTCATCCTCCGGCATGCTGTATTTCATGATGGCTTGCTTCATACCAAAACGCAGACGTGTTCTACCACGTAGCGTTGTCTCTTTTAAATACACCCCAATACATGGTTTCTTATCATCAAGAGCGAAATCAATCTCATTTTGAACATTATCTGATTCTGCAGAGTTGGGAGTAAAGAAAACGATAAAAAGCGCACAATGCTCCAAAGCGCCAGCGATTTCATCTGTCCATTCATTTCCAGGAGATATACCCTCATCGTACCACACATGATAACCAAACTCATTTAAGCGTTTTATTTCAGCAAATACTAGTTGAGAATCTCTGTGGGAATAGCTGATGAATATATATGGTTCACGTCCACGATATGCCGGATAAGGCATACGACCCACACCTGGCACAAGTTTTGTCTGCTCTGTTATTGTTTCTTTTTTCTTAAGTTTGTCAAGAATTCCCATCTAACTAACCCCCCTTGTTAATGTATAAAAATTAATTCAAGCAAATTACTTCAAGCGGTATATTGTTAATCCGTCATATTCACGTATAAGCTCTACCATCTTCTCCATAGGATCATAGTCCTTATAGCGTTCCTCTGCTTCCAACTTAGAGAAATCTATTAAATCATGATGCAAACGCGTTCGTTCTCTTTTGATATTATCGTTTTTCTTTCTACCATCGTCACCTGTGAGCACGCCGACGTGATTAATACCATAATTCCAACCCATAGCTCTTTTTTCAATACACCAACGCTCATGTTCAGCTGTGGCTATTTTGGTTAGATCTTCTTCGTGCCCTGGTTCTTTTATAAGTTGTTTGAAGTCTGTTACTGGTATATAATCCACAGCACGATCAGTATAGAAACAGCCAATAGCCTCAAGCTGTGCTGCAAACCCTTTTGCTTGTGCGATGTTGGATAACTTGTATTCTAGTGATAAATTCTCTTCAAATACTTTTTTCATCTGTTCTTCAGTCTTTGCCCCAGCATATCGTCCGTTAAGCGCAAGTGCAAAGTTATACAGATTAAGATAATTACTATCAGATAAGTAGAGTCCTGTTTTTTTCTTTTTTTCCTCAATACGGATTTCAATGATATTGCTAGGATCTGCTAGTTCTACATTAGGTTCAAAAGTTGCGATAATATCCTTTAGTGATATGATCTCATCAATATCATCCACGAATTTACTACGTCTCTTTCGCACAGCACCTGACTTTTTAGTGTATCCATCATATAACATATTTTTATATGACTTAGCTAATAGCACCTTGTTCTCGTAAGTTTTATCGTAATAATATATTAAGCGCATGTTACCATCTGTTGTAAACAACATATCAAAATCAAAGGTATATATACCGTTACGACTGTTCTGTCCGTATGATGTTCTATCCCAACACTGTAATTCATCACACAACATTAAAAGATAAGAAAGTGGTTGGCCATCAGATAGACGCATAGGCTCCTTAGTGTGTAGAAAATTACGCAATGTAAACTTAAACAAACTATTGTGCATGATTATAGCACAAAAGGCATCCAATACTTCAGCTGGAAATTGCTCATACGCCTTTATGTTTTTATACGCCGTTAGATAAGTCTTTGCTAATATTAGGGCACTGAAATAGGCATGATCCATGTAGAGATAATCCTTTTCTACTGGATTTTCATGTATTGCGCGATCGCGTAGAATCTTAACTAAATTATATTCAGCATAATACGGTTCTATTTCTGTGCGATTAAGATAACTTTCACTTAACCGTTCAATGATAGCCTTAGCATATAGATTGTTCAAGTTCCCAAGCCTTGATAGTGCAAATTCATCCATACTACGATAAGACACATAGGGCGTAAAACCGTAATCATCATTATTACTCTTATCTAACTTGCAGACATAGGCTTTCATTTGTTGGTGCGCAATCTCAAAAGGATAACCAACATCATGGAATAAAGAAGCAAGTCCCCAATACTCAAGAAAATGACAAGACCCTTCTTTACCATCATTTAAATTATACTTCTTGTTATAAGCCAAGCGAACAGCTGGTATATTTTTATAGATGGCAAGCCCAATCAGAAACACGTAAACCGAATGCGAGTAATGATCACGATGTTTCATAAGAAGCGAACTTGCATTGGCTTCGTGTTCTGATAACATTTCCAATAACAACCCAGTCGAATTGTACCCTACACCAAAAGGTTTAAATATCTCGCAGTAACAATAATAGATATCAAAAGCATCCTCACGTGAGCCAGAAGAAAGAAAGCGCCCAACAGCCATCTCAAAACTCAAGCGATCAAGATCTTTCTCCATATTATAAGGAATTTGTCCCTTACCTGCGCTACGTCCATCTGAGTCGGTCAAAGATACTCGATCTATTGTACTAAGGTCAAATTTAAGATCAATACACCAATCACGAATAAAACTAAGTGCTTCATTACCATAATGGCGCTTAGTTACTGTTATATCAGGTATACAAACAGTATCACTTAATCTATAATCTTTAAGATTTAATTCTTGCATTTTAAGCAAAGCATTGTATCCCATGTAATTCTCCTTTTAAATTTGGTTATAGAAAAACCAATATATTATTTACTAGTTGAGGATCATGCTACACATAGGAAAATTTATTAAATTAATTATATCACAAGTTAGTGCTTCATTAAATAAACCACTGTAATTATACGCTTTCTCAAAGCGTTTTGTTTCTAGAAGTAAATATAACTTATCGGATAATCTACTTTATGTTCTTATATTATTTTTTTTACAAGTTTTCATGTTAACAAACGATGCTCTCATATCAACAATGTTCTTATAAAAGGATATTCTATGTCGGTGTGCATATATACCAAGCAGCTCTAGCACCAACATTGATCACACGCACATCAGAAAAACACTCATTCATATCTGACATGCATTCTTCCATTTCTCTTTGTGCTACATTGATAAAATGAAAATAATCACCATGTTCAATCCATTCTACAATTGAAGTTAGTAAAGAACGGTTCTTATTGTAATCATAAATTATCACTTTTTCTTTAGTTATACGACTCATTTCAATATACATTTTCTTTCTTTCGGTTTGTTTTAAACCATGAGCAACATACGAAGCTATTGATATATCAAATGCTTTATCTTCAAACGGTAGTCCTTCAAGTACATTTGCATGAAGAAAGGTGATTCTATTATTTTCAGATTTTCCTTTTGCGAGCTCTAACATTTTAACAGCCGGGTCAATTCCTGTCACAGTTAATCCTTTACTATTTAAAACCGCACATAATGCTCCTGTTCCACATCCCACATCAAGGACAGTTTTATATATTTTTAAATCAATATCATTAACGATATTGTCAATTATCTTTTCATAATAATTTCTCTGTCGTTTATAAAACAAATCATAAAATGGTGCAATTGTATTGAACAACACATGACTGTTTTTTCCCATACCACATTCCTCTTTTTTTATTACTTTATCTAATTAGAATATAACATGATTTATATGTTTGAAAGTAAACATATACTCATTGTTTCTTTAAATGCTGTTTGAGTTTCCTGTATCTTTACGATATATTGTATATATAAAGAGGTAACAAAAATGAGAAAAGATTTAGCTCGCTTAGAAACAGAAAACAGGAATTATAATACCGATAACATCGATGTAGTATCAACTATGGAAGTATTAAGAATGATCAATGATGAAGATCAAACTGTTGCTTATGCCATTCAAAAAGTATTACCCTCTATCGAAAAATTAACAGATGCATACATAAACACACTCAATGTTGGTAAAAGAGTATTCTATATTGGGGCTGGAACTTCAGGAAGACTAGCTTTTATTGACGCTGCTGAGCTTGTACCTACTTATGGTTTACCTGATTATTTAGTGGTTGGTATTATGGCTGGGGGATTACCAGCAATGCGTCGCGCTAAAGAATATGCGGAAGATCACGGTGAAGACGGTGTAAAAGACTTAAAAGAAGCTAATATATCCAAAGGTGATTTATTGATTGGACTTGCAGCTAGTGGAAGAACCCCTTACGTTAAAGAAGCACTCCAATATGCAAAAAGCATTGGTGTTATTACTGGTTCTATTTCATGCGTATCAAATGCGGAAATATCACAAATTGTTGATTATCCAGTTGAAGTTGTTGTAGGTCAAGAAGTTGTTTTGGGCTCAACTAGAATGAAATCAGGAACTGCACAAAAACTAGTCTTAAACATGATATCCACTGCTGTATGTGTAAGAACAGGAAGAACTTATAAAAATCTAACACTATCAAAGCCAACAACCGAAAAGGGTTATTATCGTCGCATTCGCACCCATTCTAAAGAATTAAATGTCACTGAAGAAATATATGAAAAAGTATTCATTGAAGCTGAACAAGATGCGAAAGTTGCTTTAGTCATGATTAAAGCAGGCTATACCAAACAAGAAAGCATAGCATTAATTGAAAAACACCAAGGAAGAGTACGTGAAGCTCTAAGATCCATCGGACTAGATTAGAAGTATTTATATCAAATCAAAAACAAATCAAATCAATAACAAAAACGTTTGTATCAACATGTTTTTTGCTGTATTTCTTTGCTACATTTACATGCTTCTTTTGATTTGTTAATAGAGGTTATTATTTTTATACGAAGCTATTAGATTATGATATTTGTATCTCTTTTAAAGCAGTGTCAATAATCATTTGCTTAAAGCTATACCCAAATTTATCTATGATATAGTTAGATAAAAAGCTTATAGTCGTTATTGCTATACTTGATGTTGTTTGAGTTTAAATTATCTTTACGATATATTGTATTAATAATAGGTTAGAATATACGAGAAACTTATACTATATGGAATCAGAATAATAATTATGTTTCAACTACCATCTATCTATCAAATAATGGTTTAATTAACAAGGAGTGTGATTATCGTGAGACGTTGTGTAATTGTAGGCGGTGTAGATATTAACAACTATCATTTTATCAACAGCAAGTTATGTGATGATGACTATGTCATTTTCTGTGATAGTGGTTTAAAGCATTTGGATCATCTGCAAGTAAAACCAAGTCTGATCGTTGGTGATTTCGATTCCCATGAAAATCCTCATCTTGATGTAGAAACTATCGTTCTTCCAAGCGAAAAGGATGATACCGATACAGTCTGTGCCGTTAAAGAAGCAATACAAAGAGGTTTTGATGACTTTCTTTTGATCGGCGTTGTTGGCGCAAGACTTGACCACACCCTAGGCAATTTGTCTATCCTGATATATCTTGATTCGCTCGGAAAGAAGGGTTGCATCATAGACGATTATTCCGAAATGGAAATTGTTTCTAGAAATCCAGTCTTTATTTGCGATCAGTATTCGTTTTTCTCTCTATTAAACATTACGGGTTGCGCTAAAGGCATTACTATTACCGGCGCAAAGTATCCGTTAACTGACGCAGAAATTTCATGCGAATACCAATATGGCATAAGCAACGAAGTTTTATCAGGTCAAAAAGCAACAGTATCTATTAAGTGTGGAAAACTACTCTTGATAAAAATCAATAAAGTCTACTAACAAAAAACGCTTCACTTTCGTAATGGCAGTGAAGCGTTTTTCTTATATCACTATTTCCGTTTTGTCCTTAAAACATAGTTTATTGTGTTTTTTACGTATATCATCATGAGGTTGGTGGAGATGAGGGGATTCGAACCCCCGACCTCTAACATGCGAAGCTAGCGCTCTCCCAACTGAGCTACACCCCCAAACAGTGAATATTATAGCACAATATATTTCGCGTTTATTATTAAGTTAATGTAATACCATATAAAAAGCTTTGGCGCTAAGGCCAAAGCTTTTCTTAGTTAATTCTTCTTGCCAGGATCAGTTGGTTTATTACCCGATGGCTCGTCGTTTGGTCTGGTTTGACCTTGTTCGCGATCAATATCTCCAGCTTCATTCTGGTTTTGATTTTGTCCTTGATCATCACCATTTTGATTACCTTGCTCGCTGCCATTTTGGTTTTCCTGTTCATTGCTGTTAGGATTGCCCTTGCCTTCTGTATACTGTGACATTATCTCTCTTACAGATACATTGATATAGTCTTCAACATCTTCAGGATCAACATTAAGTAGGTTAACAATTAGATTGTACTTGCCAGGAGTCATGCCATCAATTGCTTTAGCAGCTATCACCATATCATATCCGATGCCGACAACAGCGACTTCAGCGTGAATTCCCTTCTCATCAATGCGATTTTGAATAGATGTACGTATTCTTACCACTAATTGATCATTGTCTTTTTGGTTACGCGTGCTAGTTGCTACCATGATTTGATTCTCAATATCAACAGGTAGATAGCCTTGTTCTGACATTTGTTCAATCGCTGCATTAAGAGCGTCTTCTATCTTCATATTCATGACTTTAACTCTTGCTAGTACTTGTTCTGCTTCATCATTCACTCCTTCAGCTTTGATAACTCTTTCAAACATGTTTACTTCCATTACTATACCTGGATTGACATCAAGACTGACATTATAGGCTGGTGTGTAGTAAGCATAGACACCGCCACTTAATAAAACGATAAATAACGCAGCTGTTGCCAATAGATATCCCAAACGATATCTTGTTGTTTGTTTAGCATCTTTCATGTTAAGTACATCTCCTATCATTAAGTTTTTGTTTCTGATCATTAGGATGGTACCATCAGCAGTCATTATGACTGCTTTCCCTTTTTTGATCGCAACGACAGTGGCTTTCATCATTGTACCTCTTTCTTGATATAGCTTACATATTCTTTGAGATAGGGATAGTCCCCGTCAAGTATTTCAGCTACTGCTATTAAATACTTACGATAACGATCGATAAATTTCCGGGGTACTCCTGTACTTTTTTCTAATAATTTTATTGGTAACTGTTTTGATGATCTTAAAGCAATCATTAAATCATCATTGATTAGTAGCGTTTCAACAAGTAAACCACAGATGTCTTTGGTTTTAATAGCTTTCGGTGAATTAGTTACTAAATCAATAAATGTGAATCCATATTCTTCAAGCACTTGTGTTATTGCTTCAATCTCATATTTTAGTTTACGGTTAGTTTTATCAGTTGCTTGCTGATCTTTTATCCACTCAACCGATATTTCTTGATCATATTTCTTTTGTTGACGAAAATGATCTATCATGTGTTGCTTAATGATCATTTGAGCAAAGGCAATAAAACTACCGCGTTCATACTCATATTTCTTAACAGCGTTATAAAAAGCAATTAATGCTATTGACCATTCATCATCACTTTTTGTAAGATAGCGACGTGTTGTCTTTATCGCTTCTTTCATGATAAAAAACTGCTGTTTCTCAATTAATTCAGCCAATAGCTCTTCATTGTTTTTTGCTTCTAAAACCATTTTGTCAATATCACGCATTGTATTACCCTAATATAATTTTAGCACGGAATATCGATAATAAAGAAAATTAAAAGCTCAGTTTTCTGAGCTTAAAGTGTTAGTTTTCTTTATCCTTTAATATGTATTGTACTGCAACACATCCAGGACCACCTTGAGTGATCATAACGGGTGATAATTCCATTATTTCAATTTCAATGTTCTCAAAACGATCTTTAATGCGACTTGCAGCGTTATTAGCTACATCTTTATTCTGAGAATGTGATATGAATACCATGTGATCATGATTAACACCATTTTCAAGCATTTTATCAATGATACGATCAATTGCTTGATTCCATGTTCTACCATAACCAAGTTTTTCTAGTTTCTCACTACCTTCAGTTTGGGTTACGATTGGTTTTAACTTGATTAATCCACCTAAAGTTGCTGCCAAAGGAGAAAGTCTACCACCTCTTCTTAAAAATGAAAAGTCATTGGGAATCAAATATGATTGACATTGACTCAAGCATTTGTTCATTCTTTCAACTATTTCATCAACTGGTTTATCTTTAATTAAACGCGCTGCTAGTCTTACTAGATATTTTTGTGTTCCAGCAAGCGTTTTTGAGTTAAACAATTTAATATGTTTGATATCATTACCTTCAATGATACCAAGCGCAGAATCATAAGTGGCACTCAATCCTTTTGTCATGGCAATATGTAATGCTTCATCAACACTATCATAAGCCTCCATAACCTCACCAATGGCCGGCTGTGATGAAGCCGGAACACTTGTTTGAATCATTTCAACAAACTTGTCTGCGTCTAATTCAAAATAATCACGATAGTTTTTGCCATCAACGGCAACTTGAAGGGGTAATAAGATAATATCTAAATCTTTAGCTTCTTGCTGGCTCATAATTGAGCCGGTATCAGTTATAAGTTTCATTTCATATTTCCTCTAATCAAATAGTATCACACTATGCTCATTGATACTAATAAATAAGCTTACTATGTTGTGTATTCAGTTATATTAGACTAAATATAAGTAAATGCCAATAAAATGCACAACACTAGCTGCTAGTACAAACAAATGCCAAATACCATGATTGAATGGTATTTTTTTAAACCCATAGAATATTGTCCCCAAAGTGTATAAAACGCCACCGCCGAGTATCCAAATAAAGAAATCAATGCTTGTTGCATTTATAATAGCTTTTATCGGAAATATCGCAATCCATCCCATCCCGATATAAAGGATCAATGATATTGCTTTGTATTTATCAAATTTACCATAAGTGAATATCTTAAATATCACGCCTATCAAAGCGATTGACCATATACCAATTAAAAGTATCAGTTTTAAACTGCCTGTTAGTTTCAACATTATTATGGGAGTATAGGTTCCAGCAATAAAAAGGAAGATTGATGAATGATCAAATACTCTCACAATACTCTTTGTTTTTTCATTAGAAATTCCATGATATACCGTTGATGATAAAAACATTGCTATTATACATATGCCGTATATACTAAAACTTACAATACGCCCAATATCATAGGTTTTCACAGCTGGTATAAGTAACATTATCAAGGCAAAGAAACCAAAACCAACACCAATACCATGTGTTATACTATTAAATATTTCTTCTTTTTGACTAAGCTTGTTTATCATTTTTGCTTACCTCTTCTGCTATTTATCTATTTTTTGAAGTATGTTCAAATATCTAATTGTCTAAATGTTAATATAATCTTAACATTTACACGTGCCAATATAGTAGCATGCTTTTACATTGTAATGATATAATTAATCAAAAGTAAGGTGTGGATAGTTTACTGGTTATGTTTGTGAAAGTAAGAATCAATAAGGAGATATCAAATAAATGTTTAACTTTGTTTATACAACCTACATGATGATCCTTAAGATATATGCCGTATATTTTGGCATTATATCTCTTTTTGCTATCTTCGGAAGAAAGAAAGAAAACGTTACTGACACTAAATTACGATTTGCTGCATTAATTCCTGCTAGAAATGAAGAAGCTTGTATTGCGGGTATTATAAAAAGTTTAAAAGCACAAGACTATCCCTTTGACCTAATAGATATATTTGTCATCCCTAATAACTGTGTTGATAATACCGCTACTGTTGCCCTTAAACATGGTGCTAACATAATTGAAGTACCACCTACAGTAAAGTATAAAGGTGGCGCTTTACAATTTGCTATCAAGAAATTAATGAGTGAAGAAAAAGAATATGATGTTTTCTTAGTATTTGATGCTGATAATGTTGTCAGTGTTAATTTTGTATCTGCTATGAATCAAACAATATGTAATGGTTATAGAGTTGCTAAAAGCAGAATCCTTGCTAAGAATCGCGAAGATTCATGGGTTGCCACATGTTATGAAATTCATTTTTGTACAGCTAATATAATAATCAATAGAGCAAGAACCCAAGCCGGACTTTCTGCAAGAGTGGTTGGTACCGGTTTTGCAGTTACTGCATCATACTTAAATGAATTAAATGGCTTTAATACTGTCACTATTACTGAAGATGCAGAGTTTTTTGCAATGTGTGCTATCAATGGTGAAAAGATTGGTTTTTGTGAAAATGCTATTACCTATGATGAACAAACCGACAGCTTTATAAAATCATTGATTCAAAGAAAACGTTGGATGAGTGGAATAATGCAGGTTTTTACGCTTAAGCTTAAAGAATTAGTTAGGAGTATATTTAAGAAGTCTCGTACTAAGTACGCTTTTGATGCTTTAATGCAACTTTCCTTTACTTATATGCAAGCTTTAATTCCTTTCGCTTTTATGCTTTCAATAATAACTGCCTCAAACGATTATCTAGTTAATGTTTTACCAGTTAGTATATTAAGAGCTTATTTATATGTATTGTTTTTAGCTTTATTAGTTTTGATCGTAGAAAAACGATTAGTCTTATCAAAGAATGTTGTTATTGGTCTTTTACTATACCCGTTTTTTGTTCTTTGTTTTATTCCACTACAAACCATATCCCTTTTCAAAAAGACCGTTAAATGGACCGAAATTGGACATGTTGGCTCTCATATTAATGATGATAGTCCAACAATCACTCATTAAAAATTATGACTAAAAGAAATTCTTCATTGTTAAATATGTTAAAGAATGCTGTTATACGAGTAGCGAAGTATATGCGTAATTCTTGGTTATCAGCATTCATCGATATTAGTGTCTATACTGTGGTTTTGTATATGGTAAAACCACTATTAGGTATTGGCAATGCCATTATCATAGCTACAATTGTTGCTCGTATTATTTCATCGCTGGTTAATTTTAATCTAAACAAAGCACTTTTTCTAGAAAAAAATAGTAACCATACTAGATTCTTTATCCGCTACTACATGTTGTGGTTATCTTTTCTTATTGCGACCACTACTATCACCTATCTGATAAATCATGTTTTTGCCACTAATGCGGTTATTGCTAAGATGATTTCTGATATGGGTTTAGGTATTATCAGTTATCAGACCCAAAAACATTGGGTCTTCAGTGATGATAAGACCACTAAAAGAGGGATTTATTTCCGATTTGTTAGATTCATGTTTTGTTTATTTATGCGTGGCAATGTTGATATTGATGAAAAAGTATTTGCCAGTGAAAGTGTTTTGATTGGACATCACCAAAATTTCTATGGTCCTTTCTTAGCGTTAACTTGGTTACCCGATACAGTAAGCTTTTGGGTAGTTGATCATCTTTTCAACTTCAAAGATTGTTTTAACATGTATTATAACTATACTTTTGTTAAAACTGTTAAACTACCACGAATATTTGCTTTGATATTGGCTTTTTTATGTGCCTTATTGATACCACCTTTAGTACGTTCATCACGATCAATCCCTGTTTATCGTGACTCTAAGAAGATCGTTAAGACCTTTGAATTAAGTTTAAAGCTGCTTAATAAAGGTGAACAAATCATGATCTTCCCTGATGTCAACTATAATGACGCTAATCCAGTAATGGGTGAAATATATAATGGCTTTATGCACATTGAAAAACTATACTATAAAGAAAATAAAAAACATATCGGTTTTACTCCGATTATAATTGATAAAAAAAGCGGTACATTAAAAAACGCACCTACCATTTTCTTTAGTGATAACTTGTTTAATGTTGAAAAAGAACTCATTAGTAATCAGATAGTTAATAGTATTAATGCTGGCTTGAGATAAAAATCAATCTATGAATTTATAACATAGATCTTTATAAAGCAATTATGCTGTTTTTTTTATAAATATACTTATAATAGAGTTATGATAGCACAACCAAAATACACCTTATTAAAAAGACAAGATTCATTTGAACTTCGTCATTATCAATCTTATACGATTGTAGAATCAGTTGATTCTGATCTAAGAAGTTATCAAGGGTTTCGTTTAGTCTTCGATTTCATACAAGGAAATAACAAAGATAAACAAAAAATATCGATGACAGCCCCTGTTGTAAACAACTTAGATGACAAAGGAATAAAGACAACTGCTTTTGTCATGCCACCACAGATGAAATATGAAAATGTCCCCTTACCACTTGACCTAAATCTAAAAAGAGTGTTAATCCCTGAACGCATTTGTGCAGTATACAAATTTAGTTTTAATCCTAAGATGGAAAACATTCGCCGTTATGAACAACTTTTACGGTCATGGATCAAGCAAGAAGGATATGCGATAAAAGGTGAATTACAACTTGCTCGTTATAATCCACCTTTTATACCCGGCTTTTTAAAGCGCAATGAACTATGGTTTGAAGTTATAGAAAAAGAAGAAATATAATTACTCTATTTTCAGCAAAATGTTTAGACCCTCAACTTTAACATGATAAATTTGAGCATCCTTTGGTTTCACTTTAATATAAAGCATTTTACCAGGTAAAGTAAGGTGTCCTGTTCTAACATCAAAAGCAGATCCATGTTTTGGACAGACAATGTTATAACCATCTAGATCACCATCAAAAAGAGAACCTCCCATATGTGGGCATTTGTTACCAAGCGCATAAAAACTGCCCTCAACATTGACTAATAGAATCTCTTGGTCATTATAGACAATTTTCTTCTTTTCGCCATTTGCCAACTCGTTTGTTTGAGCGATTATTTTGTATTCCATTTTTATATCACCTTTCATTTAAATGATATCACATAATTTGATGTGATTCATTTTATCTTTATAACCATCTAAATATAAGTTCATCGATTTAATGATGTGCTATTATACTTATAAAGAAATAGTTTATTTTATATAAGACTTATAAGTGACTGATACGCATAGCTGAACAATTCTGTTTGCTTAACTCATCAGTTATGCTACTAATACATAATGGAGGTAATAATTTGGCTATCAATAGAATATGGAAACCCGAGACTTTTCAAGGACATAGTAAGAAGAGTAATTATTTCGAAGGATGGTATTTTAAGCTTATAGATCAATCTAGAGAAACGATTATCGCTATGATACCTGGAATAGCCATTGGTAATAACAAACAAGACTCACATTGCTTTATTCAATTTATTGATGCCACAAGTGGTAAAACCGAATATTTTCGGTTTCCATTAGAAGAATTTAGTTCAGATATTAACACATTTGATGTTAGTATTGGTGTAAATCGTTTTTCAGATAATGAGATTAATGTTAATCTCAATAATGGAAAAACAACTATTTGTGGTCAACTTCGCTTTAGTAATATTACGAAGTATCCAAAATCTTTTCTTCATCCTGGAATTATGGGTCCTTTTTCATTCATGCCAGGAATGGAATGCTATCACGGCATCGTCAATATTAGTCATACCATCAGCGGCAATTTGACTATTAACGGTATTAATGTAGAGATGACTGGTGGCGAGGGTTATATTGAAAAAGATTGGGGAAGATCTTTCCCGAATTCATGGATTTGGCTTCAAGCAAATCATTTCGCAAATAGTAAATCTTCTTTTATGTTTTCTGTTGCTGATATACCTTGGCTTAATAGTAGCTTTATCGGTCTTATTTCATTTCTAAAGACCGATAGTTCTTTTTATAACTTCTCAACTTACAATGGTAGTAAAATTGATCACTTAAGTATTAATGATAATACCTTAACGGTTATTTTAAAACAAAGAGGTAAAACACTTAAATTTACTGCAAAATACAGTCAAGGTGGAATTCTTAAAGCGCCAAAAAATGGGTTGATGAAAAGAGATATTGAAGAGAGTATAACTGCTGAAATAGACTTACTCCTTATTGATAGAAATGGTGTAACGATCTTTGAAGACACTAGTAAATGGGTTGGAATGGAACTCGCTAGTGCTTTTGATTTACAAAAATAAAATAGAACATAACAAAAGATGTCACTATATTAAAAAACCATTCAATTTGAATGGTTTTAAATTAAATGATCCTAACTAGAATTACTAAGACAAAGAACATAATGCCAATCACTAGTGTTGCATTGGCTATGACTTTTTCAGGTCCACGTTCTTTTACATTGCTAAATAGATTCAAGCCACCGCTACCGGTAAATGCACTGCTGATACCATCTGACTTACCGCCTTGTAATAGTGAAAGAAGTATTAATACCACAGCTGTAGCCATCAATAATATATCTAACATATTAACTCTCCTTTCGGTGCTCACTCATTATAACAAAAGCCTAAAAAAAAGACAAGATTCATTATTGATCTTGTCTTTTAGGTTTACTTATATAAGTTAGTGAATGTTGCTAATCCTGGGAAAACAGCCGAATCTTCTAGCTCATCAGCAATTCTCATTAATTGGTTGTATTTAGCAACTCTGTCTGTTCTTGAAGCAGAACCAGTTTTAATTTGTCCAGCATTTAAACCGACTACTAAATCAGCAATTGTTGTGTCTTCGGTTTCTCCTGAACGATGTGATACAACACATGTGTAGCCAGCTTTCTTAGCCATTTCCATTGCATCAATAGTTTCAGTAATTGTGCCAATTTGATTCATTTTGATCAAAATTGAATTCGCAATACCTTTTTGAATGCCTTCTCTTAAAATTGCAGGGTTAGTAACGAAAAGATCATCACCAACGATTTGAATCTTATGACCTAAGCGATCTGTTAACTTTTTCCAGCCGTCCCAGTCTCTTTCTCCAAGTCCATCTTCAATTGAAACGATTGGATACTTCTCACACCACTCAGCATACATATCGATCATTTCATCGGTTGTCTTAGTACCTTGACCAGATTTCTTTAACTCATAAACTTTAGTTTCTGTGTTATAGAATTCACTAGCAGCTGGATCTAATGCGATACATACATCTTTACCAGCAACATAACCAGCAGCTTTGATTGCTTCAACGATAAGTTCAAGTGGTTCTTCATTAGACTTACAAGCAGGAGCATAACCACCCTCATCACCAACGTTTGTGTTATAGCCACGAGCCTTCAATACTTTCTTTAAAGCATGGAAGATTTCAGCACCCATTCTAATCGCTTCATTAATACTAGAAGCGCCAACTGGCATGATCATAAACTCTTGAAGATCAACTGATGAATCAGCATGTGATCCACCATTTAAAACGTTCATCATTGGAACAGGTAATACTTTAGCATTTAATCCACCAAAATACTTGTATAAAGGCATGCCATAGAAATCAGCTGCAGCACGAGCAACAGCCATCGAAACACCTAAAATAGCATTAGCACCAAATTTTGATTTGTCTTTTGTGCCATCAAGTTGAATCATTAAGTTATCAATACCGTTTTGATCAGTAACATCCATACCAATGATTTCTTCAGCTATTAACTCATTTACATTGCGAACAGCAGTTAATGTACCTTTACCTAAGTAACGGTTTTTATCGCCATCTCTTAACTCTAAAGCTTCTCTTTCACCAGTAGACGCGCCACTTGGAACGATTGCTCTACCCATTGCGCCAGAGTCTGTTACTACTTCAACTTCGATTGTCGGATTACCACGAGAGTCTAATACTTCACGTGCATATACATCTATAATAATTGGCATCGTTATTCCTCCTTAGATTACCATTTATAAACTAAATCTTTTATCTTACTGCATCAATCATAGCTACAAAAGAATCGACCTTTAATGATGCACCACCAACTAAAGCGCCATCAATATCAGCTTCTGCCATATATTCAGCTATGTTTTCCGGTTTAACGCTTCCACCATATTGAATACGTACTTTGTCAGCAACAGTTTGATCATATAACTTAGCGATTTCTGTTCTAATCAAAGCACAAGTATCCTGAGCAATTTCCTTGGTTGCGTTTTTACCAGTACCAATCGCCCATATTGGTTCATAAGCGATAACAATATTAGCAACATCACTGCCAGCGATATCAACTAAACAACCCTTTATTTGTTTTGCGACAACTTCACCTGTTTGACCAGCTTCGAATTGTTCAAGTGTTTCACCACAACAAACTATAGGTGTTATTTTAGCAGCGATCAAGCGTTTAGCTTTCTTATTTACTGTTTCATCAGTATCACCAAACATTTGACGACGTTCAGAATGACCAATGATACAATATTTTGCGCCAATTTCTTCTAACATCAATACCGATACTTCACCAGTGAAAGCACCGCTATCTTCAAAATGACAGTTTTGAGCAGCCACCAATAACTTACTAGCAACGTTTATACTTGCCTGTAAAGCAATGAATGAAGTGGCTACGCCAAAGTCGGCTGAATCATGTAGATGAGGTTGAACCGCTTCAATAAACGCAACTGCTTCAGCAATCCCCTTGTTCATCTTCCAGTTACCGACAATGATTGGTTTACGCATTACTACTTATCCTGAATTACCGCAATACCAGGTAATTCTTTTCCTTCCATAAACTCAAGTGAAGCTCCACCACCAGTTGAGATATGAGTGAACTTATCATCATAACCAAGTTTTTTAGCTGCACTAGCACTATCACCACCACCAATTACCGTCATAGCTTCAGGTAATTCAGCGATTGCTTTACAGATAGCTTCAGTACCAACAGCGAATTCATCTTTTTCAAATACGCCTACCGGGCCGTTCCATACAACTGTTTTTGCACCTTGTAATAACTCAGTGAAATATGCGATTGTTTTAGGACCAATGTCTAATCCCATAAATCCTTGTGGGATAGCTGTTGAATCAACTGTTTTGATTTCAGTTGCGCCATCAAAAGCATTAGCTACAACATTATCTTTGGGTAAAAATAGTTTTCCTTCACCACGAGCAAGAATGTCTTTAGCTAATTCAATACGATCATCTTCACATAATGATGTACCAATTTCATATCCTTGAGCTTTGAAGAAGGTATAAGCCATACCGCCACCGATAATAACTTTATCAGCGATCTTCAACAAATTCTCAATAACAGCAATCTTGTCACTAACCTTAGCACCACCTAAAATCGCAACTAATGGACGTTTAGGATTTTCAATAGCAGTTGTTAGCATTTCAACTTCTTTTCCAACTAAGAACCCCAATGCTGAAGGTAATATTTCTGCTACACCAACAGTAGATGCATGTGCTCTATGAACAGAACCGAAAGCGTCAGATACAAACAATTCACCTAAACTTGCCCAATAAGCAGCTAGTTCAGCATCGTTTTTCTCTTCACCTTTTTCATAACGAGTGTTTTGTACTAAAATGATCTCACCATCTTGTAGTTTAGCAACAGCACTTTCTAATTCCACACCTTTTGTGACAGGTACAAACACTACTTTAGTATCGACTAGTTGTGCTAATCTTTCAGCAACTGGAGCCATGTTGTTTTTTGCTTTATCAGATGCGGTTTTTTCCGGATCTTTATGATCGACTTTACCTAAATGAGACATTAGGATAATATGAGCTTTATGCTCAATTAAATAGTTTATCGTCGGTAATGCTGCTACGATACGGTTATCATCAGTAATGACGCCACCCTTTATCGGAACGTTAAAATCGACACGAACGATTACTTTTTTACCACTAACATCAAGATCTAAAACTGTTCTTTTTGCCATATTAAACCTCCTATTTTAACACAAAGATTATAACACCATCAGCGCTATAAGTAAATTGGTATGTAAGCTGTTGTTCATTTTTTCACAAACATTTTTTGTTTTATTTATATGATTTTTACTTCAAATAAAATGACAGTTACTACTATAACTGTCATCCATTGTCATCAAAGATTTACTCTTATCGCTTCTTTTTGTTCACTAGTAGCACTGTAGAACTCTTTGGCAGTTAAATTCATGGCTGATCCTATCATGTTACTTGGAAACACTTCTAAGCTTGTGTTAAAAGCTTTGATAGATTGATTGTATAACCTTCGCGCTGCTTGTAAATGCTCTTCGGTATCAGCGATGACTTTCTGTAAGTGCAAAAAGTTCTGATTTGCCTTTAGATCAGGATAAGCTTCTGCTAACGCCATTATATTATTAAGTGCCGCTGTTTGTTTTTCATCAGCTACTGCCATATCACTTAATGCTTTAGATCGTGCCTTAACAACTTCACTAAACACACTACTTTCATGTTTTGCATAACCTTTGACCACTTCAACTAAGTTAATCAATGTATCATACCTTTTAGCAAGCGCTACATCAATATTTGATATTGCTGCTTGTGCTTGTAAGTCTAAACTTTTAAAGCGATTATATATCATCACTACATATCCTAAAACAAACAATATTAAACCTATGATCATATATTCCATATACCCTCCTACTTATATATGTTAACATCTAGTGTTAACTCATCAACAACCATCTTAATCAAATTTATATCTTTTTCAACTTCATTAGTATAACTCTCATCTATTGCTTTAAACAACGAAGGTTCAAAAGCATCCTTGTTATTATAAAGAGCAATATGAAGGTTGTTATCAATAAATCCTAATACTAAATTACCATCCAAGCTATCATCTAATTCCATGATTTTCTCCATGAAGTGTGGTGTTAGGATATAATAAGCTTCATGTTCATTTGATGCATAAATATTGAATCGTTCATTGAAAAGTTCATTTTCTAGTTTAAGTCTTTTTGCTTCAGGTTTATCACTAAAGAAGCGCAATGGTTTACTATTACCGAATAAACGATTTGAGTTACTTCTTATCTGCATAAATCCATTAAATGATTTATTGAACGTATAAACAATCCAACGTCCTTTAAACAAAGTGACCGTCGTTGTGGTTTTACCCGATTGTGTGCGTTGTTGAATATGAACATCAGCTTGTTTAAAGCTTACATCCTTATACTTACCTGAAACAAGATCATTGCTATTGTAGATGTTTCCCATCGATACCAACTCAGTATCTCTAATAAAATTACGCTCAAATCCTGCTTTAGCATTAAAGTAAACATCCTGAAACACTTCTTTCAAACGTGCTGCCACTACATCTTCTTTGACTGCAGTACGATACTCAGTTGATAGTTTACTTTGATATATTAATAGACCAAATAATACAAAAAATAACGGAATAACAACAAACGATCTAATAATAAAGAAACCTAAAAACAAGACAACTGCAGCTATTACTGTTAAACCTAAAAACAACAATGCTCTTTTTCTTAACTCTTCTAAATAACTAATCTTGTACATCTTTAACCTTTCTAATCCGATTTAATAATCTTAACAGATAGTAACCAATCATAATATTTAAGAATATCATAAAGCTAGCTTTTATCATCCTTACTAAAACATTCATGATATAAGGAATACCATACATAACGTCTAACCAAATCGGTGTTAAGATAAGTTGGATCATGATCTCAATCAATAATACACATATGATCCAATTAGCAATATGATATCGTGATTCACTAAATGGATATTTGCGTTGAAAGTATAACATAATGATGATCAACAATGTCATGACTACCATACATGCGATCGTAAGTAATAGTTTTACTTGGGATGTGATAATTATCATTGTTTGATTTACTGTTATCGTTTCAGTACTATAAATTCCAATAAGCGTTAAACTAAAGATAGCTATCAATAAGATCCACACTAAGTTAAACACTTTCTTTTGATCTAATTTATTCCACTTGCAAAACCATAGAGCCGGAATTGTTGCGATCAATACCTTGTTTAAGGTAAAACCTAAGAAAGGAAAACCACTAGGATTAATCAAAACATCTAAGATGTCTTGTACTAAGCCTCCAATAAACGCCCAGGTCGGTCCCATGATAACTCCCATTAACATTAGTGGCATTTGACTAAACCCGATTTTCAAGCTCATTACGCCAAATAATGGTATTTGCATGGAAAACGCTGATAGTACAATGGATAACATAATCAAAAAAGAAGTAATAGTAATATCTGTTATCCTAATCTTAATCGGAAAATAACGGAAGACAACATAGCCAAGACTTAATATGGCCAATAAGGCGATGATTTGAGCAATTAATACATTCATCTTATCTTCCTCCTTTAAAGCGTTTACGCACCTCTGAAATAAAGTATAGCGAACCTGTGATTAATACACTACCATTTTTATCTTTATTTATCGCATAGTCAATGGCTAAATCGTGATCAGTTATAATTGTGACATCAATTCCTTCTGCCATATCTTTGGCTGATAAAGCTCTTTGATTACTAAATTCAGTAACAATAAATTCATCAGCGAAATCAATTAAATCCTTGATCATTAATTCATATTGCTTATCCTTTAATGCACTAAAAACAATTCTTAGTGGTTTCGGTAGATAAGATAAGCTTTCTTGTATTGCTTTAATACCATGCTCATTATGAGCACCATCAATGATGACCATAGGCGATTTCATCATTATCTCAAAACGACCTGGCCAATAAGCAGTTTTTAAACCAACAACAATATCATTTCGAGTTATGTTAATGATCTTGTTAGCTCTTAAATACTCACAAACTGTTAATGCCAAAGCAGCGTTTTTAATCTGATATAAAGCCATGGTATCAAGCTGAACATCATGATAATCAAGAATATCAAAATAGATATGATCAACAACATGATAATTAGTGACTTTATCAACTTGATGAAATTCGGCCTTTTTTAATTTCGCTTGTTTTTTAAAGACATCTAGACACTCTTCTTTATCTTCAGCAGTAAATATCAAACCCTTATCTTTAATAATACCCGCTTTTTCATAAGCTATCTTTGCCAGAGTATCACCTAAGAGTTCCATATGATCAAAACCTATGTTGGTGATGATACTTGCAATTGGCTCAATGATATTGGTCGAATCAAGTCTTCCTCCTAAACCAACTTCATATATTACATAATCAACCTCTTTTTCAATAAAATAAATTACTGATATGATCATATCAATATCAAACATCGATAAATCATATTCAAACCACAGATCATAGTAGCGATTAGCAATATCAAGCAATTCTTCATCGCTGATATAAACATCATTGATCCGAATGCGATCATTATGAACAATTAAATGAGGTGAAGTAAAAGTTCCAACCTTATAATTGGCCCTTTGCAAGATACTTCTTAGATAATTTGTAACACTACCCTTGCCATTAGTGCCTGCAACATGAATACACTTTAATCGTTTTTGTGGATTACCGAGTTTTGTGATCAATAACTTATAGTCATCTTGTCTTACTTTAGCTGATGTCTTCTTTGCGCTAATGAAATCAATAAAAGTGGCACAATCCTTAAACATATATATCCTCAAGTTGCCAATTAATTGATGCGATATTGTTTTTTATTAAATAACTGTTAGTCTTTGAGAAGTGTTTACAACCAAAGAAACCTTGATACGCACTTAAAGGTGATGGATGTGGGGCTTTCAACAACAATTGTTTAAAGTTAGTTATGATCATACCTTTTTGTTGTGCTGGTTTCCCCCATAATAAATAAACAATTGGTCTATCTTGTTGATTTAATAAGTGTAAAACATTATCACTGAATGTTTCCCATCCTTTATTACGATGGCTTAAAGGTTTAGAGTCTTCTACTGTTAATACTGTATTTAGTAATAACACTCCCTGTTTTGCCCAATCAAGAAGATAGCCATGATTCACTACTTTAAAATCAACATCATCATGTAATTCACGATAGATATTAACTAAGCTTGGTGGTAACACTATCTTTGGTTTAACTGAAAAACACATACCATGAGCTTGATTTGGTTGATGATATGGATCTTGTCCAATGATCACAACTTTTACATCATTAAGATCAGTGTGATCAAATGCTGAAAAAACCTCAGCTTTCACTGGATAGATTTTTTTACTTTTATATTCTTCCTTTAAAAAGGATGATAACTCAATAAAATATGGTTTTTTAAATTCAGCATCTAAGAAAGGCTTCCAGTTGTTATTTATCATGGTATCACCAATTTACTCTTTTATTTCGCCCATTGCGATTAACCAATCATTAGCCATATCAATAATAGACTTTTGTGCTTCACTTACTGTAATTTCATGATCATATAACTGTTTTACGATACTTAACCAATCTATCTCATAATACATTTGCCAAGCTCTAACAGTACTATTATTAGCTAAAGCAATTATTGGTTCTTCAACGCTATATGCATACGCTCTGATCTTTTCATAACGCGTATTATCACTGATCAAAATATCATCATTAACTTCAAGATTGATTACCAATGATAGATCAGTGTGATCGATCATATATTGTAAGCCTTCTTTACTTCTTAATAGTTGAATGAACTGATTAGCCGCATTTGGATATGATGTAGCAGTATTGATGGCGTAGCCATCAATACTTACAAGTGGTGTTAAAGTATTATTGTTATAACTTGGCATTTTTGCAAAGTGATAATCACTACCGTTTGTCTGTTGATACTCATCAAAGTACATCCAAGTTGAAATCATTGTAAGTGGCGCTGTTTGCTTAACAAGAACCTCTTCATATCTGAATAACAGTTCATCGCTACTCAGTTTAGTATTCTGTTGCCACTCATATTTTCCAAGATCATAAATGAAATTCAAAGAACGTTGAAACTCGATACTATCAAAGCCCGGTTTTTCTGCTTGTAGTTGATCAAACATTTGCCAGCCACCAGCGGTGAGCATGGCATAAAAACTGTGCTTCTCATTAAATGCTAATGGGAAAAACACTTTAAAATTACCTTTAATAGTTCCTTGTTCATAGGCAGTGATTCTTGAGAATATTTTCTCCCAACTATCAATGCTATCTGGTAGTCCATCATTATTATCATCAGTAAGACTGATGTTTAATCTTTCGAGCATTGTTTGATCATAAGCGAACAAAAACCCATCATATACCAATGGGGTAAAGATATAATTCTCTTGATTAACAAGTTCAGCGAATTTATCAACGGTGTATGGCTTGATTGCTTTAACCGTATTTTCATCAATTGTGGCTACCTTATCCATGATCATTGGAATTTGGGTTGAATTAATATAGATTAGATCATAGCGTTGATTATTATAATAATAAAGAGCAGTTCTATTCTCAAGCACTTCATAACGCACAACTCCTTCATTTTCTGGGAAATATGTATTCCACATACTAACTAAGGCTTCCCCCATTGCTTCACTAGACACAGCAACAATAAGTCTGGCGTCGTTTTCAAGTATATAAGTTTTACTCTTTTTTTGATAACAAATCTTACCATCCTTTGGTTCACATTCTGCAAATGCACCACAAGCTGATATCGTTAATAATAATAGTGTTACCAAGACAACTTTCAGAATTTTCATGATTATATGTTATCACAATTAGCATCATAATGAGTGTACAACTTGATTATTTATTTTGATTATCGATGATAGCGCTGATCTTGTTTTGTTGAATGATCACAATGCGATCTGCTAGTTTTTGTGCTTCTTGCTCATCATGTGTTATATAAAGAGTAGTAGCTTTTAGTTTATTATGGATCATTAAAATTAGTTCGCACATTTCATTTCGTAACTTGCGATCAAGATTAGCCAGTGGCTCATCCATCAAGAAAATCTTAGCGTCTCTTACCATTGCTCTACCCAAGGCTACACGTTGTTGTTGCCCAAGTGATAGTTGGTGTGGTTTACGCTTTATTAAAGTGTCTATTTCAAGCAACATAAGTGTTTCCTTTACTTTTTGCTCTATCATGTCTTTCGGCATTAACAAGTCTAGTCCTAATGCAACATTTTCATAAACATTTAGATTAGGAAACAATGCATTGGTTTGGAAAATCATTGCGATCTTGTTTTCATTAGGTTTTGTTTTAATGACATCAACATTATCAATTAAGATCCTTCCATTTGTGATAGGTTCAAGTCCAGCGATCATTCTGATCAACGTTGTCTTACCAATCCCTGAAGGTCCTTGGATAACAACAAACTCATGATCATTGATCGTTAAATTGATATCATCTAATACCAATTGATCATCTTGATAAGTTTTACTAAGCTTTTCAATCTTTATCATGCTTACTTCTCCGTAACAAAATTCATTATAAAGAAAATAAGCTTTAAATTCCACTATCACATCTTTATCAAAACTAACAACTGCTCTATAATAAAAATGTTAGGAGACTATTTATGAAAAAAGGAATTTATTCATGGTTTGGATATCCCGTAGCTTTTGATGATAGAATGGCTATGATCAAAAATGCTGGTTTTGAAACAGTTATGTTATGGTGGGGGGACGAAAGGGAAGCTGTCGATGGCTCCAAGTTTCTACAGCCTGAAATTGTAAAGAAACATGGTTTAACAATCGAAAATGTTCATTTGCCTTTTGATGGTATCGGTATCTTATGGCAAGATACTAATGAAGCTAACTTGTATGAAGCTAAGATAATTAAGCAAATCGAAGAAATCGCTGCATTTGATGTCGACACCGTTATCATGCATATCACTAACGGGAGTAAATTACCAACACTTAGTGATGTTATGCTTAATCGAATAAAAAGGATAAATGAAGTCGCTAAAAAACATAACATTCGCTTAGCTTTAGAGAACTTAAAAGTTATAGGTGCACTTGATTTTATACTAGATAATATCAAAGATGAGAATGTCGGTTTTTGTTATGATAGTGGTCATCACAATTGTTATTGTTGGGACCAGGATCTTTTAAAACGATATAAAGACCGTTTGTTTGCCATTCATTTGCATGATAATGATTCAACCAGTGATATGCATAAGCTACCTTATGATGGTACCATTGATTGGGACTATGTCTATAACGGCATTGTGTCATCAATATATGATCGTAGCTTGACATTAGAGCTAGAAGGAAATAAAAGCGTTATGTATCATCATTTAAGTCCTGAAGCGTTTCTTAATGAAAGCATGCAAAGACTACTACGATTAGATAAATAATGCCTTTGTTTAGACTAACCCCGTATAAGTAAAGCTTGTTTCTATTTCTTCGAAACAAGCTTTTTTCATTATTAATGTTTGAATTTAGATACGATATAATCGTTCTATATAATTTTTCTCAATTTCTTCGTTGTATTCACGACCACCATCAACATTTTGTGACATATAAACAGGTGGTATTATATTTTTCGCAACTAATATCTCAACAGCTCTGTATGTGCATGCTTGTAACAACACTGATGTTGTTATCGTTGACATACCACATACTTTTTGATCCATTCCAGCAACATCTAAACAAGCATCCCCTTCTGGGATTCTATTATCTAATACAATATCTGCAATCTCGTAGAGGTTCTTTTCACAACTGTGGCGGCTTTTCAATTTTTTGCTTGCATTAAGTGATGTGACAGCGACTACCGTTGCACCTTTTTGTTTCGCACCAAGCGCTACCTCAATTGGTAGTGGGTTTCTGCCTGAGTTTGAGATCACAAATACGATATCTTCTTTTCTGATATCAACTTTCTTCATAAATGATGAACCAACTCCTTCAACCGACTCATATGCTCCTCCCGCTGGTTCTTTGATGTTTTTAGAAGGAATAAAGCCACCAGCACGATGTGTTAACTCAAGTGCCCCCGCATTTGAATGTCCTGCACCAAAAGCTTGAATGATACCACCCTTTTCAATAGCGCTAGCCATAGCTTGAGCTGTCTTCTCAACATTTTCGCTTTGTGAACCTTCAACATCTTTTAGTAACTCTTCAACAAATCCGTATACTTTGTTTCTCATGATTTTCTCCTTTTATCTAATATTATTATCGGTATATAAATAATAATCACTACCGATTCTACCACAGTGAACCTTTGTCTTGATTAACCCAAATAACTCTTAAAGAGGTAAATATAACAAAGAGTAAAGCTAAAAACACAAAACCAAACAATACCACCAAGCAAGATGGGTTTACTTCCTTTAGCCACGACATTACTAAATTTTAATTTAAAGCCAATTCCCGCTAATGCGCAAGAAAACATAAACTTACTTATCTCACTAAATACTTTAGTTAATGCAATACCATTAAACTGAAGGTCAAATATATTCATTGTGTTAAGCATCGCCATAAACATAAAACCGATGATAAACAAAGGAAAAGTGTTTGTCGTTACTTTTAGTAAAAATTTACTTTTTACGGCTTCATTTTTTCGCGCCATCATCAAGACCCAAAATAGTGCGACAAATATCAACATTGTTGTCCTAATTAGTTTGACATTGATCGCTCCGTTGAAATTTGTGATGTTATTTAATCCAATATAGGTTGCTTGTGCTCCAGCTACGCTTGATGTATCATTTATCGCTGTACCAGCAAATAAAGCAAACTGATTTAAGCTCATATTTAATGCCGTCGCAATATAAGGATATGTTAGTGCTGCTATGGTATCAAAAATAAAAATTGCTGCCATCGCAAAAGCTATCTCTTGTTCTTTCGCTTTTATTATTCTTGCGATTGTCGCAATAGCTGTTCCTCCACATATGGCTGTACCAGCTCCTACCAAAATTCCTTCATTATCACTAACACCTAATTTTTTACCAATCAATAAGGCGACAATAAAAGAAAGCGTGATGTTAATGATTATTAACGGTAACGATTTGATGCCATCACCAAGAAAGTTGGTGAAACTTAATGTCCCACCAATAATGATAATACCCCAACTTAACATCTTCTTGCTTATTATATTGATGTTGTCAAAGAAACTTTGTGACATATCATTTTTAAAATTATAAATGATCATTGCTAAGATTAATGCCATCATAGGTGCACTTATATATGTTTTATGCCATAGCATGTTTTGTAAGTAACTTAATAAAGTGACAAAGCCACCAATTATAAGACTAACGCTGATTGCCAACAATAAACCCCTATCTTTTTTCATTTACCATACCTCAACTCATTTTAATTTTTAATAACCTTTGTTTACTTTTTATACATCTTGTAAAGATCGTCTTAACTAAATGTTTCAATTACGCTAATGCTTAATATTATAACACAGATGATATTTGATGCCTTTAGTATAATTGCGTTTTGTTGTTTTTATGATTAGAGCCATATTAAAAGGAAAGCTTTTTAGAATGTATCACTCATATATTGCTTTCCTTTTATTTCTGTTATGTCTTAATTTTTATAAAGTATCGGATCATTTGGTATTTGTTTTGTATCTGTTTCAAATGGTACAAACCCAAATGTTGCTTTGAAGAACAAACTAAACAAACCCGTAAAACTGGCAATAATATCTAGTTCTGCCACAAAGCCTTCACCTGTTTTTTCATTAGGTGTGATCAGAATGAGTTTGATTTTACCATCACCTGTCAAACTTACACGTTCATAGCTTTCAACTTGTTTACCTGCTTTAGGGTCAGGTGCTTGTTTAAACTGATTAAATGTCCAGTTAATACCTTCACCCATTAAGCCTTCCATAAGCTTCTTGAGTGCTTCAGAACGAGTAGCGATATCTTTTATCTGTAACAAGTTTTTCTCATCATAGAATAATTCATAATTATTCTTAAGATGCTTACCAACAAAACTACCGAACCATTTCTCAAACTTATCTTGAACTGATTTGTTCTTCATAAGTTTTTCAAACTGTTTCATACCTGCCTTTTTCATCGCTTCAACAGTCAAGTCTTTGCCTGCGCCCATGATGGCATCAAAGACATGATAGTTACCAGTTTGCTCAATATTGTCCTGAATATTCTTTGCGACTTTATAAACAAACCATCCTGCTAAACAAGAAGCGGCTTTCTTGATGCTTACATTCTCACCTGTTGCTACTGCCATTAATAGGTTTTCAATCATGCCATCAATCTTTTTGATCGCATTGAGTTTCTCAACTCTTGATAAGAAATCCATCGACGCTAATTCTTGACCATCAATAACATCGGCTAATAATTCAGCGATAAACTCAACCGTCATCTCTTTAGCTGGTGTCAATATGATCTCACCATTGCCAGCATATATTGTCATTAGATAAGAGAATGCTTGATCACCTAACCATTTGATCCAATCCGCCCAATATTCTAAGTTTTCAAGTTTATTAGCTGTTTTTATCAACTCATTGGCATCTTTGGTATAGTAATCAATGGCTTCTTCACATATCTGTTTGTTAATCAGACGTAATTCAGCAGCTGATAGTTTACTGCCATTTTTGCGTAGTTGCATCGCAACTTTTGTGCTAATGCCACCAACATTATTGATAATACGTCTCATCTTAGCTAATTCAGCTGCTCGCTCTTCAAGTGGTCCAGGACCAGTTCCCAATAATCGCATAGGTAAATCTAAACTATATGATTCACCATTATAATCACAACCAATCGGCAATGTCAGCCAGTATGGTTTATCTAAATCCTCAACAAGTGTATTCAGTGGTTTAAAATCATAACGCTTTAAATTGCTTTCAACTGGTACGATTTCATATTTAAACTTCTCTGCCAGATTGACTGTTCTTTGATCAAGACCTTTTAAAGCGTTGAAATTAGGATTAAACTTATCTTTTTTTACTTCGATTACCTTAAAGCCTGTTTCATCTTTTTCTTTGACAACTAGTCTTAGATTAAATCTAGTTGGCCTGATACTTGCTTGCTCATCACTTGTGTCTTCATTGAACGTCATTACTTCAAACTTATCATCTTTGATTGAAGTATTAGCGATACTCAACCCTTCAGGGAAGATATTAACCCTTACGATCGTCTCTGCTTGTTCTTTTTCATTTTCAGCTTTAATTCTGACAAAACTGTCAAGCTTTTCAATGATCAATCGATCAGGCTTTATACTTTGATTTTTCACTTTAAGTTGATAACGTTCTGTATCTGTTTTTTCATACTCAGCTATAAACATCGCATTATCAGCCAATGTTAAGTTAATCTTCGTTGGTGGTTCAATAAAATCTTTAGGAATAAATTGGGTAGTGTAGGTTTCATTATCGCCATATAACATATTAATAGTCATGTCTAGATAATCACCACGTTTTAAAAATTCAAGATATGGCTTACCTATGATCCTAAACGTGACATTATTGGTAAAGCTGCCTTGATTGCCTGAAAAACGGATCGCGATTTCTCCTGTATCTGGTTTTGCAGTATTATCTTTATCAGCAGCGTAAACAAGTGCTCCCATATAATTATCAACTAAGCGACAATCATCTACTTGTAAAAACCTTTTGCCAGTTATATTTATCATTGCGGTTAAATCTGGTCGATCAATTTCTTCTTTGTTTGCACTGATCTCTACAATGCGAGCATAAACCGTAACTGGTGCTGCACCAATACGAATGGCATCACCAAAGTCTTTTCTTAATAACATGCGATAAGTACTTGTGTTTTCTTTCTTCTCTTCACTACTATCATTACCACTACCACCACTTCCTGCAGCTACGGCCGCCGCTGCAGCTGATGTTGCTAAGATGGCAATTATCACAGCTTCTGGTATTGTAACACCTGTTTCACCTTGCGTATGACTTGCGTCTGTATCAATCTCATCACTGACATTCTTATCATCGCTTTCAGTTTCAGCAGGCACTAGTTCTTTTCCGATTTCTCCTTCATATAAGCGAGTTCTTTTGATGTCAAAGCTAACGTCTGTTACCTCAGCTAGAAACTCATCAAACTTCGCAAGCAGAACATTATTCCACCAGTCTTCTTCCATTTGATAGTAAATTTCCCATTGTTCTGCATAACCTTCACCCATACCACCGCCAGTAATACGATATTCAAGATTTACATTATAGTGATACATGAAAGTACTAACTAGATTTGTATCATCGATCAAAACATATACATCTAATTCATATGATGAACGATAAAACTCTTTAGGATTCTCTTTAAAGGTTCTACTACCAATTTCACGTACTAACGCTGGTTGTCCATGCAATGTTGTTTCTTGATGGACAAGCCCAATTGTTGTTCGTCTTGCGACAACATCTTCCCAACTCTCACTAACAATTTGAATTCTATTTTCAGCGCTTATGATAGCTTCACCAACAATTTTGGAACTACTACCGTTAATAGTGAAATCATGCTGTAACCTTTCTTGAAGATACTCTTTGACCAGTTGATCATCGGCAGGATAATTAACCATAATGCGATCAATATGAACCATTGGTCCATCATTAACAACCGGACCGGCAATAATGCGATCAAATGGATACCCTGATGCTTCATAATCATATGGCATATATTCATATAATCTTTTACCCTTGATTGGATAATCCTTAGTTGAAAAAGCTTGCGGATAAACATCTTTATTAATAGTTAAAGCAAAAACTGAGGTAAAAGTGAATGAAAAAAATAATAAAGCAAAACATAAGGTCGCTAGAATCTTTCTCATTTTTTTACCTCCTGTTTTTTGCTTGTTAGCTGTAAAGTGATTGCTAAAACAAGTAATGCTATACCAATAATATACCCTCCATAAGCGATATTAAGTAAACTTATCATAGTTGCTAGCGCAAAACCAAATGTCCAGCCACTCTTTAAGATAATAAGATCATCTTGATTAATTGGTTTGATGAAATTAAACATCGATCTTAATAGATCGCTTAAAAATCCACTGCTTTGATTGAGTGATCTTAATGCTAAGACCAAAAAAGCGATACCTGCCATTGAGTTGTCGATTGTTGTTGTTTTAACTGTTAGATTATAGATAATAAGCGCAACAGATATCATCATCCATAATAATGGATTAGCGACATTTTTAAGGTTCACACTTTTCATAAGCGTTGTGATTGATTTGGTAGCGTTGGATAATAAACTCTTATCAAAAGCCACAAGCGATATCGCATACGCAAAAACACCCTTACCGATAACGCCAGCCATCTTGTTTAGGATATTACCACCAAGACCTCCTTGAGCAAAACTTAACCAAGAAATAAAACTAATCCCAGCTACGTTAAATCCTAATGCTGGTAGTATTGATGCTAATAACCATAATACTGCTAAAATCAATACTAAAATCAAGCGTTTTTTATCTTTGATAATGTTAGTAATATTGTTGAAAAGCTGTTTAAAACCACTAAATAGTGTCCCTAACACCCCATTGGTTATTGATGAAGATGATGGTATTAGCTCTTGCGGCAAAACATCTTCAAACTGTTTTGAAGATAAAAACCCTAAACTAGTCGGTTCGCTTGTTTTCTCACTCATTTTTCTCTCTCCTTATATTCGATAATCAATGATTATTTAAGCCCTTATTCAAATAAAAGTCCTCAAGAAAAAAGGAGATGTTATTGCATTATAATTTAGTAATATATAAAAAGCGCACATGCGTTGCTATAATAATATTTCTAATTTTATTATAGATTAAAGAATATATAAAAACAATAAAGTAAAAAAACATATCTGCGTTTTAACAGATATGTTATTTAGTCTTTAATATTTCTGACATCGCTTTTTTAAGATGTTTCTCTTTTTGTACTAATGAAAATTCATCTTTTCCAGCTATACAGTAATATATCTTGCATTTAGGTTCAGTGCCTGATGGTCTAATGGCAATCCAACTACCATCAGCTAAGAAATATTTCAAAACATCAGCTTGTGGTAAGGTTAGTTGTTCATTCTTATAGAGCTCATAAGCTTTTTGTTCATAGTAATCTTCAAATCTAATAACCCCTAACTCACCAATTTTTCTTAAAGGAAACTCACGTAGTGTTGCCATTAGGTTTTTGATCATCTCAGCACCTTGTGCACCTTCACCATTGATTGACACTTGACTTTCTTGATACCAGCCATGTTTTTGATATAACTCAAGCAAAACATCGTAAAGTGTCTTGTTGAAGTACTTGTAATAAGCAGCTGCCTCCGCAATCATCAAGCTTGCTTGCACTGCATCTTTATCGCGCACAAAATCACTTATTAGATAACCATAGCTTTCTTCATAGCCAAAGATAAACTGAAATGCTTTTGTTTTTTCATAATGAGCGATCCTATCGCCGATATATTTGAATCCAGTTAAGGTTTTTTCAGTCTTAACATTATAACTATCAGCTATCTTTTCTCCCAGATCCCCGGTCACTATAGTGTTAAACATGATTGGTTTTTCTGGCATTGTTTGATTCTTTAAGTTTTGTGAGAAAATATATTCAAGCAAGACCGCAGCTGTTTGATTGCCAGTCATTAAGATATAATCATCATTTTGTCTTATCGCTATCCCAATTCGATCAGCGTCAGGGTCGGTTGATAAAACAATATCTGCTTTATTCTCTTTAGCATACTGTAGTGCTAACTCATACGCTTCCTTTTGTTCAGGATTAGGTGTTTTAGTGTTGCTAAAAGCTGGATCGGGTTGACTTTGCTCATTCACTGTTATGTAATCATATCCTGCGGCGGTAAAGACTGCTTCAACCGGTTTTAGTGCCGTTCCGTGTTGAGGGGTAAAGACAATCTTTAGATTGCTTTTATCAATTAGCGGATTTAATTGAATCTTTAATACTTCATTTACATATGGAATATCAACTTCGCTGCTTATGGTATTAATGAGTTTTTCCTGTTCAGCATTTAAATTTATCTTGATATCTAATTCGTTTTTAATTGCTTTGATGGTTGGAATTATCTTATCTACATACTCCGGTATCATCTGACAACCATTAGCGTCATATATCTTATAGCCATTATATTCTTTAGGATTATGAGAGGCGGTGATAACAATACCACTAAAACATTTAAGATATCTTATCGCAAAAGATAGTTCGGGTGTAGGTCTCAGACTGTCAAAAACATATGATTTGATATTATGCATTGCTAAGACACGAGCTGATTCATAAGCGAACTCTTTTGATTTATAACGATTGTCATAGGCAATAGCAACTCCCTGCTCACACGCCAATTGCCCACAAGCGCTAATAAAAGCCGCTAGCCCCATGTTAGCTTTCCTAACAGTATAAATATTCATACGATTACAACCAGCCCCTAAAAGCCCTCGCATGCCCGCTGTGCCAAACTCAAGATCAGTATAAAAAGCATCATGTTTCATTTCTTCACTCATTAATTGAAGTTCTTGTCTTAACTCTTCATCAAGATCAGAGTGATTTAACCATTGATTATATTTATCCATTATTTTCCTCTTTTATTTACTAAAAAGAAGATGTAAACATCTTCAATTCTTAGTTAGTTATTTTTCTTATGCGATAACTTTTTGCGTTCTTAATACTTCTTCAATAGAAGCAATCGCTACATCTTCGTCTTCGCCTTCACATCTGATCGTCACTTCTGATTGTGTCGGGATACCCAATGACATAACTCCCATTATTGACTTCATATTAACTGAACGTCCCTTAAATGATACAGTAACATCACATTTAAACTTGCTAGCCGCATTAACAGCGACAGTAGCAGGACGTGCATGTAATCCTACAGGGTCAATTACAAAAGCGGATATTTCTTTCATCCTTATACCTCCCGTTCTTTATTTATTCTATCTTATTTGATAGACCATATCAAGATAAGATTATCATATAACAATCTGTTTGCCAATTACTTACTAACTAAAATGTCTTTAACTTGATTTATATTTACTGCTCTTAAAATCATTGTATCAGCTGTATAAAGCGGCTTGCTTTTATTATGCTTACGCAACTTCTTTAGATCTGTTTCTTCCTTTGGGTTTATGATAATGTCATATGTGTTACCCAAGATTTTTTCTGTTATCGTGCGATATATCTTACTTAGATATATTTCCTTAATAATTTCATTGTTTTTATTTACCGCCACCACTCTAACATTAGTGATATAGTATCTTTCATTATTACGACTTTTCAAACCATTAATGAAACTAAATATATAAATAAAGATACCAATTCCCGTTATCAATAACACAATCAAAAACAACGGATAAAAACTAGGTATTGAAGTCATTACATAAAAGAAAAACCATGTAATGACAATTCCCGCAATGATCCCCAACAACAAGATCTGATTTTGTTTACGTTTTTGATTTAGTACATTAATGATCAACTCTTGTTTTACTTCTTCTTTTGGATTTAGTTCGTACTTTTTCATCTTCTACCTCAATAAATATGGTCTTTTGTATTATACCATAAACGTTAGTTTTCGATAAAACTATTTATGATATGTTTCGTTATTGTTTATCTTAAAACACCGATAAAGCTGTTCAAGCACTAATAGCCTAGCATGTTGGTGGGTAAATGTTAAATCTGATAGTTTCAAGCGCCAGTTAGCTCTTTTTATCACTTCTTCACTTACACCAAGCGAGCCCCCAATTACAAATGTAATATCTCCTGTTTGATAAGTGAATACGCTGTCTATCTTTTTAGCAAGCGTTATAGAATCAACCATCTCTCCTTTAAGATCAAGTAAGATTACATACTCTTTCTCTTTGATTTGATTTAGGATTCTGGTAGCCTCAAGCGTTAATACCCGTTGTTTGAGCGCTTCAACTTCACTATTCACTATCTCTTCATCATTGACCTCAACAATTGTGAGTTTGACATAACCGCTTAATCTTTTTTGATATTCAGCAATCAAAGCACTTAGTGCTTTTTCCTTGATCTTACCAACCGCAACTACCTTAATCATCTTAATGTCACATTAACACTAACGATGACATCATTACGGACATATGTTACCTCAATGACATCGTCTCGTATTTTGGTCACTAAATAGTTTCTGATATCTTTATTACTAAGCATCTTTCTACCATCAATCTGCGTGATCACATCACCTTTAACTAACCCAGCAAGATCTGCTGGTTGTTGATCAAAAACACTGGTTATCAAGACCCCTTCAATATCTAACTTAATTTGATAGTAACTCTTCAAATATACTGGGATTTCACTTAGATCTTTTAAAGAAACTCCCATTGTTGTACGATTGACCTCACCATTAGTTAATATCTGATTAACGATTGTTTTAACTTCATTAATTGGAACCGCAAATCCAAAACCATCAAAAGTAGCGGCCGTTAGTCTGCTTGATGTAATACCAATCAGTTCACCTGCCATATTAACTACCGCTGCACCACTATTACTACTATAAACCTGCGTTGCAAGTTGTAATAACAATAGTTCCCAATCAGCGTTTTCATCATTGTTGATGTCTTTCAATAAAACTTTATCTTTGCTAGACAATATTGTTATCGCATATGATCCAGCATATTGTTCGCCACTTGGATTACTGATCATTACAACCCATTCACCCGTTTTACTAACAGCTGAATCTCCTAACACAAAAGCTTCAACATTGAAGTCTGGTTTAACTCTTAATACTACAAGATCACTTACCGGATCTTTGCCAACCAGTTCAGCCTCAAGCACGATATCATTGACAAAAGTGACATAGATCGTACCACTATTGCTTAGTATGTGATTGTTGGTCACAATAATCACTTCTTCACTATTAGCGCCATAAATAACGCCACTACCATTGATCGCAGAGTAGCTTGAACGGCTAGTGATCCCAACCACTTTCGCTGCTGTTTTACTTACTACCTCGGTTATATCGGTATCAAACTCAGTTACTGATTGTTTGATCAAACTATCGCCACTAATTGATTTAGCCAAATTATTCACTCTAACAAGTTGATAAGTCAAAACAACATTCCAAATGAGTAAACCAGCTATTACTACCATCAATAGTTTCTTCATCATTGACCTCCCTCAACGATTTTATATTGCCCTGACACCTTAACCGTTATTTTTTCATCTTTGACTTTTCTTCTAATTGTCTCATAAGCCAAATCAGGTGTGTTGGCAACTTCGCTTAAATGTGCTAAGACGATCTCTTTTGTCTTTTTCCCTCTAACTTTAACTAGGATATCAGCACAACTTTCATTATCCAAATGGCCATTATCCGATATGATACGCCGTTTAAGTGGATATGGTCGATTTGACGCCATTAACATCTTGACATCATGGTTACTCTCAAGTAGATAATAGTCTGCATTAGCAATCAAATCATAGTAATCTTGTCTAAGATAGCCAGTATCAGTGATATACACTAATTTCTCATGCTTATTTTCAATGATATAGCCAAGCGTTATATCACAATCATGACTCAATGCAAGCGGTGTAATCTCAAATTCCTTAACTTTGAACTTCTCAAATGGTAATACTGATGAATGTTTGATATCAACAAGGTTAAAAGGTGCATAAATCTTGGTATCAATAAACATCTTAATTTGACTGGTGTGATCAGTGTGAGCATGGGTTAATAGTAAAGCGTCCGTTTGGCGATAATCAATATTTATATCTTTAAAACTGGCAACTAAATGTCTTTTAGTGGATCCACAATCTATTACTATTTGCGTTGATTCACCAATAATGACACAACAATTACCCTTTGAGCCACTCGCTAAAAGATAATAACGCATAAGCTAACACCCAAGCCAACGACAAGGATTATACCTAGTACCATTATATTCAATAACGAAATGAACATGTGGTCCAGTAGCTTTACCAGTAGCACCAATTTGGCCTATGATCTCACCTTTTTCAACATTAACGCCGACTCCATAATATGCTGGTCTATTCATATGACCATAATAGGTACGATAGCCATTATTGTGATCGATCCACATATAATATCCATTGATATTAGTATATCCAGTTTTAACAACTGTACCACGATCAGCTGCTCTTACAGCACCATAACGGTCATATTTATTGATAACATCAATTGCGGTATGGCCAGCATAACAATACCAGTGACAAGTAATTCTTACATTATCAACTGGATAACGGAAAGTACCAGAACCAACACCAGGTATTATCTTTGTGCCATATTCTACTACCTCTTGAATTGGCTCAAGTGTGACTTCTTCCGCTAATATTTCATAAGTTGATAATAAACCATTAATATATACTTCTTTATAGAAAACGTTCTTTGATCCTTCTTCTTCTCTTACCAGTATCTTACTCATACCTTCTCTTATGCTTGAGTTAGCAACATAACGCGTTTTTGGTGGATAAACAATTTCTTTAGCTACTCTTTCTTTAGTAACTACAACATTGATCGGCGAGTTAAAGAAAGTAACATTCAATTCGGTTCCAACTTGCAAGAGTTGGGTATCTGTCTTTAAAATATCTGAGTTTAAAGTTATCAGTTGCTGAGCTGTTAGTCCCACTTTAGAAGCAACACCTTCAACCGTATCATATTCAACGGTTTTATATGACTGCAGTTCAGTACCATAACCATAACTAAGAAAGTAAATAATATCTTTAACAGTAAATAAGATGTCCTTGATAGAAGCGTAACCTTTGGAAATCGTTATCGTTTCAATTACTTGAATGCCAATGTCTCTTTCTCCATACGTTGTTAATTCTGCTGGTAACTGATTAACCGAAATTAACTCTAAAGCTTTTTCATCAATGAAATTCAATAAATACTGCCGTTTAGCTTCATCAAAGTCTTGTTGATTCTTAACATATATGATTGCACCATTAGAGAACTCGATACGATCAACCTCTAATGCGAAAAGCTCATTCTGTTCAAGATAAGCAAGAATATTATCATCAATGTCTTCATAGACAAAATAACTCGCCTCTTGGGTCATATAGACATCCGTTGCCAAAGAAACGCCTGAATTTGGAAAATCTTGACGATAGCGACTTTGATATACGTTGTTTAACAAAACATCAATCTTGTTTTTATCACTTATAATACCAATTAAATCAGCACCATCATAAATTTTCGTTACTTCTTGGGCCAATGGTGATACATCAATAATGTTCTGTCTTAATAATGATGTTTCTTTATTGATTTGTGCTTGTACATTGATGTTTTTGTACCCAAAGTTTATACTAGGCAAAAAGTATGCCATTGATAAAGCTAAGCCAATACATGCAAGCACCGGAACTAATTTCAATAACTTCTTAAACATGACATCTACTCCTTATACTCTTTATCTAGATCATAGAAAGCATTATAATCTAAATTAAAGCTTAAATATACTGACCCCGTTGGTCCATTACGATGTTTAGCAATAATAATCTCCGTTTCTTTGTTAGGATTGACCATTGTTTGTTTATCATCATATTTTTGATCATCAATCTTATTTCGTTCATGGTAATCTTTACGATAAAGGAAAAGAACAATATCCGCATCCTGTTCCAAAGCACCCGATTCACGTAAATCAGATAGTTTAGGTTTCTTATCCTCACCACCTCTTTGTTCAACTGAGCGTGATAACTGTGATAAAGCGATAACGGGAACTTGCAACTCACGTGCTAATGCTTTTAATCCTCTTGAGATTTCTGATACTTCTTGTTGACGATTCTCAAAACGTTTATTACTACCAGTGATTAACTGAATATAGTCAATTACGATTGCTCCTAAGTTTTTTTCAACCTTTAGTTTGCGACACTTAGAAAAGATATCACTAACCCTGATCGTTGGACTATCATCAATATATATTGGTAGTTCTCTTATGATCGAAGCTGCCTCAATAACTTGATTCATTTCCTTGTTGTTCATATAACCCGTTCTAATTAACTGACCTTTTATTTCACTTTTCGCTGATAACATACGACTGACCAACTGTTCTGCACCCATTTCTAATGAAAACAAAGCGATAGGTAATTTATTTGACTCTGCCATGTTCATAGCTAAATTAAGAGCGAAAGCTGTTTTACCAACTGATGGTCTAGCGGCTAAAATAATAAGATCATTTTTTTGAAAACCGTTAGTGTAATAATCAAGATCGCGATAATTAGTCTTCATTCCAACAACAAGACTACGATTTTTACGCATTTCTTGAACATTTTCAATAACATCATTAACGACGTCATGTGAACTCTTAAATTCCGATGCCCTACGATTACGTGTGATTGTCAAGATACTACGTTCGGCATTATCCATGACTTCATCAAGATTATGTTGTGATTGAAAACCATCATCTGCGATCTGCTCAGCTGTTACAATAAGATTACGCAAAAATGCTTTATCTTGAATTAGTTGGATATAGTATTTAGTGTTCGCACTTGATACCGCCGCATCAGCTAACTGCATCATATAATCCATACCACCAACGCGATTTAGTTCTTGTAAATCACTAAGACGTGTTGATAAAGCAGTTAGATCAATTGGTTTTCCTTCTTGATATAAGCTTAAGATTGCACCATAAACCCGTTGATTTGCCTCAACGAAAAAATCTTCTTTGACCAAGCCTTCTTCAAATGCAGCTTTAATCGCCGAAGGGTAGATCATCATTGTTCCAAGTAATGCCATTTCCGTTTCAATACTACTAGGCAATCGACGTGTCATAAACTTACTCCTTACTTAGCATTGATCGTTATCTTTAACTCACCGATAACATTTTTAAATAATTCTATCTTAATGATATGTACTCCCATTTCATTAAATGGTCCATTATCAATAAACTTCTTTTTATCTAGTTCTATGTTATGTAGTTTACTTAGTTCAGCAACAACTTGCTTAGATGATATTGAGCCAAATATCCGCCCATCTGTTCCTGCTTTTAGATCAAACACTAGATTTATATCTTTTAATTTGATTGCCATCTCTTGCGCTTGTTGTTGTTTTAAAAGTTGGTTGTCTTTATCTTGTTGTTTCTGTTTTTCCAATGTGCTTAAACTTTTATCAGATGCGATCACTGCAAGATTGTTTCTGATCAAAAAATTACGACCATAACCATCCGCAACCTCAACGATCGCTCCTTTTTTTCCGACGTTTTTAACGTCATTCAGTAGTATTACTTTCATTTTTTATCTCCTTATGGGCAAAATAATCTTTCAATACATTTTTTAATTCATTATAGATCTCATTTACCGTACTATTCTTGCGTTGTAATGCAGCGGCTGAGAAATGACCACCACCATGCATTTGCTCCAATATCACTTGTACGTTAACATTACCTATACTACGAGCAGAGACAGCTACTTCATTATCATCAATCATCGCGATCACAAAAGCTGCCTCAACATTTTGGATTGATAAGATATCGTTAGCAACCTGTGACATTAGTGAGCGTGATAGTAATTGCTCGGCCTTATAAGGTGCTACGATAACACCATTATCTAACTTTTCACAATATTTTAAAACACCAGTTTTCAAAGCGAACTCATCATAATCATCTTTAAGTAACTCATCCGCTTCAATTGTATCAGCACCCAGTGCTTTTAATTGTGATGCTGCCTCAAATGTACGACTACCAGTTCTAACTTTAAAACGGTTGGTATCAATTAAAATACCCGTAAACATGATTGTCGCTTCTTCTTCACTAATGCTAACTTTTGATAGCTGATATGGGAAAAGTTCGGTAACTAGTTCACTAACACTTGATGCGCCAGTTTCAATATAAACTAATAACGGCATAAAGGTAAAATCACTACGACGACGATGATGATCTATTACTACGATTTGTTTAGCTTGCTTAATAAGTTCAGGAGCGTTAGTTTGTTCAACGTTATGGTGATCTACCATGATCACTAGAGTATCGTCTTGTAAGATTGATAAAGCTTCTATTTCATTTATAAAATTAAACCGTTCATGAAGACTCTTGCTATATTTATCTAGGGCTGAAGCTAACTTTGCTTCAATATCACCTTCTTGATAGACTATCGAAACAACTTTGTTATAACTACTAACAATTCTACTCATACCCAAAGCCGCTCCCATGCAGTCAAAATCAGTCTCTTTATGACCTACGATAAGGACATTGTGCGATTGTTCGATCAATTCTCTTAAGGTTTGAGCCATTACTCTTACCCTAACCTTACTACGCTTCTCTTGTGCTTCTCGCGTACCACCAATGTATTTTACATCCTCACCGAATTTCTTGATCGCAACTTGATCACCACCACGACTTTGTGCTAATTCCAATAAACTATTTAGCATCTCATCTAATTGTTGGAAGTCATTAGTACCACGAGCAAACGCCATTGATAAAGTGATCGGTATTGCATAATCATCCGATGTCTTTTGAATTTCCTGCATGATCATAAACCGTTGTTCAATCAGTTTATTAAAAATAGCTTCATTCAATATTACCATGAAACGATCATTTTTGATCCGTTTGATCAACATACCATTAGCTTTAGCCCAGTCTATGATTGGTTGTTTTATTTCACTATCAATTATCGAAATATTCATTTCTTCTTGATATTGCGTTGCCTCATCATAGTTATCAAGATGTATCAAGCCTACTACTACATGTTCTGCTTCATAACTTAGTTCAAGTTGATGTAAATACGTGATGTCTTTAAAAAACAACATCTGTGAGTCTGCTTTACGCTCTATTTCATAATAAGCATCTTGATATAATTTAATGATATTGTCTTCATCTCCCTGAAATATCTTATTTATCTCAGGAATCCACTTAGTCACTTTTTCACCGATATAGTTTATGTCGCGTTTGATAAAGAAGTCACTCATCCAGGTGATGATGAAATTTTCATCATACGTTAACATACCAATATCACCATAAGCAAACGCCTCTTTAGCATCACTTCCTAATATTTTAGCAATATCGATCAAACGGTCTTTTTTCTCTTTGGCATTTACATAAATAAGTAAGCCGATAAGCACAATGTTGATAAGGAAGATGACGCTAGCTAAAAAGATAACACTGATATCAAAGACAATCGCACTAAAAACAATGCTGAATAACTCCAATATCGATACTAAGATCACATACAGTTTTATCTTATCAAACTTGCTACCTGTCATTTTTGTATCCACCCCATCATTCGTGTCCGGTAATCTGTTACGACATCAAGTATTCCAAAGACCATCAAGACTGATAAAACAACTTGTGGTATTATCAGCATTAAGGCCAAGACGATCATCGTTATATATTGTTTACGTCTTACTTTATTATAAATCATTATAACAATTATTCCGCAAATACTAAAGATAAGTTGTGAGATATACCCAATCGTGATAAATGTTTCAGTAATCAATGGCGTAAAAATATTGTTGGTTGCTATCGCACTTAATACCATAAAACCAAGCATTATCCATCCCAACCAACTTGGTAATTTTGCGTTAGTGATATCATTAAGTTTATTTACCTTGATCTTTAGTCGTGGTAATAGTAAATGAGCTATCACATGAAGAAGAATCGCTTCTAATAAAGCTGTAAAAAAGATTAACATAGCGAAGAATATCCTAATAAATTGTTGTAAATTACTAATAACAAGACCTTGTTGTTGCACAAATTCTGTTGCCATCAAGACTTCCGCTTTTACATCATAACCAAAGAATGCCGCAAAAATGATCATCGTTAAAACATAAGTTAAAGTAGTCAACAATACTGTCTTAAATAATAGTTCAAAATTTCCTCTGTTACGATATATCCCATCCCCATAAACAATTCCTGTGATTCCGGTCATCGCCACAAAGATCGCAGAATTAGGTAACGCAATGATAAATGCTAATATGATTGCTGTTACATAAACTAATACTGAATCCTTAAGTCCGTGCTTTGCACTATATATCAATAGTGGCAAGGGCATGACCCAAGCCAAATATTGTTCAAGAAGATTAGCACTATAGCGATTGATGAGTGTCATGATCGCAATGATCGCTATCATCAACGCTCCTTCTGTCATATTTCTTATTCTTTTATTCATTTTTATACCTTTTTGATTGTATATATTCTACCACATTTATTGTAGCTATTAAAAAAACCTCCTAAGAGGTTTAATCTGCGACGTAAGGCAATAAAGCCATTTGACGTGCCCGTTTAATCGCTGTTGCCAAAATTCTTTGATATTTGGCTGATGTTCCCGTAACACGACGTGGAATTATCTTACCGTTGCCGGAGATAAAGCGCTTTAGTAATTCTACATCTTTGTAGTCGATTATTTTAACATTATTTTTCGTAAAGTAACATACTTTTTTACGTCCCATACGTTGTTTTTTAAATGCCATGATATACTCCTTTCTTGACTAGAATGGTAAGTCATCGCTTGATATGTCAAGCATTGGACCGGATGAGTAATCATCCAAGTCATTATTGTCATCAGGATAATAACTATTGTCGTTACTATCTTGTTTAAAACCGGTATCTTGATACCCTGCTGATGTCCCTCTGCTTTCAGATACTGCTTTGCTTTCAAGCAATTGTGCTTGATCACATACAACCTCAGTCACATAAACGCGACGGCCATTAGCATCATCATAATTTCTTGTTTGTATCCGACCTTCAACCCCAACTAACGCTCCTTTGCGAGCATATTGGTTTAGAAACTCAGCTGTTTTGTTCCAAGCGACACAATTGATGAAATCGGTTGTCTGCTCTTGTGTCTGAAATCTCCGGTTAATAGCCAGCGTGAAAGATGCGACGGAATTCTGTGATTGCGTTTTTCTTAATGCCGGGTCCTTTGTAAGTCTTCCCACTAAAACAACTCGATTAATCATTATATCCTCCTGTTACTCTTCAATGTTGATAATTAAGAAACGGATGATATTGCTGTTGATGCGCATTAAGCGATCAAATTCGCTTAAAGCAGCAGTGTTGGCAGTTAATTTAGTTACAACATAGTAACCTTTTTTCATATCATCGATTTCATAAGCAAGCTCTTTAACGCCCCATTCATCAACATTATCAATAGTGCCGCCATTATCTGTGATAATCGCATGCATACTATTGACTAGTTCTTGACGGGGTTCGTCTTGAAGATCTGCTTTGATGATGTACATAACTTCGTACTTTCTCATACTTGCACCTCCTTGTGGACTATTGGCCTTTACAGGCAAGGAGTAAATATTATTGTTTGATATCTACTCGCGACCTTTATTATAACTAAAAGTATCATATATGTAAATGAAAAATATTAATTAAAAGCTTTCATTAGCTTCTAAACGCGCTATTTTGGTCCACTTCTTGATAAATGCGGTTTTAGCGTATGTATAACCATCACGATCATGCTTAAATGATTCTTTCAGTGATAGTTTAAGCTTTTCATATTCCTTAGCTACATCAGGATGAGCTATCAAGTATTGACAGAAATATAATTCATCCCAATCTTTATGATAGCGCACATGAAGATGAAAAACTTCAGGCGCAAATCCACTGGTGGTATATCCTTTCATAAACATCATCCTTGGTTGGGCTTGATGTTTTTGGTAACTATAAAGATATCCCATTTTAGCTAATGTCGCGATCAACGCTTGGCGTTTTGTTACATTCATTTTAGCTACTTCCATTAAGATATCAACTGTTGGCTTAGCATATATATGCGGCACAACTGTACTTCCGATATGCGATATCCTGATAATGTTAAACTCTTCAAGATTGGCTTTTAGACTAGCTGCTTCTTTTTCATACTGGTGACACCAAGCTGGATCATGAGGTTTAAGAATGATCGGAAACAATTGCCATAACTCTTCGTTTGTCATTTCATGTAATGATTTACCCACCAAAAACACCTCTGTCTTTTAATACTGTTACTAAATCGTCCTGATAACGCATGAAGCGTCTAATAACCGGTTCAGCAAATTGTTTGGTCTTGATCATGTCATTAAGCTCTTGGTAAGTGATCCACTTATAATCAATGGTCTCACCTTTCTGTAAGACAATATTATGAATCTTGCGATCAACTATGATCAAAAATGTATCTTCAAAAGCTGTTCTGCCTTTTTCTTCTTTGATAATGATCAAGTCCTTCTTTTCAACCTTGATACCGGTTTCTTCATATAATTCTCTGATCGCGCCTATTTCGCGATCTTCACCAGCTAATACAGAGCCACCCGTATTTTCCCAATACCCACCCCAAGGTTTTTGTAAACTTCTTTTTGTGATCAAGAATAAACCATCGGCGCTAACAGTCCAAATAAAAACGGTTTGATGATAAACGTTTTTAGGAAGACTTTTCCCCCGACGATGTTTGATTGCCAAGGGTTGGCGATTTTCATCTAGTAAATCCCATAATTCTACCATCGTCTACCTCCAAATATATATAATTATACTACTTAAAGTTGTAAATCGTCACGATTTACTTTTGTTTTATCACTAGGGTTTGATTGTTTATCATGGGTTTTTTTGTTATAATTTTGACGATTACGGAGGTATTTATATGACTGATGATCATAGTAATGTCAAAAGGCCGCATTTTCCTAAAAGAGCAGTAATCACTGCCGGAATGCCTTATGGTAACAAAGCTTTACATTTTGGGCATATTGGCGGTGTTTTTGTACATGCTGATGTTTATGCTCGTTTCTTAAGGGATAGAATCGGTCAAGATAATGTCATATTTGTCTCTGGTACTGATTGTTATGGATCTCCAATCGCTGAAGGCTATCGGGTCTTAGTTGAAAGTGGCGCTTTTAAAGGAACAATTGAAGATTATGTTTTAAGCAATCACCTCAAACAAAAAGAAACCCTAAACAATTATGGTATTAAGCTTAATCTATATAGTGCTTCTGGTTTATATGATGCCAAGGATATTCATCAAGAAGTTACTAATAAATTTATAAGTAGACTTTATGAGAATGGCTGGCTTGATAAAATGACCACCTCACAATTTTATGATGTTAAAGCCAATTGCTTTTTAAATGGTCGTCAAGTCGTCGGAAAATGTCCAATCGAAGGCTGTTCTTCTGAGAAGGGATACGCTGATGAATGTGATCTAGGACACCAATATATGCCTGAAGATCTTATCGATCCTAAAAGTACCTTAAGTAATGACACCCCTGAAATGCGAAGTGTTGATAACTGGTATTTTCGTTTGACTGCTTTTAATGAGCTTTTAAATGACTATGTCGATATGATTGCTGATAAAGATAATATCCGTGCTATCGTTCCGATCACAATGCGTGAATCATTGGCAAAGCCTATCATATATGTAAGAAAAGAAGGATTAAATAAATTCAAAGAATTAGCGTCATCATTACCAAAACATAGCGCTGATCTTGATAATGTAAAAAATTCTTTCACCGTAACATTTGATACTCTTAATGATCGTGAAACAGCTTGTACTATTTTAACCTCTAACCAAATTCGTTATCGTACTGGTAAGACTTTAGTTCCTTTACGTTTAACTGGAAACATTAGTTGGGGAGTTAAAGCACCTGAATTAGAGAATGTTAAAGATCTTACTGTTTGGGTATGGCCTGAATCATTATGGGCTCCTATTTCGTTTACCATTGCTTATCTTAAACAATGTGGACTAAGCGCTTCGGCATGGCGCGATTGGTGGTGTAGTGAAGATAGTCAGGTTTATCAATTCATTGGCCAAGATAATATCTATTTCTATGGTGTAGCCCAGATGGCGATGTTTATGGCAACTCAAGGAAAAGCCAACCTTTCAATCAAACCAACCAATGATCAATTAACTTTAACTAACTTAGTCGCCAATCATCATATTTTATTCTTAGATAAAAAAGCTAGTAGCAGTGGCACCGTTAAACCACCGATGGCAGAAGATCTTTTATCATATTATACCGCTGAACAACTAAGGGCTCATTTTTTAGGTTTAGCTTTAGCACAAAAGAGTGTCAGTTTTCAACCTAAGCCTCTTAATCCTTTCGCTAATGAAAACGAACAAGATCCCGTTTTAAAAGAAGGTAATCTTTTTACCAATGTGTTAAATCGCTTAGTTCGTTCATGTTTTTATACCAGTCAGAAGTACTATGATGGATATTTACCTTTTGGTAAGGTAGAAAAAGATGTAGTAGATGAAGCTAATTCCACAATCTTAGCTTATGAATTAGCGATGTACAAAACAGAACTGCATAATGTCATGAACATCCTTGATACCTACATTCGTCAAGCCAACAAATATTGGGTAAGAAATATCACGGAAGCTGATAAACAAGATAATGATATTTTGCGCCAACAAACACTGATAAACGCCTTCCATATGGTTAGGGTTGCTTGTCTTTTATCACATCCTATTGCATTTGAAGGAACTGAGCTCGTCTATGATTATCTTAATATCAATGCCAACTTCTGGAGTTGGGATCACGCTTTTGAAGATATCTATTACTTCTTAGATAATCCAGCGTCTCACAAACTTAAATTTTTAGAACCTAAAATTGACTTCTTCCAAAAACATCCTAGTCAATTCCAATAAAGCGAGGTACCCTTATGAACAATCAACTTTTAGCTGATTTACTATATCCTAATATCACAAAGACTCCTGCTGACTATGAAAATATATATCCTAAAAGAGCACTGGATGATAATGCCGAAGTTATGCGTATTGCTCCAAGCCCTACTGGATTTATTCATCTAGGAAATCTTTATGGTGCTTTGGCTGATGAAAGGATTGCGCATCAAAGCAATGGTGTTTTCTTTTTAAGAATAGAAGATACCGATAATAAACGTTTAGTCAAAGGCGCAGTTGAAACCATCATCTCAACCTTCGATTATTTTAAGATTGAATTTGATGAAGGAGCTGAAGTAAAAAACAACAATGGTAATCATTATGGACCATATTACCAAAGACAAAGAACCGACATCTATCAAGCTTACGCCAAGGATTTAGTTAGAAAAGGATTAGCTTATCCGTGCTTTTGTGATGAAGAACATCTTAAACAACAACGCACTAAACAACAAGAGTTAAAAATAACCACCGGTTACTATGGTCCTTGGGCAGTATGTCGAAATTTAGATTTTGAGTTGATCAAGGCCAATATCGAAGCTAATAAATCTTTTGTTATTCGTTTAAGATCAAATGGTGACCCTAAGATCAAACACAGCTTTCATGATGAGATCAAAGGTGATATCACTGTTATCGAAAACGATCAAGATGTTATCTTGCTTAAAGCAGATGGTATTCCAACCTATCACTTTGCGCACGCTGTTGATGATCATTTGATGCATACTACTATTGTCTTGCGTGGTGAAGAATGGCTTGGCACCTTACCTATCCATCTTGAACTATTTAAAGCACTAAATCATCCACTACCAAAGTTTGCTCATACCTCACAGTTAATGAAAATGGACAATGGTATCAAACGTAAATTATCTAAGCGTAAAGATCCTGAATTATCTTTAGATTATTATCGACAGTTAGGATATCATCCTGATGCCGTAAAAATCTACTTAATGACACTATTAAACTGGAATTTTGAAGAATGGTTCCTGAAAAATCCTGACGCCGATATCACAGCGTTTAAGTTTTCTGTTAATAAGATGGGACAATCAGGGGCACTGTTTGATCTTGATAAGCTTAACAACATCAGTAAGACCTTTTTATCTAAAAAAGAACCTGAAGAGATCATGATGTATTTAAAGAACTTTGTTCAGGAAAACGATGCTAGTAAAATGGATATCTACTTCAAAGACGAAGCTTACTTATTACAAATATTAAATTTAGGAATGGGTACTAATCTAAAGAAAAGACGTAAAGACTATATTTACGCTTCACAGATCTTAGCTAGTATCGCTTACTATTTTGATGATGTTTATCAACCTAGTTATGACTTTATCTTTGACAAGAGCTTGTGCATAAAGATAATTGAAGCCTTTATAGCTAATTACGATCATCGTGATGATAATGCTCAATGGTTTGATAAACTTAAGGCAATCGCAACGCAGTTCAATATCGCTGCTGAAATGAATGATTATAAAAATAACCCAGATGCTTATATTGGTAATATCAGTGAGTTGGCTGAAGTTCTTAGAGTAGCTACAACAGGTTATAAGAATACTCCGGACTTATGGTCAATCATGCAGATAATGCAAGAGAAAAGAGTTCTTACTCGCTTGCATCAAGCTCTTGATACCTTAAATGGTAAGATGTAATGCGTTATCCTAACTTTCTAAAACCAAATGCCACCATCGGGCTTGTTGCCCCATCTTTTGGCATTAGTGGTGAACCCTATACAACAAAATTCACAAATGGTAAAAAAAAGTTTGTTGAACTATGCTACACTTTTAAAGAAGCTAGTAGTATCTATACATTACAAAAAGCTCGTAGCGCAAGCGCAAAACAGCGCGCTGACGAGTTTATGCATATGTATCTTGATGATAGTGTTGACTTTATTTTTAGTGTTGCTGGTGGTGAGCTAATGTGTGAAATCTTACCCTATCTAGATTTCAAACTCTTAGCACAAAGTCCACCAAAATTTTTTATGGGTTATTCAGATAATACTAATCTAACATTTTTACTTACTTTATTATGTGATGTTGCCAGTATTTACGGTCCTCACTTAACTGAGTACGGCATGGAAAAGTGGGATCTTTCTTTAATTGAAAGCTATGAGATCATAACAGGTAAACGGTTTAGTCAAAACAGCTATGATTTCTATCAGATTGATGATAAGACACATGAGGTTGGCAACTATCTTACTTCCTACAATAAAACAGAGCCAATCATATATAAAACCCTTAATGATCAAGATGTTACTATATCAGGACGCTTGATTGGTGGCTGTCTTGATGTGTTAATGTTTTTTTGTGGTACGCATTATGATAAAGTGGCTGACTTTAAAAAGCGTTATCAACAAGATGGTGTTATTTTCTATCTTGAAGCCTGTGATCTTAACCCGATAATGATGACCAGAAGTCTCTTACAACTAAAGACAATCGGTTGGTTTGATAACTGTAATGGCATTGTCTTTGGTAGAAGTTATCGTGACCAAGAAGTTGTATTTGATATCAGCTTTAGTGATGCAATCAGGGATACATTAAGTGATCTAAATATTCCAATCATTATCGATATGGATTTTGGTCATCTTCCACCCTGTTTCACCATTATCAACGGCAGTTATGCGACTATCAGTATTAAAGAGAAAAAAGGCAATATCACTTATCAATTAAAGTAGATACTGTATTAAGGAGCTAATATGGAAGATATATTATATCGCTATGACATCCAGCTATTAATCGAAGGAATCAATCTAAATGAAGATGATATCATTGCATATTTTGAAACTAATTTTGAAGGTGATTGTTTATTAGCGGTTGGTGATGATACATTGATTAAGCTTCATTATCACACCAACACACCCTGGCTTGTACTACAGTATTGTAGTTCTCTTGGTGAAATCTTTGATATTGTCATAGAAGACATGATAAGACAAGCTAACGGGTTAAAGGGTTAATTTGAAAAGGAAGCGATGCTTCCTTTTATTTCATATAAAGCCCTACTAAAGCTAACTGCTCATCGTAGGATAAAGTAAAGATAAGTACCGACTTTTCATATTTAACTTGAATTACAACGGTCGCATACTCTGCTTGTGTTTTTGGATCAACTTGACTTGTAAGAGCGGTATTTTGAAAAGACACAAAGTTACCCGCCGCATAAAGTTGTTCATCCCAAGCTTGTTCTAATTGTTCAGCAGTAATCTGTGATCTTATTGATTCTTCAAGTAGATTGATCACTGAAGCATAATCTCTGGTATTGATGATGGCAACTGTTTTCTTTGCTTGTGTCAATAATGCCTCTTCATCGAATTTGTCAGACAATTTATTCTTGGTACAGGCTACTAAACTAACCATAACCAACAGTATTAATAGTACTTTAGCGAACTTCTTCATGTTCACACCTCCTTATGCTTAAACAAATTATAAACATAGTAAGCTGAAGCAACCGCCACTAAAAACAAGACCACCTCAAGAATAACAAAATTAATTCCTGCCATTTGCGCTAATACCACACCACTATCCAACAAGAAATGACTGATGATAGCGATAAACAAAAAACTTGGTTTAGCTTTGATGATACTGTTCATCACCAATACACTCCAACATACATGTAAGATCATAGCGCTTAAACGCTCAACTCCTGCCAAAAGCATCATCTGTGGATTACCACTGATACCTTTATAACTGATCAATATCATTAAAGCATTTATCCCAACAAATAATATTGCCTCAATCCCACCATGTCCTAATCCGAAAAATATCGCATTATCTAAAGTCTTTTTACGCAATATGTACCTCATGACTACATAACGTCCTAATTCTTCAAACAAGGCTGCGCTTAATCCTAAAAACAGCGCATATAGTAACGGTTGAGTATACATCATCGTGAAATACCAGTCAATCGTTGGTAAATACATTTCGATTAGGGGAATACGCGTAAACAATTGAAAAAACGCAAAACATATTATTCCCAATAAAAATGATATTAAATAGTTCCTTTTTACCAATATCAAGTAAAGTAAAATCGCTATCGGTAAAACAAAACTAATGATCAACGTTAAAACTGATACGATCATATCCATGATTATTCCCCTTACACTATTATAATACACTTTATTTGATATTATGGGCAGATAATATCTAAATTTGTTATTATTAGATGGGGGTTTTTATGCGTATTCAAAAAGAAGTAATAAATGAGATAACGATAAGTAGATCACGTTTTATTTGTTATCTTAATCGCGTCAATAACGAAGATGAAGCTAAAAGCTACATCAAACATATAAAGAAACTTCACCCCAAAGCAACACATCATTGTCAGGCTTTTATAATAACTAACGAACTAGAGCGTAGTAATGATGATGGTGAACCCTCCGGTACCGCCGGCATCCCTATGCTTGAGGTATTACGACATCAACGAATGAACTATATCTGTGCGGTTGTTGTTCGCTATTTTGGTGGTACGCTACTTGGAAGTGGCGGCTTGATCAGAGCATATTCTAAAAGTGTTAGTGAAGCTTTATTAAAAGCACAATTATATGAAACAATAATATATCAACGCTATCAGATTAACTTTCACTATTCATACATTGATAAGATCGATCATTTACTAAAAACTTACTTGATAGAAAGTAAATCGTACACTATTGATGTTATGTATCAATTTCTATCAACTAACAAAGATATCTTGATCAAGCTTAAAGAAATCACAAATGGCAATATAACCATTAATGAACTTGCAGAAGTGAGCATTGAAAAGTTAGTTTAAAAAATCCCGTTTTAACGGGATTTATTCATTTGTTGTTTCTATTGTCTCTTCTTTTAAACGCCACATTTCACTTAGTGCCATAAATGGAATCTTATCGGAATTAATTTTGGCATTGTAACGTTGTTTCTTGATGTCGTTTTCACACTCATCGCGTAATACGTCTTTGTTCATCATATAGCTAACATAAACAACTTTCTTCAATAAGTACCAATTAGTGATTGTTTGATAGATGTAGTCTGCTCTATCTTCTAAGGTTAGTATATCAACCTTGGCTTTTTCTCTTATCAAATGGGCTTTATTGTACGCAACATCAATCAACTCATGGACATTTTTGAAATAGTAAGCGTCAATCTCACGTTGGATAGCACCAGCTCGACTATCTTTCATTAAGAACTTATTCACTTTTTCTTCGATTAGCGGTAGGTTTTCAGTGCTCAGGGCAATAATCTCATTGCGTGAGTCTTCAAGTAATGCGTATTGTTCACTCAAACAATAATAATATCCTTTAGCTAACAAATACATATCAGATTCTGAAAAGATAATCGCTTTTTGGGCATCTTCCGTTTTAAGGTAAACGATGTATGGGCAACGCATTACCTTATCAGGTAGCTTGCCGGCATCCTTATAGCGAATGATCTGATTTGATATGACTTCTTTGTTGACATTAAAGCCTAACTTTACACAGATTCTGAACTCGGTATTGATCTTCAATAACGCTTGAAATAGATCAATGTGTTGGAAATCTTCTTTTATACTTAAATAATCTTCCAAATAGCCATTAAATTCACAGTCATTGCTGTCTTTTCTTTGATCTAAGATCGCGGCTAAATGATCAAACACTGCCAAATTAATCACCTCATCCCTATATCTTCTGAAACTATAATGACACATAAAAAGCTTAAAAAAAAGAGAAATATTGTTTTTTACACTAATTTATGAAAAACAATGAAAATAAGATAAATCACTGTCACATACAATATTTTTTACCTTTATGATAAACTATAATCAAAAAGAGGAATACTTCATGAAAACTAAGATCATGACAATAATCGCTGAACCAATTAAGCGTTTAGATATATTTAAACAACTTTTAAGCCACAAAGATGGCCTTATTGATGTTGAGGTATTACCACTCAATATTTGGTTAAATAAGCAAACTGAGCATCAAAATGATACTACTTTAGATTTAATAAATTGTTATAGCACAATAACTGACCAAGCAAATCATTTTCCTATCTTGAAAAAAGCAATCGCTTTTGTCTCTTTCACTCAAGAAATATTATCCTTTATTTATAACATGAAAGAATATGATATCTCTTTAGATCAATTACCAAGCGATACCTTGCTAAACAAAGAAATTAAAGCGATCATCACTCTTTTTTTAACCCTCATCCCTAACTACTTAAGCAATAGTGAAAAGATTAAGCAACTGACTACACTTGATGATGTTTGGCTTTATCCTACTTATCACGCTGATATCGCAAGTAGAAAACAATTTGAACAACTATATGCACTAAATGCTTTACCCTATCACATACCTGAAATAGCCAATCAACAATTATCACTCTTTTATGGTTTAAACAAGCGTAAAGAATGTGAAGGCTTAGCCCAATACTTGATCACTAATAATATTAACTTAAGTGATACGATCATAGCTTTAGCTAACCCAGAAGAGTATCAACCTTGGATAAAAAGTGTCTTAGAGCGCTATCATATACCATATGATTTACAACTTGATAAAGATGTTTTAATAATGGTACAACGCTACCTTAAGCTCTTAGAACTGATCATAAGTCCCGATCAAGCAAAGCTGCTTGATTGTATAAGTAATCATTGTTTTAATGGTTATTTTAAAGAATTTGTTGATCTTATCAAGCTAAAAAACTTACCATTTGATGCTTGCTTAACACCATTAAGCGCAATCACTGATATTAAAGCGATGTTTTTAACAAGTGAGATTGATAATCTAAATCACTTGATTACTAAAGCTCAGCCCCAACAAGCTGAACTATTACCCGTATTAAGCAAGATCAACTCATGCGAAAATAACGCCCAAAGCCAAGCGGAGTTAGCTTATCAACTCTTACTTGATTTAGAGTTAAGTGAACAAGAAAAAACAGAAGTTTATTTGATAAAAGATTTCTTGAACAGTTATTTAAATAAGATCAATAACATTGCTTTACTAACCTATCTATTGAAAAATATAAGAAGTAAAAAAAGCGACACTAATAATAATGAACTACTTATAACAACTCTTGATCAAGTCGTTGGCTTAAAGCGTAAATATCTTTTCTTACTAGGTGCTGATAGTAGCGCTTTCCCAAAACTTAACTACCACAATGGGGTAATCGATGAAGCGTATTATGAAAAACTGCTTTATCCAAAGAAGGATGAACGTTATCGCTTTACCATCAATGAGATCAAAAAGTGCTTTAATTATTGTGATCACTTATTCATATCATACGCATATGGTGATTTTGCTGGTAAAACTAAGAAAATCTCCTTTGAGCTTGAACAAATGATCAAAGATTATCCCAAGACTGACTTTAAAGAATGGCCATTGATTGAAAATGATAAGCTTGATTATATTGTTCACACTCTTAATACTAAGCTTAGTCAATCGATATTCTTTAAAAATAATACGCTCTATGGTTCAATATCTTCCTTTGAGAGATATTTTAATTGTCCATATCAGTATTTTATTCAATATGGTTTAAAGGTCAATGATTTTCAAGAAGGTATAAGCGCCGCTTCCGTAGGCAATATCTTGCATGGTATAATGCATTATCTTGTAAGCAACTATCATGATGATTATGATAAGCTAGATGATATAGTGATCAAATCAATAATCGAACAAGCCTTTTCTGATCTAACTTTACTTTATCCTTATGATCAAAACCTGATCACTGTTTTAAAGCGTAATTTCTTTGCCTTGTTTATTCGTTGTTATAAAGATATGCAACGACTAAACAAAGATGATACCTTTAGACCACTGACAAGCGAACACGACTTCATTCAAGAAATCAAGCTAGATGATATAAACATTAGCCTAAAAGGCATCATTGATAGAATTGATGTTACTAGTGATACCTATCGTATCATTGATTATAAATCATCTGAGCATAAACTAAATGAAACGAAATTTAAAAATGGCCAACAACTTCAACTTTTGACCTATTTGTGGTTAATGCAAGAACAACTTCAGAAACAACCAGAAGGTGCTTATTACTATCGTTTTGATAATAGTAAAACTGATGTGCTGCCATTAAAGTTTTCAAAACAATCACATACACTTACTGAATATGATCAAGATAATTGGTTTGAAGAGTATCAGAAAAAACATCAGTATGATGGTTGGCACTTCATTAAGAAAACTGAACCCGATAAAAATGTTAAAGATCTAACATGGTTAGATGAGCAATTATCAACGCTATATCGTCAATTAGCACAAGAATTAAGCCACGGCAATATCGCACCTAAACCAATTAAAGATGCTTGTAAATATTGTTTATACTTAGGTATCTGTCAATATTATGCAAAAGATAAGATCATAGAAGAAGAGGAGGGTGATGATAATGACGTGGAGTATTGAACAAGCTTTAGCGATTAATCTTACTGGCAAAAACATTACCGTTAGTGCTGGGGCTGGTGCGGGTAAAACAGCGGTTTTAATTGCACGTTTAACTAAACGCATTATTGAAGATCAAATTAGTGTTGAAAACATCCTTGCGATCACCTTTACAGAAGCCGCTGCTAATGAGATTAAAAAACGATTAACAAAGAGTTTATCAGATTGTTATAAAACTAACCCAAGTGACTATATCGCTAAGCAATTAGCTTTGCTTGCTAGTGCTAATATCTCAACCATTCACTCTTTCTGCCTTTATATCATTAAAAACTATTACTATGTTTTAGGCTTAGATAAAAACATTACAGCAAACATTCTAGACCCTGCAATGGCAAGCTACTATAAGCAGCGAGCAGTAAAAGCCGCCTTAGCTGAGTTGATGAGTGATCCTGAGTTTGACGAACTATTCCGCTTAACCACCAACAATGACCCTTCAATGTTAAGAGTTAAATCAACGATCATTGAGCTTGCTCAAAAGGCATTGGCCTCAGGCGCCTCTGATATGTGGCTTGATCAAGCACTTACTAACTTTAAGCGCTTTGATAGTATAAGCGATTTACCGATAACAATTAAAGATATTTTCTGGGAAATGATTACTGATAATTATCAACAATACTTAGATAATCTAGAATTACTAGCATCAAATATCAGTGATACGTCACAAATGGCAATAATGCAATCACGATTAACCCATGCGCGATCAATTAAAGATTTCATCACAATGCAAGATTACCCTGCTTATCGTAAAGCCTATCTTGAAAATGTTAAGTTGAAGATAACAATCAAACGCACTGATGATGCGCGACACTATCTATCTGCTGCTGAGAGTGCTTTTAAGGATATAAGTGACTATCTTTATCCACAAGATATCTATCTTAATGATCTAAACTTTTTATACCCTGCCGCCAACATATTAGTTAAGCTTACCAAAGCATACATCCATCATTACGACTTTATCAAGACAAACCTTAAGTTGATGGATTTTGATGATATGGAAATGATGGCTTTAAAAATACTTAGCGAGAACAACGCTTTAATTGCTAATCAAATCAAACAACATTTTAGTGATATATTAGTTGATGAATATCAAGATACCAACATTATCCAAGATAAGATAATTAATCTTGTTAGTAATGGCAGTAATGTTTTTAGAGTTGGTGATGTAAAACAGTCTATTTATCGCTTTCGTAATGCTCAACCGATGATCATGTCGGCTTTAATAAATAAACCTACTGAAAATCATGAAGTTATCTTTTTAAAGGAAAATTATCGTTCCAAGCAAAGTATCATTGATTTTAACAATGCTCTTTTTAAACAACTACTAAATATAAAACAGCTTAATAATCGCTTTACTGAAAGCAATCTTGGTTTAGTTGGTATCCCCAAACAACATACTGATAATTGTCCGGTTGAACTGCATTACCTTGATATTATTGATGAAGATACTAACAATAATCAGCTTAAAGCTGGCTACATCGCCTATAAGATTAAAGAACTGCATGTGAAAGATAAAGTCAAATATGGTGATATTTGCATATTAGTCACAACTCACTTAATAAAAGACACCATTAGAAGACAACTTGAATATCGTGATATCCCTGTTTATGGTAAGGGTTCAGCTGGCTTGTTTAAGTCACGTGGTGTTCTTGCGGTTTTAAATTACCTTAGCTTGATAAATGATTTAGATGATAGTATAGCCTTGCTTGGTGTTTTAGTATCTTTTTATCAGTTTACCGATGATCAACTTGCACTATTAAAGCTAAATGATGCCAACTTATTTATTGCTTTAAAGAATCTATTTCCTGATGTTTATGAAAGCATCATAAAGATCAAATCCTTATACGGTAGTGTTTTGCTTAGTGAGTTAGTGGCTTCTATTTTATTAGTGAATGATTTCTATGAACTTCAAAACAATCAGAAACAACAAGCCAATATCGATTTGTTGTTTGAAACGATCAATACCTATCAACTTACATCAGGTAGTATTGATGGCTTTTTAGAGCTGATCAATGCTCAAGAAGATAAAGACGCTAATGAAGCCTTAGCGATCAGTGAAGAGGATGATGTCGTAAAGATCATGACCATTCACCAATCCAAGGGTCTTCAGTTTAAACATGTCTTCTTCTTTAGTATCAATAGAACAAATGCCAAAAGAAGTGATTCCTTAATATATAGTCACAATGATATTGGCTTTTCACTGCCATTGATCGATAAACCTTATCGTTATCAACGTATTGATTTGATCAAGCTAGCTATAAAACAAAAAGAATTCAATGAAGACTTAGCTGAACGTTTAAGAAATCTCTATGTTGCTTTAACTAGAAGTCAACAATATCTCTATATAATAGATATAATGCCCAAAATTGAAGACGGTAGTCTTGATCTTGCTTTTCTAAGAAAGAATAATTTTACTTCATGGATTTTTAAAGCACTAGCCAATGTTCCAAATAATCTTTATAAGATCATCAACGTCGATAATCCTTGGGCTTTTGATGAAACCGCAAAAATTGAACAAAAAAGTATTAATTATCCGCGCTATCAAAATAAGACCAATCTAACCAAGCTAACCTCACCATCAAAAACCAAACCAGCAAGTGATCATTTCACTCTTGATCTATCATCAAGATTAAAAGCTGATCAAATCGGTACTAAGCTACATGAACTAATTGAAAGATTACCAAACGCTATTTGGTCAGATGTTGAACTTGATAAATATATTGATGATGAATTATTAGCCTATCGTGATCATTTAGTTGCATTTAATCATTCAGCTTTATATCAAAAGTGTCTGTTAATGGATATAAGAAAAGAAGTTCCCTTTGTGATCAAGGAAAATGATGAGTTTATCTATGGCATCATTGATTTCTTAGCGATAAGTGATGAAGAGGCAATCATCATTGATTTTAAGAGTGATCGCAATGTTAATAGTGAAATTCTAATAGAACGTTATCAAAAACAATTAGCTTTATACCAAAAAGCGATCATGAAGATTTATCCCCAATTAAAAATCAAGGCATATGTTTATGCCTTGACTCTAAATGATTTTATAGATATGACTAATCGTTAAACATTTCGTAGATATTACTTACCGGCGTCTCAAGTTGGATTGCTTCAATTGTCTTAGCTAACATATACGCAATTGATAGTATCTTAATCTTGGGATGTCTTTTTTCAGGTGGTAAAGCGATCGTATTAGTCAAGACAATCTCTTTAATTGGTGAATTCTGAATGTTTTCCATTGCATTAGCCGATAAGACACCATGAGTGCAACAGCAATATACATCTTTAGCACCTTTATCATAAAGCATCTTAACGCCACCTAAAAGTGAGCCACCGGTATCGATTATATCATCAATGACGATAGCGGTTTTATTTTCAACATCACCAATCAAATTGATCGATTCAGCAACGTTTGGTTTCATACGTCTTTTATCAATAATAGCAACAGTTGATCCTGGTAAGCATTCAGCAAACTTACGAGCCCTTGTAGCGCCACCATGATCAGGAGAAACTACAACCATCTCCCCTTCAATATGTTTCGCTCTAAAATACTGACCAAACAGCGATACCGCTGATAGATCATCATTGGGGATTTTAAAGAAGCCTTGAATTTGTGGTGCATGTAAATCAATGGTTACAACCCGATCTGCCCCTGATATCTCAAGCAAATCAGCCATCAATCTAGCCGTGATTGGTTGTCGTGGTCTGGCTTTACGGTCTTGACGAGCATAACCGAAGTAAGGAATTACACAAGTGATTGCTGCTGCTGAAGCTCTGCGACAAGCATCTAAAGCAATCAATAGTTCCATTACATTATTGGAGACAGGATTACAAGTTGATTGAATCAAGAATACATGTTTTCCTCTGACTGATTCTTCAGGCTCAATTAAGATTTCCCCATCTGCGAAATGATGAATCTTACATTTTCCCCGATTTATATTCATATAACTGCATATTTCCTCGGCCAACTCGACACTGCTTGATAATGCAAAGACACTTATTGCTTTATTCATTACTTTATTTTCTCCTTGTCCATGTATTTGATCCCATACCCCAACTTGTTTTCTTGGCGCGCTCTACCTATTGCCATTGCCCCTTCTTCAACATCTTTGGTAACGGTGGTTCCAGCCGCAACAACAGCTTTCTTTTTAACGGTTACCGGCGCAATTAAATTAACATTACAACCAATAAAGGTATCATCTTCAATAATGGTCCGCCATTTATTAACACCATCATAATTGACTGTAACTGTTCCACAACCAATATTGACATGTTTGCCTATTACCGCATCACCACAATAAGTTAAATGAGCACAATTACTATTACCACCAAATTCGGTGTTTTTAAACTCTACGAAGTTACCTATGCGATTACCATCATGAATTATACAATTATTTCTTAAGTGAATCCATGGACCTAAGCGTACATTATTACCTATCTTAGAATCGGTGATTCTTGCATTATCAATCACATTATCATCACCAATTTCACTATTTAAGATATAACAACCTGTTCTGATCACATTATTAGCACCAATCTTTGTTTTGCCTTCAATAAAGGTGTTAGGATAGATGATCGTATCCTCTTTGATGATGACATCCGCACCAATGAAAGTCATCTGAGGCTCAATTAGCGTAACACCATTTAGCATCAAGTTCAAGTTGATCTTGTTTTGAAGCCACTTATTAGCTAAGTAAAGTTCATAACGATCATTTATCCCCATCGCTTCATCAGGATCAGCGATCACGACCGCTTTAACCTTTTGATTAAAAGACAAGAAGATATCAACTAAATCAGTAATATAGTATTCACTTTGAGCATTATCATTCTTTAATAATGGTAAATATTCAAATAGCAAGCGATTATCAAATGCATAAATACCAGTATTGATCTCATTGATCGCTTTTTGATTAAGATCACAATCTTTATTTTCAACTATTTTTAAAAAGTTACCCGCTTGATCACGAATAATACGACCATATGCTTTAGGATCTTCTAAGATCGCAGATAAAACAACCATGCCACACCCCTTTACTTCTTCAAACATCATTTGATAAGTCTCAGGTTGGATCAAGGGACAATCCCCATTGATAACTAAAGTATATCCTTCTAAGTCAGCCAGCTGAGTAGCGTAACTAACAGCTTTACCCGTTCCACTTAGCTCTGTTTGGATGGCGTATTCACATTTGTCTTTAAGTTGCTCTTTAACTACCTCAGCACCATAACCAACAATGGTAACAACCTTATCAACATTGATTTTATGTAAATTATCAACGATGTGTTCAACCATTGGCTTATCCAACACCTTATGCATTGGCTTTACTAACTTTGATTTCATACGCGTACCTTTACCGGCCGCCATTATTATTGCTGATCTCATATTTACCCCCATAATCATTTTAACAAAATTACATCTAAATAGTGCTTAAATATCAACAATCTTTGCCTTTTTTACAAAGGGATAGCGTCGATGAAAAGCCATTACTGCTTTATCAACGATTGTACTACTTTGCGTTATACCAATTACCGTAGAGCCACTACCTGACATCAATGCATGATCAAACCCAAAAGCAAGTAACTCTTCTTTGATCTTTTTTATCTCAGGGACTAGCGTAAAAGCGCTATTTTCTAAATCGTTAGCCATATTCGCCAGTATACCTTGATAATCACAAGCAATTAACATTTCCTTTAAGAGTAAAGCATTAGGATGAAGTAGTTTGTCATAATCAAGTTGTTCAAAAGCTCTTTTTGTTGATACTCCTCTTTTTGGTTTAACTAAAAATATGAAAAACGGACAGATAAAATCAAATGGTTCTACCTTATCACCAATACCTGATACATACGCTGGTTTATTAACAATACAGTAAGGTACATCGGCTCCTATAGTCTTACCAAAAGCCATCATTTCATCAAGTGACATGTTTAATTCAAGTAAGGCGTTCAACGTTCTAATGACTGCAGCCGCATCAGCGCTACCCCCACCAAGCCCTGCTTGAGAAGGGATATTTTTATTTAGTTTAATCTTAAAATGATCATTAAAGCCATAAATAGCTCTTAGTCCATTGATCGCTTTAATGATCGTATTACGTTCATCATTTGGTAAATAAACACGATTAGCCATGATTGATGTTTCAACATCAAAACTAAGGTCAATGGTATCAAATAAATCAATTGGCGCCATGATCATATTTAATTCATGATAACCATCCGGTAATCGCTCTTTAACATTCAAGCATAAATTTACTTTCGCATACGCTTTAATCTTCATATTGCACCTGATAAAGACGAATAAAATCATTTAATACTAAGCTTTCAGCCCGTCTTTGTTTATCAATTCCAGTTTTAGCTAATAAAGCTAATACTAAGCTTTCATCGTTATAGTAAGCTTTAAGATTATTATAGATCGTCTTTCTTCTTTGACTAAAACAAGCTTTTATCAAAGTGAAAAAGATTGATTGATCTATTTTATCCTTTTGTATTCTTTTTTTAAACTGGACAACTATTGACTCAACTGCCGGTTTGGGTATAAAGACATTACTGGATACCTTCATGACAGTAGTAATTTCATATTGATACTGTAAGATAACTGATAAAGCGTTGTAGTCTTTGGTATTAGCCTTTGCCATAAAGCGCTCAGCCATTTCTTTTTGTACCATTAAAGTCATATATTCAATATCGATATCACTTTCAATTATCTTAAAGATAATCGCAGTTGTAATGTAATAAGGAAGATTAGCAGTAATAACTACTTTATCCACTTCTTTGATCAACGCTTGATAGTAATACTTAAGATCACAAAGCAAGAAATCCTGATTTATGATCGTAACATTATCATAACCATTTAATGTATCATCAAGCACAGTGATTAGCTTCTTATCAATCTCAAAGGCTAATACTTTCTTAGCAAGTTTCGCTAGTTGTTGCGTCAAAGCCCCAATACCAGGACCTATCTCAATTACCGCAGTATGCTCATCGATATAACTAGCTTGCGCGATTTTTGTTACAATCTTTGGTTCAATGATAAAATTCTGACCGAAACCCTTATTTGGATAAAGGTCATATTGCTTTAAGATCGCTGTTGTTTTAGCAATCGTTGCGATATCTTCATTCATTGTCTGCTCCTTGTATGATCATCATTAATGTCTTGTAATCAATATCCAACATGTTAAGACGCTTTAAAAATGTCTTACCATTACAATAACCGATATTCAAAGTTTCACTTAAGCGCTCTCTTATTTTAGTACTCTCAGTGCTACCAATCAAGTTTAATGTACGAAGTTGTTGATAATTAATAGTATCTTCTTTGGTTTGATAACTTACGAGATTTTCAAGGGCATTTAATATATCTGCCTTACTTGCGTGCTCTACGCCAACAAATGCTTGTTTTCGGGCTTTTTTAGCATTAATGAAGGCATTCTTACAATTAGGTACTGCTTCATTGATCTTTAATCTTATATAACTACCTGGATAATCAGGATCAGTAAAGATAATCACCCCGGTTTGTGCTTGTGCCGCTTTAATCAAAGCAAGGGTTTTCTTACTGATATGAGTACCATTAGTGATAATGTAATTAGCTTTAATGAAACTACTAAGTCTTACCACATCGTTTTTACCTTCGACTACGATAGTCTCTTTAATTTCCATAACCCAATTTTAACATACTTATAAAAGAAAAAACTATCGGCATACCGATAGTTTCTCAATTGATGTACTAGTTGATCTTACAGATCCTTTGACCATTGGAATTGGTCGTTTTTGTGCCAAAGCCGATAATCGTAACTTTGGGATTTTGTTTCCCGATCATACGAACGACATTCAGTCTTTTTTCCGAACCGACAAATAGATCTAACGTATTTTGTGGAACACCACGATCAGCAATGATCGCTTTAAATGGTACCCCTGGTTCAAGCCCCATGCCACTAAAGGTATGATTGCTTATTTCAATAATACTACAGATGGGAAGTTTAGTTGTACTTGCGACCATATAATAACCTTCGTAAGTAATGCCTTCTTTCCATGTGCCGTCTGCTTGTCTAACGCTGGTGGTATTAAAACTAATACCGCTTGATGTGTTAGCATTGCCATTACCATCAGGGTAACAACCGCCACAATCAGAGCCATAACGCCAAATATTGGTTGGGAAAAATACAGCGCCAAGCTCAGGTTCACCATAATATTCATAAACTGTTGGTTGAGCTTCGACGATTTCGGTAGATTCAGGTATTAACGTCTTAGATAATAGATTACCAAACATATCATAGGTTAAGCGATAATAGTTCAATTCCTTTTTAGGAGAGCCGTTACTTGTTTTATTAGCTACCCAATACAATCCGCTAGATGTGTCCTTTGGATCGCGATATATTGTTTTTTGCTTGGCTAAGACCGTTTCTTCAACAACGATCTCAAAGCTGAATGGTTCAACTGTGCTAAGCAAAGAACCGCTGGTTAATATCTGATTTGAAAGTGTTTGAAAAATGACTTTATCATTTTCCTTCCGATTAGTACATCCAATCAAGCTTAATATTAATAGTATTACTATCAATTTCAGCCTCATTTTTTGCATAATTGTCTCCTTTCTTCAAGACTTGGGCATTTTAGCACATGAGTTTTATGCTTGTCAAACATTTAACCAATCAGGCTTTGGTAGTTTATATGTAATTGCTTAATAAATTCAGCTTCATCAATCCCTTTTAAAGCACTAATATACTCTCCAACAAAGCGGACATAGGCTGGTTCATTGCGCTTACCACGCTTTGGAACTGGTGCCATAAAAGGAGCATCAGTTTCAATTAGTAAATCCTTGATATCAAGCTGTTTAGCAACAGCAACTGGTAATACCGCATTTTTAAAGGTAACAGGTCCTGCCAGTGATATTAAGTAACCTAACTTAACATACTCTTTTGCCATCTCAACACTACCACTATAACAATGCATGACTCCTTTTTTAATGACGTTAGCTGCTTTAAGTGTCGTATAGGTGTCATTGGTTGCTTCACGGCTATGAACAAGTACTGGTAAATGATGTTTGTTGGCAAGTTTAAGTTGCGCATCAAATAGAGCTTGTTGTTTTACTTTATTATCTTTACGCCAATAATAATCAAGTCCAATCTCACCCACTGCCACAAAAGCTTTAGTCGCTAATAATGTATCAAGCTTTTCTAGCATTTGCTCATCTGCCTCATCAGCATCTTCAGGATGTATTCCTAAAGCTAAATCAACCATGTCATACTGTTTCTTTAGTTTTAAACCATAATTTACTTGATCTAGACCACATACAATCACCATAATACGCTTAACATTAGCGTTAAGCGCATTAGTGATCACCATATCTATATCTTCTTTAAAGTTATCTTCACATAAGTGAGCGTGTGAATCAATCCAACCTAGTTCATTCATTTTATTTCCCCAAACAGAAGTTACTAAAGAGTGTATCTAATAAATCATCTTGACTTACTTCTCCTAATATTGATTTTAAAGCACGGTATGCATTCTCAATATCAATGAGTACAATATCAAGTTCCATCGCTGCTTTTAATGATGATAACGCTTGTATGATCGCTTCTTTAGCACTAACGGCTAAAGCGATCTGTCTTTCGTTATTCAAGATATCTTCATTGATCAAAAGCATTTGTTTTTCAAACATTTTTTCTATTGCTTTTATCAAAGGATTAATATCATTGTTTAAAGCACTTATTGATAGTTCGTATTTTTCATCTGTTAAATCTGATTTATTATATACGATCAATTGTTTTTTATCTTTTGTCATTGCGATCAATTCTTCTTCTTCACTACTTATAGTAGCAGTAGCGTCAAGTACTATGATCACCAGTTGTGCTTCATCAATCGCTTTTTTAGTTTTATCAATACCAATCTGTTCTATGATATCTTTAGTTTCTCTAAGGCCAGCAGTATCGATAAGATCAAGCGTTATATTACTAAGTTGAATCTTACCTTCTACAAGATCTCTGGTAGTACCAGCGATCGCTGTTACGATTGCTTTATCTTCTTCAAGCAATGCATTTAATAAACTAGATTTACCAACATTAGGTTTACCAATGATCGCAGTTTTAATGCCCGTATTAATGATACGGCCATTTTCAGCTTGCATGATAATTTGATCTAGTGCTTTTTCCCACTTAAGTAAGAAGGGTAAAACCATCTCATCTGTCATTTGTTTGATATCTTCATATTCAGGATAATCAATATTAACCTCAATATTAGCAATAACCTCTAACATTTCCGCAATTAATGGTTCAAGTAAGCGTGCTACGCTGCCTCTAATGCCCTTTAATGCTTGTTTTGCTTGAACTGATGAATTAGCCCTAACTATATCATTAACGGCCTCAGCTTGCGCAAGATCGATTCTGCCATTAAGAAAAGCCCTTTGGGTAAACTCACCAGGAAGTGCTTGTCTAGCCCCACTGGCAAGACAAAGCGCTAAGATCTTTCTGATGATATATACACTACCATGACAATTGATCTCGATGATATCTTCTCCGGTATACGTTTTAGGTGCTTTAAAAACACTGAGCAAAACCTCATCAATAAGTTCATTATCATGCTTTATATAACCATAGTTAATGGAATGATCACTAAAAAGATTAATATCCTTACTAAAGATCTTGTTTACTATTGCGATGGCATCATTACCAGAAACCCTGATTATCCCAATCGCCCCTTCTTGTAAAGGTGTACTAATAGCACATATCGTATCAAAGAGCATATTATTACCTACCAAAGATAATATCAGTTAGCTGTTTTACTTCATCAATCAAATAAGTAGGATTCATTGCTTTAAGTTGCTTTTTATCTCTAAATCCCCAAGCAACACTTAGGGTATCAACAGCAGCGTTTTTACCTGTCAGAATATCCACATCCGAATCACCAACATATAATACTTCTGAATTGTTAAGTTTAAAATCATCAATCATGTTCAATAAGATATTAGGATCTGGTTTTACTATTGAATCCTTATCCATTCCCAAAACTATATCAAAAAGACCTGGGAAAAAGTGTTCAACGATCTTAATCGCAAAATTATGAGGTTTATTAGTTAATACCCCTAGTTTAATCTTTTTAGCTTTAAGTTTATTCAAGACATCACTAATACCCAAGTATTCCTTGGTGTTATCTAACATGTGGTGATGATAATAACTATCAAAAAGCTTATCCGCTACCCTAGCACCTGACTTACAACAGTCAGGTAATAGATTATCGATCATCTTTTGTTTACCATAACCAACCATCATTTTATACTTTTCAATATCATGAATTGGTAACCCCATCTCCACTAGTGCATAGTTTCCAGCTTTAGCAAGATCAGCAATTGTGTCTAATAGTGTACCATCTAAATCAAATATTACCGCTTGATACATATATACCATCCTTAATACCAAGATTATACTTTATTCATGATTACATGACAAATATCTTGATTCAGCCAATATTCAACTGTGTAGTTATTTTTGAAAAACACTATTCTTTACACAAATGTAATTATTTATAACTTTTGAGATATTTCTTGTTTAAGCGGTATATATATGTGAGGGAAGGTTGTTTGGCTAATACTCTAACCACATTTAAATATATGAATAACTCACTTTCTAAAGCTCTCATATTAAGGTTAGTACGGATAATATCAATCTTAGCAACTACAAACAACTTTCCCCACTACTTACCATAAAGAATGATCAATCCACATATACTTTATTCACGCCTATTCTTCTAGTATGTACTTAAGTCATATTCAATATTGTTTTTTTCACAAAAAGTTCTTAGCGCTGCACAACCATCAAGACCAGCAAACTTATTAAGCAAGACTTTCTTGATATCAGCGTTTTCTTTTCTTAATAAACTAGAAAGCCGCTTAGTATTTTCTTTATCAAAAGCGTAGAAATATTCATGCTCATCTTTTCCAAAATATTTCTCAAGGTCTTCACCGATATCTTGTCCAGAGATCAAAAAACAACCCTTAGTCAAACTAGCACTAACATAAACATAAGCTATAGTTGTTTTTTCATCACATAGTATCAAGTTAGTAAAATCAACCATTATTTCGTCCTTCATTTCGTCGTTTTTATTATAACTTAGATTCATTTAGAAATATAACACACTCAAATAAATCAATATCATTAACTTTAGAAATTACCTTTTAGGCTAAAAATCATTAGAAATTTTTATTCCATATTTTACATTAAATATATTATTTTTCGCTATAGCAAAACCAAAAGATATGCATTAGCAAACAAAACAAGCATCCACCTGCACAATTTTTTCCGGTTAATGTTTCATCTTCAAAATTCTTTATCCATAATAGAGCAAACTTATGGATCCTTTTGTTTATTAACATTGGATAATCTTCTAATCATTATTTTCCATTTTTTATACTAAGCATATGTTCATTTTATTATAGTTTGCTAATAATATTACATAGCATACTTTAATTATAAAAAATCAGTTTAATTATTTTACTGAATTATTAATTCACATATTCATTCACAATCAAATCAAATAACTCATCTATATAGTTTTCAATATATGAATGCTGTAAACAAGATAGAATAGTTAAAAGAAAATTAAACCTAATAAATCCATTATAAGTTTAATGAAGTGTTGTGATTTTGTTCTTACTAATATCATTCCACACTACTCTCAAACCGATGGTCACTCCTATTGACAATGCCATAAGTTTTACTACCATAAGAATCTACACTACTCTCAAACTAATGTAGTCTCTCTTTTTCCAACCATTTAGTTTTACTACCATAAGAATCTACACTACTCTCAAACTACATCTTAAGTTTACCTAAGCGATTTACAGTTTTACTACCATAAGAATCTACACTACTCTCAAACAATACTTATAACTCAACTACTAATTGGTATGTTTTACTACCATAAGAATCTACACTACTCTCAAACGGACTGTGTCTCTTTAATTTACATCCAGCCGTTTTACTACCATAAGAATCTACACTACTCTCAAACCTATTGTTTGGTTAAACTTTTTGCCTAACAGTTTTACTACCATAAGAATCTACACTACTCTCAAACGTAATATAGATATACTACCTTATTACTACAGTTTTACTACCATAAGAATCTACACTGCTCTCAAACACACTGGCAACAGGAACACTGGCAACAGGGTTTTACTACCATAAGAATCTACACTACTCTCAAACAGTAGTTCCAGCGTTACTCATCGCATTTGTGTTTTACTACCATAAGAATCTACACTACTCTCAAACGTCGCAGCTTTAACAAAGAATGACATCAACGTTTTACTACCATAAGAATCTACACTACTCTCAAACAGCTGCTTATAGTTGGGAGTTAAAAACTGGTGTTTTACTACCATAAGAATCTACACTACTCTCAAACCATCCAAAGTTTATAGATAGGTTCGAAAAAGTTTTACTACCATAAGAATCTACACTACTCTCAAACGGTATCGGCTTTTGTGTTGGGTGTATCTTTGTTTTACTACCATAAGAATCTACACTACTCTCAAACATATTGGACGCTATAACTAATGTTATACAAGTTTTACTACCATAAGAATCTACACTACTCTCAAACCTTTCAACAATTCCATTTACAACCTTACCAGTTTTACTACCATAAGAATCTACACTACTCTCAAACTTCAATCCTTTTTCTTTACTTAAAACATTAGTTTTACTACCATAAGAATCTACACTACTCTCAAACAGATAGTTAGTTAGTTCTTTGACAATTAGAGTTTTACTACCATAAGAATCTACACTACTCTCAAACAGTTGTAACATAATGATAAATTAATTAAGAGTTTTACTACCATAAGAATCTACACTACTCTCAAACGGGGTATGTGTTGGGAAAGTTAGGAGTAAAGTTTTACTACCATAAGAATCTACACTACTCTCAAACGTTAGACAGTTGCGGTGCTTGCTCAGTAGGTTTTACTACCATAAGAATCTACACTACTCTCAAACCCACTTAGGTATTAAATCATCAACATTACCTGTTTTACTACCATAAGAATCTACACTACTCTCAAACCCCAAATATAGCAAGATAGCATAGATCTATGGATTAATTACATCAATTATAACACTACAATATAATTGATGTTATCTTATGAACATTATGTAATTACACAAGAATCTTTGTCAATAATTAAATATTTCTCTCCTTCCAGTTTTTCTCTAACAGCAGGTTCTATCATTACTAATTGAATTTTAAGATATCGAGCAAGTTTGTACAAATCCTTCAGCTCTTTTTCACTTAAATACGGTTTAATGTTTATAAATACAAATACTTTACTTTTAAGCAACGATGAGCAAATACTCATATAGTTTGATATTTTTTCGATTAGTGTTGAAGAAATATCATTGAATTTTAGATTTACAAATTTAAAAAGATTTTTTATATCAAGTTCTTCTTCATATAAAAAATCATAGTCAAATTCCTCTAATAATTTCGTAATAAAATCATTTATCAGCGAATTTAAATTATTCATTCCAAGAATATATTCAGATGACAATATATATTTCTCAATATCAGAATATAGTTTATTAATCAAAATACGTGAATTTATATCAAATGATATAGGATCAATTATCAGTTGCATATGTTTATCAAGCTTATATTCAACATCTAGTTCAGATAGTATCCAACTTCCATCTAATCCGTTGTACTGCTTGTAAAAATCCATAATATACTTGGTGAAAATATAGTTATTTTCTATAACAAGTATATTGACTTCATTCTCTAGAAAATTAATCTCACACAAGTTGTCTTTATTTATCAACTTCATAATATAACTAACCTACTATCTGTGTTTAAGACACTAGAGCTTATTTCACCAACAAGAAATTCTATTCGCGAAAATTGTTTTTCTGTTAAAGTAAATATTTGCACAAGTCCAACCGGTGGTTTGTTTGCTCTTACTGTATTAACTATCGATTCAACAACCGACATATTTAAAGCCAATTTACAATAAACTGATTTTTGCATCATCATAAACCCGTTTTTCATAAGATATTTACGGAATTTAGTATACTCCCTTATTTCAGATGATGTTTTAATAGGCAGATCAAACATTACAATAACTCTCATATATCTATAGCTCATTCTGATAAAACCTTATTAATGATATGTCTTTTTCATCAATCGCATCGAAAACACTTTTGCAATACAGTTTAATCGCATTAGATACAAATTGTCTTTTCCCTTCGATATTTACATTTTCATTCAAAATATTGACAATCGCCATTTTTTCATTTTGTTCAAGTTTATCTGGGTTTAAATTATAAACACATTTATCTACAAGTGGTCTAAACGGTTCCATCAAATCAGAACCAAGATTATATTGATTGAATACATTATCATGATAAATACCTAATTGTGTTAAATAACCATTTATAACTATTTCCCTGTTAATACAAGATAATAAAATACTATAACCATAATTAAGAGCTGCGTTAATTGGAATGTCTGCCGTACGAGTAAACTCCATTCCAAACAGAGAATTAAAATATACTTTTGCTGCGTGTCCTTCTCTATTAGATAAATCATTTATCTCTATTTCTTCGATGTATTTGTTCAATAAGTTTGCTTCTTCTTTACCTAATAAATCAAGTAACTCTTTCTGTTTTCTTATCTTCTCTGCCACTATTTCTGTCCATACTAATGATTTAATATTTTCGTTCCAACTAATTTGCTTTCGCAATTTTGCTGTTGTGTCATGACAACCATATTGAGTAGAAAGCTCGGAGATAGGATTCCTTTTCTCGTCACAAAATATGACTTTTACCTTATTCTTTACTAATTCACATAATAAATAACTAGTCATTGATACGGCTGTTGATTCTATTAATAGAATAGATATTTCACTAATATGAATTTGAGTTATTTCTTCTTGTCTAATAACAAGATATTCCATTTTAAAATCAAGTTTTGCGTTGTTGGAAACAACAACAATTCGCCAGCTCATGAAATCAAAAGGTTAGTCTTTTTTTGAAATAAACCAGAGATTGATTGATCAATCATAAAGACAGCTTTACTATTTGAAATAAACTTATTATTAAGTAACACCCCCGCAGATTTACTTAAATTTATCATCGTTAAATTTGATAATACTACATTACATTGAAAAATGTGTATAATCTCATTTAATACCAAACACTGTTCCTCAACAGATAGATATTTAAATTTTTCTTCTTTATTTATTAAGTTTTCGCATTGATTGTTTGTTCTTCTCTTATATATTGTCTCTTTTAATTTTAATAGGAACTCTTTATAAAGAACTTCATTTTTCTCTTTGCTAATTCCGTCAAATTCTGAAATGATTTCTATACTTTTCTTGTCTCTTCTTGCATTATGGCGATCCAAATACTTTTCTATTTTCTTTATATAATCATTTGTATCTTTATTAACAATTAATTGTACTGCGTTCTGCATTAATAACTGATTTCCGGTTGTACCTTTTAAATGCATAGGAAACCCATCAATTTCGAATAATGTATTCTTTTTTATTTTATCGATAATAATCTTGGGATTGTTGAGTTTATACTGCTCAATACAATAGTTTATAAAGACTTGCTTATCTTTTTCTATTTCTTTTAATAGATATAGTGGTACTGCTTCAATTGATCGCTGTTTATTACCTTTTTTATCAATTGATTCAACCAAAGAAAAATAAGCTGGAGTTATACTCTTGTACCCACCATACTTAAGTGGATCAAGACCCTTCTTTATTGGAATACTCGGATTATCATCCTTTGATACGATTTGTTGATTGAATAAAGCATCTTTATTAATTGTTGAATATCTAGTATAAAGAATGTCATTCTTATTCATAAATTTCTTAACAGTAGCTATAGAACCATCTTTTCCTCTTTTCCACACAACTTTTTCGTTTTTTATTAAATCAAAGTCAAATACGCGGTTAAGACTATAAGTTTTATCTTTATTGCGTTTCAACCAATTTAGTGGATTACTAGTAAATTTCTCATGATAAACATTACCTACAACAATATTTAAATATGCATCTTTTGCATGATGTAGATCATTTATACTTCTTACTTTTACCATGTTTAGATTCTCATCTCTAAACTCTGCTGCTAATTTAGATTTTACGTATACTATTTCGGTATTCGGATAAATAGTTTTTAAAGCTTCAGCAACAAACTTGGTAGACTGGCGAGTTTCAACCAATTGTCTATTGATGAAGTTTGCTAACTCCTCATCAGTTAATGGGGTTCTGCGCATTAATCTATTATACTTCTCTTTATCAATGAACTCTTGATCTCTGAGAAATCTCCAAAAACTTGACATCTTTTGTTGAATATCTGTAGATATAAGACCATCACTTTTCATAGCGTTTATACGCTTATCTACTAACACTAAATTATTAATACTGTCATCTTTTGTCTTAGATTGTGGATATATATGGTCTCTATCGTAAATGTCTGTATTAGCTAGTTCACCTAAATCAATTTGTTTGCCACTATACATGCATCTACCCATTTGTGTGTAATACAAGAACAATTTAATGCTTCTATAATCACTTTCTGGTCTATTTTCAAGTTCAGCTTTCCAGTCTCGTTCTTCGTCCTTACACTTGTTATATAAGTCCAATAATTTGCGCTTTCTAGAAGTCGTTCTTTCTTTTTTAGCTTCGGCTCGCGCCATTTCAATAAAAATTTTGTTTGGTTCTTTTTGACGTATTTTAATTATCTCATTTGCTATAAGAATTGTTTGCCAGATAGTTCGTTTTAAGCTTGGCGAAATATTAGCGTCTGTTACTAGTTTTTGATAATCTTTTTTATTTTCTAAAGTTGTTGTTTGAGCTTTATTGAAATTATTTACTTGTTCCGCAAAAGTATACTTATAGCTTAATAATTGCATTAGATTATCTGTAGTATTTCTTAATGCGTTTATTATGGTATAAACTTCACCCGTTTCGTTATTGAAGCCTTGTAGTTCATTTAGAAACTCTTTCGATAATCTTCCCCACCCAGTATATTTTAAGTTTAGGATCTGTTTTAATTGCTCTTCTGATATTATCTTTTGATCATAATTTTTTCTAATCACTCTTTGTAACATTCTGCGATCATCACTATATAATGTTATCCAAAGTGTTATATTATCAATTATCAATTTTATGGAATGTTTTTCAATATCATCTGTAAAAATCTTCTTGAAATCGATCAGTGTTGATAATGAACTGTTGAATTTACCATCAATCCCACTAACATCTTTTGAGCTGACATCCATAGCAAAATTATTGCTGAGATAATTAACCAATCTACTAACGCTGATATTTTTATAATTTTTAAACAGGTCTCTGATAATCGCATTTTTCAATTCATTACTTATCTTTTCACCTTTTATTTTGAGATTGTTTAATTCATTCAAAGTTTCAAATTCCTGATATAATATTGAGTTCTTAGGTATCACATCCATAGTTGCAAGGTATGTGCATTTGTTTGTCATTCTTCTTATAAACTTCTCAGCTGTAGAATCTATATCAATTTTCTTGTCTATATTCCAAGGATAAATTTTGCCTGATTCATTTCTTATCATCCAACTGTTTTTGCTGTTGTTGGTATTAAGTGGCCCGATATAATACGGAACTCTGAATTCAAAAATTTTTAATATCTTTTCTTTTACGCTTATACCTTGTTCATCAGTTTGCTTAAACAAATGATAGTGCTTTTCAGCGTTTTCCAATATCTTTCTAAGTTCGATTTGATTTACTTGATGAGGAACAATACTGTTGTCTTTGCTAACCTGAAGTGGAAGAAAGTTATCTTGTTCTATTTCGGATATAACATCTTTTATTTCAGCTTCATATGAAGTTGTTTTAATTTTTTCTAGTTCCTTTTTTATCCGTTTATAAAACTCGTCCTTAGAGCATTTTTTTACAGTAAGTTTATTTTTACCTTTTTTTGTAAAGCCTACATAGGCGCAATAGTTATCTACTTCAACATCTTTGAATATTTGAGCATAACTATCTTTACCATTAATTTTAATTAACCTCTTTAATCTTTTTAGATCGTCTTTGTGTTTCTCATATAAGTTCACTTTGGCAACAGAAATGTATGATTCTCCATTATACTCTCCCCCACTTAATATTTCTGATAACAAACTCCAATCATATATAGATTTAATTGCGTTAACAACTATCATTTTATCAAGTAATACTGATTCAATTTCATCATATCTTTCTTCAAAATTATCATCTGAGAAGGCAAACGGTTTAATTTCTTCATAACTATCATCACTAAAGATATCTGATATCTTTACTTTCCTACCACACATCAAGCTTATGATTGTCTTTAAACCTTTATCTTTATTATCAAGATCAAAAAGTTCCATGATCTTATTTGTTTTATCTATCTTGGTCATTCTTTTACTTTTTAAAATAGATTCTAAATCTGTTAGTGATCTACAATGAATATCCAATTCAAACTCATCTTTTATACAGTTACGGAAAACTTCATAAGCATTTGAAAAATCAGTAACAGAAGATACATCTCCTGGAAAAAGGAAATGTCCTCTATATTTAATAATGTGATGCAATGCTAAATATATTAATCTAATATCAAACTTCTTTTCATTAAACATTAAATCTTGTCTTAAGTGATATATAGTCGGATATTTATTGTAATATGATTTGTCATTAAAAGTACCATCATTAAACAAAGAATTTAATTGTTTCTCTTTTTTATCATCAGCTAATAACATACTATCTTTCATTCTAATAAAAAAACTAGGATCAACTTTATTTACTTCTTCACTAAATAAATCTTGTAATAACCCCATTCTTTGAACTCGTCTTTGTAATCGTCTTCTATTAGCTCTAAACACTCTTGTTTCAGCCGCAGTCTTTCCAGCTTCAAAAAGTCGTACACCCCAAATTGACTTTCCATTGAATTTTAAAACACGATACTCTTCATCAGTGACCGCAAATCCCACGGAATCTGTACCAATGTCTAATCCTAAATAGTAATCTTGTTTTTTTCTTTCCATAAATTTACCTCTCATTTATTGACAAAAACAAAAACCATGATTAGAATGAAGGTAGATTATATGTACTACCATATAAATCTACACTACAAGTTCAAATAAAAATTTATTCTAATCGTCCTTCGGGACCTCCACTGTGTGGAATTATAGACTTGCATTGCAAGTCTTTTTTTGTTAAGAAACTTATCTAATTGATATTTTATCACAATATTGATTATTTCAAATAATTTTTTTTATTCTTATACATTTTATTGTTATTTATATATGTTAGTCGTATTTATTAGTCTGATTTTATCCTTATTTCGATAATCATCAATTCCAAACAAAAAAGCATAGATGTTCAATACTAGATATAAATGGTAGTATCATCAATGCTAAACAGGTAATAAATCATAATTAAAACGATTAGTGTGAGCTAATCGTTAGTTACGTAAAAACATAGATACTAATCAGTCGTTTGCAATCTAATTCTTAGCCAATAAAATGCCTTCTTTGTGCTGCTTGTAATACTAAATCTGTTAGTTCCCCATTATGACCTGAAGTCACGGCATCTATTATGAAAGAGGTTATTTTCTGGTGAGCATGATCACTTTCGTAATTTGGAAAGATATTATCTATAGCTTTAGCTAAAGCACTTGATACGCATGGTGATTTAGGATTATAAAACTTTAAAGCGTCCAATAAATCAGCTTCAAAGTTTATATAGTTCTTTTTGATAAATGCTAAATCTTCACTTGTTAAAGCTTCAAGTCCAAATAATTCTGGCGGACAACCTAGCGAATATAGTGCAGCTGTAAAGGTGATGACTCGTGGTAATGATACCCCATCCATGCTCCTTGCATAACCAAATAAACCGGTATGAAGTTTACGTTTACGACGACTTGGTATTGATTTAGCCATTCTGTTTATTATCGCCGCATTATCTAAAGCACTGGTCGAGTATGCTTTACCATAGCGTTCTATCAAATCAAGCGCATATGCTTCATCTATTTCCTGTGCTGGTAGAACAAGACGCGCTTCTAGCTCGTCTATGGCACTGCGAACTAGATCAGGTTCATAGTCATACTTAAACGCTGATTGAATGGTAAAAGTATAAACGCTGGGATATTCAGCTGCTACCCGCGTTACTGTATCTGGTCGAAGATTTCCTCTAAACGGAGCTGACCCAACCCCAATGATTGGGTATAGGGGAATGTTTAAGCTTTTTTGTACTTTATCTAAACGACTTAAAGCTATCTTGTTAAGTAAAACAGCCGCTATTAAACCATAGTTCATCGCTGGATCACTTCTGGCGAGAAAGACCCGTTGATACGTAATATTTTCTTTTTTCTGAATCGTAAAATAGTCTTTAAGGATATCAGCCGCGTTAAGCATATTATCTTTATCTTCAAATAGGGGAATCACATTGATCTTTGCTGGTTTAAATTCTCCTATCCAATCTGCGATCTTAAGCGTTGAATCAGAGAATTGTTCATATTGCTTACCCACAACGAAATCTTTGTAATAGTCATAGATATGTTTTAATGCTTGAGCTGATTCACACATTGGTAAGATCACTTCAAAAATAGGAGCTTGGTCTTTATTATAAAAGAGCTTTGCCGCATCGAAAGACCTTGGAATACCTTCAAGTGTTTCAAGTAAGACTTTAGCTTCGGTTTTCTCTACATTAGGGTTAGGAACTCTAAGTGTTAAGAAAACATCTGTTCCTAGTGTTTTCTTCCTAAAGAAAGATTCATATTTCGTTAATAGTTTTCTAACAACATAATTATCAACTTCTTTACCTTCAGCATCCCACATCTGCTCTACGCAGTGTAAATGTGAATAGGCATAAAAAGCTTCTTGAATTTCATCTTCACCACCTAGTTCAGGACTGGTTGAGAAAAAAGGGACATTGACGTTATCGGGGTGTTGCGTACTCATAGTTTTTGGGATGCGCATAATAGACCTCCATAGCTGCAAGCATTATATCATAAATATAAATCTTCAATGATGTGATCAGAGCATTTTTCAGTATTGGTAAATACAATTTGATGGAGAAGTTATCAATAATAATGTATGATACATAATGTCTATGAAAACTAAAATATTAAATCCTATTGATCTACAAGATCTAAACACCCAACAAATGTTAAAACAAGCCCTTATAAGTGGCTCTTTAGTCGTTTTCCCAACGGAGACCGTCTATGGTATTGGTGGCTACGCTACACTTGACACAGCTGCAGAATCAATTTATACGGCTAAGGGAAGACCCAAGGACAATCCCTTGATTGTTCATGTTGCGCATTTTGATCAAATTGAAAAGTATGCCTACATTGATCATAGTGCTGTATATACCTTAGCTAAAGCCTTTTGGCCGGGACCAATGACTTTAATTTTACGTAAAAAAGATACGATTTCAACAAGCATCACAGGTGGGCTTTCAACTGTCGCAATTCGCATTCCTTCTCATCCTATTGCCAGAACCCTACTTGAAGCCACAGGTCTTCCTATCGCTGCTCCCTCAGCTAATTTATCAGGCAAGCCGTCTTCGACAACCTTTGAACATGTATTAAATGATTTTGATGGCATAGTGGACTTTATCATTAATGGTGGTGATGCCACGATTGGTCTTGAATCGACAGTAATAGATATGACAACTGAGGTCCCAATCATACTTAGACCTGGCAGTATTACCCAGGTAATGCTTGAACAAACCCTCCAACAGCTGGTGTTAGATCAATCGGAAACTTTGATTAATGATATTCCTAAAGCTCCTGGTATGAAATATCGACATTATGCTCCCGTGGCAATATTACATGTTGTTAAAGGACATCCAACAAAGATCAAAACATACTTACAAAAACAGTTAAAACAAGATCTAAGTATTGCCATCCTTGGACCAAGCGATATTATTACATTGCTAAATGATGGCATCTTATTTGATTTAGGACCGCTTGATGACTTAAACAAGATCGCTTTTAATCTTTTTTCTGCATTTCGTCAATTGGATCAACTTGAAATAAAAAAAGCCTATATCATAGCTATACCAGAAACAGGCTTAGGCAAAGCTATCATGAATCGCATCATGAAAGCCGCTAATCACTCAGTGATTGATACTGATCAACTTTAAAACACACCACGGCAAAGTGGTGTGTTTTATGATAGTCTTTACTGTTTTTGGCATTTACTACATAAACCCTCAAATACGATACGATGTTTTTTGACGTCGTATCCTGATTTAGTAGCCACTTCTTTATCAATGTTATGATCGTATGTAATATTCATATCAGTGATAACGCCACAGTTAAGGCATACTAAATGATGGTGGTTAACTTGTTTTGGTTCAAAGTGATCAACTTTTGCCAACTTAACTTTGGTGATCACATCTTGTGTCACTAATACACTAAGATTACGATAGACGGTTGAGCGACTAATCTTGTTGTCATGTTTTCGTACTTCAAGATAGACTTGCTCAGCGCTTGGATGCTTATCACTCTTATTGATCATATCTAAAACAAGTAGTTTTTGTCGTGTCATTCGATGCTTTTTCAATTTAAGATTCTTCCTTACATTATTTCCTCTAGTGTTGCTTTGATAAGTCCGTTATTATCTAGTTTAGCTAATGTTAATACTTTTGCCATATCAAGTTCAGCTGCTTTTGTGAATCTTTCACCATATTCTGGATCTGCAAGATAACAATGTACTGCATGACGATATTTGATGTTCTTCGTTACGCTCATCATATCCGCAGCTGTATTTTCAATTAATAACTGTTTTTTATCTTCGGTAAGTACCCGCCACAGATCTCCACCGGCTTTAAAGCAATCATCAGTTGGATCATCTTTAGGATCATATTGATACATTGCTCCTTCAAGGTCAAGTGGTGGTTCCATTACTTCTGGTTGTGCTGCCCAAATACCATAACTATTAGGTGTGTAGGCTAGAGCTCTACCAAAATTACCATCCACACGCATCGCACCATCACGATGATAATCATTGACTTGTACTTTAGCTTTGTTGACAGGAATCTGATTATAATTAATGCCTAAGCGATACCGATGAGCATCACCATATGAGAAGAGTCTTCCCTGTAAGAAACGATCAGGGCTAAAACCAATACCCGGAACGACATGAGCAGGTGTAAAGGCTGCTTGTTCAACTTCTGCAAAATAATTCTCAGGATTACGATTAAGCTCTAAAATCCCAACTTCGATCAATGGGAATTCCGCATGACGCCAAATCTTGGTAATATCAAACGGATTTTCATAGTGATTCTTGGCTTGTTGTTCCGTCATGATTTGTACATACATCTTCCATTTGGGGAAATCGCCTTTTTCAATGGCTTCAAACAAATCTTTACCATGGTATTCACGATCCATGCCATTGATCTTCGCTGCTTCTTCATTAGTTAGGTTTTTAATGCCTTGTTGTGTCTTAAAATGGAACTTGCACCAAAATCTTTCGTTTTGAGTATTGTAAAAGGAAAAGGTATGTTCACCAAAGAAGTGCATATGTCTAAATGACGCTGGAATACCACGATCACTCATGACAACGGTAATCTGATGAAAACACTCTGGTAGTAAGGTCCAAAAGTCCCAATTGTTTTGGGCTGAACGTCTTCCAGTACGTGGATCACGTTTAACGGCTCTATTTAAGTCAGAGAAGTTGTGAACATCACGAATAAAGAAGGTCGGCGTATTATTGCCAACTAAGTCCCAATTTCCTTCTTCAGTGTAAAACTTAACCGCTACCCCTCTAATATCGCGTTCACAGTCAGCAGCTCCTCTTTCTCCCGCAACGGTTGAAAAGCGAATGAATAATTCTGTTTCAGTATTTGGTTGTAATACTTTTGCCTTTGTATACTTAGAAATATCATGTGTAACTTTTAACTTGCCATAAGCACCCCAGCCTTTGGCATGCATCCGACGCTCTGGAATAACCTCGCGATTAAAGTGAGCCATTTTTTCCATTAGCCATACATCTTGCATAACAACTGGACCGCGAGGACCAGCCGTTATAGAGTTTTCATTATCAGCTATGGGGGCTCCAACTTCATTTGTAAGCTTAAGCTTGTCTTTCATTATGTGCTCCTTTCGTTTATGTAAATATCAAATCGATATTTGCATTCTAAATAGTTAAAAACATTGTTAGAATCCATACGTAGATACAAGTTTTCGGCAACATTAACATGCCAACCTTAGGATTTTTATTTGCCCATAAAACAACCGGTAAGTAAAAAATAAAACTTAGAGTAATAGCTAACCACAATAAACGCAATTGACTTATTGAATCACGATAGCTAAAGAATAATAATGATACGATCATTCCTTGAATGAAAAAGGGAATATTACGCGCGATTGACCAACTAAGCGGTGGATAACGTTCGATCCATTTGTTCTGTGGCATTAAACACAAAATAATACGCATGATAACTAAAAGATAACTTACAAACAACCATAAAAAAGGGTTCTCAGGTTCAAACAAGAGAATACCTATATAAGTAAGAATAAGATAAAAAATAGTCATGGTGATTGAAGTGATAAGTTTTCCAATACCCAGCGCTTTTCGCCATCGTTCTTCTTCTTTTGTCAAGATAACAATGATTCGTGGTACTAAATGAAAGCTATCACCAATAACTAATATCATGGCCATCATGACCACTAATAGTTGACTAACGCGATTATTGGACAAAAGAAAAATATAATAAGCAATGGTCGTAGCACCACCTAGATATAAGATATTAAATATTGCCTCAACCAATCCAAAGACACGTTTCATTTTTTCTCCTTATGACGTGGTTTACTGATTGCATAAAGATGCCAAGTAACAGCGGATGCGATAAAGAAAAGCAATAAGGTAATATTTAGTGACCTTATCACGCCTATCGATAAGAAAATCATGCCCCACAACCAAATCATGCTAGTTATAAAGGTTTTTTTCGATAATCCTTTTCGTTGGTGATAGTTTTCTAAATGTTCACGAAAGAAGGGAATTTTCATGATCTTAACTTTGATGTTTGGTGATGATGAAAAACAAGCCACAGAAACTAGCACAAAAGGCGTAGTTGGCCATACCGGTAAAAAGATACCTATTATCCCTAATCCTAAGAATAGATAACCAAAACATGTTAACACCAAAGTCTTCACTTTTTCACCTCGCTAACTATTGTTATTAGGAATGATTACTATTATTACTATATTATGATTATATCATAATAAAAAAGGATAGTATAAAATATTTTGTATTAGCACTCAAACTTACTACCATTTTAAATATTAAAAACGGAAGTAAGTTTAATAAGCCTTTGTTTTATTTTACTATCCATAATTACTCTAAGTATTAACGATGATCAGATTACGCTACACACCAATCAATGATCGTTCCAATAAGAATCTTGATACCATTGATATAGTCTTCAATACTAACCCAATCTGTCCACTCAGCACCATAAAAACCACCAGCTTTAGGACCAATACCAACGCATGGCGTACTACCATAAACGATGGGAAGACGAATGTCACTTGCACCATGATATTGGTAGATATATTCTTGTTTACCCTTGATTTGATCAACATTATCAATAACAGTCTTGATTAAATCATGATCTTCTTCAATATATCCAGGGCTTGCTCTTAGATATAGTTTATCAATGGTAATTGGATTTTCTTTTATAAATAGATCATCGATAAATAATTGATCGATCATTTTTCTTAAGTCTTCTAGTACAGAATCAATAGTTTCACCGTGTGCAAAATATAAGCGACACTCTACATTAAAACTAGTTGGATCACTACCAGCATAAGTACCACCATAAGCTGTTCCAATATTAAGTTTTGTCTTTGGTTGACCTTTAAAATCACCAGTTTCAAATACTAACTCGCTTTGTCTTTGCTTGTTCCAGGCAATTAATCCTTGAAGAAGTTGCGTTCCTCTTATTACAGCGTTTTCTTCTGATTCATCTAGTTCATCAATTGGATGACCTTTTTTGCCTGGTACCGTTATTCTAAAATCAATCACTCCCATTGAGTAACACTTGATCTCATGAAAACTATGTCCTGTTTCTGCAGGATGAAGATATATTGAAGCATCTGCTTGATATCCTCTATTTATCGCTGTAAGTGTTCCAGCTGAGCCACCAGCTTTACCTAAAACACTCATCAATGTAAGATCACCATCCAGTTCAACTTCATTAAGTACATACTGTGACGCTAACAACATCATCGCAATACCACTTTTAGCATCAGCTGCTCCTAAGCCATAAAACTTATCATCTTCAATTAATCCTAATAGTTCCTTATCATCTTTTCGCTCTTCTGTATCAATATGTGAAAATAACATTAATGATCTTGCTTTATTTGTCTTAGTTTTTTTCTTGCCAACTAGGTTATATGCGCCATTACTCAATACTACCCCTGGTGGTAATGGACAGAAATCTGCCATGTCTTTAAGTCCTTCAAAATTTGGATCAAACTTATCAATATCAAAGTTCATGTTAGTAAGCTTTTCAAGTACTAACTCTTGTGCTAAAGTTGGTTCTTTAAAAGCACTTGGTAATCTTACCAAGGATCTTAAAAATGCCAACGCGTATTCTTCATCTACCTTACTTATGATCTTAGCTTTAAGTTCGTTTTTATTTAGCTTATTCAAGATATTGCTCCTTATATATTTAATTAGCGTTTAGATTGGTTTTGATGATGCCTTTAAACATTGGATCATCTCGCTCCAATTCAAAACAATCCCCAGCTAATATTTTTACATTAGCTAAAAATGATTTGATGGTAGTTATATCTTCTTGATCAAGTTTAAAGCTGAAGATCTTTTCATTAGCTTGTACATGTCGTGAGTTTCTAGTACCGATGATTACCGCACCAACTCCTGATTGATCGAGGATGTATCTCACTGCGACCTGTGCAATCTCAACATTATGTTTAATAGCGATGTTGTTTAGAATAAGTAGTAATTTTTGGAAGTTATCAATACCCATTCCTTCTTTTATGACTTGTAGATATTTAATCTGTGATCTATTATCTGGATCAATATCATAATTGCCGATATGTTTCTCACTAATAAGTCCGCCAGCTAATGTCCCATAACATAGTTGTACTATATTATGATCATTACAATAATTAATAAAGCCTTTTTCAGGTCGACGATCAAGTAATGAATACTGCGTTTGACATGAGACAATGTCTATCCCTTTTTTAACTATCATATCAATGTGTTTAGTATCAAAGTTAGTTAAAGCAATATGTCTGAGATATCCTTCTTCCTTTAATTTATGAAAATGATCGATTGTTTCAAGCATTCCGTTAGTCTCATATTCCCACCAGTGAAACTGAACTAAATCAAGGGTTTCTCTATTTGATCTAGTTAGACTTCTAGTTATGATACTTTTAGTATCTTCAAAGGTAAGCGTTGCTAGTTTATCTTTATCAGGTACATATTTGGTATGTATTTGGATTTCAGTTGTTACTGAAGTTGTTTCCCTTAATCGCTTTGAAAATCTTCCTAAGAAATCTTCTGCTCCTGTATATATATCAGCGCAATCAAAGGTAGTAAATCCTTTTTCTACTAGCATGATAAAAGCTTTCATGATATCTTCTTCATCTAGTTTTGTTTTAAGACTATGACCAGCAGAAAGTTGCCAACAACCATTGATAACGCGGCTAATACTATAATCTTTGGTCAAGTTAAAACGTTCAATCATGATCTTATCTTCCTTTTTCTATTGGTACTATTGTACATTCTTTATGACTAAATACTTGTTTACCGATACGAGTTATCTTAAATCTTGCTCCACAATTTGGATCAGGACAAGCAATAAGAGCATCTGATAACATCCAATCGTTTTGATGTAGTTCTCTTTGTTTAGCAGGTAATAGTGGTAATATGGCGCTTAGTGCATACAATGAAAAACTGTTGTTTTCAGGAAAGATGATATCTTCTCCAACAACCAAGAAATAATCACCAACTTTGTGTTTACAAACCATTGGTTTATCACTACTGATCACTTCTACCTTAAGGTTATATAGTTCAAAATTATCATTCATGCTTATTATCCTTTACTTCTTTATCAAGTACTAATTATACAACACAAATAAGGGCGCTTTCAAACCAATTATCGCCCATCGTATTTATTAAGATATTGCATGATGTTTCACTTTAGAAAGCGATTTTGAATTGCCACTAATTGTTCATCGGTTACTTTTAGTACTTCTTTAATATAGTTTTCTGTTGTACCAGACATTTTGATCATTTCATCAAAAGCAGCGTCTAGATACTCAGGTTTCGCTAATTGAAGATTATAAAGATAATCCAATACCAACTGATTATCTGTTAGGTTACGATAGTCATTCATTCTTTTTTCATTACGTATAACATTGTTGATATTAGTAAATAGATAGTCATCATATATTTGTGCTTTTGATACGCCAAGCGCTATCAAGATAAACATCGCTGCGATACCAGTGCGATCTTTTCCACCTCGACAATGAAAGACAAGCGGTGTCTCATTATTTACTAGAAAAGCCATTACTTTTTGATATTGCGTGATAGCATCAGGATCAGATACAAGTTTTCGCATCTGTTTAGACATATCATCGATATGATCCGCGAAATAACTTTCACCTTCTTTTGAATTCGCAATACTAACTAGTTTTTCAATCTTACTTCGATCATTGGACAAAGAAGCACTCGCAGTCTGTGCTACTTCAGCTTTTGGATTTAAATGATAATACTTAGCACCCCGTATTTCTTTGTCTTCATTATTAACGATTTCACTTGAACTTCTAAAGTCTATGATTGTCTTTAAACCCATTGATTCAAGCCAAGTAACATCATTACTTGAAAGCTTATGCAAGGCATCAGAGCGAAACAATTGCTTAAACTTTACCATTTTACCATTATGACCAATATACCCGCCTAGGTCTCGGAAATTGTTAGTACCATCCAGTTTGATATTACGCTTGTTGATGCTATCATGAATGCTTTTCTCCATATTAATTCCTTTCATTATGAATCTTTAATATATTTTCTGGTTTAATTTTATCATATTGTAAACTTGTGAATTTACTATTTGTTCTTCATTAATTTAATTATTGATATTATTATCAACGTGCATCCAATAATATTCATCATTGAAACATGTTCATTAAGTAAAACAAACCCAAACACAACTGAAGACACAGGTTCAAATAAACTGATCATACTGATAGTTACACTACCTAAAAGTTTAGTTCCAGTTACAACAAACGCCATCGCAAAGACATAGATCAAAATACCTATTATAAGTATATAGAAATAACCTACTATGCTAGTATCAAGATTGATCGTAAACATGTCTATGCTAAGCAAATTAAACAACAACATATAAACAATTGATGTAAGCGACAAATAAAATATCAGCCTTGCGCTATTAATCTTTGTCAACTGCATCTTCTCTATCCATACAATATATAAAGCATAAGTTAAGCCACTAGCTAATGCAGTAGTAACCCCAATTATGCGGTTTACATCATATACATCCATAAAAAGTAGCACCCCAACAACCCCAATAAACAAAGCTATTCTTTGTTTGTTGGATATTTTTGTACCATATATTATCCTGATTATCAAAACAACTAAAACCGGATAAAAGAAATGTAAAGAGGTGGCAGTACCTGCTCCTATATAAACATAGCTGATTGATAAAAGTATATTAGTCAGTAAATTGACGACACTTACTAGTGCTATTTTTGATAATTCTTCCCATGATGTTTTTAAACTCGCTTTTTTTAAGTAAGCTATAACTACGATCAAAGGCATTACTATCAATGTGTTAAGAAACACCAAAGAAAAGGGATCGCTCCCTTCGGCGTACGCATATATGCTTAGTATTGGTATAAAGCCATAAATCAACGATGATGTAAATGCAAGTATTATTCCTTTTTTACGCAATAATTCTTGCTACTTTATAATTCGTTTATACTACTTTCATTTACATCAATATTTACGGCATAGTGTCTGATCAACATATAATAACCTCAGTTCATTGATAAACAAATACATAAATATCATATCATTTTTTTGCATAATCTCATAATTAGTGCAAAATAGTGGCTTTATATAGGTAGTCTACTCATCCTCAACTTGTCTTTTTTCATCGATATACTTTACGATTTCATTTACTTCAACCATATCACCGATAACGCGATAGGGGATAATGAATGCTTTGTCATAATCGTAAAATATAGCCAAAGAACTCTTTAACATCATTAGATTGTTAACTAAAGAATAATCAATTTTGCTTTTATTTAAAATGATACCATCTTCACTAATCAAAACTTGAACAACACTAAAATCTTTTATCTTAAAGTTAGCTTTAAAACTTTTATCAACTTTTTTGTGAAGAAAACTGTTAATAATCTTACTACTAAAATTAAAAAACCAGAACAACGCTATTGCCATACCAATCACAATATAGAAATATGTTAGATATTCTCTAAAGTAGAACAAAGTTAAAACCACCAAAAGTGGAATACTAAAACGTAACCAAATGTTTCTAATCTTACTTCCTTTAGTAAACGAAACAACATATCTTAAATATTCCAAGTACTCTTGCTCAGTAAGTTTGAAGTTATAACTTATGTTTTTCATAACCCTCCAAGAAACTGAGAGGAAGTTATCCTCTCAGTTTACGATTAAAATTAACAAATCTTTCAGTAACTAAATGTGGTCTGGTTACAGCTGTTCCAATCGTGATCATATCTGCACCTGCTTCAATAACTTTTTGTAGATCATATAAATCCCAAATAGCTCCCTCAGCGTTTATTGGTACATTTATTCTCTTTTTCAATTCTTTAACAAGTTCATCATCAACCTTAGGCTCATCCATCGCTGAACTTGAAAGGGTGGTAGCTACGATATCAACTAAACCTGTCTCAGCAACAAACACACCTTCTTCAATTGTTCTAATATCAGCCATAATGGCAATTTCTGGATGTTTATCTTTTATTGATTTTAATAACTTGTATAAATCCTCTTTATCACGAAATGGTCTAAGTGTACAATCAAGAGCTACAATATCTGCTCCAGCTTCAATAACCTCTGAAGCTAACTCTAATGTAGGAGTGATAAAAATATAGTCTTTTGTATCTAAATTCGGATTAAATATCTTGTTTATACCAATGATTGGAAAATCTCCCAATTCTCTTATAGCACGAACATCTTGAGGCCAACAGGCTCTAATGCCGGAGGCACCTCCCAACAATGCACTTTGTGCCATGATCTTCATATTTTCAGATCCAAATAGAGGAGTGTCTTCGTATGCTTGACAAGAAATTATGATTTTTCCCAATAGTTTTTCTACTATTGCGTTCATAATTACGGAGCTAAGAAACCTGTAAAGTATCCAATTATCGCAATGATTAAGTATAGACCGATTACTTTCATTGCACCCCAATTTTTCTTAGCCATTAACCAATACGTACCTAACGCTCCTAAGAAAACTGGGAGTTTTGGCCAAACACCATTAATCAATGCACCAAGATCAACCAAAGTAACACCATCTTGTACGTATGTCCAAGAGATATTAATTCTAGCATAAGCTGCAGCAACACAACCAACTACACATAAACCAACAATGTTCAATGAATTGATAATGTCATCCTTTAGATCATTGCCTAAGATCATCTCAGCAGCCGAAGCTCCAAGTTGACAACCTTTTGTAAACATAAACCAAGTAACAGGAATCATTACACCCAAAAATACTGCCATATAAAAGAAGACGCCGGTAACTTCACCATTAGCACTCAAGCCACAACTGATTGCTAATAAAATTGGAATGAAAGTTCCAGGTAGTAAAGCATCACCAATACCAGCGAAAGGTCCCATCAACGCTGATTTGATCGCTGTGATCAATTCAACCGAAACATCGCCACCAGCTGCTTTTTCAGCTTCCATACCAAGAGCGATACCAGGAATGATACAACCTAAGAATGGCTCTGTGTTAAAGAACGGTAAATGTCTTGCCATTAATTCTTGTTGAGCAGCAACATCTCCAGGATATAAATCTTCTCTAATATCACCAAACATTTTAACTAATGCTGGTGCTTGCATTGTTTCTGGTTGATACAATGCAAGATTATACATCATCCAATTTATGAATGATTTTCTAATCATCTTTTTTGTTAGTTTCGTTTCAGCCATATCTAAGCTCCTTTTCTAGCTCTGCCAACTTTGAACTCAATTAGTGCCAGAACTAAACCAAATACCAAAACGGTAACCATGTCTGCGTGAAGAGCTGCAAACAATGCAAAACCAATAGTGAAGTAAATAATATCTGTTGGTGATTTGATCATTAATTTCATAAGAATTGCAAACCCAACTAACGACATCGGATTACCAAATATTGTCATTATGCTAATCAAACTTTGTGGTGAATTAGCTATTAACCATTCAATAGCAACCTGTCCCCAATAAACGCATACAAATGTCGGAATAAAACGGAATAAGAATTTTACGCCGTTACCCCAAATCGGTACTTTTGTAGCTGCAGCAAGTTTGCCGTCATTAACAAGTTTCTTCTGATAGTTAACAGGAATCATGGTAGCAGCAAAGTTAGGTGCTGCCATAACGTTAGCGATTGAAGCTACAGTAATTGCCAAAGCTGTTGTAGCACCAGCGTCAAGACCAGTCACTACCCCAATCGGTAAGGCAACATAAGTAGCTAAGTTCATATCTGGCGAAATTGATCCACCCGGTGTTACTAGTCCAATAAAAATCAATTGGATATAAACACCTAATTTAATAGCTGTAGTAACATCTCCTAATATCAACCCAATAAAGAACGCAGAAACTAAAGGTCTACCAACACAATACCATCCTATTAATCCACCACCTAGAAAAGGCACATGAATGTATGTTAGGTAGCCAAGTAACGATATTAAAATCGCTTGTAATAATGTCATTTTTCTATCTCCCTTCGTTATGACATTCTAAGATACTTTGTTTTTGACGTCATTCCATGAAAGTCTTTTCTGATCTGGTATGACTTGGAAATAGATATCAACGCCTTTGTTTTCGACAAAATCTTTGACTATCTCCAACTCTTCAAGTGAAAGATAAGTTCCTAGTTGAACTTCTTTACATCCAGCACGCATTTGTACTGGACCGACCATAACAGATTTTGGTAAATCGGGAACTAATTCAAAAATCCTTTTAATTGTTGTCGGAAATCTAAACACAATCATTACACTCATCTTACTGTCAATTGCCTCAATTAGGCTTTCAGCACAATTATCATGCGAGTATACACTGATCTTCATTCCCGGCATTGCTGATTTTTCAAAGACAGATTTCAGTATAGAATTAGTCGCTGTTAAATCATCAATCACAATAATGTGATTAAGTTTAAAGTGTTGTACTAATCGAACCATGCACTGTCCATGAATCAATCGATCATCGCATCTGATTAATGAAATCATATATCCTCCTTTCTATTTAGATGCTGTTATATCTTTACCTTAAAAAGCACATTGCACATTATTTATGTTGATATGGTTAATTACTCCATTTAATGCGCATTTTATGGTGTGATATTCCATCACCGCCAATGTAACATAAAAAAAGCCTTGTGTAAAGGCTTTCAACGATAAATTATTTATAATTATTATTCTCTTCCTTTGCTGAATGATTCAGTGATCGTATCACTCAAATCTCTTATGTTCTCGGGGTCTAAATAGGTATATTCAGTAACTAACGAATCAAGTATTAACATTTGTGTAACACACGCGTCAAAACCCCCACCATTATATAGCATATAACTATGATCACATGTCGCAAGAAAAACGTAATCACTCAACTCTGTCATTTCTGTGTGTAGATTGGATGCTATCAAGACCACTGTAGCACCGTGTTTTTTTGCGATTGAAAGCGACTTTATCATTTCAGGTGATGTAGCACTTTTACTTATTCCTATTACGATATCTTCTTGATCAGTTATGGTTGCTTGTATAGATTGATAATGAATATCAGTGACCGCTTTTGTGACTCTCCCTACCCGCATAAAGCGATAAGAACCTAATTCAGCTACGATTCCTGAATGTCCAATACCAAAGAAATACACATTTTTTGCTTTCTGTATTTTTTTTGCGACTTCTCTTAACTTATCCCGATCTAGAAAATTATTAGTTGCATCAATTTGTTTTTTTACAACACCAAACAATTCTTCTATATAATCAATCGGTGTATTCTTATCTCTGGCATTCTCAAGATCTTTAACAATTGAATATTTAAGTGCATGTAAAGATTGAAATCCGCATTTTAAAAGAAATCGGGCTAATGTTGCTTCCCCAACTCCTACATTTTTGGCAATATTGGCCATTGTTTGATGTACCATAACATCCATATTGTCTAAAATATATGTGGCTACCTTTTTTTCCGATTTTGTTAATTGTTGAAAATTTGATTTAATTACACTTTCGACAAACATATAAATTTCTTTCTATATTGTTTTAAAATCTACAGTTTTATTATAAACCATAAGTCACTATCTTTACCATATGGAATATTTTCTTCTAAAACTGTCTTAATGAAAACTATTTTAAATAAGAAAGTTGCAAATTCACTATCTATGGTCTCTAGTTATTTTCGTTTAATCTGTAATTCATTTTGCATGATTATCTAACAACATTTAGAAACTTATTAAATATTATTTTATAATAAATTTAGTTAAGCTATACTATCGAATCGCTTGTGTTTTTTGTCAATTATGATAGTATATATACGACGGAGGAAGACTTGGTCTTCAAACTAGCGAATCTAAAGGTTCGCTTTTTAATTTACTTATAGTTGTCATTTTCATAAAGTCCAATATTTTTATAATTTTAGAATTGTAATTAGATATTGTCATCATCAACAATAATTCTTTTATTATATTGAACTTGCTCTAGTATGTTTTTGTGTGTTTTCATAATTATCTAGAATATTGTATCACATCTGTAGTGTTTATTGTCGCAATCTTTGGGTTCATAATATGTATAACTAAAGAAAATAAAAACTCCCGAAGACTTAGTTTACTAAAAAAGCACAGATAAATAAAAGACCCATTAGAACTTGAAATCTAATGGGTTTTTTATAGGGTAAACACAAGGAGGAACGATGAAAGAAAGAAAAACAAC
>JAYFOM010000009.1:0-58564 GCA_034932685.1 Erysipelotrichaceae bacterium
TTCTATGGCTTTTTCTCATTATAAAAGGCATGAAGAGTTGTACTATTTTTGGCAAAATAAGGTAAACAAGCATCTTCATGCCTTCTTCATTTTATCAAATTATATATCTTTTTACTATACTTCTTTGTCAACAGGCTGAAACATTGTCGCCAAGCGACAATGTTTTTTAATTAGGAAATCGGTTCAACGATTACATATGGTTGTAATTGGAAAGGCTTAGGTGCAACATTACGATCAGCCCACATATAGAACCATCTTTCAAGTGGATAGTAATAATAGCCATCTTGCCAATGATCTGAAGTATCATATGGATCAGCGAAGATTAACATATCATCACCTAAACCAGGAGTACCCATTGAATCATAGCCAATGATCACTTGCCAATGACCATCCCAATCACCCCATTCAACCATGATTGGACGATTGGCATTTAGATGGGTTAATAACCATTGTACAAAATAACTTTCACTGGCGTCCATTACCCAATTTTCACTTGCATCATCATTATCAGATGTATAAAGTGACATTGCAGAAAATGTTTTAGGTAAGTTGCCTGTGTCATTACCACTAACACCATCAGCTAGTGTAAGAAGCTCAGAATCACTAAATGTTTCACGATAAGATGTTTCTACAACTCTAAAGCTAGCGTTGTTTAAAAAGTAATTGGTAATATCAGCAACGGTTGTTCCATACTCATGGAAGTTATTAGCGCTGCCTGGTAGTGCATTTGCGACATCATCATCTACTGAAGAACCCATGGCGATTGCCAGTTCCATTTCATCAGCTATGACACCGAAATGATTTAAAACCATTAATGTTGCGACGTTACCACATGACCATTCGGTCGTTTGTTGTGCAGTCTTGAAGTTTGTGATAATGGTCAGGTGATCATTACTAACCATGTTATAGAAATCAGGATTGACATAATACATGCTATTAGCATTGTCACCAGCATTTCCATAAGCGTCAGCACCACCATACTCATCATAATCGACCAATTCTAATGCTTCACCTTTAGTCTTTAAACCACTTGTATCTGTGTCTTTTTCAAGAGGTTTACTACAACCAGTAAGCGTTAAAAGGGCCACAACAAAAACAATCAAAAATCTTTTCATTTTTTCTCCTTCTGTTTCTTATATCAAACTTTGTGTTTACAATCATTAAACACAAATCGGATTATATATAATTTTTTTTAATGTGTCAATAGTTAATTTCATTTTTTTTAATGTGTATTGCTACTAATATTTCTTAGTGCTATAATGTTCATAATATAGTGAATTTTGTAGCAAAAAATATTTAATAGTTATCAGTTGTATCGAAGTGTTTAGGGCTAGATGAAGGAGGTATTTCATGGCAGATCCTAATATTGTTTTGGTGAGGATAGATAACCGTTTAGTTCATGGTCAAGTTGGTTGCCAATGGGTTGGTATCGCTAATCCTAACTTAATTGTTGTAGCGGATGATGAAGCCGCAAATGATCCAATTCAGCAATCACTGATGAAGATGACCGCAGACTCAATGGGTGTCGGTATCCGTTTTTTTACGGTTCAAAAGACAATCGATGTTATCCATAATGCAAGTCCAAAACAGCGAATTTTTATTGTTGTTAGAACACCAGCACAAGCACGTACTTTAATAGAAAACGGTGTCCCAATTAAATCATTAAATGTTGGCAATATGCATTACACTGAAGGGAAAAGAGTACATGATGAGCCACATGTCTATGTTGATGATAAAGATGTTGCTGATTTTGAAGCAATCAAAAAGTTAGGCGTTGATATATATATTCAAATCGCCCCTGGGGATAGGAAATACACAATTTAGGTATTATCAGTATTTTTACTGATTAATAAAGGAGGAGATTATGCAGATCACATTAGTTCAAGGCATTATGCTCACTGTGCTAGCAATGATTTGCGCCGTCGATGCGGCTACTGAAGCTTTTTTCTGGTTCAGACCGATCGTTGTCGCTTTCTTTGCTGGTATCATCCTTGGTAATGTACAATTAGGTTTAGCTGCTGGTGCAGTTGCTGAATTGTCATACCTTGGTCTATTAACTGTTGGGGGAACTGTTCCACCAGATCCATTGATGGCTGGCATGATGACCACAGTCATCGCTTATACAGCCAATGTTTCAGCCGAAACGGCACTTGGATTGGCACTACCTTTTGCTTTACTAGCACAATGGTGGGGAATCTTTACTAACACCAGTTATGCTGGTTTTATGAAGCCGCTTGAGGAAAGAGCTAAACAAGCAGATATCCAGGGATTCTGGCGAATCATGGTTATCTCATTAGTCATCAAATCAGTGGGTTATGGAATCATTACTTTCTTGTCTACTTACTTGATGCAAAACCTTATTGCAGGCTTTGTTAGTTCATTCCCAGTATGGTTGATTCATGGGTTTGAAGTTGCAGGTGGTATCTTACCAGCTGTAGGTCTTGGATTACTATTACGTATTATGTTAAAAGGAGAAAACGCTCCCTATCTATTCTTAGGTTTCTTAATGGCAACATTCTTGAGCTTAGGTAATGTATTACCAATAGCAATCGCTGCCATCGCAATAGCGCTCATTGGTTATTATAATGATCGTCGTATTGCTAATCAGGGAGGTGAACAACATGACGGTATCTAGAAATAAATTAACTAAAAAAGATATTACCGAAATGAGCGTTTTATCAATTTTTGAACAAATTCCGTTCAATTTTGAAAGAATGCAAGCTGGTGGCTTTACATATTGTATAGCACCGACTCTTAAGAAAATTTATGGTGATCAAAAAGATGAAATCGCTGATGCAATGATGAGCAATATGGATTTCATCAACACAGAACCACATATGGCTACATTCTTGATGGGTCTTATCCTTTCACTTGAAGAAGCAGGGGAAGATCGTCAATTGATCAAGAATATTCGTGCTGGTTTGTTTGGTCCTTTAGCAGGCTTAGGAGATGCAATTTTCTGGTTTACATTGCTGCCAATTTCAGCAGCTATTTGTGCATCATTAAGTCAACAAGGATCAGTATTAGGTCCAATTCTTTACATCGTTTTCTGGGCTGCAATGGCTATTTTACCACGTATTTGGTTAGGCCAATTAGGTTATGATCTAGGCGTTGGTGCTGTTGAAACAATACGTGAAAATGCGGCCGCAATAACTAAAGGCGCTGGTATTTTAGGTGTTATGGTTATTGGTGGCTTAATTCCAACTTATGTAAGTGTTGGTTTTAGTGAATCACTAATTCTGTTTGATGTAGTTGGTGTTCAATCGATCTTTGATTCAATCATTCCTAATTTATTACCATTAGGATTAGTATTCTTGATCTTCTACTTATTCAAGAAAAAGAATATGAATGTAATTCAATTGATTGTTATTATCATCGCTTTATCAATCGCAGCTTCATTCTTAGGAATTATGTAAAAACAAAAGCTCAACAGGTCAAAAGCCTGTTGAGCTTATTAAAGGAGTACAAATGATAGGAATTATCATTACTGGTCATGGTGAATTTGCGAGTGGTCTTTATTCTTCATTAACCATGATTGCTGGTAAATTAGATGATGTTGCATGTGTAACTTTTACTCATAATGAATCTGAAATAGAACTTAAAAACAAACTAGTGGCGGCAATCACTACTATGCAAGGTTGTGATGAGATAATCATCATGTGTGATCTTTTAGGTGGGTCACCATTTAAACAAGCAGCCACACTTAGTATTGAGGATAAAAGATTAAAAGTTATCTATGGTGTAAACTTAGGAATGTTACTAGAACTAAGCATTGCTCGCAACACGCCACAAACAACAGAACAAGTTATCAACAAGATGATTGATAACGGAAAACGTAATATTGGATTATATAGCTATACTTTGATTGACGAAGAAGAAATAGTAGAGGGAATTTAAAAAAGCCGTAAGGCTTTTTTATTTGACAATATAGTTTAGATACGTAGGATTTTCATAACTTTTATTCTCTTTTACATCGTATACTTTCTTACCTTCTACATAGGTCGCGATTACCTCATAAGCATCATCAATGATTACAATATCGGCGTCTTTCTTTTCTTTGATTGAGCCTTTTTTATGATCGATCTTCAATACTTTAGCTGGGTTAAGAGAAGCCATGATAACCGCTTCGCTCATTGGGATCTTTATAATCTCAACCCAATTAGAAATACCAAACAAGGAGTGTTTAGTGCTACCATCAAAGACATTACGATAATCACGAAGTAAGAAGTCTTCACCAACTGAATAAGCACCACGATCAGGTAAGTTATAGTTTCCAACTGGCATGCCACTCATAACGCCTTCATCAGCGATAATACATAGTTTATCTTTTCCTTTTAAGTTGTAACATAACTGTAAGAAATCAGCACTTGTATGACGTAAATCAGAGTTTATTTCATTGAACACTCTTTGATCTAAAAGAACAGCACCAATGACACCTAAATCTCTTTGATGCATTGGTCGCATGCAGTTACCCGTTTTTTGACTTATGATAGCACCTTGATCAATTGCGGCTTTTGCTTCATTAAAGGTTGCATTAGTATGTCCTAAACAGACGTTAATGCCCCGCTCAATACAAAAATCGATGATAGCTTTGTTGCCGCTAACTTCGGGAGCTAAAGTTACGGTTGTTATTCTGCCTTTGGCGCTGTCATAAAATTTCTGCATTAGCTCAAGATTAGGTTCTACTACCTCTTCAGGCATAACTGAGCCAAGTCTTTCTAAACTAATAAAAGGGCCTTCCATATGAATTCCTAATATTCTAGCACCATCATTAACTGTATCCATCGCTTCAATGATAGCCTGATGATTTTTTAAGATATGGGGTAAGTAATGATTAGTAGGGGTAAATGCGGTAATGCCGCAGGTTGTGACCGCTTTAGCTAGATTTAATATTTCATCCTTATTTGGTGACATTGCATTATATCCTTTATAACCATGGATATGCATTTCAATGATACCAGGGATGATTCTTGCATTTTGATAATCAATGATATTAATATCGTTGTACTTGACAAGATCATCAGCTGTGATGATTTTTTTAATCTTGTCATTATCAACTAAAATACCACCATTGATCAAGCCGCGATCACTATAAATTCGCTGTGATTTTATTATATATGACATAGTGATTCTCCTTAAGTTGATTTTATCACAATGTATATATAATACTAGTTATCATGTAATATATTTTAATGAACTTGATTAATATGTGCGTTATTAAATTGATTATGATATCATTATTAAATGATATAAATCATGATGATTAAGGAGTGACTATTTGAACCAGAAGACAAAGCGTGATTTGATATATCGTTGGCTAGCTGTAATAGCTTGGATGATTATCATTTATATATTATCTGACCAACCAGCAAGCATATCTGATGAGTTAAGTGTTGGTATTCTTGATCGGGTGTTCTCAATTTTTGGCATTGATATTTACTTAGATCAAGACTTACTGCAGTTTTTCAACTACATTATTCGAAAAAGTGCTCATTTTGTGACATTTTTTACTTTGGGTATTTTGCTTTGTCATGCGATTATCAAAAAAGCTATTGTTAAGGAATATCTTATTGTAGTTGGTATTGCTTTTTTATATGCTGTCTTTGATGAAGTTCATCAGTTATTTGTGGTTGGTAGAAGTGGACAGATCAGTGATGTTATCATTGATGTTGCTGGCGTACTATTAGCTGTTTTAATCTATTATTTTTATGATTCAAAAGTAAGACAGCGTAATCAAAAGTAACATCATGTTTATTGTTTATTAGCCCAATTACATTTGATATAATCAATTTAGGAGGATTCGTTTTGAAAATATTCTTACCAGATTTATATATTGAAAACTTTCAAAGATTAAATGTTGATTTTCTTAAACAAAAGAAGATTAAGCTATTGATCTGTGATATTGATAATACATTAGTGCCTTATGATCAAATCAAACCAGATGAAGAAGTGATTACCTTTATAAATAAAATAAAAGCCAATGATATCATATTGGTACTGATTTCCAATAATAAAACTGATCGTGTCAAAGCGTTCGCTGATGGATTAGATTTAGCAATTTATTCAATGGCACACAAACCTTTAAAAAAAGCTTACTTGAAGGTATTACAAGAACATAATCTTGATAAAAGCATGGTCGCGGCGATTGGTGATCAGTTATTGACTGATGTTTTAGGAGCAAAAAGATGTGGTATATATGCTATACTAGCTAAGCCATTAGTTAAAAGAGATATAAATTACACGAAGATCAATCGTTTCATAGAGAAATTTGTGTATTGGATCTTAACGCGATTTTATGGTTTTGATAAAGGGAGATTTGATGAACAAGTGTAAGGGATGTGGCGTTGTCATACAATATGATAAGCCAAATGATTTTGGGTATTCACCTAAAAAAGATGTTGATTTTTGTCAACGATGTTTTCGTTTAAACAATTATGGTGATCTCACTTTCTCAGCTAAAGATAAACTGAATAGTCATGATATATTACAAAAAGTAAAAGCACTTAATGCTTTGATACTTTGGGTAGTTGATTTATTTGATCTTGAAACAGCCTTGCAAGAATCGATCAATCGTTTTTTAAATGATTCCGATATTATCATGATCGCTACTAAAAGGGATCTTTTGCCATCTAGTCTTGGGGCTGAAAAGCTAGGAAGATATCTAAGACAAAGACTAAAAGATAACGATATCAAGGTAAAAGCAATTGTTGTTATTGGTGAACATGGCTATGATGGTAAAGAAGAGATAATGAATGTTTTTAAACTTTATCGTAAGAAACGTGATGTTGTGATCATTGGTAATACTAATGCTGGTAAATCGACGATCTTAAAGAATGTGTTTGCGATCAAAGATGTTACGATTAGTCATTTTCCTGGCACCACATTAGATTTAATACCTATTAATCAAAAAGACTATGTTTTATATGATACACCGGGATTTAACCGAAATAATAACACGCAAATACTAATGGCGGATAATAAACTTAAATCAATTGTGGTTAAAAATAGGATCAAACCAATTGTTTATCAATTAAATGATGATCAAACACTATCGGTCGGTGGATTGATAAGATTGGATTTATATGGTTGTGATAATGTTAGTGTCGTTGGTTATTTCAGTGATCGCCTGTTGATTCATCGAAGTAAAACAAGTAACGCTGATGAGTTATGGCAAAAACAATATGGTCATATGCTTGTACCAAATCTTAGTGAAACATATAATTCTCAGAAGAAAAGCTTGAATTTTGTTGGTACTAAGTTTGATATCGTTATTTTAGGACTTGGTTGGTTTTGCGTTAATGGACATATTGATAAAATTGAATATAGTGGCGATCTTCAAATTGAAGTTTTAACAAGAAAGGCGATGATTTAATGATCACAAATAAACAAAAAGCATTTTTAAGAGCTTTAGGGAATCACCAAAGAGCAGTATTTCAAGTTGGCAAAGAAGGTATTACGGATAATCTTATTGCGGGTATTAGTGATGGATTGAATGCTAATGAGGTCTTAAAGTTTAAATTACTGAAAACGTGTCCCTTAACTGCTAATGAAGCTGCTATCATGGTTGCGGCTGCTACTCAAAGTGAGATAGTTCAGATTATTGGTAAAACCGTTTTACTTTACAAAAAGAATCCAGATGGGAAGATTAAACTGCCACGATGAAGCGAATAGCGGTGTTTAGTGGTGTGTTTGATCCGATTACAATAAAAGATACCCAGGATGCTTTAAAACTGCTCAAAAGCCACCAAATTGATAAGGTTGCCTTTAAGGTTATAAAGGATCATCCCTATTATCAAGATCGTATTAATATGGTTAAATTAGCAATCAAACCATATCGCCGATTATGTCTATATGATGAGAAATTAAGTGATGTAACTTACATTGATTTTGACTTAACAGAGACCAGTAATAAAATAGATGATTTTAATGATATTAAAAGAAGTGTCAAACATTACATTTTACAAAACGAACTATATATAAAAGATATCCTAAAGCGTAGATTATCAAAGAAACGATATGAACATGTTAATAGCGCTGCTGTTTTAGCAGTTACGCTGGCAAAACATTATAACATTAATACTAATAGTGCTTACTTAGCAGCAATATTGCATGATTATACCAAAGAATTAAGTACTGAAAAACAAACGGCTTTAATGAAGATATATTATCCTGAAAAACTTGATAAACATCCAAAGACTTATCATCAGTATACTGCCATGACCTTAGTCAAACAAGATTTTGGTATTTACCAACAAGATATCATCGATGCAATTGGTAATCACGTTAACGGTACTGATCACAAAAGATTGAGTAAGATCATATACTGTGTTGATAAAATTGATGATACAAGAAAGATAGATAATACTTTTATTAAAGCGCTGTGTTTTAAGGATATTGATAAAGCATATATGATGATCAAAGAAAAGCAAGAACAATACCTAAATGGAGGTAAAAATGAATGAGTTATTAAGCATTGTCGTCAAAGCCATTGATGAAAAGATAGGAAATGAGATCAAGATCATTGATTTTCGTAATAACAATCCATTAACAGACTTTTTTGTGATCGCTGATGTCAGTAACAATCGCCAAATGAATGCGGTTATCGATAATGTGGTTGAAAAGATCGAAAAATCAGGGTATATCATTAAAGCTATTGAGGGTCAACAAGATAGTGGTTGGCAATTAATTGATGCTTATGATGTTATCATTCATATTTTCATAAAAGAAGAACGTTATTTCTATAACCTTGAAAAATTATGGGCTGATTTCCCACAGGTTGATGTTAATGAACTCCTATGATGTTCTAGCAGCTTTTTATGATGAGCTGATTATTGAACCATCAAGCATTGATGAATGGATTATATTTACCAAAAAACATGCCTTTGGTAGTGAAATATTGGAAATAGCTTGTGGAAGCGGCATAATTACCGAAAAGTTAATTGATGCGGGATATCATGTTGAAGGTTTTGATTTATCATCAGTTATGATCGATAAGGCAAAAATTAAACTAAAAAATCTTAAAGTAAATCTTTTTGTGGATGATATGCGGACATTTACTCTTGCGAAAACATATCAAACGATAGTTTGTTTTAATGATAGTGTTAATTATTTAAGTGATAGTATTGAATTAAAGCAATTGTTTGATAGTGTTGCAAAGCATCTTGAAAAAGATGGTGTATTTCTGTTTGATATTCATACTTCTGAACGTTTACAAGAGTTCACAAATGAGTTTATTGAAGAAGGCTACATTAATGATACCCCATATCAATGGTCAATAATTAGTGAAGATGATAAGATTTTACACAATTTAGTATTCTACATTAATAACAAGCCTTGTATTGAACAACATATACAAACGGTTTTCGCAAAAGAAGAAGTAAAGAAAATGCTTGATACATGTGGCTTTAATGTGAAGATTTATACTGATTTTGATAAAAATGAAGCAGAAAAGGGCGACAAGTGGTTTTTTGTCGCTGTTAGGAGATAAAGATGATTGGCATCATAACCGCAATGTATGAAGAATTAGAAGCTGTAAAAACTCAAATGATAAAAACTACTGAATTTAAGGAACATGATTTTTGTTTTTATCATGGGTATCTAAACCAAGTTGAAGTTGTGTTAACTACCAGTGGTGTTGGAAAAGTGCAAGCTGCGATCGCAACAACCATATTGATAAAGCAGTTTAAGCCAAAAGGATTGATCAATGTAGGAGTAGCAGGTAGCCTCAAATCAGATGTCAAAATTGATACAGTAGTGTGTGCGACGATGGTAGCACAATGGGATTTTGATTTAACCGCATTTGGCTATAAAAAAGGATTTGATCAATCAAGATATACCTACATTGTAGAGAAACGTTTGCTTGATATACTACGATCAGTTTTAAACGAAAAAGATAATCTTAGGTTTCTACCAATGGTAACAGGTGACCAATTCATATATCAAAAGTCACAGATCGATACAATAAAAAAAGATTATCCAAATGCTGCATGTGTTGATATGGAAGCAGGGGCGATTGCACAAGTTGCTTCAAATTATAAACTACCATTTTTGATCTTACGCAGTATTAGTGATGCAACTGAAGAAAATAACAATGAAGAAACATTTGATAATTTAGTAAAACAAGCAAGTGCTACGGCTGCTAAATATTGCTTTATAGCAGTAAGCGTTTTTAATCATGTTTGATTTTTTTAAAAATATTTATGATTTACTAAGTAACCTTGAGTTTTGGTTATCACTTTTAAGAGGTTTTAAAGCAGCTGGGCCATTATATCCAATCATACTGACAATGATCGAAGCTTTTTTTCCTATATTGCCATTAGTGGCGATTGTTGCCTTCAATGTTGCAAGTCACGGTTATCTTTGGGGTTTTATCTATTCATGGTTAGGTAGTGTTTTAGGTGCTTTTTTGGTATTTTCTTTTTTCAAACGATTACGTAATTACGCTTTGATGCAAAGAATCATTGGAAAAAACAAAATCAATCGAGTATTAACCTGGGTAGCGAAACAGAACATGCTAGTGTTGTTTGTATTATCAACACTACCATTTACACCAAGTTCATTAATCAATATTAGTTTTGGTTTAGCAAAATATAAAAGTCGCGATTTTCTAATAACTATTTTTCTTGCTAAGATAATCATGATATCATCACTTGCTTTTTTTGGTAATACGTTGGTGTTCAATTGGGATAGACCACTTTTGATTATAATAGCGATTATCATGATGATTGGTTTATACTTGTTGTCAATATATATTAATCATAAAAGCGGCATTGATAAGATTGATAAAAATTAGTAAAAATAATAATATGAATTTCTTTTATTAAGGATTATAATTGATATAGTCTTTATTATTCTTAAAAATAGTTATCTTAATAAGAGGAATTGCTGATGATACTAATTAAACGTTTTGATTTTTACGAATGCATGATCAATAACAAAATCGAAAATAGTCTTGATGCTCAGTTTTGGATGTTTAAAATTGAAGATATCAATAATAATAATGAGTATGACGTCTATCTTTTTAATCGTCGTTTTAATAACGAAAGAATTGATCAAATTAAGTTTATTATTGATCAAAAAGAGGTTATTATCAATAATTTTACCCATGCTCTTAATCACAATAGTAACAATATCATCAAATGTAGATTATATGGGTATAACATTCATAATATTCAGATAAGGGAAATTATCATCAATAATAAAAAAGCTGATATTAAACAACCCACAGTATTGTTTAAACCCATTAAGAGACTTAAACTAATCGATATGATAAGATATAAACGTTATTTTCCAAATATTGAAGTGATTCCAATATTTATGGATGATTATTGGCAGTGTTGTTGTGGCTATCATAATAAAGTACAAGCAACCAAATGTGAGTTCTGTAATACATCTATTGATAAACTTAAACGTATATGCAAATAAAAAAACTCCGGCTATTTATTTAATGCCGGAGCTATTTTTTCTTCAACCTTATAAACACCTTTCCAAATACCGTTTTCATACATCCAAGTCTTTAGATCTTGTGAGTCAAAGGGATTGTTTTTATCCCAATAAAGACTGTTTATTACGGTAATCTTGCCATCAATATTTTGCACTGTCACAAACGCTGGATAATTAGTTATGCCCCAGTTATTGGTCATATACTGCTTTGAGTCAGGAGCTTCATAGAAATCAACAAACTCTATATCATTAAGTTCTTTCGTTTGTAATTCAATAACTAACGGTTTAATCACATAATCACGGACATAAATACAATCGTTCTTATTTAGGTCACATAACCACAAGTAATGTGGTTTGTTATCGGCGGTTATATGATCATTGATATTAGCGTAAGTTAATTTATGTTCTTGGATGGCAACAAGGTTATCAGCGATGATTGCCGCTTGTTTTGGTCTAAAATAGAAATAGGTGGCTACACCAAAACAAATGACTAAGACAATGGTTGAAACTATTCGTGTCATTTTCTTCGTCATATGACCTCCATTTGATACAAAAAACACTTTAACATTTTTCACTTTTTTATGCAAATTTGCTATAATCTATTAAGGAGTAAGAATGATGAACAAAGTATTAATTAAGTTTTTGATGAGTATCTTGCTAATATTGATGATTGTTTTCATCGTTATTTTTAATATATCATATTTTATCGGTTCTCCAATACTAATTTATCGCTTGAATGATCAGAAAGCACTTGAAACGATGAGTAAGAATAATGATCTAAGCGATTGTGTTTTGATATCACGCTTTGCGGATGATCAAGTTTATTATGTTGCTCAATGTCATAACACATATCATTATTTTGATACTACTGGTAAACTTTTAGCTAGTAGACTTATAAGTAGTTTAAATATTGAACAAATATTAACTCTTTATCAAAGTGAATATCAATTCAGTACAAACGATATAAAGCTTGGTTATTATAAAGAAAGACCAATATATTTAATAAAAACAGTGGAAGGTGAACTATTAATCGATTATGATGAGTTTACTATTCTAAGATATTATAAAAGGGGTTAATGTATGACAAAATGGTGGAATGAAAGATACTTTAATAAAAGAGTATGGCTTTTAGATAATCTTCAAAATTTGCAATTGACACTTGAAGAAGCGATGTTATTGATCGTAGTTGATTATCACAATGAGTTTCAACTTGATTTGTCTTTGAATATTTTAAGCGCTAAATGTAATGTTGCAGTTGATAAGCTTGATAATTTGATAAATAACTTAAGAACCAAGGGTTATCTTGATATCAAGGTTGTTAATAAGAAGATCAAGTTTATTATTGATGGTATTTTTGATGAGAATAAAGTTACATCATATGATAAGTCTTCACTTTATGATTTGTTTGAAAATGAACTAGGTAAGATACTTTCACAAGGTGATCTGAGAAGAATAAATGAATGGTTAAGTATGTATAAAGAAGAAGAAATAATCAATGCTCTAAGAGAAGCAGTAATTTATAAAAAGAAGAATTTAAACTATATTCATAATATTTTAGTAAACAGTCGTGAGGATAAAAATGACTGATGAATTGATTTTAGATCATTTGATCAAATTATTTCCAAACGCCCATTGTGAACTTAATCATATTAGTGCTTATCAGCTTACAGTTGCTGTTATGCTTTCAGCGCAAAGTACAGATGTTAGTGTTAACAAGGTAACCCCAAAGCTATTTGCGCGTTACTTAAATATCAATGAACTTGCACAAGCGGATATTAATGAGCTTGAACAAATGATCAAGACAATAGGTTTATATCGAAACAAGGCTAAGAACTTAAAAAAAATGGCACAACATTGTTTGAGCCATTATAATGGTGAAATTCCTAACACCCTTAATGATCTAATGAGTTTACCTGGTATTGGCCGTAAAAGCGCAAATGTAATCTTATCAGTTTGGTTTAATGTTCCAGCTATAGCGGTGGATACGCATGTTGAACGTGTTGCTAAGCGTTTGGGGCTAGCGCCAATCGATGCTAGTGTTATAACTGTTGAAACAAATCTAATGGAACGTTTTAGCTCAGATTCTTGGGGTTTACTTCATCATTTGTTGATTTTTTTTGGGCGATACAAGTGTTACGCACGAAAGCCTAACTGTGCTAATTGTCCGTTTCTAACAATATGTAAAAAAGACGCTCTTGATTGAGCGTCTTTGCTTATGGAGCTACATTAACTTGTATTGTTTGATTTACTAATTGAGAGTAGTATGGTTTATTACCTGTATTAAAGGTAGTAGAACCCATTGTTATACTAGTCACTATTTTTGTAGGATCAGTTAATGATGCTAGATTACTAACGGTTATATTAGGTAAAGTTGAAGTGTATGCTAATACGTTTGCTACAGTAGTTGATTCACTTAGATTTAAGATAGGATCAAAATAAGTGATAACATAGTCAGTGTCACGTAGTCGTTTAACATTGATGTTAGTATTACGTGGATCAGTAGGTGTCATACTTATAATTTGATTCAATGTTGGTAAAGGTAGCATATCAATAGTACCACCTGGAACCACTGACCATTTACCAGTAGCTACGCCAAGTTTGGTAGTGATCGTTGCTACTTCATTTTTATTGGTGAAATTAGGAAGACTTACTCTACCCTTATACTTGATCGTAACAGGTGTTGTGAGTAGATCATCAAATGGTATTGTTGTATTTCTAATATCGACATTAGTACTTGTTAAAAAGGAAGTGACATTGCCAAAATTAGTTGCTACTTCATCAAGTGTCATGATGTTTGCTTCATCTACCACAAGCTCCCAAATGGTGCTACTGATGCCATATGTAGTCATGAAGTCTTTGACTTCATCAATAGTATCAAGATCGCCAGTAGGTGGAATATCAATATCAAGTTTTATTGTTTGACATATCTGATTGCTTTTTGTTGATCCGCTATGGTAAGCATAATAACCACAAGCTTCGATTTCACCGCTCGCTGGAAGTGCTATTTTAATTTCTTGTTGAGAATTAGATGTAGCAACGCTTTCAACGCCGTTAATGCTCGCTTTATACTCTACTACCCCAAACACCCAGGTTGGATCATAAAGCTTTGTACCAAAGGCGGTGACAGTTGTAGTCTTACCGGTTTTTGGATCTGTAATTTCAGTTGTTAGATCAAGCACATTATCACTCATTGTTAGTTGTGATTGATCAGGATAACTAGCCCAGTTTAAGGTTATAGTTGCTTCACCATTATCAATACTCTTTAATGTTGCAGTAAAATTAGTTAAAGATGAAAGAGTAGGTATTGTTAAAGGTAACAAATTTAAATTCTTTCTGTTTATTAAACCAGTAACAATTAAATCAGGATTCATACCTTCAATTGGTGAAGCGTAGGGATAAACGCCTTTAACGTGAGTTATTTCGGTAATATTAGAAGGACGCGTGACATTACCTGGATTTTTACGATTTAAAACATCAAGTAATAAACTATTTATTCTTCCAGGAATATTCAATGCGCTTTTACTAGCACTTATAAAGGTACCTTGACCATCAACAGCACGATCATAACCAATCCATACAGCTGTTGTATACTTGTTTGTAGAAGCGATCATCCACTTATCTTTTGCAGCGCCATTAGGGATACCAAAGCTAACAAAACTATCATCATAGTTTGTTGTACCAGTTTTTGCATAAACTTCATAACTACGTTTCAATATTTGCATGTAATTACCATAATTGACACTTACATCTTGTTCCATTAAGTATGTTGATAAGTAGGCTGATTCTGGTGATATAACACTTACTGAAGCATATGTTGGAGTATAAGGTTCTGAACCATCAGCAAACTCAATACGACTTACAGTGTGTGGTGTTACGTATTTACCACCATTTATCATCGCACTATGGGCTGCCGCCATTTGTTCAACACTTACCTCGAAGGTTGAACCACCAATTGCATAACCCAAATCAAATTTATCAGTAGTTACTTGTGTAAATCCAATCGAATTTAAGTACTCTACAATTTTCTTTGAACCAATGACATCTGATACATTTTCAAGGGTTGTATATGCAGGAATATTTAGTGATACACCAACAGCAAAATCAAGTAATACTTGGCCTTTGTATGTACCATCAAAGTTTTTCAATTGAATACCAGTTCCACGATATGCTACTGGTTTATCATCAAGAGGATGTGTAGTTGCCCAACCTAAGTATTCAAATGCCAAAGCATAGGATAAGAAGGGTTTAACAGCTGATCCTGGTTGTTTATACATGTGGGTTGCGCGATTGAAACCTTTAGCAACAATATTGCTTCTGCCACCACCAACACCAACAATAGCGCCAGTTTGATTATCCATTGAAACAATAGCAACTTGCATTAAATCATCTGGCCATTTAACAATTGTCTCACCATTTTGAATAGCTTCAATCACATCTTGGGTTTGACGATCCATATGAGTGTAAATATTCATTTTTGTCGTATAGGGATCTTTACCTGTCAATGCGATAACTTCATCAACAACGGTATTGATATAAGACATATATTTATCACCAACATTAGTTACGCCAACTAGTTGATCTTCAAGTTTGATATCAACTGCCAAATCGTATTCAAGTTCAGTGATATAGCCATGTTTTAACATCATTGCTAAAACCACATTACGTCTTTTAGCAGCCGCATCAATATTGCGATAAGCATTATAATAGTTAGGAGCATTAATAACACCTGCTAAATATGCGGCTTCACTTAGATTTAGTTCACTAACATCTTTACCAAAATAATACTGAGCAGCACCTTTGATACCACGAGTAGTGGAAGCGCCAAAATTGATGCGATTTACATATAGTTCAAAAATTCTTTTTTTACTTATTTGCTGATCAGCAATAATACCTAAATATATCTGTTGAATCTTATATTCAATGGATTTAACACGACTTGTTTGTGTTGCATCATCAGTGAAGTAAACACTTCTGATCAATTGCATTGATAGGGTAGAAGCACCTTGTGAAAAGCTCAGTGTTTTAATGTTTTCCAACATTGATTTAACAAATCTTGGAAGATCAAAACCATTATGTTCAAAAAAGCGGGAATCTTCAATTGATACAAAAGCATCAATCAAAGCTTGTGGCATATCTTCATATGCGACATTTTCACGACTTACTAAACCAATATCAGCAATTAGTTCATTATCAGCATCAAATATTTTGGTCGATTCGACATTTTCAAAATCACTAATATTAAACTGTGGTGCTTTATCGATCGTGGCTTTAATATAGATGGTAAAAGCAACGACCATAATAAGACCAAGAGCAATAATACCTACAAAAGCATTTAAAAGTATTCTTTTAAAACTGCCTTTCTTCTTAGTTTTCTTATTATCGTTTTCTTTTCTTTTTAAAATATTCTGCAAATTAAACTTTTTCATATTTTTCTCCTTAGAAATAGAGATTGTCAACAACATCTAGATAGTTGATTGATGGCGCTAAGCCAAATGGGATCAAATAAGCATTTTCACAAAACCATTTATAAGGTATTGAGCGTCTTTTGCCTTGATCAAATAAGATCATATCCTGTGCTTTGATCAAAAATGTTTGATCATAAGCGGTAAAGCGTATGATAACAAAAGCCAAACATCCCTGTTTTAGTACATTTTTTAAATGGTTTAATTGGTGTTTATGAATAGTCTTTAATGGAAAAGCGGTTAATGAGGCTGTTTCCTTAGCTTCAAAATCGATAGCTTTACCTTTATATACACCATTGTAATCAGTTGTACTTGGTTTACGAAAATACGCTTCAGTGATCTTAGCGGTACTACGGCTGGCATAATCAACCTTCACGATTTGAACTGGCGTTGGTTTTTTATGAATCACGGCTCTTTCACTTTGTAAATAAAAAGCGTTTGTCGCATTGATATCATCTTCAAGCGACATGCCACGTTTACCATATCTTACCAGTTCAGCGTTTCTTGTATTAATACCAGAAGCCTTTTTTGGCGTTGGGTAATTTACCATTTATATCACCTGTATCATTATATACATTATTTGAATCAATGTAAAACAATCAACACAATTTAAGAAAGGAATCGCTAAATATTAATAATTCCTTAAAAAATGAATAAATTGATAATATCTTGCTTTTTTCGCCTTAATTTGCGAAAATGTATAGGGTGATAATGATGAAAGAAGAGCTTAACTTAAATCCTCAAACGATTTACGATAAACAGTTCGCTATCGAATTCAAAGGCTATTCAGCTGAAGAAGTTGATGCATTTCTTGATTTAGTCATCCAAGATTATCAAAAATTGCTCAAAGTAATCAGCGATCAGCAAACTGAGTTAGCTATTAGCCTTCAAAATAACGCTGCGCTTAAATCTTACATCGTTGAACTTGAAGCAAAATTAAGAAGTAATGAAGATCAACAACCTGCAAGTGCTACTGATATCTTAAAAAGGTTATCCAGACTTGAAGCGCTTATGGCAGGTGAACAAAACAAAAGTGACACTTAGGTAATCGCTGCCTATTGATTAGGTAGAGGAAAGTCCATGCTCGCACTATCTGCGATGATAGTAGTGTTTGTGCAAGATTAAAAAATAAATCTTGGCAGTTTATACTGACGGCCGACGAAATCCTAAAGCTAAGCTATGGATTAAATCGATAATGTGCCACAGTGACGTAGTTTATCAGGAAACCGATAAAGTGGAACGAGGTAAACCCCGCAAGCGAGAAACCCAAATTTGGTAGGGGAATTCAAAGTCATGAACTGAAATGACTTTGGAACATCTAATAGATGTAGATAAATGATTACCACTTATCCAAGGATAAGGACAGAACATGGCTTATAAAGTGTCAAATTAAGGAATGAAAATTCCTTTTTTTATGGTATATTGATTTAAATGTTATCATTTTGATTTGTTTTACAATAAGATAGCGATTTGATATAATTACTTGAGGAAGGTTGTGCATCATGAAAAATATCGGTGAAAAGCTCCGCTTAGCTCGCGAAAAGCAAGGTATTCCTCTAGAAGAAATGAGCAACAGAACAAAAATTGCCGTTGATCGTCTTAAAGCAATTGAAGAGGGCAACATCGGCTTTTTTGATGACGATATTTCTTATCTGCGTTATTATATTCGTTTTTATTGTAATGCCTTGAAAATAGATTATGATCAGTTTCGCGATCAACTAGAAAATGCAGTAGATGAGTTTCATACTACTTTAAAATTACAGAAAATTGAAGAAACAAACGACATTGAGCGCTCAATAAAAAAGAAAGCTGAAGTTCATAATCTTCAAGAAAAACTAAACAAAAAACTTGATTTACCAATGTTATCACTTATTGTGATAGTCATTATATTATTAATTGCTTTAACATCCGTTTTCTTCGTGTATATTTTGCCGCAATGGCGAACACCTGATCCTGGCTTTCAGCATAGCGATCCTATTGTTAATCCTGATATTACCGATGAACCAGATGAAAAAGATCCAATCGTAGATGTCCCAACTACAAGTAAGTTACAATTTTCAGCAGTTGATAGTCGTACCTACCAGATCATCGATTGGTATGATAATGAAGAAGTAGCGATTAAAATAACATTTGGTCGCGATACTTGGATCAAAGTATTCTATGATGGCGAAGCAAGTGATAATCCAGCAAGCAAGATTTATCAAAAGGGAACTTCGCTTGAAATTCTATATAACGCGAAAAAAGACAGCGAGATCATGATTCACTTAGGTGGCATGAATGGTAATAGTATATTTATCAATGATAAACAAGTTGAATTATCACAAAGTGTAGCTAATTTTAGTTCTGGTTTAAAACTCACTTTCATTTTTAAAGGAGAATAATATGAATTTACCAAATAAATTATCAATCATTCGTATTTTGATTGTTCCTGTGATTGTACTAGTCATGATTTTTCCTTATGCTCAATTTGGACTTGAACTAGGTTATTTACAAATTGCTCATGTTGTGTTACCAATCAAGAATATAATTGTTTTGTGCTTGTTTACAATAGCAAGTGTTACTGACTATTATGATGGTAAAATTGCTCGTAAACGTAATATGATCACATCTTTTGGTAAGTTTATTGATCCAATCGCAGACAAATTATTGGTTAATACATTATTTATTATGTTAGCTGTTTTTGGAATTGTACCGGTAGTTGGTGTATTGTTAATGATTTGGCGCGACACAATCGTTGATGCAATTAGAATGATGGCTAGTGCAAAGGGAAAAGTAATGGCTGCTGGTCCTTTAGGAAAGCTCAAGACGGTCTTACAAATGATAGCTATTATCGTTATCTTGCTTAATAATCTCCCGTTTGAACTTTATCGTTTGGCGGTAGCTGACTTCTTATTCTGGTTTGCGACTTTTGTTTCACTAATGAGCGGTTTTTCCTATTTTATGCAAGCCAAAGATATCTTGTTAGAAAGTAAGTAAATGCGCACTTTAGTATCTGAATTAATCAAGTTGAATCTGACGATTAGTACAATGGAAAGTTTAACTGGTGGATTATTTGGTGCTAAGATCACCTCGTATAGCGGGGTATCAAAGGTTTATAGAGGAACACTTGTGACTTACTCAAATCAAGCAAAGATAAAAGTTGGTCTTGTTGATCAAAATATTATCAATAAGTATGGTGCTATTAGTGAAGAAACAGCTATAGCCATGGCTGAGAACTGTCAATGTATTTTTGAAACTGATATTGCGATTAGCTTTACAGGCAATGCTGGTCCAACAGTGGCGGAAAACAAGCCGATTGGATTAGTATATAGTGTTATTAGAATTAAAGATAAAAACTACTTGTTTTGTGATCATTTAAGTAAATCACGAAACAAGATCAGAAATGATATCGTTAATCTGACGATTGTTCGATTGTTACAGATTTTAGGAAATGAAGCAATAGTTTGATATTTTATTAAAGGAGGAAATCATGTCAACAAAAAATAATGATGCGTTATTAGAAGAAACGATTAAGAAGATAGAAAAAGAATTTGGTAAGGGTGCTATCATGCGTCTTGGTGATAGAGCAAGAGTTGAAGTTGACGCTATTAGTAGTGGTTCATTAGCTATCGACTATGCATTAGGGGTTGGTGGCTATCCTCGAGGGAGAATTATTGAAATTTATGGACCTGAGTCAAGTGGTAAAACAACTTTAGCATTACACGCTATTGCTGAAGTACAAAAAACTGGCGGCAGAGCTGCTTTTATTGATGTAGAAAACGCCATCGATCCGATGTATTCACGTGCTTTAGGAGTCAATATTGATGAGTTGATCTTATCACAACCTGATAGTGGTGAAGACGCATTATCGATCGCTGAAATGTTGATTGAAAGTGGCGCAGTGGATTTAATTGTCATAGATTCAGTTGCAGCTTTGGTTCCACAAGCGGAACTTGATGGCGAAATGGCTGATTCATCCATTGGTCTTCAAGCTAGATTGATGTCCAAAGCAATGCGTAAGTTAGCTGGTATCATGAATCGTAGTAAATGTACTGCTATATTTATTAATCAGCTTCGGGAGAAAGTTGGGATTATGTTTGGTAATCCTGAAACAACCAGTGGTGGTAGAGCATTACGTTTTTACGCTTCAATCAGAATTGATATAAGAAAAGGCGAAGCTATCAAAAATGGTACTGATATTATTGGTAATAAAACAACAGTAAAGGTTGTTAAAAACAAGGTTGCTCCACCTTTTAAAAATGCTCAGATTGAAATTATGTATGGTGTTGGTATATCAAAACTTGGTGAGATCATCGATTTGGCAGTTGATTACAACATAATTCAAAAGAGTGGTGCTTGGTTTTCTTACAATGATGAGAAAATTGGCCAAGGCAAAGAAGCTGTTAGAGCTTACTTAAGTGCTAATCCGGAATTAGCCGACTCATTAGCAAGTACTATCAGAGCAAAAATGTATCAAAAAACCGAGTGATAAGTTGATCGATCGATCAACTTTTTTTTTTAGTTACATTTATTGAGCGTTAAATACAAACTAAAAAGGCATTATTTAACAATTTAATTGTGAAATAACTTAAAATTAGGTAATATAAAAGAGAGTGATAATTCACTACTTAGACATGGAGGTATTAAAATGCAAGATTTTATACCCATCTTGTCTGGTATAGTAGGTTTAGTTTTAGGCGTAAGTATCATGATATTTATGTCCTATCGCGGGTTAAATAAACATCAAGAGTTGGCCAAACAAGTTATAAAAGAAGCTAATGAAAAAGCTGAAACCATAACACGAGAAGCTGCTTTAGATGCTCGTATGCAAGTTTATGAATTGAAACTTGCAGCGGAAAGGGAAATAAAGGATAAAAAGCTAGAAGCTCAAAAAGCTGAAACAAAATTAATGCGTCGTGAAGACACCCTTAATTTCCGTGATGAAGTTTTAACGAACAAAGAAAAACAGTTCGAAGAAAAAAATAAGAAATTAACCGATAAATTGAATGTACTGGAAAAGATGGAAGAAGATTTAAGTAAACAAAAAGAATTACAGCATGCTGAACTTGAAAGAATAGCGACAATGAGTGTTGAGGATGCTAAAAAAGAACTTATGGAAGTTGTAGAGAAGAAAATCCAAAACGAAGTTACAACATATATCAAAGATCAAGAAGATGAAGCACGCTCAAGAGCAAGTGAAAATGCTCGAAACATTATTAGTTTAGCTATTCAACGTTATGCGCAAGAAGAAACACAAGAAAAAACTGTTTCGGTTGTTGCTTTACCAAGTGAAGAAATGAAAGGTCGCATCATTGGTCGCGAAGGTCGCAATATCAAAGCGATTGAACAAGCAACTGGTGTTGATCTGATCATTGATGATACACCAGAGACGATCACCGTATCATGTTTTGATCCAATCAGAAGAGAAATAGCGCGTCAAGCACTTGAAAATCTGATTAGAGATGGTCGTATTCATCCAGGTAGAATCGAAGAAGTAGTTAAAAAAGTAACCGAAGAATTAGAGGAAACGATTCGTAAGACTGGTGAGGAAACAATTTTCGCGTTAGGTCTTGGTAAAGTCGACCGCGAGATCATAAGATTAGTTGGACGATTAAAATATCGTTATAGTTATGGTCAAAATGCTTTGCAACACAGTGTTGAAGTTGCTACTTTAGCGGGTATTATGGCAGCTGAATTAGGTATGAATCAAAACTTAGCAAAAAGAGCTGGTTTATTGCATGACATTGGTAAGGCAATTGATTTTGAAGCTGAAGGAAGCCATGTTGAGTTAGGTGTTAAGATAGCTAAAAAGCATGGTGAGAACAATGTCGTGATTAACGCCATTGAATCCCATCATGGTGATGTTGAGGCTAAATCAATAATACCAATACTAGTTTCAGCAGCTGATACATTAAGTGCAGCTAGACCAGGTGCTCGCTTTGAGTCAATGGAAAACTACATTAATCGTTTAGAGAAACTCGAAGAAATAGCTAACAGCTTTGAAGGTATTGATAAGACTTATGCAATTCAAGCTGGTCGTGAAATTCGCGTTATGGCGATTCCTGATAAACTAGATGATTTAGCTTGTTTTAGAGTAGCACGTGAGATAAAAGAGAAAATTGAGAGTGAACTAAGCTACCCAGGACAAATTAAAGTTACAGTAATCAGAGAAACAAGAGCACAAGAAGTAGCTAAATAAATGATAAAAATATTATTTATCGGTGATATTGTTGGTGAAAGTGGTCGATTGACTGTTAAAAAGCATTTGCCAGCATTAATACAAAAGTATCAACCCGATCTAATAATTGCTAATGGTGAAAATGCGGCTCATGGAAAAGGGATAACACCCAAGATTTTCCATGAGCTGCTTTCTTGGGGTATTGATGTCATAACTATGGGTAATCATACATATGCTAAGGAAAATGTTTATGAGATCATCAATGATAAGCGTATTATTAGACCATTGAATATGAAACCCAATCAAGAGGGTGAGGGTGTTCGCTATTTTAGTATCAAAAACCAAAATATCGGTATTATTAATATTATAGGTCAAGCTTTTATGGAAAGAGATGTTAGTGATCCCTTTACTGCTTTAATGAATGTAGCTAATGAAGATGCTATTTATATTGTTGATTTTCATGGTGAAACAACAAGTGAGAAAGCACTATTCGTTTGGCAGTTTAGTCATCGTTTAGCCGCAATTATTGGTACTCATACTCATGTTCAAACCGCTGATGAAAGAATCATCAATGGTTGTGCTTTTATTAGTGATGTGGGAATGTGTGGCGCATATGATAGCATTTTAGGTCGTGATATTGATGAAGTTATCGCTAATGTCATTCATAAACAAAAGACGCACTATACAATAGCTGAAGGCGAAGGTGTCTTTTCAGCAGTTTTGATTGAGATAGAAGAAAGAAGAGCTAAAAGTATCTTACGTATCCAGATAAGACCAGAATAATTAATACCGGTTGAAACTGTACTATAAGATTGCTATAATAAACGTGTTGTCAAGGAGGAATGACGTTATGCCAGCAAGAGTAGATAAAGATATGTGTATTGGTTGTGGTGCTTGTGTCGGTGTATGCCCGACTGAAGCGATCACTATGCAAGATGATGGAAAAGCATTTGTTGATGAAGCAGCGTGTATCGATTGTGGTGCATGTGTAGCTACTTGCCCAGTAGGAGCCATCTCGCAGTAAACCAAGCCAATGCTTGGTTTTTTAAAGGAAAAATATGACATATAGATTCCCATCACTTAAAGATGCCCAGAAAAGAACAACTCAACAAGCACCGATCAAACGGGATCTTTTTTACTTGAATGAACAAATAAACAACCTAGGCGATAATCTAAAGTTTTATCTTCGTACTTATGGTTGTCAAGCAAACGAGCGTGACTCTGAAAGTTTGGTTGGTATATTAAAAGCTCTTGGTTTTAGTTCGACCGAAGATCTTAATGAAGCTGATCTAGTTATTTTAAACACCTGTGCTATTCGAAAAAATGCAGAAGATAAGGTTTTTGGTGAAATCGGTTATTTAAAACAATATAAAGACAAAAAACCGGAATTATTAATCGCTATTGGTGGTTGCATGGCACAAGAAGAGGCGGTTATAGAACTTTTGATCAACAAGTATCCTCATGTTGATCTAGTTTTTGGTACACATAATATTCATCGTTTACCCCAGTTATTACATCAAGTGATGATTACCCATGAAAGAGTTTTTGAAGTATATTCAAAAGAGGGTGAAGTTATTGAAGGGATTCCCGTTGATCGCTTTATTAAACATAAAGCCTGGGTCAATATTATCTATGGTTGTGATAAGTTTTGTACATATTGCATTGTTCCATATACAAGAGGAAAAGAACGATCACGAATGATCGATGATATAATCACTGAAGTTAAAGATTTAGTAGCTAATAATTATCAAGAAATTACCTTACTTGGACAAAACGTTAATGCTTATGGAAAAGATCTTGGCTACAATGATGGTTTTAGTCTACTTTTAGAAGAAGTCGCTAAAACTGGGATAAAGCGTGTTAGATTTACTACCAGTCACCCATGGGACTTTACAGATGAAACAATTGATATCATCGCTAAATATGATAATATCATGCCATTTTTACATTTACCGGTGCAATCTGGTAATAACGAAATCTTAAAATTGATGGGTAGACGCTATACGGTTGAAAGATATAAAGCCATTTATGATCGTTTATCAAGTTTATTACCAAATTGTGCTTTTTCAACTGATATTATCGTTGGATTTCCGAATGAAACTGATGCTCAATTTCAAGATACTTTAGATTTATATGACTATTGTAAGTTTGATAATGCTTATACTTTTATATATTCACCACGAAGTGGCACCCCAGCTGCTAATATGGTTGATAATGTTAGCACAGAAGTAAAACAAAAAAGATTGAGCATATTAAATGAAAAAGTAGATAAGTATGCTAAAATGAAAAACGAAGTTTATATTGCTCAAACCGTTAAAGTGCTTGTAGACGGTTTAAGCAAAAAGAACAAAAATGTCTATAGTGGTTATACTGAAACCAATAAATTGGTTAATTTTACTGGCGTTAACTTAGAGCCAGGTATGATCGTAGATGTGTTGATTACTGACGCTAAAACATGGTCACTTAATGGAAAATGTGTTTAATACTATATTTGAATACATGTTTTAAAACGAGTATAATAAAAGAAAGAGTATGGAGGAAAAAATGGAAAATATCCGCCTTTTTGCGTTAGGTGGTCTTGATGAGGATGGAAAGAATCTTTATGTAGTCGAGATCAATGACGATATAATTTTAATTGAAGCAGGATTAAAATATCCTGAAAGTAATCAACTGGGTGTTGAAATGATCATCCCAGATTTTAATTATTTAGTAAAAAACAAAGATAGAGTAAAAGCAATCTTTATAACCCATGCCCATGATGATGTATTAGGCGCTCTTGGACATTTGGTAAAACAGATCAATGCTCCTATCTATACAACACCCCTAACAGCGGCTGTAATTGAAATGAACATGCAGAAATTAGGCATTACTAAGTATAAATTAAACTTGATCAAACGTAGTGATAAACTTAAAATTGGAAAAATTGAGGTCGTGACTTTTGGCTTAACGACATCAATTATGGACGGTTATGGTTTAGCCATAGCTACAAGTTATGGTTATATTGTATATTGTGGTGAATTCATTATCGATTCTGATGTTAAATTAGCGCCATTCGCAAGTGATGTTGCAGAATTTGCCGAAATAGGCAAAAAGGGCGTTTTCGCTTTAATGTGCGAATCAAGCAGTATTGATAATAAAGGGTATACTGCTCCACAACATAAAATTACCGAACTTGTTGAGACGCATATTGAAAATGCACCAGGCAGGATAATCATAACGGCTTATGAACAAAATCTATATCGCATAATCGAGATACTAGAATTAGCGAACAAATATCATAAAAGAGTATTCATTTATGATGATAACTTACGAGAATTATTGAAGAAGGTTGAAAAACTTGGCTATTACTTCTTGGCAAGTAAAGTTAACATGTTAAAAAGCAAGTTTAGTAATGATTTAGAAGATGTTATTGTCCTTGTTACTGGAAATGGACCCAATGTTTTCAGGATAATGATGAAAATAGCGATGGGTGAAGATAATGTTGTCTCACTTAATCAAAATGATACAGTAATAATTGGATCACCAAGTGGTGATGCGATTGAAGTTGAAGCAAGTAATATGGAGAACGAACTTTACAAAGAAAACGTTAAGGTTGTAGTACTAGATAGTCGTAAAGTACGCTCAATTCACGCTTCAACCGAAGATTTAAAAATGATGATCTATCTTTTCAAGCCAAAGTATTACGTACCAATTAAGGGTGAATACCGTCATTTAGTAAATAATGCCAATATTGCGCTTGACATGGGTTATCGAGCTGATCATATCATCGTTTTGGATAATGGTCAGATTGCATCTTTTGAAAATGGTTTATTAAAAACAACATCAGATTTAATCGATCTAAATGAAGTCATGATTGACAGTAATTATAATACTGATGTTAGCAGCTTCGTTTTAAAAGATCGTGATGTACTATCAAAAGATGGAGCTATCATTGTTGGTATCATAATCAATTACAATACTAAAGAAGTAATTGGTGGACCAGATGTGCAGTCAAGAGGGCTTATTTACTTAAAGGACGCTGACTATATCGTTAAAGAAGTCGGAAATATCCTTGAGGAAACGATCAAAGAAGCAGTAGAACAGAAACGTTTTGAAAATATGGCGATAAGAATGGAAGCTAAAGAGCGTATAACTCGTTATTTACTAAGAGAAACAGGTAAAAGACCGATGATATTACCTACCATAGTTGAGATTAATATTGCTGATTAAGGGAGAGTAAAGATGTCTGGAAAAAAGAAAAAGAATACAGTTCATAATTTAGAGAATGATATATATATGACAATATTAGGGGTGGCGATCATCGCTTTTGTCATTATTGGTTTTCAACGCTATGGACCAATCGGTATCTTTTTAACTAACATCGTCAGATTTTTATTTGGTCAGCATGATTTTATTATCTATTTTATTCTACTTATGATTGCTTTATTCATCATTTTTGCACGAAGAAAGCAGTTAAGATTTAATAGATATTTGTTTTCATTGATCATCTTGTACTTTGCTTTTTTATTATGGCAATCAATGAATGGATTTAATGAACTAACAGGCTTTAATGTTGTTAAAGAGTATTTAAGTCGCATTGGATCGATATTTAGTAATGAGCAAAGTGCTCATGGTGGCTTTGTGGGTGCAATACTATACGGTGTTACCTCATTATTGGTTGAAAAAAACGGTACCTATGTTATTATTGGAGCATTTGTCTTGATAAGTTTGCTGTTATTGGTTGATTTTAAGCAATTACCACAAATTATCAAGCCGAAGAAAACTACTACAACAATAATCAGTGATGAAGAGTTTAAAGAACTAGATAAATCTGAGAAGAAAAAATCAGTATTTATTGATATCGATAAACCAAAAACAACTAAACCAAATGAGCTAACAACAACTGAAGTTGTGAAAACAACTTCAGCTGCTACGATCACTTCTAATTTGAATTATGCTTTGCCACCTTTATCATTACTAGAAAATGTCACTAATAAGAAAAGCTCAAGTTTAAACAGTAGGGCAGCAGATCAAAAATCTAGAAGATTGCTTGAGATATTAAAAGAGTTTGGTATTAATGCGGAATTAATTGGTAATAATGTTGGACCATCAGTCACAAAAATTGAGATAAAACCGGATTCTAATGTTAAGATAAGCAAAATAGCAGCGATCCAAGACAACTTAAAAATGGAACTAGCTGCTAAAAGTATACGAATTGAAGCACCAATCCCTGGAAGAAATGCGGTTGGGGTTGAAATACCTAATGTTGAGATGATTCCTGTAAGAATGCTTGAGTTGATCAGTTCAATACCGGAAGAGATGAAACACAAAAAACTCACCTTTATTCTTGGTAAGGATCTTATGGGGAAACCAGTTTATTGTGAGTTAGATAAAATGCCACATTTATTAATAGCTGGAGCAACTGGTAGTGGTAAATCAGTTTGTGTTAATGGCTTGATTTGCACAATGTTACTTAGAGCTTCACCTGATGAAATTAAGATGTTATTGATTGATCCTAAAAAGGTTGAATTTACACAATACCATCAAATTCCTCATCTAATTGGACCGGTTATTAATGATAGTAATGATGCCGCAAAAGCATTGAAGGTCATCGTTGATTATATGGAGAATCGTTATGAAATATTCTCTAAATGTGGTGTACGTAACATTTCAACTTATAATGAATATTTGAAGAATCATCCTGAAGAGAAACTAGCTTTAATGCCTCGTATTGTCGTTATCATTGACGAGTTGGCTGATTTGATGTCTACAGTTGGCAAGGATGTTGAGCAAAGTATTCAGCGAATTACACAGTTAGCAAGAGCTGCTGGTATTCATTTGATCGTTGCAACGCAAAGACCTAGCACGGATGTCATCACTGGTATCATTAAAGCAAATATACCAAGTCGTATCGCTTTTGCGGTTAGTAGTGGTATTGATTCACGAACAATTATTGATACTGTTGGGGCTGAACGTTTATTGGGAAATGGTGATATGTTGTATTGGCCTATTGGTGAGCCTACAGCAATCCGTTTACAAGGCGTTTATGTTACTGATGATGAAGTAAGTAAAATTGCCCAATACTCTGCTAATCAAGCTAAACCAAGCTATGATGATGCTTTTATTAGGCTAGAAGAACTAGATAATGATCAAGATGGTTTTAACACAAATTATTCAGCTGATCCGCTTTATGATGAAGTTGTTGAATATGTAAAAGAGGCTCAAAAAGCTTCTACTTCCTTATTACAACGGAAATTTGGTATTGGCTATAATCGTGCAGCACGGTTGGTTGATGTAATGGAGCAAAGAGGACTTATAGGACCTGCCCAAGGCAGTAAACCACGTGATGTGTATATCGAGAAAAATCAATGAAGTTCCTGAATGGGAACTTTTTATTAGTTATGATATAATCATTTGCAGTCGGAGGTTTTTATGGATCATAAAAAAATACAAGATAATGTACATCTCTATGTTGAAGAAACCAAGAAGTTTAAAGACTTAACAATAGAGGTTAGATTTTTAAGTCAGATTAATGATAAAAACGCTACAACGCGATCAATCCTAGCTTTAATGATGCAAGATCGTAGTGTTAAATATGATACTAAGATAAAGATGAATAGTGCTCTTGATAATCTTTTTGGTGCATCGCTTTTAATACGTACTTTAGGTTATGGCAGTGGTGCTGTAGTTAGATTTGCGATACGTGCAATTGATAAAAAATATGTTAATGAAGATATCCTAAATGCTCAATTTAATTTTTTAAGTGAGATCATTTTCAAGCCTTTATTTGTCGCATCAACATTTGATGAAGCTAAGTTGACATTATATAACGAACTGTTAAGAACACAAGATGAACCTCGTGATTATGCAATTAAACTAGCACAACAATATGCTGGACATGATTATCCATTAGCGATCAATATTGATGGGGAGTTAAATGTGCTTGAAAAGATCACGTTAAATGATGTCATTGCGGAGTATCATAAGATGCTTATAGAAGATGAGATAACTATTACTATAGTTGGCGATATCAAACTTGTTGATGTTTTAAATCATGTTGATACTTATTTACCATTCACTAAACGTGAAACTAAACAAGATACATACTATTTAGTTAAATCAGAAAAAGAACAGATAATTGAAGTTAATAAGGATCTAGAACAAACTAATTTAGTGATGGTATACAATACTAACATCGCGATCAATGATCCCTTGTACTACAGTCTTAGGATTGCAACAATTGCCCTTGGACAGTTACCAATATCACTTCTTTTTACAGAAATAAGAGAAAAAAGAAGCTTGTGTTACAACATATCTTCATCATTGATCAGTTTTGATGGTGTGATGATGATATATACTGGAATTGATGATAAAAATCTTGAACAAAGTAAATCGCTGATCATTGAACAAGTAGCATCAATCATTAATAATCCGCTTGCAGATAAACTAATGAAAGCATCAAAAGAAATGTTGATCAACAGTATAAATAGCATAACAGATAATCCCAATGCCATTTTAAACTTCGTCTATCAGAATCATTTATTAAAACAGAATTGCAGTTATGATGATATGATAGAGTTAATTAAGCAAGTTGATAACGAAAGCGTAATGAAAGCCTTTAAACAACTTAAACTTAATACGATCTTAACACTTAGAAAAAAGGATGTCTCAGATGAAAAGAATAGATAATGATAAATTTAAAGAAACAATATATACTGATGTTCTTGAAAACGGACTACAGGTATTTATAATTCACAAACCAGAATACGCATCCTCATCAGCGCTATTCGCTGTTCCTTATGGATCACTTGATTATAAACAGACCATTAGTGATAATAAATTCTTTGTTCAACCAGGAGCTGCTCATTTTCTTGAACATAAACTTTTTGAAGATGAAGAAGGGGATATTATGGGTCTTTTCTCAGCAATGGGTGCTAATGTTAATGCTTTTACCTCATACAATGAGACGGTTTATTACTTTTCAACTTCAAACAGTAATATTGATAAACCATTAAACTTGTTGCTTGATTTTGTTCAACAATTAAGGATCAATGATGAATCTGTGGAGAAAGAAAAGGGTATCATAACCCAAGAATTATTAATGTATAAACAGATGCCAGATAGTCGCTTGCTTAATGAGGCATTAAAAGCACTGTTTCATGATTTTCCACTAAAACATGATATTGGTGGAACGGTTGAATCAGTGACAGCCATTACAACTGAAGAATTAACTAAAGCACATGAGTACAATTATCATCCAGCTAACATGAAATTAGTCATTGTTACAGGTAATGATCCTAAACACATATTAGATATTGTTAAAAGCAATCAATCAAAAAAAATATTTAGTGATTTTTCACCACTTAAACGACAAGTTTATGATGAACCATATGAAGTTGTAAGCAATAACGTTACGATCAATATGGATGTTAGCCAACCAAAGGTTTGCTTAGCGTATAAAATGAAAGTTGTGAACGAATCAGATGAGCAACGCAACAAAAATGAATGGGCATTACGTTTTATCATGGAATCATACTTTAGCGGCTTAAATGAAGAGTACCAAAAATGGTTAGATGATAGGATCATAACGGATTACTTTGGCTATGATGTAGATCTTACTGCAGATTATGCGATATTGCTTTTCTTTAATGAAACCGATAATGTAGAATTGTTTAGTAGGACGCTTGATGCTCAACTTAAACAGATGAAAAAAGGTTTAATAGAAGTTGATCAGATAAATCAATTAAAGAAAAGATATTTTGGACAAACATTGCGTATTTTTAATAACATCAATGACATCGGTGTTTCCTATGTACGTAGTATCATTAACAAGATTGATCTATTTAGAAGTATCGAATTGATAAACGAAGTAGATATTGAAACAATACTAGAAGCATTAAAACGCGTTGATCTTAACAACTCATCATTGATAACCATTAAAAAAGAAGGAGTAAAACAAGATGACAGAACATGAATTTAACGATGTAGAAACCTCTATCCTCAATACTATTACCGACAATGCGCAATATGATTTCAAAACTAAAATAGCCGCGACACTAAGGTATTCCGGTGGTAAAGAAATTGAAAGAACAGATCGAACACCTGCTGTTTATCAAACATTTATGTTATATAATCGCGATTTAATAAATGAACAATACGCTGATCAATTAGCACAAATTGATGTTGATAAAATCGCAAACGCGGCATTTGAATTACTAGTTAAAGAATGCACCGATGATTTTTTCATGTATCGTAAAGCAACAAACAACCTTGTTAAAATGGTTTATTTAGCAGCTATTGTTATCTTAGTAATTGCCTTGTTACTTCACGTATTAGGTTGGACTGTTTAGTATAGGATAAATAGCTAAAAATGGTAGATATTGTGCTATTATTACCATTTTATCTAATGAAAATGGTGTTTATTCACGATATTAGCCATTATGTTAATTTGTTTTATTCTGATCTATCATTCATAATCCTGCTATGAAAAGGAGGATTAATATGTTAAATCAGGTTGTTCTAGTTGGTAAAGTAGTACAAGAACCAGTTGTGAAAGAATTTGGTAATAATAATCAATTAGCAGTATTGGTGATTGAAGTTAAAAGAACTCTTACTAATAATGAAGAGGTAAATGATCAATTTCAGGTCATAATGTGGAAAAACACAATGCAAACATATCTTCAAGAGTGTAAGATAGACAATATCATTGGTATAAAAGGGCGCTTACAAGCTAATAATTTCGTTACTAAGGAAAAGAATATGTTCTATAGCTGTGATATAATTACGGAAAGAATATCATTATTAAAACTTGATTAGTTAATTGAGCGCATTAATAGGAGTAAGTTATGAAACAATATATTGATTTATGTAAACATGTCTTAGAAAATGGCAGTGATCGTTCTGATCGCACAAATACGGGAACCATCTCTACCTTTGGTTATCAACTAAGGGTAAATTTAGAAGATGGTTTTCCGCTTTTAACTACTAAGAAATTGCATTTTAAGTCGATAGCGATTGAACTTTTATGGTTTTTGACAGGATCAACAAATATCAAACCGTTAGTTGAACAAAATGTACGCATATGGAATGATTGGCCATATGCTAAGTTTCAAAAATCTGAAGATTATCATGGTGAAAGCATGGCAGAATTCGTTGAAAGAATAAAAAATGATGATGCTTTTGCATTAAAATATGGTGATTTAGGTCCAGTGTATGGCAAACAATGGCGTGATTTTTTTGGTGTCGATCAAATAACTGAACTGATTGATGATCTCAAGACTAATCCGTTTTCAAGACGTCATTTAGTGTGTGCATATAATCCAGCACAAAAAACTGATATGGCTTTACCACCTTGTCATGCTTTTTTCCAATTTTATGTCAGTTCTGATGGTAAAAAATTATCATGTCAGTTATATCAACGTAGCGCTGATGTCTTTTTGGGGGTACCTTTTAATATAGCTTCATACGCATTGCTTTTAATGATGGTGGCACAAGTTTGTGGTTATCAACCGTATGAATTCATTCATACTTTTGGCGATGTTCACATTTACAAAGATCATATTGAACAAGTAAACCAACAACTTACTAGAGAGCCAAAACCATTACCAAAATTAATGCTAAATCCTAATGTAACTGATATTTTTGACTTTAAATATGAAGATTTCACTCTTGTTGATTATGATCCATATCCATTGATCAAGGCTAAGGTAAGCGTTTAATGTTATCACTAATTGTTGCCCACGATAAAAACTACGCAATTGGGTATCAAGGATGGATGCCTTGGAACTTGAAAGACGATCTTAAACAGTTTAAAAAACGAACTTTGAATCATACTATTGTTATGGGGTTAAATACATTTAAGACCTTAAAGAAACCTTTGAAAGATCGTCATACAATAATTGTAAGTCACTATCCAATAACTGATCTTTTAGGTGATAATGTTAGTTTCTGTCACGATTTTGAAACTTTTCTTATTGAAAACTGTGATACTGATGAAGAGATATTTATTTGCGGGGGTGCATCAATATACCAACAAGCATTACCTTATTGTAAGAAGCTTTATATTTCACTTGTTGATGGAGAATGGCCTGCTGATACCTGGATAATGGATTACAATCCCGACAATTATGATATTTTGACGATTGAAGAGTATGATGGTTTTAAAGTGATTGAATATCAAAAGAAGGTGACTCTATGCGATTAGTATTATTTTGGATCAAGTTGATTCCTTATTTACCATGGATATATTTTAATGCTAAAAAGGCTGCTAAGCTTCCATTTGGTGATCGTTATCCAATGCTAAGAAAAACAGCACGTAAAATAGTAGCAATAAATAAACTTGATGTTGAAGCTATTGGAATAAATAACATACCATTAAATGATGGTTTCCTTTTTGTTGGTAATCATCAAGGAACAACTGATGCTTTTGTCTTTACAGAAGCTTGTAGCATTCCAATAACTGCTGTAAGTAAAATAGAGGCTAATAAAATACCGTTTTTAAGTGCTTGGTATAAAGCCATGGAAGTAATCTTTTTTAATCGTGATAGCTTAAAGGATGCGGTTAGAATGGCAAATCAGTTAAGTGATTATCTAAAACTAGGACGAAATGTATTGATTTTTCCTGAAGGCACGCGCTCTCGATCACAAAAAATGAATGAGTTTAAACCAGGCTCGTTTAAAGGTGCTATCAAAGCAAAAGCACCAATAATTCCATTTGCTTTTGTTAATGCTTATATACCACTTGATAGTAAAGAAAAAAAGAAAAAAATTAAGGTTGTATTTGATCAACCGATACATTATGAAGAGTATCAAGATTGGTCTACACTTGATTTAGCTAAAGAGGTTCAAGCTCGCATCCAAACCATGATAGATGAAAATCTATAATAGATAAGACAATGTTACTGTATCGTTTTAAACAAACTTCATGATATAATCATAAAGGTGATATAGTGACATTTTTAGTTTCAATCAATGAATTTGAAGGACCTTTAGATCTAATGTTACACTTGATTCGTGAAAAGCAATTAAGTCTTTTTGATCTTGATCTTGATGTTTTAACTGACCAATATATTGCATATATAAACGCTATGGAAGAAATGAGTCTTGAAATAGCGAGTGAGTATTTAGCAGAGTTAGCAGGACTATTAGAATATAAAAGTAAATCATTGATACCAAATGCTAAGACAACAAGTGAGGAAATCGAAGAGGATCCCAAGGAAAAACTTGTTAGACGATTGATTGAATATCAACGATTTAAAGATATAGCGTCACAGTTGAATGATCGTTTTAATGAACGTAATAAACAATTATCAAAGTCAGTATCATCTGCAGCCGAGAAGTGGCTGATAGATGATGATACTTTGTCATTAAAAGGCAATCCTTATGATTTAATGAAGGCCATGAACAGATGTTTAAAACATATAGCACTAAAACAACCCTTATTGACCAAGACAACTACAAGTGAGTTAACTATTGAACAGATTGTTGAGCTTATCAAAACGCGATTTGAAGATGTAAATGGTAGTTTCAAGCTTACTGAGATGATTGAAACAGCTAATAATCTAAGTGAAGCTATCTTAATGTTTCTAGCAGTACTTGAGTTAATTAAAATGAATGAAATGATATATCATATTGATAAAAAAGAAGTGATATGGCTGAAATGGAGTAAGATATATGCATAAAGATGAAATCATAAGCGCTATTGAAGGCTTACTATATATTGTTGGTGAAGAAGGTGTAACACTTGAACAACTGTGTACACTATTTGATATCTTACCTGCTGAAGTAAGTATTTATTTAGAAGAAATAAAAGATGAATACAACCAAGATAAACATGGCATTGAATTAGTAAATTACGCTGAAATATATCGTTTTGTCTCAAAAACAAAAGTCCATCAATATGCTGAACGTTTATTCAAAATGAGTCGCAGTAATACTTTATCACCATCAGCAATTGAAACGCTTGCGATAATCGCTTATAAGCAACCAATAACACGTGTTGAAATCGAAGAAATTCGAGGAGTAGGTTGCGATATGATGTTAAGAAAATTACTAATGCGCAACTTAATTAAAGAAATGGGTAGATCAGATGCTCCTGGTCGTCCGATTTTGTATGGTGTTACCAAGGAATTTATGGATGTATTTAAATTAGTGAGTTTAAAGGAGTTGCCTGATTTACCAAGTTATGATAGTCTTGCGGATGGTGAGAGTTTATTTGGTTAACTAAAAGCGTCTTATTGACGCTTTACGATTATTACCAGAACATGGAGGTTTTATGGATCGTCTACAAAAGGTTATTGCAGAAAGTGGCGTTGCTTCAAGAAGAAAAGCGGAAGAGTTGATCGCTCAGGGTAAAGTTAGTGTCGATGGCAAAGTTATCACTGAGATGGGTTTTATTGTTAAAAAAGGCGCTAAAATTCAAGTTAACGGTAAAGCGATTCAAAGAGAGAATAAGGTTTATTATTTACTTAATAAACCTAAGAAATATATATGTTCAAATGCTGATGAACATGATCGACCAATAGTAACAAGTTTAATAGAATCAAACGAGAGAATTTTTCCAGTTGGACGTTTAGATTATGATACAACTGGTTTAATAATATTGACAAATGATGGTGGTTTCGCTAATGAGATGACTCATCCTCGCTACCATATACCTAAGGTATATGAAGTAGATCTTAAAGGTATATTGACCACAGAACATATTAAGGCTTTAGAAAAAGGAATAATGCTTGAGGGTAAGCTAACACTTCCTACTAAGATAAGAATTACCAATAAAGATTTTAGTAAAAAACAAACAACATTAGATATCAAGTTAAGCGAAGGACGCAATCATCAAGTTAAGAAAATGTTTGATTATTTTGGTTATACTGTAACAAGACTAAATCGTAAACAATTTGGCTTTTTAACGATAAATGATCTAGCTGTTGGCAAATCAAGAAAGCTAAAACCATTTGAAGTTGTGAAATTGCGCAAACTTGCTAATCAGGAAGAGTAATATGCAACAGTATTTTATTAGTTCAAAAATTGAAATCGATTCTTTAATTTTGCTTGATAAAAAACAAAGCCATCACATCAAGAATGTTATGCGTATGAAGAAAGATGATAATATCTTGATCAGTGATCAAAACAAAGTCTATCTTTGTCGCTTAAGTGATGTAAATGATAATGTTACTGCTTATGCTTATAAAGAAGTGAATAATGATTCTGAGCTACCATTTGAAATTAATCTATATTTATCGTTAATTAAGCAAGATAAATGGGAATGGGCAATTCAGAAAGCTTGTGAATTAGGTGTGAGTAGGATAATCCCGCTTATAACAAAACATTGTGTAGTAAAAGCAAATGAAAATATAAGTAAGAAGCTTGATCGATATAATAAGATTGCTCTTGAAGCTTGTGAACAAGCACAACGATTGAAGTTAGTTGAGATCAGTATGCCAATTAAACTCATGGACCTTGCGCTTGCTTCTAAGGATTTAAATATCGTAGCTTATGAGAAAGAAAAAGATACTCATATCAGTTTATGTAATTTTGATAAGAACACTAATGTTATTATTGGTCCTGAAGGTGGTTTTAGTGATGAAGAAATAGAGCATCTTACCACACTAGGTATTAAAAGCGTATCTTTAGGTAAACGTATTTATCGTGCTGAAACGGCTGCTTTGTATGCTTTAAGTATAATAGGGGCAGATGGAGAGAAGAATTCATGGAAAAAGTAATCAGTATTTTAAAGAAAAACGGCAACTTGAACTATCGTAATGTTACATATTTTAAACAACAAAAAACAATAATTGAAAAACAACTCAATAAGTACGGTCTTAAACATAAACTAAATGATGATAAAGATTTCTTCGATTATGAGATCATATATCAAAGCTTATTAAATAAAGAAGAATTTGAAAAACACTATGAAGATCTTAGACAACGTCTATTTGAGATATGGCAATATTTTGAGTATAACGAACGTAAACAGTGTATTGATGATGAAATGTTAAAAGCCAAAGCTAATACAAAACATTTCACCACAAAAAAAGGTCAAGTCATTCGTATTGCATTTTTCGATGAATTACTAAATGCGCTTTATGAGAATCAAATGATTGTATTTGATCTACCACAGTATTATAAACTTCAAAAAAGTTTCAATGATATCATGATTGATGTTAATCACTATAAAGAAGCACCATATAAAGCGGGATTTAGTTCAAGTATTTTTCTTGCTTCAAATAAGGAAAGTTATATTATCTTTAATCTTTATACTAAAAGTGTATATCAAGTAAGTTTAAGATCAAAAGTCATCAAATGGCAATTTGATCGCTTTAAAGATCCTCGTCACTTTACCAAAGAAAGATTGCATGAGGTAGCCAAAGCCATACTAAGTGATGATATTGATCTATTGATAAATACATTTATATCGACAAACTTATGTAATAAATATGTTGAAGCTAAACTGCAAAATTACACAAAGTTGTTACACAAAAAGGGAAAATGAAATGAAGAGTTTTGCTATTCATACATTAGGGTGTAAAGTAAATACTTTTGAATCTGAAAGTTATGTTTTAACAATGAAACAAGCAGGATATATTCAAAAATCTTTTAATGAAAAAGCTGATATTTATATTATAAATAGTTGTGCTATCACCAATACCGCTAGTGCTAAAACAAGACAAAAAATAAACCAAGCTTTACATCAAAATGAAGATGCACTTATATGCGTAATAGGTTGTATGGTGCAAGTGAACGAGAAAAATATCAATGCGGATATGCGCATTGATGTATTAATTGGTTCATCACATAAAAACGAGTTGTTACAACATATCAACAAAGCCATCGATGAACGTAAACAACAAATAGTAATTAGTGATGTATTAGAAAACCCGGATTTTGATGAGTTAATAGTTGATCATTTTGACACTCACACAAGAGCGTTTCTAAAGATTCAAGACGGATGTGATCAGTTCTGCACATACTGTATCATTCCATACGCTAGAGGAAAAGAGCGATCACTGGCTCCTGAAAAAGTATTAACACAAGCTAAGCAATTAATAAACAGTGGTCATAATGAGATAGTATTATCTGGTATTCATACTGGTCGTTATGGCAAAGAGTACAATATGACTTTAGCGGATCTAATAAGAGAACTATTGAAAACTGATGTGCAAAGAATACGAATATCATCAATTGAAATTACAGAAGTAACAGATGAACTAATAGCACTGATGAAAGATAATAAGCGAATTGCTAGACATTTACATATACCGATGCAATCTGGTTCAGATAAGATCTTGAAACTCATGGGTCGTCCTTATGACACAAGTTATTTCGAAAATAAGATTGAACAGATAAGAACAAGTCTTAATGACATTTCGATCAGTACTGATATCATTGTTGGCTTTGCTCAGGAAAGTGATGATGATTTCAATGAAACTTATAACTTCGCTTTAAAAATGGCATTCTCATTTATACATGTTTTTCCATTCTCGTTAAAAACTAAGACATTGGCAGCCCAACTTGATCAACAAGTTAGTGAAATCGTTAAGAAAGAAAGGGTTAAACGCCTACTTGATTTGTCAGCACAATTAAATGATAAATATAATCGTAGTTTTATCGAAAAAGAAGTACAGGTTATTTTTGAATCTTCAAGAAATAATGAAATGATTGGATATACTAGTGAATATTTGTCACTAAAGGTGAAATGTACTGAAAAAAAACCCAAAAAACTATACAATGTAAGAGTAAGTGATTACATTGATCGACAATTACATGGATATATCATAAAGGAGTAAATATGCGACTTGATAAACTAATAGCTAAAACGCCAGCGATAAATATTGAACAGATTTTCTCTGATTCCCGTTTAAAAGTAAAAAACGGAATGTTTTTCTGTTTGAAAGGCATGATCAATGATGGTCATCTTTATGTTGATGAAGCCATAAACAATGGAGCAGTTTGTGTTGTTCATGCGGATGACTTAAGCAATTACGTTGAGGATATCGTATATATTAAAGTTGTGGATGTTTATGCTGTTTTAGCTGATGTCACTGATCGCTTTTATGGTCATGTATCGAAAAAAATGAAAGTTTTTGGTGTTACTGGTACTAATGGTAAATCATCCATTGCAATCACTATCAAAAATATAATGAGTAAGAAAAAAGCTTGTGGATATATTGGAACGATTGGCATTGAGTATAATAATATTCATATGAGTACCGGTAGTACTACCCCTGATGTCATTTTTCTGACTAAAGTATTTAGTGATATGTATAAAGCAAATGTAAAGGCAGTTGCTATTGAAGTATCAAGTCATGGTCTTGATCAACGCCGAATTGAAGGGATTGATTTTGATTATGCGATTTTTACCAATCTCACACATGAACATCTAGATTATCATGGAACAATGGAAAACTACTTTGAAGCTAAAGCGCGATTATTTCGTAGTTTAAAAGCAGATAAATGCGCCATAATCAATATTGATGATGAATATGGTAAGCGACTACTTGATATTACAGATGCCAATATTATAACTTATGGTATTGATGAAAAAGCTACTTATCAAGCAACTAACATTAAACTAAGTGCAAAAAGCACGTCCTTTACTTTAAACTATGCAGATGAAGAGTATGCGGTTGAAACAAACTTAGTAGCTAAGTTTAATGTGTATAATCTTTTAGCCATTATCGCAGCATTACACGAATCGAAATTAAACATGAAAGACATAATTGATGCTGTTGCATATATTGAGCAAATTGAGGGCAGAGTTGAAATAATTGATGAAGGACAGCCATTTAATGTAATTGTTGATTATGCACACACACCAGATGGATTTACACAGATTTATGAATATGCAAAAGCGATAACCCAACGGAAAAATAAAATAATCACGGTTTTTGGTAGTGCTGGCAAAAGAGATAGTAAGAAAAGGCCTAAGTTAGGGAAAATAAGTCATGCGTATTGTGATTTGTTGATTCTAACTGAAGAAGATCCGCGCAATGAGGCAGTAATCGACATATGTCACGATATCGCATCGGAAATTGATGATCGTTATGTTATTATTGAAAATCGCTATGATGCAATTCGCCAAGCTCTTGAACTAGCAAATGCTAATGATACGATACTTATATTAGGAAAAGGGGATGAAGATTATATTGCCAGAGAATTTGGCAATGATCCTTGGATGGGTGATGATAAGGTAGCAAGAGATATTTTAAGAAAATATATCAACAAGGAGGAAGAAGATGAAATCTTATAACAAGTTTATCGATCATACATTGCTTAAGCCCAACGCTGATGCTGATATGATCAAACAATTATGTGTGGAAGCAAAAACTCATGATTTCGCATCTGTTTGTGTTAATCCATATTGGGTAAGTTATTGTAAAGAATTATTATGTGATAGCGATGTTAAAGTATGTACAGTAATTGGGTTTCCACTAGGTGCGAATACATCTATCGTAAAAGCCAATGAAGCATCACAAGCTATCATTGATGGTGCTGATGAGTTGGATATGGTAATCAATATAGGTTTGCTTAAACAGGGTTTGATTGATGAGGTAGCTCAAGATATAAGCTCGGTTGTTAAAGCTGCTAATGGTAAAACAGTTAAAGTTATTATTGAGACATGTTTATTAACTGATCAAGAAAAAATAGGAGCATGTCAAGCTGCAGTAAAAGCAAATGCTGACTTTGTAAAGACTTCGACTGGTTTTTCAACCGGTGGAGCAACGATTGCGGATGTCGAATTAATGAAAAAGCATATCACAAGCACAATGCAAGTTAAAGCATCAGGTGGTGTTAAAACATTTGATGATATGTTGTTGATGATTGATGCTGGCGCAACAAGAATAGGAACCTCAAGTGGTGTTGCGCTTGTTTCAGGCAAAAAGACTGAGGGAAGTTATTAATTTATAAGTATCTTGTAGTAGGATTCTATTAAATTTATTTTAGTGATGAAGATAGTAAATGGACATAAACTTAACTTAAATATAGTTGGTCATTAAGTTTAATGACATAAAAAGTAATTATTATGACTTAAATTGTTGATAATAACAAACTGTCATTTTGTGAAATAATTGTGAATATATTATGGAAAAATATGTGATTTAAGGTTGCTTTTTATAATGTTATTGGCTATAATAACATTGCTAAGTTTGGAAGGGGGGGAATTATGCCGAGGATAGTATTAAAGGAAAATGAAGTGTTGGACGATGCATTGCGTCGATTCAAGCGTCAAGTATCCCGTAACGGAACCCTTGCCGAAGCTCGTAAAAGAGAGTATTACGTTAAACCAGGTGTTGCACGTAAACTAAAATCAGAAGCCGCACGTAAAGCTAGTCGTAAGAAGAAATAAACAAGAACCCCATGTGGGTTTTTTGTTTGATGTTTACTTTAAATTAGGTATGTTATAATTAGGTTAGTGATTTAGCACCTTAAGGAGTGTTTGTGGACTTACGAATTCAGAAAAATGCATTGAATCTTGGAAATGCCTTATTAAACAGAAAAACTACGGTTAAACCTTTTGTACCTTTTATAAGTCAAAAACCGGCTTTTTTATCTTATGAAAACAGTTTAGATTTTAATTATGCTACACCTGAAGAAACTGGTATTAGCAGTAGTATTATTAAAGACTTTATCAAAGAGTTGAATAATGATGCTTCAACAGCGATTCATAGTTTGATTATAGTTAAAAACAACAACACAATATTAGAAATGACTAATAAGCCGTATAAGATTGATTATTGGCGTTACACTTTCTCTTTATCTAAGTCTATAACAGCTTTAGCAATTGGTATGTTGATTGATGATGGCTTGTTGAATGTTAATGATTCGATAACGAAGTATTTGGGTGATCACATGTCGCCACTTGATAAACTTAAGTTTCGTGATATCACAATTGAGCATTTACTAACCATGAGTTCAGGTTTCACTTTTAATGAACTTGGTGCTGTGACAATTAATGATTGGTTAAGAGGAATTATCTCTACTAGTTTAAAATGGCCTGCTGGTTCACAGTTTGAATATAACAGTATGAACTCATATCTTTTAGCTGTTGTTGTTTGTCGTATTACTGGTTCTAGCTTAATGTGTTTTCTTGAAAAGCGTTTGTGGTCGATTTTAGATATCAAAAATGTTTATTGGGATAAATGTCCATTTGGTATTGAAAAAGGCGGCTGGGGCCTTTATTTAAGCCCTAAGGACATGGCTAAGTTAGGTGTTTTATTTCTTAATAAAGGTAAATGGGATAATAAGCAAGTAATAAGTGAAAAATGGCTTAATGAAATGATAACACCAAGATTTAATACTAGTGAACATTTTGGTGATTATGATTATGGTTATCAAATATGGATAAAAAAGGATAATAAAGCATTTTTAATGAATGGTATGTTTGGACAAAACGTCTTAGTAATTCCTAAAAATAATATCGTAGTTGTAACATGTGCTGGTAATCAAGATAGTTTTCAAACAAACAACTTCTTTAAATTAGCGAATAAATACTTCATTCAAAATAACTTTAATGATGCAAACATTAAGAAAAATAAAAAGGATAATAACGAACTAAAGCAGCTAATTTCTGACAATGCGACATATAAAACTCAGAAAAATAAGACAAATAAAGGTTGGCATAAGATCATTGCTCATTTTATAAAAAAAGATGATCAACTACCTACTTATTTACAACAGATTAATGGCAATGTGTATGAGTTTGATCATAAGGAGTATCAGGGCATTGGTTTTATACCACTACTGATGCGTGGTTATCTTAATAATCATACAAGTGGCATAATATCGTTACAGGTATTATCTCACCTTGATAGCTTAACACTAAAAATACAAGAACAAGATAGTGTCTTTGAGATCTTTGTCTCATTAAGTAAAGTGACTCATCAAACCATAAATTATCATAATGACCAATATGAGATAGGTGTTCTTGCATCATTTAATCATGATGAAGATGATAATCCCGTTTTAAAGCTACAGATATCGTTTATCGAATATCCTAATACACGACATTTAAAGTTGCGATTCTTAAATGACAAAATACAACTTGAAATGAGCGAATTTCCAGGATTAAAGTATGTAGAAAAGGGTCTTGATCGCTTTAATCGTAATAGTAAAGAGATAAAACTGGTTGACATGTTTACAAACAAGTTCGATTTAGATTATTTAAAATATAAAGCTGAAACAGTATTAATGCCAGTATTAATCGGAACAATCAAATCAAAGGAGGAACATTCTTGAAACCAGTGCGAATTTGGGATATTCATGATCTAACAAGTGAAGAAGAATTAAAGTTGTTTGGTGCAAATGATCAATACTTGCGTTTATGTGAAGAACTTTTTAAGATAAATATGACTGTACGAGAACAAAAACTACTATTTCTAAGCGGAAGTGAACAACAAGCTAATCAAGTAATCACAATTTTTGAAAGTTTGCTTGAAGATATCCGTAAAGATAAAGAGATTGATGAACGTGATTTTAGATATTTAGCTACTCAAAGTGAACAAAATAAAAGTGTTTTACAAAAAAACAAGAATACACCAGTAGGGAAAACTTTCAATTCGAAGTTAATCTATCCCAAAACGCTTGGACAAACACGGTTAGTTAAATCTTTTTATGAATATGATATTACCTTTGCGATTGGTCCTGCTGGTACTGGAAAAACTTATCTTTCAGTTGTTTATGCGACAACTTTACTTAAACAAAATGATATAAAAAAGATCATATTAACCAGACCTGCAGTTGAAGCAGGAGAAAGTCTTGGTTTTTTACCAGGCGATCTTAAAGAAAAAGTTGATCCTTACCTAAGACCAGTATATGATGCTCTCTATGATTGTTTGGGATTAGAACAAGCTCAAAAACTAATGGAAAAAGAGATCATTGAAGTTGCACCATTAGCTTATATGCGTGGTAGAACACTTGATGATGCTTTAATCATTCTTGATGAAGCTCAGAATACTACTTTGGCACAAATGAAAATGTTTTTAACAAGACTTGGAATCAAATCAAAGATGATAATTAATGGTGATATCACTCAGATTGATCTTAAAAATAATCAATCAGGATTAATTGCGGCTATTAAGATTCTAGAAGATATAAAAGAGATAAATTTTGTTTATCTTGATAGTAGCGATGTTGTTAGACATCCATTAGTCCAAAAGATAATTGAAGCATTTAAAGAGGTTTGAGTATGATAACATTTAATGTAGTGAATATGACAAATGAAGAAATATCTCCTTATACAGTGTTATTTAGTGCCATATGTCAAAAGGTAGTTGAACTTTTAAAGATAGATAAACCATATGAGTTAAGTGTGATATTTGTTGATGATGATAAGATCAAAGCGATCAACCATGATTATCGTGGTATTGATGAAATAACTGATGTCATTTCATTTGCGGCACTTGATGATCAAACGATGTTTGTATCAAGTGAAGATAATGAATTAGGTGATATTTTTATCGCTATCAATGCGATCAAACGTCAAGCAGTGCTATACCAGCATTCTGAGCTAAGAGAAGCGAGTTTTCTGTTTACACATGGTTTACTTCATCTTTTAGGCTACGATCATATAGACCAACAAGAAGAACAAGCGATGTTTGCTCAGCAAGATTTAATATTAGATGATATAATTAAAAGGTAAAAACAACTGATACCAGGAGGTAAAAATGGAATATAACAATTTAGTAAATGAAGCGTTTAAAGCTATGAGTAATGCGTATGCTCCTTATTCGAATTTTCATGTAGGGGCGTGTGTTTTATGTAAAGATGGCAAAATGTTTTATGGCGCAAATATTGAAAACGCTAGTTATGGTGCTACAAACTGTGGTGAAAGAAGCGCTATTTTTGCGGCTTATTCAAACGGTTATCGTAGCGATGATATTGAAGCTATCGCTATTGTAAGTGATGGTAAAAGAATAGCTGGTCCTTGTGGTATCTGCCGACAAGTTTTATCTGAATTATTAAATCCAAATACACCAATAATTTTAGCGATAAAAGATGAGACTAAAGTCATGAACATGCAAGAACTTTTACCTTATTCTTTTGGCAAAGAGGATTTACAATGAGTTTTAAATCAGGTTTCATAGGCATTATCGGTAAACCGAATGCTGGTAAATCTACTTTGTTAAACACTTTGATGGATTCAAAGGTTGCGATAACAACCGCAAAGCCACAAACTACCAGAAATACGATCAGAGGTATTAAGACTACCGAAGATTATCAGATGGTTTTTGTTGATACGCCAGGAATTCATCAAGCTAAACATGAGCTAGGTCGACAGATGAATAAGCAAGCATATAGTACAATAAGTGGAGTTGATCTTATTTATTATATTGTTGATGGAACAAAACAATTCAATAAAAGTGATGAGCGTATCTTAAAGATCATCAACAATGCAAAGCTACCTGTTTTTCTTTTAGTTAATAAACTTGATAAACTAAATGAAAGCGAAAAGTATGAAGCGTTATTAGCGTGGGAAAAATTTGGTAATTTCGCTGCGATAATACCAATATCAGCTTTGAAAGATAAGAATACTGCTCACTTGCTAGAGTTAACGCTTACTTACTTAAATGAAGGTATAATGTATTATCCAAAAGATCAAACTATTGATTATCCAGAAGCATTTTTAATTCGTGAAATTGTACGTGAGAAAATACTAACATCTACTAATCAAGAGGTTCCATATAGCGTAGCAGTTATTGTTGAAAAGATTAGTTATAAAAATGATGTTATGATCATTAATTGTGTTATTTATGTTGATCGTGATTCACAAAAAGGCATAATAATTGGTAAAAATGGTTCAATGATCAAGAAAATAAGTACCCAAGCACGCCAAGATTTAGAATATCGTTTTGGTTGTAAGATATTCCTTGAGATATTTGTACGAGTGCAAGAAGATTGGCGAAATAAAAACCGACAATTGATCGAGCTTGGTTATTTGTCGGAGTGATCAAATGAATGATAAAACAGAAGGTATCATTTTAAAACAAAGTGATTTTAAAGATAATGATTATCTTTTAAGGGTTATCACGATTGATCAAGGCATCATCTCATTAATTGCTAAAGGAGCAAAGAAAACTACCAGTAAAAATAGTTATGCTTGTTCACCTTTAACACTAACATCTATAATCTATGATCAACGTAGTTCTTCATTGCATTTAATGCAAAGTGCAAATATTATAAATACCTATCGAAATATCAGAGCAGATCTAATTAAAGTTACAATAGCTACTTTAATGTGTGATATCATCGATATCATAGCAAAAGAGATGATAAATGAAGATGATGACTTCAAATTGCTATATGTTTTACTTAAAGAGAGTTTAAATCATCTTGATCAAGATGATAGTGATTTCATTGTTTTAGGAGTATTTATTAGTAATATCTTAAAGGTGATGGGAATCGCACCCCAAGTTGATGGTTGTAGTTTATGTGGTAGTTCACATGTTGTTTGTATCTCAATTAAGGAAGGTGGATTTCTTTGTTCAAATTGTAATATTGAAAGTTTAAACAATAGTGTTGTTGAACTTAAACAATTTCGACTACTAAACAAGGCAAGCTGTGAACATATAACGATATTAAAGCAATTTGAACCGTTTGATTTTAGTATAATAACTGTTCTATATGGTTATCTTATCGCATATGGTGATATTAATTTAGCTAGTTGGCGTTTCTTAAATGAGTTAGTGATTAACAAGTAATCAAACCAGATTGACAAATCACAACCATAGTGTTAAATATAGTAAGATGTAAAGGGAGAATTCATGATGTCTAATACTAATTTTAGTTTTGAAAAGATAGTAAATCACTTGCGAACTTCTGGATTTGTTTATCAAGGCTCAGAAATATATGGTGGTTTAGCTAATACATGGGATTTTGGACCGCTTGGCTTAGCTTTAAAGAACAATATTAAGGAAGCTTGGCGTTTTCACTTTATCCAAACCAATCCTCATAATGTGGAAATACAATCAGCAATTCTTATGAATCCACAAGTTTGGGTTGCCAGTGGACATTTGAAAACATTTGCTGATCCATTAATGGATTGTCGTAAATGTAATACTCGCCATCGTGCTGATCAACTGATAGAGAACGCCAGTGATCATACCATAAATCCATCAGGTTGGACTAATGAAAAGATGAATGAGTATATTAAAGTGAATAAAGTTGCTTGTCCTGACTGTGGTGGTCATGATTTTACCGATATCAGACAATTTAATCTAATGTTCAAGACTTATCAAGGGGTAATTGAAGATAGTAAGAATACTATTTATCTTCGTCCTGAAACAGCTCAGGGAATGTTTGTTAATTTCAAAAATGTTCAAAGGTTTTCACGCAAGAAAATTCCCTTTGGTATCGGACAAATTGGTAAATCATTTAGAAATGAGATTACTCCGGGGAACTTTATATTTAGAACTCGCGAGTTTGAACAAATGGAACTAGAGTTTTTCTGCAAGCCCAATGAGGATTTGAAGTGGTATAAATATTGGCAAGATTTTTGTATGAACTGGTTAACAACTTTTGGTATCAACAAAGAAAACTTACGTTTAAGAGAGCATTCTAAAGAAGAGTTGTCTCATTATTCAAAAGGGACAAGTGACATAGAATACCAATTCTCTTTTGGATGGGGTGAGATTTGGGGAATAGCTGATCGTACTGATTTTGATCTATTAAGTCACCAAAACGAAAGCAAGCAAAGTCTTGAATATTTTGATTCAGCCACAAATGAAAGATATATTCCTTATTGTGTTGAACCAGCGGTTGGAGTTGAAAGATTGATGTTAGCTTTTGTGTTTGATGCTTATGATGAAGAAGTCATAAATGATTCAGATACAAGAATCGTGCTAAGATTACACCCAATGTTAGCACCGATAAAAGTAGCGATATTACCATTGAGTAAACAATTAAACGAAAATGCTGAACTTCTATATCAAGATTTAAGTAAGTACTACAATTGTGACTATGACGATGCTGGTAGTATTGGAAAAAGGTATCGTCGTAATGATGCAATAGGTACACCGTTCTGCATTACTTACGATTTCGATTCACTTGAAGATCAAGCAGTTACTATTCGTCATCGTGATAGTATGGTTCAAGAACGCATTAAGATAAATGAACTTAAATCATATCTTGATAAGTATTTACAATTTTAAAGAGGAATTTTGATGGCATTAATCAGTGAACAGGAAATCAATCTTGTAAGGAACAAAGCTGATATCGCAGAAGTGATAGCACGCTATATTCCTTTAATCAAGAAAGGCAAAGGATTAACCGCCGTTTGTCCGTTTCATGATGATCACAATCCATCATTATCTGTTTCAGTCGATAAACAAATATACAAATGTTTTGTTTGCGGTGCTGGTGGTAATGTTTTTACTTTTGTACAAAATTATGAGAAATTATCTTTTGTTGATGCTGTAGCTAAAGTAGCAGATTTCTATCATATCCAACTGAGTGTCAATCCGCAAGATGTATTACTTGAGCGATATGATGAAAAAACCAAACATTATTTCAAGATATTAAACGAGGCTATCGCATTTCAACAATATCAACTTAAGTCGGCTATTGCTCAAGATGTTCTAACTTATTTAAATAAACGTGGTTATGATCAAAATGTTATAGATATGTTTAAAATTGGATATAATCCAGATAAAAGTGCTTTATCAGCATTTTTACAAGCAAAAGGATATCTTGATAAAGATTTAGTGACATTAAATCTATCAAGACTTGATAATGATCAGCTTGTTGATGTTTTTAGTGATCGGATCACTTTTCCTATCTATGATCGTTATGGTAGCCCAATCGCATTTACTGCTCGTACTTATCATCAAGGGTTTGAACCTAAATATATTAATAGTAGTGAAACAGATTTATATATAAAAGGTAATATCTTGTATAATTACCATAATGCCCTTGCATCTGGTCGAAAACAGGGCAAGCTATATTTAGTTGAAGGTGTTACCGATGTGATCGCATTATATCGGGCTGGTTTTGATAATGTAGTTGCGACACTTGGTACAGCACTATCAAAACAGCAGATACAGCTAATCAAACAAGTAACGAAAAACGTTGTTTTATGTTATGATGGGGATAAGGCCGGACAGGCCGCCAACTTTAAAAATGGTAAGCTTTTAAATGAAGCAAGACTTAATGTGTTTGTAGTATCAAATCTAAGTGGTAAAGATCCTGATGATATCATTCGTGATAAAGGAAAAGAGCATTTACAATCATTATTAAGTGATAACATTACTTGGATTGAGTTTGTCATGGATTATTTGTTGATAGATATTGATATTAACAATTATACCCAAAAAAAGAATTATGCTACTAAAGTCATTACCGAAATCAATCAGTTACAGGATAATTTTGATAAAGATACTTTTATTAAAAAACTAGCATTGATCACTGAATTTGAAAGCGACTTATTGAAAGGTCTTCTATCTAATTCTAGCTTAAAAGCCAACGTAACAAAAACCAAAGATCCAATTAATGTTAAAAGATCGAACTTAAACGGGCGAATGCGAGCGGAATATGAGATACTTTCACAAATGATCAATAGCGTAACAGCTTGTGATTACTTTATTGAGCATATTGGTTTTCTTCCTACAGACGAAAACAATCAGTTGGCGATGATGATACTTGAGTATGCTCGTAAATATGAAAGCGTTAAAGTTGCCGATATCCTAAGTTACATTGAAGAAGATAATATGCGTAGTTTAGTGCTAAATTTAGACCAGTGGGATTTTTTACCAGGGTATTACAACGAAAAAACACTAGCAGACGCTAATCTCAAATTGCAACTATCCATTATCGAAGATCAAATCGAGAATTTAAAGAAGCAACAAAAATTGAAAGCAGACGCTAATAGTAAGAAGAAACTATTACAAGAAATCTTAGAACTAAAAAAAGAGAAAATAAAATTACAAGATAGTTTCAATAAGGAGGAAGTATGAAGTTATTTAAAACACTAGAAGAAATTAAAGAACAGTTTATCTTAGATTATAATTTGAATGGAAAGATATATCAAAAAGATATAATGGAAGCACTAGAGCATCTTGATCTTGACGATGCTGATTCGGTAGAACTATACAATTGGTTTAGTGAACAAAAAATTAAGATCACTGAAGATGAAGATATTGAAGAAATAGATGAAGATGTAGATGTTGAAAAGATCATCAGTGAAGAAATTGATGACGAACTTGAGATATTTGATGATGAAAGTGAAAGTGATGATGAAATTAGTGAAACACTTCTAAATATTGAAGCCAGTTTTGCTAATTCGAGTTTTGTAAAAATCAACGATACCGTAAAAATGTACTTGAAAGAAATTGGTAGAGTTGCATTACTTACCCCTGATGAAGAACCAGAAATAGCGAAGCGATCACAAGAAGGTGATGAAGAAGCTAAAGGAAGATTGATATCCGCAAACCTAAGACTTGTTGTATCGATCGCGAAGAAGTATGTTGGACGTGGTATGCTTTTTCTTGATTTAATTCAAGAAGGAAATATGGGTTTGATCAAAGCTGTTGAGAAGTTTGATTATACAAAGGGTTTTAAGTTTTCAACTTATGCGACATGGTGGATTCGTCAAGCGATCACAAGAGCTATTGCGGATCAAGCAAGAACAATTAGAATACCAGTTCATATGGTTGAAACGATCAATAAACTAACAAGGATACAACGTCAATTAGTTCAGGAACTTGGACGAGATCCATCGGCCGAAGAAATAGCTGAACGGATGGAAAATGTCACGCCAGAAAAAGTAAGAGAAATACAAAAAATTGCTCTTGATCCAGTATCACTTGAAACACCAATTGGTGAAGAAGACGACTCACATTTAGGAGATTTCATCGAAGACAAAGATGCACTATCTCCTGATGAATATGCTAGTAATCAATTATTAAAAGATGAGATCAATATGGTCTTAATGGGGTTAACCGAACGCGAAGAAAAGGTTTTACGTCTTCGATTTGGATTATATGATGGTAGAACACGAACCCTTGAAGAAGTGGGTAAAGAGTTCAATGTGACACGTGAACGTATTCGTCAAATCGAAGCTAAAGCATTACGTAAATTAAAACATCCAACACGTTCAAAAAGACTAAGAGATTTTGTGGATAAGAATTAATGTTATCAAAACGACTTAATGCTATTGCTTCATTAGTAGATAAAGACATGGTCATTGCTGATATTGGCACCGACCATGCTTTTTTACCTATATATTTAATTAAACATGAAATTATAAAGAAAGCATATGCTTTTGATAATAAAATAGGACCACTTAAACAAGCTATCAAAAATATCAATGACAATAGATTAAGTGATAGTATCATTGCTTATCAAGCAAATGGATTAGAAAACTTACCATCTGATGTTAATACAATCATCATTGCTGGTATGGGCGTTAATACGATCATCGATATCTTAAATCAAGAGATTGATAAGGTTAAGAAACTTGATTGTCTAATCTTACAACCAAATAATAATGTCTATTTATTACGCTCTTGGCTTAATAAGCAGGGCTTTATGATAAGTGATGAATTATTGATAAAAGATTATAAGTATTATCAAGTAGTTGTTGCAAGTCCTTTAAAAAAAGGACAATATAATGAGCTTGAAGTTTATTTTGGACCGTGTTTGTTAAATAAAAAAGATGATATCTTTATTGAGTATCATCTTGAACGATATCAAAAATTGAAAGTTATCTACCAAAATCATCCCAAAAAAGCGATTAATGAAGATTTCTTAATGTTACAAACATTATTTAAAGAATTGCTTTAGTGATTTCAGGAATATTTTTTTCAGTCTGAAAATTAGTTAAGTAATCTATTACTTGCTGAGTTAAGGCAGTAGGGGTACTTGCACCACTGGTAACTGCTACTTTGTTTATGTTGATCAAATCTTCAATATTGATATCCTTTACTGATTCGATCAAACATACTTTAGTACTATTGTTTTTGGCTAAACGAACTAAATTCATTGTATTGTTACTGTTAGGATCACCTACAATATATGTTAGATCAACTTTTTCTAGGTTCAAGATTGCTTGTTGTCTAACGCGTGTGGCTGAACATATTTCCTCATATATAATAGCAAAAGGATAGTATTTGTTTATTTGTTGATGTAAGTAAGCAATGTCATTGATACTCATAGTAGTTTGATTGATCACCATAATTTTATCAGTTGTAAGCTTTAAATTATTAATATCATCTAATGATGTTATCAAATATATTGGCGAGTTTTTTTTCAATACTGATAATGATTCAGGATGATTTTTGACCCCTATATACAAGACAGTATAACCATTATCAAGGAATTCATTTATGATTATCTGTGTCTTTTTAACATCATTACAAGTTGCATCAATGATCATCAAACCTTTATCTCTTGCTTTCTGATAAACTTCTTCACTGGTTCCATGTGCACTAAAAATAACAATACCGGAATCAATACAATCAATAAGTTCACTTCTTGACTTATGTAAATCATCTAATGTGATAATATTCAGATCAAACAAAGCCTCAACAACATATTTGTTATGAACAAGTCGACCAAGGATATATATTGGTTCATTAGGATATTTATCACGGGTTTGTTTTGCGATATTGATCGCATTTACAACTCCCTTACAATAACCACGAGGGGTAACACTAATTACTTTCATTTAATCACCATAACCATTATAATATATTTTGAGTTATAACTATAGCATTTAGCATACAAGGAGGTTTAGATATGACACTTACACCATATGGTTTCAATGATATAACAAACAAGTTTCTGGCATTAAACAACTTTATTGAGCTTACAGAAGTACAAAAGAAGGTTATTCCGATTGTTTTAAAGGGATATGATCTAATTGCTATTTCAGCAACAGGAACAGGTAAGACGCATGCTTTTTTAATTCCTTTGATGGAAATGATAAACATTAATGAAAATTGCGTTCAAGCTGTAATAACCGCACCAACACGTGAATTAGCAATGCAGATATATCAGAATAGCCTGATCATGAAAAAGGCTTTACCTGCGTTAAATATTAAGCTTATAAGTGGGGGCACTAATCGTCAAAAGGTTAGTGATAAGCTAAAAGTTCAACCACACATAGTGATAGGGACACCAGGCAGAATCAAAGATCTATTTTTACAAGAAGAAACATTATTAGTTAATACTGCCAAGATAATGGTCATTGATGAAGGCGATATGACGCTTGAGTATGGTTTTATGGATGACATTGATGCTATCGCAGGTAAAATGGGTAAGAAACTTCAGATGTTGGTTTTTAGCGCTACAATACCACAAGGATTAAAACCTTTTTTAAAGAAATACATGTTTCAGCCTAAGACAATAAAAGTAGATGAAAGCTTAAAATTTAGTCCAAAGATCGATCATATTCTAATACCATGTAAACACAAAGCCTATCATCATGCTTTACTTGAAATATTACCAGGATTTCAACCATATGTCTGTTTGATTTTTGCTAATAAAAGAGAAGAAGCAGCTTTAACAGCTGATTATTTACGTGATCATAATTATCGGGTACTAGAGTTGCATGGTGATTTGACATCCAGAAAGCGTAAACAAGCTTTAGCGAGTTTAAATGCTGGGGATTATCAATATATAGTTGCAACCGATATTGCATCAAGAGGACTTGATGTTGACGCCGTATCACATGTTGTATCATTAGGGTTTCCTACTGATCTAAATTTCTACATTCATCGTAGTGGTAGAACTGGTAGAAGTGGAAGAGAAGGCATATGTTATGCTCTTTATCAGCCAAAAGATGAAAGAAGTATACGCTTACTAAAAGAAAAAGGTATCAAATTTAAACATCAAGTTTATCGTAATGAAAATTGGCAAACATTAAAACCTTTTGATCATCAAAGAATAAAGAAACCAACAGAACTTGATAGAGAAATAGCAAAAATAGTAACAAAAAAAGAAACGGTAAAGCCGGGTTATAAGAAAAGAAGAGCTGCTGAAATTGCTAAATTGAAACAAAAAAAGAAAAGAGAAATGATTAAAAAATCAATCAGTGAGCAAAAGAAAGAACGTGCTAAAGCAAAGCAAAGAGAACAAAAAAATACTGATTAGTAATTACGAGGTTAAAATTGTATTTATACATTTGACCTCGTTTTTAATTACGAATACAAGACCTGTATATTACTGTTTTTTAATAAAATCATTTATTTCTTTAACTAACTCTTCATAAATCAAATTTTGTGGTATTTTGCGTATTACTTCACCTTTTCTAAACAATAATGCTTCGTTTTTACCACCAGCAATCCCAATATCAGCTCGTGATGCCTCTTGTGGACCATTTACAGCACAACCCATAATCGCTACTGTAATATCAGCTTTGATAGTAGCGAGATATTCTTCAATGCGCTTTGCGATTGGTAACATGTCGTATTGAATACGACCACATGTTGGACAACTAATCAAATTGGGAACTTTATCGATCAAGTTAAAACACTTAAGTAATTGTTTACCAATTTTCATTTCATCAACAGGATCACAGCTTGCACTAATTCTGATAGTATCACCTATCCCTTGGGCAAGTAGGGCACCTAATGCAGCAGATGACTTTATCGCTGATATATCATATGTGCCAGCTTCTGTAACTCCTAAGTGTAATGGGTATGGATAACGTTCAGCAGCTAGTTGATAAGTATCAATTGTAAGCATGACATCACTTGATTTAAATGAAATTATTATTTCATTAAAATTTAGCTTTTCTAAAAGATCAACATGCTTTTGAGCACTTTCGATCATTGCTTCTTTGCAGGGTCCGCCATACTTGAAAAGTAATTCCCTTTCAAGAGAACCACTATTTATACCAATACGAATTGGAATATTATGAAATTTACAAGCACTAACCACTTCTTTGACTTTAGTCATTGAACCGATATTGCCAGGGTTTAATCTAATTTTATCAATACCATTTTCAATAGACAATAAAGCTAATTGATGGTCAAAATGAATATCAGCCACTAAGGGTAAAGCAACTGATTTTTTAATTTCTTTGATAGCTAAAGCGTCTTCTTTATCAAAAATAGCAAATCTAACTAGTTCACAACCAGCATTTTCAAGATCATTGATTTGTTTTATCGATGCATTGATATCTTTTGTTTTTGTATTAAGCATTGATTGTAATATAACTTTATTTTGATGTCCAATTGTTAAGTTTTTAATTTGTACTGCTTTTGTTTCTGTTCTTTTATACATATCAATTTTCCTTTTATTAATTATAACATATACATTTCTTTATCTTTCATATTAAAACGTAGATGTTTATATTATAATGATAAAAGGAAATATGATGCAAAGAAATATAAAACGAAAAAAACGAGAGAAAAAAACAACGATCGCCAAACATGACAACGAGAATCGTAATATATTGTTTGAAACCGATCTTATCATAACTAGACGAATGCGAGTAGTAGGAGGCGTTATCGTCGTTTTAATGATGATATTGTTAGCAAGACAATATCAAGTGCAAATTATCAATCAACAAAGTTATGCTACAAAACTAGCTGCCTATACAAGTCGTTTTCGAAAGATTACAACACCAAGAGGTGAAATTAGTGATCGAAACTATAATTTATTGGTTACAAATCGTCAAGTAATTGAAATAGTATACTATCCTGCTCAAAATGCGACATCACAAAGCGAATGGGAGCTTGCAGAGCGTTTTGCGATGAACTTTAATATTAGTGGTGAGACTCTTACTAATCGCGATCTTAAAGATCTATTTATTCATGTTTATCCACGTATTGCATCAGATAAGATTAAAGATGAGGAGTGGAGTGATTATTATAGTGGCAAATTAAGCGATAATCAGATATATCTACTAAAACTTGAGCGTATTGATCAAAATGATATTGCAAGCTTAACACAACAAGAAAGAAATACCTGGAGTGTCTATACATTAATGAAATCAGCAACCGTTAGTCAGTTTGCGGTAATTAAAAGTGACGTATCTTTTGAAGAAACGTCGTACTTTTTAGAGCACAATGAAGAATACCGTGGTTTTGATATAACGATTGATTGGGAAAGGCAGTACAATTATGGTAGCTTGTTACGCAACATTTTTGGATCAGTCACTACCACTCGTAGCGGTTTACCAGCTGAAAGATTAAATTACTATCTTGCTCTTGATTATTCGCGAAATGAAAAAGTAGGCAGATCAGGGATTGAATTACAATATGAGCAATTATTGAGTGGCGAAAGATCAATTTACAATCTTCGTTATAACAGTGATGGTTTGGCTGTTTTAAATGAGGTAAGTGCAGGCTCAAGAGGATATGATCTAAGACTTGCTCTTGATATTGATTTTCAAGCTGAGGTAGAACAGATTGTTATTGATAATTTCGAGCTGCACAAAGGAAATGAATATCGACAATATTGGAATACAACGTATGTTGTTGTTATGAACCCAAATAATGGTGATTTATTAGCACTGGTGGGCATGAAAAATAGTAATGGTGTATATTACAATGATCCCGTATCAACTTATACCGAAAGTGTAGTAATAGGCTCGGCTGTCAAAGGAGCAACGCTTTACATAGGATTAGACACAGGTGTAGTTAAAAAGGGAGAATATATCATTGATCAGCCGATTAAGATAAAAGATACGCCTTTAAAATCATCACATCGCAATTTAGGTCGTATCAATGACTTAACAGCGTTATCAATGTCAAGTAACGTTTATATGTTCAACATTGCTATGCGTTTAGGTAAAGCAAACTATCAATATGATCAACCATTGAACATTGATATCAGTGCTTTTGATGTGATGCGCAATTATTTTAGTCAATTTGGCTTGGGAGTCTTAACTGGGATCGACGCTCCAAATGAGGGTGTAGGATATCAAGGAAATTCAACATTAGCGGGTCATTTGTTAGACTATGCGATAGGTCAGTTCTCAACTTACACGCCAATGCAAATGGCACAATACGCATCGACGATCGCTAATGGTGGTTATTTAGTAAAACCACGATTATTAATTGAAGCGTATTTTCCACAAACTAATACAATAGCTTATCAAAATAGTGTGACTATCTTATCATCTCTTGATAATGATGAAGCCATCAAACGCATTCAACAAGGATTTAGAAGTTGTGTGACTGAAGGTTTGTGTAAAGCATATTTAAATGATTTAAATGTACCAGTAGCGGCTAAAACAGGTACTGCTGAAAATACTGTTATTAATAATTCGTCTATTTCTTCACCAAACTCAACTTTGGTTGCTTACGCGCCTACTGAGAATGCTGAAATTGCGATTGCTTGTGCCGCTGTTAATGCTTGGAATACTAAAACGCAAACAAATATTTGCCAGAAAATAACAAGTGAGATAATAGCTGCTTACTTCAATAAATAGTTTATATCTAAATGTATACTTGTAAATGATGTGAGACCAAATTCTAAGAATAAAAAATGTCATCATGTAAAATAATATTTAAGTTAGTTATTTAGTTTTTCTCTCATTTCAAGAGGTGTTAGATAATTAAGTGTGGCCATTGGGATGTTGTTT
>JAYFOM010000010.1:0-8005 GCA_034932685.1 Erysipelotrichaceae bacterium
CCATCACCACCACGAGGATTACAATAAAACACAAAGTAACCACAAGATGCCCAGTATTGCATTTCATGAAAGAATATCTCACCATATGCGGCTTTTGGTCCACCATGAATATTAAGGATTGCAGGATATGTCTTGCTAGGATCATAATCAATTGGAAGTAATACCCATCCATCGATTGCAAATGGGTTTTTAACAACCGTTAATGCTTGTGGTTTAGCAACGTAGCGTTGACTTAAGACATTTGTATTGAACGATGATAGTTGTTGATACTCACCATCTTGATAACGATAAATTTCTTGTAATTTTTGATCATACATTCCTATAAGTAATATATGGTCATCACTTACACTAAAATCATCACATGTACCTTCTTTAGCAATTATCACTTCAATCTGCTTGTCGTTTAAACGCCATAATTCACTATGAGAATTAACAACAGAAATGAAGTAAGGTCTGTTTTCACTATTATCGAAGTTCTTGTTTTTCCCATAGCGACAATCTGTTGTGACTGAATTGTATAGACTTCCTTCATTATCAAGCCAAAGCATTGTCTTTCCTGCTTCTAGTTCATAAAATTGATTAGCTTCCATAGCGCCAAACTTTTTAGCGTAGGTAGCAGCAAGCAAGATTTTATCATCGAAATAGAAAACTCTACCAATCTGTAGATCAGCTTTATCATAAAGTGTATCAAGCTTTCCCTTGCTAATATCATATTCATATACCTGTGACCATTTGCCTTTGAATGATTCATAATCGATACCACTAAAAATGATAGTTTGATTATTTTTACTGACATCAAATGATTCAACATCCAATGTGACAGGAGCAATACTAGTAATAACAAGAGATTTTTTATCAACTAAAAATAGATTATTTCGTTTACCATTAATATAACCAGCGCCATTGAAATAATAAGGATATTCGTCCATTATCTGATAATCTTCATTATCGGATATCGCTTTTTTAACATCACTTCTTTGTTTTTCATCTAAAAGATGATAATCACTATAAGCACGATCTACTGTTGCCATTACTAAATAATGATCAGGCAGAACCTTAATTGTATTGATTTGAAGAGGTAAACTAAAAGCTTTAATAGCTTCACCGCCAAAAACATTGATACGATAAACATCACTTTGTAGTTGATCTTTCTTGTTTTCGCGATCAGCAATAAAAAGAATATTACTATCATCTTCCCAAAAGTAATTACCCTCACTACCACCACTTGTCAATTGTCGAAACAAACCATTTTCATACAACCAAATAAACTGGTCATAGCCACTAGCATCATCTTTGACACTTGACTTAACAAAAGCAGCGATTGTTTTAGTCGTGTTATAGTTTAGGTTAGATAAAAACTGATATTGATAAAACAAATCTTGATCTATCTTCAACATAGTTCCTCCTATATCACAATGATCTTATCACGATCAAAAGCAAGATATAAAACCTTACCATTAGCAAACAATACACTTTCTTCAGTAAAGAAGAATACCTCATTCTCATAACCATCTATCGCTCTTTTAGTGTTTAACTCAAGCGCATAAGCTGTATTATCATTAACTAAAAGTTCTCCCTTGATTGGTTGTGGCTTTTGATCACTATATAGACCAATTGTTGGTCCAGCCGCATGACCATGAATACCAAGAGGATGGGTATATAACATCGCTTTTATTCCTTCAGCGTTTGCTTGTTCAAGTGATTTAGTAAAAACATCATTACCACTTAATCCTACTTTCATATTATCACAAACAATATCCTGAAAACGGTTATTTTCATCCATTCCTGCTTTTAACGCTGGTAATACTTCCGTTTCATTATCTTGAAGAATATATCCTAATCTTTGGGTGTCAGTGCAAAGTCCCAAGTATACTAAACCAAAATCACAATGTATCAGATCACCTGCCATAATTTTAGTGTCACCACTAAACATCCCTGATGGTCTTTGTACATCAATTGTCGGGTCAAACCAATACGATAGACCAAGCTTATTGACACTTTCTTTCATAAACCATTCAACATCCTGACAAGTAGTTACTTCTGGAGTTATAACCTTGCGAGAAAATGCTTCATTGATAATATCCATGGCAACTCCCATAACTTCAGGATAGTACTTCTTTTCAAGCTCGCATCTTGTTTCTAAAAATCTTACTCCTAATAGTTCAGCTGAAACAAACTTCTCACAAAATACTGGTAGAACTTCTTTTTTAAGTGTTTCATACAGACCAACAGATAAACCATCACAATATGCATAATTAGCTGAATAGTTTAAGCCAATTTTTGTGGGATTGCATTTAGCGAGTAACTCATTAAGCGCTTCAAACTGTGTTTGTGTTTGTCTATCCCAAGCTTGTTGGTAGAACTTATTTAGTTCTGCATCTGGAAAACTTACACTATAACAGTTAACTAATTGACCATCATTATGTAATAACAAGATACTAATACGACGTGCTGTTGGATAGCCACTTGGTGTCATTACTGAGAAAAGTGGGTCTTCATTATACTCCTTGCTTGGTATTAGCCATACATCAATACCACACTCAGCCATTATTGGTTGTAAAGTAACAGTTAATCTTTCTTTAAGAATTTGATCTTTAATCTCATATTGTTCTTTCAATGATCTTACTTGCATATATCCCCCTATATTAAAGAAGAGTGATTAGATCACTCACTTTAAATTCTAATCAATATTAACTCTTGTTGCGGATCACTAAGCCATTCGCAGCCATCCGGCGTAATTACAACATCTTCTTCAATACCTATCCTGCCTTCTGGTAGTGTTATTCCCGGTTCAATCGTAAAAACATTACCTGCATCAAGTGGTGTATCAATTAATTCACTACGATTGTATCGTGGACGTCTGTTGGCCAAAATAGTACCACCATCATGTGTTACATGACCTACTTGATGACCAAGCGCAGCATTCCAAGAATCATAACCATTATCAACTATCATATGACGAGCGATTTGATCTACTTGAAAACCAGTAACCCCCGGACGCATAAACTCCTTTGCGGCTTTAATAGCGTCCCTCACCAAGTAAAATGCCTCTTTGATTCTTTCAGGAGCATCAGTTTCATCATCTTTTAAAACATAATACATGCGTTGTAAATCACTACAGTAACCATCTTTGCTCACACCATAATCAATATTTATTAAGTATCCCTTCACAAGTGGTGTATCGGTAATTCCGCCATGTCCCTGTGGTACATTAGGATCAACCATAACACTTGGACATTGTGAACTTGCCCAACTCATTTTATAACCATCAGCATACGCAACTTCATGCAAGAAATTAAATATCTCAATAGAAGTCATGTTTGGATGACAAATATCAGGTACTTTTCTTAAGTACTCATCTGCTTTAAGGACACAGTCCTTAATCTTAGCTATTTGACTTGAGGTCTTTATTCCTCTGATTTTTGAAACAATAGGAAAAGCACTGATGATTTCACCTTTAAAATCAATGCTTGCAAGTACACGATCAAGCATCATTTTCATACCAACAGTTAAGCCATCACTACTTGCATCACTGTTAGAATAATTTAAAGCTAAGCAATTGGGCTTTAAATCAGTTAATACTTCTTTAATTGTTTCTTCCATAGTTGTCTTATACTCAATCACCTCATCAATACCATTAATTAAGCGATAACCTTCGACATCTAAAGGAGAAACAATAGCAATACATTTATCTTGGGTAAAGATGATGGTTGTAGCGATTATAAAGTCCATATCCCCTAAAACCGGTAAGATAGGCTCAGATCGCATAATTGTTTCACGACCTGTGATCAACCAAGCATCAATTTGTTTTTCCTTCATGACTTTATAAATTAAAGGAAGTTTCTCTAAATCAAGATTCATATTATATATTGCTCCTTTGTACTAAAAGATAAGAGCCTAAGCCGTAGCTTAGGCTCTTTGACTAATAATCTTGCTTACTTACCAGCAACGGTATACCACAAGAAGTAGCTACCTTGAGGGTTGTAAGAAATGTTTGTTGTTCCGGCTTTAACAAGGTAAACACTTGAGTAACCAAATAGCGGTACTGTAAATGCTTGTTCTTGAACAAGATATGTTTCAGCGTCATGTAACAACTGTAAACGTACTGCTGGATCAGTTTCGCCTTGCGAAGCTAAGATCATCTCATCATAAGTTGCATCACCCCAAGAAACGCCAGCTTGGTTCCAAGAAGTTGCCATATCAAGATATGTGGCTGGATCCATAAAGTCAGCTGACATCGCATGACGTGCTAATTCAAATAGTCCGTTTGTGCGATCATCAAAGAATGTTCTGATTTCACCAGTCTTCAATGTTACTTCAATACCAATACTTGCCCATTGTTGCTGAATAACTTGAGCAACGGTATCGTGCATAGCATTTTGATTGTAGTAATAAGTAAACTTAAGCGGATTGCTTGCGTCATATCCTGCTTCTGCTAATAATGCTTTCGCAGCTTCAGGATCAGTTTTAACTAATACATTTTTAGCATCTTGTTCTTCACGGAAATCACCTTCAAGTCCTGAGAAACCTTTAGGTACAAATCCAAACAACGGATAGAATCTAGATCCTGCATCAAGCGCTGTAATGATATCATCGCGATTAATAGCTAATTGTAAAGCTTTACGTACTCTAACATCTTGCAATGCTGGAGCACTTGTTGAATATGCATTAAATAATACGAAGTAGTTGATAACTGATTCAGTTACTACTAATTCTGGTTTACCAGCAAAGATATTAACGACGTCTGAGTTAACAGATGTAGCCATATCAATTTCACCGTTTTGGAAAGCTAATAATTGAGCATCCATGTCAGGCATAACTTTTACGACTAGTTTGTCGATCTTAACATCATCTGCAAATGGGAAGAACGCATTTTTAACCATAACGAATTCTTCTGCACTATCAATCTTAGTTGTTTGGAACGGACCGTTTGTTGGAACAGTCGGGTCAAGTGACCAAGTTGAATCATGCTCAGTAGCGAATTCTGCTCTTAACGGGTAGAATACGCCAGCTGTCATTAAGTTTGCAAAGTAAACGATCGGTTTTTCTAATGTAACGATCAATGTTTTATCATCTGGTGCTTCGATACCGATATCAACCATGTCGGCAACATCAGCCATTGAATCACTGTATGCTCTTGCATTCTTAACATAATCAAAGATAAAGTATGAGTAATATGAGTCTGCTGCTCCCATACCAACTGAACGCTTCATACCAAAGGCATAATCGCCAGCTGTAACTTTTTGGCCATCTGACCAGTAGTTATCATCAACTAATGTGAATGTATAAACTAATCCATCATCGGACACGCTATATTCTTCAACAGCGTTGTAAACCAATGAACCATCATCACCAATTGAGAATAATGGGAAATAAATTTGGTTAGTAATGGCTGATGTTACGTTGTCTGAACCAACTGCAGGGTCCAAAACATCAGGTTCTCCACCGACCGCATACGTAAATGTGACTTCAGTAACTTCGTCTTTTCCGCCACTACCGCCACATGCGACCAATGTTAAACTCATCGCCAAAATTAGTGCAAATAAACCAATTTTCTTCAATGTGTTTTTCATTTTCTTTCCTCCTATTTTTCGTATAAGAAACATGAAACTTGTCGGTTACCAACTTCTACCATCTGCGGTGTCTCGCGACGGCATCTTTCAGTAGCCTTAGAACACCTAGTCGAGAATACACATCCGGTCGGGGGATTTAACGGACTAGGTATTTCCCCATCGAGGACGATTCTCTTTTTTGCTTTCGCTATTTTAGGATCCGGTATTGGGATCGCCGACAACAATGCTACGGTGTAAGGGTGTAACGGACGATGATATACTTCATTACTAGGTCCGCACTCTACCAAATGGCCCAAATACATAACACCGATGCGATCTGATATGTGTTTTACCATACTTAGATCGTGGGCAATAAACAGATAAGATAATCCCATTTCTTCTTGGATTTGATCCAATAGATTTATAACTTGCGCTTGGATTGATACGTCCAACGCGGATATAGGTTCATCACAAACAATAAACTTAGGATTTAATGCTAAGGCACGCGCAACGCCAATCCTTTGTCTTTGTCCCCCCGAAAACTCAAAGGGATAACGACGAATATGATCAGGTTTTAATCCTACAATCCTTAACAATTCAACCGCTTTTGCTTCTCTTTCTTTTTCTGAATCATAGATACCATGAATGTTCATAGGTTCTTTAATGATTTCACCAACCGTCATACGAGGGTTTAAAGAGGCATAAGGGTCTTGGAATATCATTTGAACATCTTTGTGATACTCTTTTAGTGCTTTCCCCTTAATTTGAGCGATATCTTTTCCTTCAAACTCAATACTGCCTTCATTTGGATCATATAGTTTTACAATGGTACGACCAAGTGTGGTCTTACCACAACCCGACTCACCAACAAGACCAAATGTTTCATTACGCATTACTTCGAAACTTACATCATCAACAGCTTTGACAATTTGCTTCTTCGCAAACAAGCCTTTTGTAACATCGAAGTATGTCTTAAGGTTTTTTACCTTTAAAATTGGATTTACACTCATTTATCACACCGCCTTTTCATGGTTTAGCCAACAACGGCATTGATGGGTATCACTAAAGACAGTATTATCCGGCATATGATCTTTACATATTCGCATTGCTTTTTCACAACGATCAACAAACGGACAGCCCTTAGGCGGATTTAATAGATCAGGTGGAGATCCAGGTATTGGATGTAATTCTTCAACAAGATCATCCTCAGGATTAGCAATACAACTTAACAAACCTAATGTATAAGGATGCTTGGGATCATAGAATATTTCTTGATCGGTGCCAATCTCAACAATCTTACCACCATACATAATAGCTACGCGGTCACAAAGTTTAGCTACAACCCCAAGATCATGAGTGATCATGATGATTGATGATGAACTTTCTTCACGCAAACTATCAATCAGCTCAAGTACTTGAGCTTGAATCGTAACATCAAGTGCTGTTGTAGGTTCATCGGCAATGATCAATTTTGGATTACAAGCAAGAGCGATCGCAATAATGATTCTTTGTCTCATTCCTCCTGAGAATTCAAAAGGATATTGACTAATCCTTTTCTCAGGTGATGGAATTCCTACTTTTCGCATTAGATCTAAAGCTACTTTTTTAGCTTCAGCTCTTGAAATCTTTTTATGATTCATCAGCGGTTCAACCAACTGTGTTTCAATCTTCAATACTTGGTTTAAGAAAGTCATCGGATCTTGGAAGATCATTGACATTGTGTTGCCTCTAATAGATCGCATCACTTTCTCGTACTCTCTTTTGTTTTTAAATTTAGTACGTGATATATCTTTACCATCAAACGTGATTGTTCCCTCAGTTACTTCGCCATTATCAGCTAATAAACCCATTAATGAGAACATAGTCTGTGATTTGCCAGATCCAGATTCACCAACAATACCTAATACTTCACCTTGATTAAGGGTGATTGATACATCACGCACAGCTTGTACGCGACCCTGTTCTGTCACAAACTCAGTAGACAGATTCTTTATTTCTAACAAAGCCATCAGTTCACCCTCCTTTTACTTACTGTTTGGATCCAATGCTTCACCAAGACCATCACCGATAAAGTTTAATGACAATATCGTTAAACACATTGCCGCAACTGGCCATATGATTTGAATTGGATAAGTATGAATTAAGCCACGCGCTTCACTAGCTAATACACCCCAGCTTGATTGTGGCTGTGAGATACCAATTCCCAAGAAGCTTAAGAATGATTCAGTAAATATCGCTTGTGGTACCATCATCGTTAAGCAAACAATGATTGGACCAATAGCGTTAATAATTAAATGTTTCAACAAGATACGATAGTGACTAGCACCTATTACTTTTGCAGCCATCGCAAATTCTGTCTCTTTGAGCGACATTACCTGCGTTCGTACCTGTCTTGCCATATTAACCCAGGATGTAACCGATATCGCTATTAGCATACTAGTAAGATTATTACC
>JAYFOM010000011.1:0-16252 GCA_034932685.1 Erysipelotrichaceae bacterium
GGTAGACTCATATACCAATGAGGATATGAAAGTTCATATGATGAATGTCAATAACCGCAAGGTTCTTTCATTATCAGGATTTAGTCCTAATGAAGCTTTCGTCAAACTATATGGTCTAGCTATATTAGAAAAGCTTTATAAGTAATTATATCGAAGCTACAAGAGTGCATTTATAAAACGGAATTAAGTCTGAGAAACGGAAATAACCGGTTCTTTTCGTCGTGTTAAAATAGCTTTATAACCAACGAAATTCTCATACTTATTTCCGATTTAAACATTATAACTGGAGCTAAGTCTAATAATTCCTTAACTTTTCTTACAATCGGAAATTACTTTGAGAATTCACGGAATATTAACGATGCAAATCGACGTTAGCTTTACTAAAGATCATCTTAAGAGCTTTAATGAAGCTTATTTTATTACCATAGTTCAGTGATCCTAAACGATAAACTTTAATCGAAATGTAGGCCAAAAACACAGCGGTTATAGCCATCAAGACAATCGATATTGCAAGTTCAAATAAAGGAACAGCAGTTAAGAAATAACGAATTGGCATTACTAATATGGCAGTGAAAGGAATAAAGGATCCAACTTTTACAACAAGACCATTTGGCATGTTTAAAGCGAATGCGGCCATGAAATAAGCTACCATAAACAACATTGTAATCGGTGTTACTGATGAACCAACATCTTCAATCTTGGATACTAAAGAACCAAGACCGGCGTATAAGAACAAATAAAGGGTATAACCAACAGCGGTAAACAATAAGAATACTAACAAGGAATCAATTGATAAACCTGTAAATAACATTTGAATGATCTCTTGCGGGTAGTTTTGCTTGTTGATAATATAACCTAAAACACCAACGCCCAAGATGATCGTAAATTGGATCAAGCCACCAATTGCATTAGCAAATACTTTTCCTATGATTAAGGCTTTGGGTGAAGTAGAGGTAATCAAGATTTCCATGGTCCGATTATCTTTTTCACGGGCAACAGAGGTTGAAACAAATGAACCATACATGATAACTAACATATAAACCGCAAACATTAATATATATGAAAGAATGAAATTGCTTGATGCATCTTTACCTAATACGATAGATTCAAGATTAATTTGAGGATAAGAAACAGCATCAATCGCATAAGGATCGATATCCATAGCAAGCAAAGCCTTATTACGCAATATATATTGTAATGAACTTATGATAATGCGATCAGTTGAATTATACATATCCTTGTTTTCAACAATACTGATGATACTGCTTGAACTTGCGATCACATAACCATTTGATAGGGTACCATTTTTGATATCCGTTATCATTGTCTCTTGATCTTGGTAAACATTTAATTCACTTTGAAAATAATTACTTAAATCATCAACTGTAAGTTCATCAGTTTCGAAAACAAAACCGACATTACTTACCATTGATGTTGGGGTATCTGTTATATCATCAGTACCTTTATCAAACATCTTGATGATGGTTGGTATCGATGTAGCCACAAAAAAGAACAAAGCCATGATAATGGTTGTTACAATAACTGATTTCTTGCGAAGGATACTAGCAAGTTCAAAAGACAATACTGTTATTATATTACGCATTTTTTTCACCAACCTTTCTAACAAAGATATCATTTAAGCTTGGTTGATAATTAGTGAATAGATCAACATCAAGATTTAAAGCAGCAATCTCTTTTAATAATGCTTGTTTATCTTTACCATTTGAGAGTTCAATGATCAATGATTTATCATCTTGATCAATGTTGATATCATTGATTGTTTTTAGTATTACTGACTTAAGTTCTTCGTTGCTCATTGATGTAACTTTTAAGCGTAGTCTTTTTCTTCCCATTTCGTTTTTTATAGTTACTAGATTACCACTTAAAATAACCCTTCCTTGATCGATCAATGTTATTTCATCACAAAACTCTTCAACATAATTCATTTGATGACTTGAGAATACAACAAGCTTACCATCATCAATCAATTCTTTGATCACATCTTTTAAAACAAGAGCATTAACTGGATCAAGACCACTAAATGGTTCATCCAAAATAATAATATCGGGATCATTGAGTAAAGCTTGTGCGATTTGAATTTTCTGTTGATTCCCTTTTGATAATGTTTCCAACTTGTGTTTAGCAGCGTATGTGAGTTCAAAACGCTCTAACCAATATTCTGCACTTGTTTTAGTTTGAGCTTTTGAAGCATTACGTAAACTACCAAAATAAATTAATTGTTCAAGAATCGGTTCTTTGCCATAAAGTCCACGTTCTTCAGGTAAGTAGCCAATCTTATATGATCTTGGATCAAACGGTTTTTGATCAAGATAAATATGTCCGCTATCTGCTTTAAAAACATCCATCAAAGTACGGATGGTAGTAGTCTTACCAGCGCCATTACGACCTAAAAATCCCATTGCTTTACCTGATGTAACAGTAAATGATACATCATGCAAAATATGACGACCGGAGAAACTCTTATTGATATCTTTTAATTCTAATATCATGATAACCTCCTATGTTAAGAATAAATTTTAGCACTTGTGATAAATTTGTCAAATATATTTGTGAAATATGCTTTAATATTAGTAACAAGAAGTATTATGTTAGGCAAATTAAGTTGTAATTGTTATAATCGACATAAACGAAAGTAAAACAATATGGAAAATAGACATTTAACCCAACAACTTGCGAAAAAACAGTATCATGATCAAGCTATTCTTGTTTATATGGGTACAATCATCATAAGTAGTTTTCTTGCGATCATGTTACATTTTTTAGTTGGTAATGTTTATATCACGACTTTAAACATTTCAGCTATATTTATCGCAATGTTGGCTATATGGTTAACTAAACGTCAACATTATAGTCTGGCATCGGTTGTATATATCAGTTTTATTGTCTTTTCATCTTCAATACAATTGATCGTATTTGGCATACTTGCTGGTTATCAATACTTCTTTTTCAACCTAGCGGCATTGGTGGTTTTTACAAGTTGGCAAAAGCGATTTAAGTTGATGGCACTTCTTTTGATCAGTCTGGTATTTATTGCTTTATTTTTCTGGTTTTATAATAATGAGCCACTAATTGCTTTATCTGATTCAAACTTGATCTTATTACATACGATCAACGCTGTCCTTAATATCGCTGGTGTCTCAAATTCAGCCATTTTCTATGTTGATATCGCTACCAAAGCGAACATGCGATTATCGCAACTTGCAATGAGAGATTATCTCACAAATGTTATGAATCGTACTTCATTTGATAGTTTTATAACCGAAAAATTAACTGAGCAAAAAAATAAAACTACAGCGCTAGTTGTAATGTTTCTTGATATCGATCATTTTAAGGATATAAATGATAATTATGGTCATTTATGTGGTGACGAATTATTAAAGCAATTTGCCCATCTAATCATGTCCAGCATTGATAAAAATGCTAGTGTTGCAAGATATGGTGGTGAAGAGTTTGTGATCGTTGCTGAAGTTTTAGATTATACGCAAATGGTTGAGATAGCAGAGCAGTTGCGAAGAAAAGTAGAAGCTAATATTTTTGGAAAAGATGAAAAAGAAAGAAGGATTACCGTTAGCATCGGTTCCGTGTTTATACCAAGCTTCGCCAATGTTGATGTAAGTGACGTCTTAGATCAAACCGATAAATTACTTTATCAAGCAAAAGCTGCTGGAAGAAACAGTGTTATCGCTGCTGAAATAAAATAACTTCATAGTTTGAAGTTATTTTTTATATTTAAGTCTATTGCCAAACAGTCGTAATAAGAGTTCTTTGATTTCACGACTTCCTGATTGTGAGTGCGTGAATTTTAAGGTTTCGCCACTAGTTAACTCAAAATTGAACTTACCCAAAGTTACACTTGAATCATCATCTGCTGAATTATCAATCTCACTACCAGCAAATAGCACATTCATTACTTTGTTATTGGCGATCAATATGTTGCTAGGATCTTCGCTTAACACTTCATTGATGCTCATTGTGTAATAGCGTTTGTGAAATTGGCCCCAATGTTTCATCATCGCTGCACTTCCTTTAAAAAATCCTTTTTTATCGGCTTTAATTTGAGCTGTTACTTTATTATTTTCTGCTTTTTGAAACTCTGGTGTCATGTATGCGAATAATATCTTATCACTATAAAAAACAATGTAACATGATATAACCTTAAACAAACTTAAACGTCGATCTGCTTTAAAAACCCACAGCACTTCTGAGATGGCTTCAGTAACTTGTTGTTTGCTTGGGGTGCTTACAACAGGTTCAGTATGATCATTTAAACGATTACCGCAGTGCGTACAAAACTTCGCACCTTCTTTGACAGGGTTACCACATTGACTACAAAACATTATGTTCCTCCTTACTAATGAGTTTGTTTTATAAGACAAATAGTGCAAACGTTAATGGTTAACGATCGTTGGTATATTATTGTTGATGTCAGCTAATCGATTAATAATTCCTTGTGTTAATTATATCACTAACTGATTAGATAAAATAGATAGCTATGTTGCATTTATGTAATGATAAATAATGATAGTTTACAACTTTAATATTAATAAAGATAAACTTGTATTTGATCAACACAAAAAAAGTGATTGGTCCTTACCAAATCACTTAAATATTATAATTATCTATTTGTTAGTTAACCAATCCAAAAATATATGATTAAAATCATCAGGGTGTGTTTCCATTGGTACGTGACCTGCGTCTTTTATGACACTTACTTGCGTTTGTGGCATCAACTCTTTTATTTTAGTGGTTGTATCAAGTTTAACCCAATTATCATTTTCTCCCCATATAGCTAATATCGGTAATACTAAGGTTTTTAGTTGAGCGTCTGATATGTTCTTAGCGGTTTTAAGCAAAGCAAGAGCGCTTCTTGCTGTGCCTGGAAGGGAAAGCGGTGTGTAATAACCAAGAATTTGATCACTAGTTGGTGTTTGACCATAAGCAGAGGTTAGAAAGCTTTCAATACGCTTTGGCTTTATCACAACATGTTCAAGTAAAACTTGTATTAAGCGCGAAAAGAAGGGTGAAGTTATAAGCGCGCTACTTCTGTTGGTTTCAAAAAGCGCACCATCAATAAGAATGATCGAAGCCACATCATCTTGACGTAAATATGCCATAGCGGCCGCTGTACCACCGCCCATACTGTGACCGCCAATATGCCAAGTGTAAGACTGCATATTTTCAACAAGCAAACTTTCATCTAGTTTATCAAGAAGCTGCCACAATTGCTCAGCACGCGCTGTTTGGGCATGATCTTCATTGACATTGCGATCACTATAACCAAAGCCTGGTAAGTCAACGGTAATGACTAGATAGCCAGCTTCGGCCAAAATCGGTGCGTTTTTTTCATAAGAGAAAGTTGATCCTCCAAGTCCATGGATAAACAAAATCTTGCCCAGTATTGTATCCTGTTTTGGTTTATAAACACGATAGTGGATAGTAGATGCACCAATAAAATAATAACTGTTTTCATAAGGAAGACTTTGTGGTTGATATTTAGATAGGGGGATAACATAAGGGACAGCCATGATCAAAAGCAGTAATATTAGTATTACTTTTAAAGCACTTTTGATCATGTGTTTGTACCCTGATTTCTTCATAACTATTCAATTCACTATATCGTTACCTAACCAATGCTAGATAAAGGAATTGATCAATGTTTCAAGTTTCTTTTGATCCGTTTTTTTATCAATAAGAGGTTTATGATCATGTAATACCGGATGACTATCGTGATATGTTGGTCTTTCAACTTGGTATAAGATTCCAGTTGGGATTTCATCACCGAATGTTTGTGCCAATTTAAAGGCAGCGCTAAGGTCAGTTGGATCATGATCTTTACTTATTGGTTTAACTCTTTCTTTATACCACATGAAGGTATTCACTTTATTAAAGCTAACACAAGGCTGTAAGATATCAATCAAAGCGTAACCCTTATACTTTATAGCTTCTTCCATTAGATAAACCAGTTGTTCAGTATCACCACTAAAGCCACGTGCCACAAAACCAGCACCGGCGGCTAAGGCTAGTAGTACCGGATTAAGGGGCATATTAATATTACCATCTACTTGAACGCCAGTTACTTGACCAATAGCGGTAGTTGGTGATGCTTGACCTTTAGTAAGGCCATAGATTTGATTATCATGAACGAAATGACTAATATCAACATTACGACGAATATTATGAATAAAGTGGTTTCCACCCTCACCATATGAATCACCATCACCAGTATTGATGATAACGGTTAAATCTTCATTAGCGATCTTAGCAGCGATAGCAGGCGGTAATGAGCGACCATGTAGGCCACAGAAGGCATTAGCACTTAAATATTGAGGTGTTTTAGCAGCTTGACCAATACCTGCGACTAGTAGTATCTTATGAGGTTTTAGATCAAGATTCTCAACTGCTTTTTTCAAAGAAGGAAGGATACTAAAATTACCACAGCCAGGACACCAAGCGGTTTCTCTGGTATGAAATTGATTTAGACTCATACATTTACCTCCATAACGCTTTTCACTATTTCTTCGCCTGTTATCTGCCTACCATCATATTTTAAGATATGATCAGTGCAGACAATCCCAGTTTTTTCTCTGATCAAACCAGCTAATTGACCAGTCGCGTTTTGCTCGACATTGATGATAACTTTAGCTGTTTTAGCATGTTTTGTTAATAACTTCTCTGGTAAAGGATATACATCTCCAAATACCAAAGCACTGTATTTACCAGGGGGCTTTCTATTTAATAGTTCAATAGCTTCCTTGATTGGCCCCCAAGTTGAACCCCAACCAACAAGTAATACTTGAGCGTTATCACAACCAAAGAAATCAGGTTCTTCAAGCTCATTAATTATTCCTTGAAGTTTACGCATTCTTTTTTCCATCATCTTATTTCTGACATCAGCTGATTCAGTGATCAAACCTTGTTCATCATGTTCATCACTATCCGCATTAACTAGGTGTTCTGTTAGTCCTGGGAAAAGTCGTGGCGATATACCATCTTCAGTTAGTTGATAACTTTTGTATTCACCTTTTATTTCAGGTTTAACGACAGTTGTTTTATCCGGTAATGTTAATGGCTTAATGGTGGCTAAACCATCACCTAAGAACTGATCACTTAAGATAATGACGGCAGTTTGATATTTATCGGCCGTATCAAAAGCCTTAATTGTTTGTCTATAAGCATCTTCATGATGGCGTATTGCGATTACTTTTCGAGGGAATTCTCCTTGTGATGCATGGATCACAAAGCGTAAGTCACTTTGTTCAGTCCTAGTTGGTAAACCTGTGGCAGGTCCTGGTCGCTGAACATCAACCGCTACCAGTGGAATTTCGGCAATGCCACTTAAGCCAAGTGCTTCAACCATTAAGGAAAAACCACCACCAGAAGTACCCGTCATCGCTCTTACCCCAGTAAAGGAAGCACCAATGGCCATATTAATGGCAGCTATTTCATCTTCTGCTTGTTCAACGACAACATTAAGATCTTTTCCTTGCTCCGCCAAAAATTCCATGATACTGGTTGAAGGCGACATCGGATAAGCTGAGTAAAATTTTAGACCACTTGCTAAAGCACCAAGCGCTAAAGCTTTATTGCCATTAATAAGCATATGTCCTGAAAAATCAGCCTGTAATTTAGGGTAACGTGATTCTACAAGATCATATCCTTTTGTAAAAGCTTCAATATTGATGTCCAGATACTTTTCAGCTAATTCCTGACTTAAGACACTTTCTACATTATCAAGGGTTAAACTAAATAGTTTTAAGATCACGCTATTAGCGATACTACCTGAAACGCGAGGATTGCCTAAATCCTTAGCCATAGTGGCTAACGGCACTTTGATCGCCCGTTTGTCATCGGTTTTGATCTTTTCATCACATAAGATAAAACCATCATTTTTTAACTCTTCAAGATGTAATGATACAGTATCATCATCAAGAGCGATCAAGCCATCAAGTACTAAACTATGAGAATAAACCAAACTATCACCAAAACGAATCAAGATGAAGTTATGTCCTCCTCTAATTCGTGACATAAAGTCACTATTGGTAAAGACCGCGTAGCCTTCGCTTTTTAAGAGTTTTACTAACACTGAAGCGGTAGTATCAACCCCTTGACCAGCAGCCCCACCAATCAATATGTTATAATGCATCCTTTTCCTCCTTTATTGTTTAACCACAAAAGAAGCAATATCTTTTTCTTATATCGTTTTTCTCTCAAAGTATTATTAAAGCTTATTTTTGTGGTTAATGAGTGTTTATAGCATTATAATAACATAGAATAGATTTATAACTTAAGTATTATAACTAGATATTTAAGTAGAAGAACTTCTTTGAATTACACAATTTGCAAGTCTTTCACTTATATCATCAAAATCAAGATTATTTACCGTTTGAATAAACGCTAATTCCTCATCAAGAATCAAGTGTTCTTTTGCGTTTAAAATGGCACAGGCAATTGCGCCGATTGTATCGGTATCACCACCGATGTTAGCGCATAATCTTGCACAGGCTCTCAAATCGCCATTAGCCAAATAAGCCAAAGCAATAGCAGAAGGAATTGTTTCAAGCGTATCCATACTAGTACCAATATCATTTTGTATAAATATGATTTTTTCATCGATAGTCAAAGGACTTCTTAATAGGTTTTCAACCATCTTAATTCTACTTTCCAATAAAGAATGAGACGTATTAACCCCAAGATCTTTTGATTTATCAAGGATTCTGTAAACATTACTCCAAAGTGTATTCCAATCAATATCATTTCTAATAAATGCATAGATAATGTAAGCAATAGTGATTGCACCAGAAATAGCAACTCGTGTATTATGAGTTGGCAAGCATATTTTATAAACATCATCAATCAATTTATCTTCATCACTATAAATGTTGATTAAACTTATTGGTGCTATTTTCATGGCTGCGCCATTAGTAGTACCAAAGATTCCTGCGGCTTCAATTAAAACGCCGTCACTAATTGATGTAAACGCCTTTAGCGTACTTGGACCGATGACAGTCTTATCAATCTTGTTTGAATTTAGGAGATCAATCATTTTATCAACAAAACTAGTAGTAGATATTACGCCATTATTTTCCAATATAACTTCAGTTAATATTAGCGAGAAAATGGTATCATCAGTCACTGTTCCAGCCTTTAGACTGCGATTGAAATATATGTTTTCTTGAGAAGGCAAGAACTGGTCTATATAACCAATTCTTGCCTTTATTTCATTATAGGACATCATTTCACTAGGCATACCAAAGGCATCACCATATGCTATCGCAAACAATACACTTTTGAATACTTTATTTAAGTTTGTCATTTTAAATATACAGTGAATAGTGAACTGCTTAATGTAGCATTCTCAAGTTCAACATATTGCTCATAATCATATTTTGCGTGGTTAGTGAAAATTACTGTTGTGTCTGCAGCATAACCAGCTTCGTTGATTTTTTTAATGTCAAACTCAATTAGTTTTTCACCTTTCTTAACAATAGATCCCTGCTTAACAAATGAAGAGAAATAATCACCTTTTAAATTAACGGTATCAATACCAACATGAACAAGAACTTCAATACCATTTTCATCTTTAAGACCGATAGCATGATTACTTGGAAATAATGAAACTATTTCGCAATCAAATGGCGCTAAAACATATCCTTCTGTAGGAACAATGGCAAATGATTTTCCTAAAACTTCATTTGCAAATGTCTTATCACTGATCTCTTCAATTGGTTTGATCTTACCGACAACAGGACTTAAGATATTGATAGATTTAAAAAATTCTTTTTTAGTTTTAGTACTTTCATTAAAAGTGAAATAAGTTAAACAGAATGTAACTATCATAGAGATAATTGTTGCAAATACTGCGATATATAAATTTCTCATATCGCCATTTGGGTTTACATAACCAACAAAGCCAAGAAGACCAATTGCAAGAGTATACATTCTAGCATTCATAATGGTTATTATCAAACCACCGATAGTAGCTCCAATTGCACTAAATGCAAAGCGTTTTTTAATTGGTAGGGTAAATCCATAAATAGCTGGCTCGATTATACACATTAATCCAGATATTGTCGCAGGGATAGCCATGGATTTTTCCTTTTTATCTTTAGTTCTTAAAGCAACTGCCATAACAGCGGCGGTTTGTGCAAATGAAGCTGTGAACATCATTGGCCAAAGATAATCATAACCAAGGGTAGTGAAGTTAGTGATTGCAAGTAATATTAATGGCCAATGCAATCCAAAGATAACCAAAGGTTGATAGATCAAACCAACAACGATTGCTGTTAATATTGGTGAAAATCCAAAGAGATTTATTGTTGACCAGGAAATTATATTGGATGCAAGACTTGCAATCGGACCAATTACTATAAAACCAATTGGTACTGAGATTAGTAATGTTAAAAAGGGTATAAAGGCAAAGCCAACAATAGGTGGAATTTTACTTTTTAACAGTTTTTCAACTTTTGACGCGAAGTAATTGATTAAAATAATTGGTATAACAGTTGAAGCATAACCCATGATAGGGAATATTACAGGTATACCAAAGAAATTACCAAAAGCTTGCGCAGCAAGAGGAGTGCCAGTTAGCAGTTCGAATATAACTCCTCCAGAGCTGAATGCTTCTTGTACTCCTGGATAAATCAAGCTTGCTCCAATAATCATACCTACAAACTTATCTAAACCAAAGGTTAAAGCACTTGTATAACCTAATATTATTGGAAAGAAATAAAATAGTGAATCTCCGATGGCATTTATGATAACATATGTGCCACTACCAGCTTGAATCCAACCAACAGCGCTTAAAAGTGCCAACAAACCTTTTAACAAACCGGCAGACACCAACACTCCTAAAGTAGGAGTTATAATTTTGGTAATAGTATCAGTTAGTTTATTTAATACTCCTTTTTTCTGTTCGCCTTTATCATTTGATACTTGTTTGACACCAATAATTTTCTCTACTTCTTTATAGATATCTTCAACGGCATTACCAACAATGACTTGAAAACGACCTCCGGCATGGGTGGTGCTAATTATTTCTTCATTATTGTTTAAATTATCAGAGGAAATCAAATTATCATCTTTTAGTTTGAATCTTAATCTAGTCATACAGTGGGTTAAATCTACAATGTTTTTAACACCACCAACATTGTCTACAATAAACTCAGCGAGTTTTCTATAATTACTCATTATCTTTCCTTTCAATTGTTTGTAAATCATTAATTGCTCTTTCAATATGGATCATTAAGTACAAGAGTTCATTATCATCCATTTCATAATCATATTGTTTTTTTATGAATCCCTTAATAGTCGTTGCACACTCAAATGAATTGCGAAATTCGTTTTTTGTACTTTCAAATAAGGTTTTGTTCAACAAGTTATTAGTCTTGTTTTTAGCCAAAATTCGTTTAGTAAAGAAACGAAGATGAGTAATTAAACGATTATAAACCAAAGATTCTTCATTAAAAACGATACGAAAATGATATTTAATGATTGTGAGTATTGATTTAATGATTTGAGTGGTTTCATAAGCACTGTTATTTTCACTAAGAGTGGAATTGACAATATGTAGTGCAATGAAGCCTGCTTCATCAAGAGGCATGTCGATATTAAAGGCAGTGTTGATCATTTCAATAGCGTGTTGTCCAATTTTAAACTCTTCATTATACAAATGTTCTATATCCCAAAGTAGTGCATTATTAATTTTCTTGCCCATCTTATGAAAGTTGATAGCTGATTGAATATGATCTATTAAGGCAAGATAAATACCATCACTAATAGGCTCCATCCCATTTGTTTTAGCTTTGACAACAACATCATCAACAATACGAATAACTTCAACAGAAGTTGATGATAGTAACTCTACAAATCTAAGGCTTAAATCAGAATCGGTTAAATAGAATGTTTTATCAACTAATCGTTCATCTAATAGATCGCCTATTTTTTTCTTGTAACCTATACCTATACCCATGACAATTTTATCGAGGTTTTCTCCTACAATCACAAAATTGTTATTGAGTATCTTTCTGATTTTCATTACTTACCTCCTTTCCCACACAAAAAAAGACCTGCCAGAAAATAAAATCTGGTAGGTCTAGCTCTTAAATGATGTGAAGATTACTATCCTAAAAATATTATAGCATTTATGTATAATGTTTCAACTAGCAATTTCATTGAAAAAATACTATTGGATTCTAAAAGTTAATTCACTTTTCTTAATTATAAAGGATGTGACTATAGTAATCACACTTGTTTGTTTAACCAGCGATCACTGATATTGCACATATAATAGATATTATGTAAACTCGTCAAAGATTAAATATAAAAGTCTTAATCAATTTATAATTGATCAAGACTCGTATGTGTTTATTAAATTGTAAATACTAATGTGATGTTTTTCTTTAATACACTTCACTGATTATTTTCGTAATGGCTTTAAGACCGTAGTCCAAGCAATTAACTGATCTAGCATGACGTTAAGAGTATCAATGTGCATAGGATGAGGTTTAAACTCACTAAAATCAACAAAATCAGTAAATAGTGATAATTGAACACCTTTTTGTACATCAGCCATTTGTAACTCAGCAACAATGACTCTTAGATTTTCAACAGCACGTACTCCTAATGCACTTCCGTAACTTACAAAACCGACTGCTTTGTTGTTCCATTCAACATTTAAGTAGTCTATAGCGTTCTTCAAAGCTCCTCCAACGCCATGATTATATTCCGGTGTTACAAAGATAAAACCATCCATTTCAGCTATTTTCTTTGACCATACCTTTGTATGTTCTTTTGTATAGTTTTGATACACAGCTGGGGTAGGTTCATCAAGAAGAGGTAAATTAAAGTCTAGCAAATCAATTAATTCAAACTTTACATCAGTGCGCTTTGATGCCATATCATATGTCCATTTCGCAACAGCTTCACCATTACGACCAGGACGAGTACTTCCTATAACAATTCCAATTTTAAGCATATATAATTTCTCCTTTATCTAGTTAATATATAATTACTTCTAATTTAATTATATGAGCAATGATATTTATGGCAAACAATGTGCCCACAATGAAGTTGCTAGAATCATAAACAAAAAATGTAACTTGAGATTATGTATAGTTGCTCATTCTTAAAATATGGTTTGACTTAGGTGTTAAACCAGTACAAGTGAAACAGTAGTATCGAAGTTATCAAGAGATTTGATTTAATCATTTCATGCGTTCAAGAGAGTTTCGATACAATGGGTAAAACAGTACTAATATAAAAATATATTCTATAGTTAATGATTAATACTTTTCAAACTGGTTTTTAAAAGAGCAGCTGAATGTTCTAGCTTTTGTTGTTCGTCTTCGTTAAGTTTCAAATGAACGACATGATGAACGCCATCTCGATTTAATACTGCCGGTAGTCCGATATACAAATCTGGATCAATATCGTACACACCACCATTGTATACAGATACTGGCAAAATACTGTTCTCATTATTGAATATGGCTTGAGTGATTCTCACTAATGCCATACCGATACCGTAATAAGTTGACACTTTTCTTTTGATAATTTCTTTAGCGGCATCTCTGACTTTTATATAAATTTGATCTAAGTCTTTAAACTCAATCTCATTCATAGATTCAATGACATCTAACATTGGTTTTGCTCCAACATACGCTTTTGACCAACATACAAACTCACTGTCGCCATGCTCACCCATAATATATGCATGAATATTTCTTGCGTCAATATGGATATATTTAGATATTTCATATCTTAATCTTGCTGTATCTAAACTGGTGCCACTACCAAGAACTTTACTGGTTGAAAGACCAGATGCTTTTTGTGCAATATATGTTAAGATATCAACCGGGTTAGAGGCAACCAAGATAATACCATTAAAGCCAGATGACATAATGCTTTTGGTCACACTTTCGATGATGATGGCATTTCTATTTAAAAGATCGATTCTGGTTTCATCAGGTTTTTGCGAAACACCAGCTGTTATTACAACTAAGTCAGCATCTTTACAATCTTCATATGTACCTGCTTTAATTGACATCTTCCTTGGCGCAAAAGCTAACCCGTGGTTTAGATCCATGGCTTCTCCTTGTGCTTTTTCCTGATTAACATCTATTAATACCAGTTCTTCTATTGTTCCTTGATTAACAAGTGCATAAGCATATGACATACCAACAAAACCAGTACCGACTATTACCACTTTACTTCTATTCAAAATATCACATCCTTTCATGTTTATGGTATCACAGACACATAAAAAGACTGTCGTTTATGCTCATAGAGAAAGCATCGTATACAATGATTAAAACAATGTAGATTTAAAACTATTTTTACATTGTAAATGAGTTACTGTTTATCTTAACATCTGTTGATGTTGATAGAAAAGAATTCCCTATTATCTTCTCACTAAATAAAAAAACCACCATTTAAAGCGGTATATTGCTTTATGGTGGAGGTGAGGAGTGGTGCTTTTATCACTTGGTAAACCTTAATATCAATCTTTGAATAAATTTATCCCTTTATGTATATGAGTTACTTCTTTTGCCATTAGTCCAAAAAAGTGCATCTTAATTCGCTATAAATCTAGACTATTATCATTCAATAAGAAATCTAGCAATCCGATTCTCAAATAACCATTTTCATCTTTAGTTATGAGTTCTTTATTTCTAAGTACAATAATCTTTTTAAATGAATCATCTAAACTTTTTAGTGATCTTAGCTCTTGTTTTTCTTTTTCTTCAGTGTCCATTCTAAACGCGGATTGAATATAGTATTTTTGGTCACCTTTATTACATATAAAATCAATCTCAAGTTGTTTTCGAATACTTTTCCCATCTGCATCTTTTGTATTTAACGTTACGACACCGACATCCACAGAAAAACCCCTTATCTTAAGTTCATTATAGATAGTGTTTTCCATAATATGATTTTCTTCTAATTGTCGAAAATTCAGTCTAGCATTTCTTAGACCTATATCAGTAAAGTAGTATTTTGATGGAGTATTGATGTATTTTTTGCCTTTCACATCATAGCGAAGCGAATTTTGGATTAAAAATGAGTCTTCAAAATAATCGAGATATGACTTAATCGTATGATTAGATATTTCTGACTTTTTTACACTTTTAAATGTATCCGATAATTTGTTTGGATTAGTAAGTGAACCTACTGACGAAGCAAGTATATTGATTAATTCGCCAAGCTCTGCGTCGTTTCGTATATTATATCGATTTATGACATCGTTTAGATATGTTTCATTGAATAAGTTAATAAGGAACTCTTTTTTTAATTCAGAACTTTGCATCAATACAATGTTTGGTAGTCCACCATACAGCATGTATTCTTTCCATGCATCATCCTTGCTTCCAGTATAAACAGATAAAAATTCCGCGAAACTGAGAGGATAAATATGAATTTGATCTCCTCTTCCTCTAAACTCGGTAATGATATCTTTGGATAAAAATTTTGCGTTGCTTCTCGTAACATAAACATCACAATTATTAATGTGCATTAGTCCATTCAAGACATCCTCAAAATGTGTTATAAGTTGAACTTCATCAAGAAGTATATAGTACATCTTATTATCTCTAATCGAATTCTTTACGAACGTATATAATCGATCCGGATCACGAAAATCTTTATTTACCCAATCATCTAAAGCAATTTTAATAATATGATCACCATCTACACCAGATTGAATTAAATGGCTATAAAATAAATTGAATAGCAAATATGACTTCCCACATCTACGAATGCCTGTTATGATCTTCACCAGACGATTATGTTTACGTTGTATGATTTTATTTAAGTATCTTTCTCGATTTATAATCATTTTATATTTCCTTTTTTTGCGTATTTACGCATTTTTATGAAATAGATTGATCTGGCTTTATAATCATATATTATTAAGTTGGTTCACCTAATTGGTGGAAGTGAGGATAAAGCTTAAAACGTTTTTTTAGTTTGTTAGGGTGATAAAGCCTTATAAATAGGAATTTTAGCAACATTAATTAACAATTTATATTTGTTTATATTAATCTTCTCATACTCTTCTCACTAAATAAAAAAACCACCAACAAGCGGTATATTGTGATCTGGCTTTCTTTTATTGGAGACGAATATAATGAACCCACACATATTATATATCTTTATTTTACCTGACGTCTATATTCAATAGGACTCATTTTTAGTTTTGTTACAGGTCTTATATAATTGTAATAAGTTATGTATT
>JAYFOM010000012.1:0-137009 GCA_034932685.1 Erysipelotrichaceae bacterium
TTCTTTGATCGAAATTAATGTGTTCAAACTTCATGATATTTTACTTCCTTTCTTCGCTACAAGAACACATCTATATCATAAGTTTTCTCACACTTATTTCCAGTTACTTTTAAAAACGGAAATTACTTTAAGAATTCACTATAACATATAGATAACTTAGAATTATGATAGATTTGTGTTATAATTAACAAATAGAGGTATGATTATGTTGATTGGATATAATCAAATTTGCATCAACCCAACCAAACCTACCATCCATGTCGGAATATTCAATGAAAAAAATCCAATTTTAAATGTGCGTGGAGATCTTTATGCACGATGTCTTAGATTAAAAAGCGATGATCATAATTTAATTATCTTAGCTTTTGATTCTCTTGGTATCAGTAAAGATATTCAGAGAATATTTGAAAGTAAAATTAAAGAGGTTATCAAAGAAGATGTAACCTTTATTTTCAGTAGCACCCATACTCATTACGCACCTTCATTATGCAATGTGAATAACTTGATAAATGTCGATCAAACATATATGGAGTATACAGTCAAAAAAGTTGCTTTAATGATCAAGAACTGCCATTTGGTTGACAAGAATATCTATGTCAATTACAGTTGGGAACAATTTGATCATGTTGGTAAACCTCGCATCAACAACAAAAGTAGTGATCAAGTCTATGGCGGTGTATTAAGTTTTTATGATGATCATGCTCGAATTGGTAACATTGTCTTTTATAACTGTCACCCCACAACCCCTCAAGGTTACGCTAATTATTTTACTAGCGAGTTTCCAGGTAGTGCTGTTGAACGCTTGATCAGAAAATACCCTAAAGAGTTTTTCATCTACTTACAAGGTGCTGATGGCGATATATCAACCCGTCTTAATCGTCGTAGCAATAACTATGACGAAATAACACGCTTAGGCAACTTACTAGCCCTTCACTTCATCAAATTAATGAACCGTAACGCAAATTTAAAACAACGTATTCTCACCATCGATCATGTTCAAGAACAATTTGATGTCAATGTACAATTAAAACCATATAAAGAAATCTTAAGTGATAAGCTTGATCAATATACTGAAAAAGAGCTTATTGAACTCTCTTTTGGTGAGAAATTTGTCAATGTAATGAAAGACAAGATCATTGATACTCAAACATCAGTTACTTTCAATTGTCTTGATTTGGCAGGTTATCGCTTGATATTTAATCCTTTTGAACTTTTTTCCGATTATAATCGCTATATCAACAAAGATCAGACCCTTTTAGTATGTTATAGCCAAGGACTGATCGGCTATTTAACTCAACCCAAAAACAAGCACATATCATATGAATACTACATTGAACTACAAACTGAAGAGGATAAGCAAAATGTCATTTCGAAGATCAAAGCATACAATCAAAAATCCTTTTTTACAAAGTGATGATAATCTCCGATATCATACATATAGTTATTATCTAAAAAATAAGTACCATCAGAAAGTATTTAAAATACCGCTTGATGCGGGTTTTTCATGTCCCAATCGTGATGGAACTTGTGGTTTTGGTGGTTGTTGGTTTTGTAGTAGTCGTGGTAGTGGCGATACAATAATCCAATCAAATGATATCTATAAGCAGTTTTTAGCTGGTAAACAAATGATGATGCGAAAATGGCCAAGTGGTTTAACAATCGCTTATTTCCAAGCTTATACAAATACTCATGCTAGTTTAGCAGTACTAAAAGCACTATATGATCCTTTTGTATTAGATACAGCAATTGTTGAAATTGCGATAGCTACTCGTCCTGATTGTTTGGATGATGATAAAATCGCATATTTTCAAGTTTTAAACAAGATAAAACCAATCACAATTGAACTAGGCTTACAATCAATTAATGATGAAACCATGACAATGCTCAATCGAGGTCATGATCTTAACTGTTTGAATAAAACCGTAGAAAAATTGCAAAAAGCTAATATTCGTGTATGTCTTCATATCATTAACGGCTTACCAAATGAAAGTGAAGCAATGATGCTTGCAACAGCAAAACACATAGCAAAGCTAAACGTTGATGGTATCAAGATTCACATGTTACATATAATTAAAAATACGAAGTTAGCTGAAGTGTATGGAAATAATCCATTCTATTTGCTCAGTAAGAATGAGTATGTTGATATCGTGATAAAGCAGCTTGAGTTATTGCCACCAACTATGGTAATAGAACGTGTTACTGGTGATGCTTTAGTATCTGAATTAATTGCACCATTGTGGACTTGCAATAAGACAATCATTCGCAATGATATTGCCAAGGAAATGGTAAAAAAAGATACCTACCAAGGAAAATACTATGAGACCAACTAACATCAATATAGTAGCTCATAATTGGATCAAGGAAATTATCACATCAACAAGTATTGCGATTGATGCAACAATCGGTAATGGTAATGACACCTTATTTTTAGCTTCACATTGTTATTTTGTATATGGTTTTGATATCCAAACTGTAGCACTTTCAAACACAAAAAATATGCTTACTCATCTTACTAATTTTGAGTTAATATGTGATAGTCATACTAATATGAGTCACTACGTCAAACAGCAAGTAGACTTAGTTGTGTTTAATCTTGGTTATCTACCTAAAGGTGATCCAACCATAACAACAACAGCTCCTTTAACCATGCAGGCAATTAAAGAAGCTGCTAAATTACTTAAATCAAACGGGTATTTATTTATCACCTTTTATATTGGACATTTAAATGGTAAAACTGAGCATGATTGTTTTATTGAGCAGTTAGAATTAATGACAGCATTTAAACTCTTAAAATCTTACACTTACCAAGATAGAAAAGATGCTCCCATCTTGTATTTACTTCAAAGAACTTAAATTGAAAAAAGACGCTTAGCGTCTTTTTTCATATTATTATAAGGGGATAGAATTCTGCACGGTTTTTTAGGGAATTTATTTGCAGGAGAAGAGGTTCATCCGCGCAGGTAAGCATTTCTTCTTACACTGAAAATATACCAATTAAAATACGCTAAATAATCGTTTAATTGTGTAAAATTATGTGAAATATCTTATAATATTGATAAACTAAATGGAGACTAATATGAAACCACGTATCTTAATAACAACTCGCGTTAATCCTAATGAGAAGAAACTCAAAACCGCTATTTATACTGATTATATTGAAGCTATCTATCAGGCAAATGGAACAGTTTTACTCTTTCCACATCGCATAAATGATGATCTTGATGATATCGTTGCTTTCTTTGATGGTTTATTGATAACTGGTGGTGAAGATGTTGATAGCAAGTATTACAACGAACCATTACATGAAACAGCACAAATCGCATATAGCACCATTGATGAAGCTGATCTTATCTTAGCGCGAAAGTTCAAAGAAGCTAATAAACCGATATTTGGTATTTGCAGAGGTCTTCAAGTTTTAAATGTTGCTTTTGGCGGTTCATTGATTCAAGATATTCCAAGTGAGTTTGGTGGTGCTGCTGAGACTCACCAACAACAACTACGTTTAGACAATCCTAAGATGGCTCATTCGGTTGATTTTACTGTTACAAGTCAACTACACGATATCTTTGGTGATACATATCAAGTCAATAGTTATCATCATCAAGCTATAAAAAAATTATCCCCATATTTCAAAGCGACTGCTTATAGTCCTGATGGTTTGATTGAAGCTATTGAAGATGGTAATAATATCTTTGCGGTACAATGGCATCCAGAAAGACTGATTGATGATGACAAGCACTTTGCTTTATTTGAATTATTTATCAAGCTATGTTTAAAGCATCAAAAATAAAGAACGTCATTGACGTTCTTTATCTAATTTGATCAATTCTTTTATGGCATCAATCGCAGTTTTAATCGCGATATCTGTGTCGTGTACGATCTTATCTGGTAACCCTTCTTTTCTTCTTTCTTGATTACCAACTACCAATAAGACACTACCAACTCTTACTCTTAGATAACTACCAATGACAAATAAAGCGGCCGATTCCATTTCACTTGTTAATGCACCAGCTTTTACCCAAGCATCCCATTTATTTAACAGTTCATAACTAATTGGTTTAACCGCTGGTTCATGTTGACCATAAAACGAATCCTTACAATGAACAATTCCAATATGATATTTAAGCTTATTATCTAACGCAGCTTTTTCAAGAGCGTTAATGATTTGATGATTAGCAACCGCTGGAAATTCGATTGGTACATACTCCCGGGCTGTTCCTTCATTACGAATAGCGCCGCTTGCGATAACAATATCGCCACCTTCTACTTCAAGTGCCATTCCCCCTGATGTACCTACTCTAATAAAGGTATCAGCACCAATATGTACTAGTTCTTCTAAGGCAATAGCAGCACTTGGACCACCAATACCAGTTGATGTCACACTGACTTTAACATTATCTAAATAGCCAGTATAAGTCACATATTCGCGATTATCCGCTACTAAGACTGGATTATCAAAATAATCTGCGATTAATTTACAACGCTTTGGATCACCTGGCAAAATAACATAACGGCCAACATCGCCTTTACCTAAAGCAATATGATATTCTTTTTCTTTTGAATAGACGGTACTCATTATCTCTCTCCTTATTCGATATTATTATTTTATCATAAAATTAACACCTATTGTTAAGAGCTAATGATGCCCTCTTCATTAATGATAATATCCATTTTTATATCATGGTTCTCCCAAGGTATATTCTCAACTTCTTGATATTTATAAGCCAATCCTATTTTCAAACCTTGATAATCAGATAAATAACGATCATAGTATCCTTTGCCATGTCCTAAACGATGCTTGGTTTTATCATAAGCGACCATCGGAACAATCATTACATCAATCATGTTTTTTGCGATCGCTTCACCAACTGGCTCATATATATTTAGCATTCCTTTTTTTAGTTGTGCTAAATCTTCAATAATTACAAAATTAAGGATATTGGGTTTTGTACAAACACCACTACTAACCTTGATCTTTAAAGCCAATAATCTCTTTAGCAAAGCAAAAGTATCAACTTCTTCTTTCAAACTTAGATAAATACCAACTGACTTCGTGTCTTTGATCAATTTCATAAGATACTCTAAAATAGTTTGATCAGCTTTTGTTTTAGCATCAGCATCAAATGCTTTACTTCTTTGTTTGATCAATTTACGAAGATCTGCTTTATTCATCCAATTGAGCCTTCCATTTCAAGTTTCAATAACTGATTTAATTCAACAGCGTATTCCATGGGTAACTCTCTTGTAAATGGTTCAATAAAACCCATGATGATCATTTCAGTTGCTTGAGCTTTAGTTAAACCTCTTGCCATTAAATAGAATAATTGCTCTTCACTAATCTTTGAGACCGTTGCTTCATGTTCAATCGTACTATTTTTATTAGCTGAATAGTTTGTTGGAATCGTATCACTATATGATAGATCATCTAATATCAAAGTATCACATTCAACCTTTGATTTAGCATTAGTTGCTTTAGTGCCGTGACTTACAAGGCCACGATAATTAACTCGACCACCTAAACGGGATATTGATTTTGAGATTATCGATGAACTGGTATTAGGTGCTAAATGAATCATTTTAGCCCCAGCATCTTGTTGTTGGTTTTTACTAGCAACTGCAATTGATATACAAATACCTTTTGCGTATTCTTCTGCCAATATACACGCAGGATATTTCATGTTAATGCTTGATCCTAAATTACCATCGATCCACTCCATAGTGCCTGCTTGATGGACATATGCACGTTTAGTGACTAAGTTTAAAATATTGGTAGACCAGTTTTGAACTGTTGAATAGCGACACTTGCCACCCTTCTTAACGATAATTTCTACTACCGCAGCATGTAATGAATCCTTACTGTATATAGGTGCTGTACATCCTTCAACATAATGAATTTCAGCATCTTCATCAACAATTATCAATGTTCTCTCAAACTGACCCATGCTTTCGGTATTAATACGGAAATAAGACTGTAGCGGTTTATCAAGTTTAACCCCTTTTGGAACATAGATAAAAGAGCCACCAGACCAAACAGCGCTATTAAGTGCCGCAAACTTATTATCAGTAAATGGTACAACTGTCGCAAAATATGACTTAAATAGTTCTGGATATAACTTAAGAGCTGTATCAGTATCAAGAAAGATAACCCCAGCATCTTCAACTTCCTTTAACATATTATGGTATACCGCTTCTGATTCATATTGTGTCGTAACGCCTGCTAAAAAATCACGTTCTGCTTGTGGTATACCCAACCGATCAAATGTGTTTTTAATCGTATCTGGTACTTCATCCCAATCATTCTTAACTGCTTGGCTTGATTTTATATAATATGTATAGTCATCAAAATTGATAAAGCTGAGATCAGGTCCAAAATTAGGCATTGCTCTATTTTTAAAATGTTCATAGGCTTTTAAACGAAACTCTAACATCCATTCAGGTTCATTCTTTTTTGAACTTATAGCCCTTACTACATCAGCACTTAATCCTTTTTCAGTCTTATAGACACTCACATCTTGATCACTAAAACCATACTTATACTCATCATGGCTTCTTATAACATCATCATTCTTCATGCTTATCACTCTTTTCAATCAATTCAAGGATTGCCTTCCAACCGATTGTGGCACACTTGATACGGTTTGGTTGTTTATATACATTACTAAAAGCAATCGCTTCTGCTAATAATTCTTCATCATACGGTAAGTTTTCGATCATCTTAAAATAATTATCAATGATCAGCTTAGCCCTTCTGACCTCTGTTTTATTTAATAATTCAGTCATGATCGAGGTTGACGCGGTTGATATTGTGCAAGCAACACCATCAAAACGAACATCTTCAATCAATCCGTCTTTGATCTTAGCTTGAACTTTTATGTCATCTATGCATGATTCACTTGCCATATGTACTTCATCATATGAACTATCTTCACTTAATTCATGATGCCGCGGATATTGATAGTGATCCATGATCACTTGACGCAGTACCATTGGATCTTTTAATAAGTTACTCATTTTATCACCTCTATATGATTAGATTGATACAATTTTCAATCGTTACTTCTTTTAATCTTTTTACAAATTCATCAATTTCAGCTTTAGTATTATAGAAATACAAGCTACACCTGATGGTATCATCAGTCTTTAATACCCCTTTTAATATCTTGGCACAGTGATTACCAGCTCTTACGGCAATATTATGAGCATTTAAATACGCCGCAGCATCTTGTGAAAATATGTCTTTAACATTTAAAGCAATAATTCCCCCAGTAGCGTGTGGGTTATAAACAATAACATTTGATAGGTTTTTAAGCTCTCTAATCAAATACTGACGGAGCTCATCTTCATATAGTGCAATATTTTCCATCTTGAGTGCTTTTAAATAATCTACTGCTTTACTTAATCCAAGCACCCCTTCAATGGCTGGTGTACCAGCTTCAAATTTATCGGGAGTACTTTTTAAGATGACATTACCATCACGATCAAAACGTGCATTACTACCACCACCATAAAATAAGGGGTCAATCATCGCAAGTAGCTCTTTTTTACCATACAAGACTCCAACACCTGTTGGTGAAAGCATCTTGTGACCACTAAATGCGAGAAAATCAACATCCAGCGCTTTTACATCAACTGGTATATGAGGGACTGATTGTGCACCATCAACAATGATATACGCGTCATGTTCGTGAGTTACAGCAGCTATTTCTTTAATCGGACTAATATAGCCAACAACATTAGAAACATGGGTAATTGCGACAAGCTTAACTTTATCGTGCATTGCTTTTTTAAAATTACTTAATGTCAATGCGCCTTCATCAGTCAAAGTAACATATTCAATTTTTGCTTTTTTAAGCTTAGCAATGTGAAATAACGGTAATATATTACTAGCATGTTCACTTTCAGTTGTTAAGATAACATCCCCTTCATTTAAAACACGCGCACCAAATTGCAAGGCAGCTAAGTTAAGAGCAGCCGTTGCACCTGATGTAAATATGATCTCATCGCCATCAGCATTGATAAAAGAAGCTATGTTTAAGCGTGCCTTATCATAAAGTTCACTTACCTTAAATGACATATCATAATCACCACGATGAATATTGACAGAGTGATTAGTATAATAATCTACTACAGCATCAATAACACATTGTGGCTTCAAACTAGTAGCCCCACTATCCAAATAAATCACTGGGTCAATACGATTCAATACGGGAAAATCTTTCCTCACTTTAGCTATATCAAACATGTTGCTAGCACCTTTTCATTGATTACATTCAAAAGCTCATCATTAAGCTTTTGATCATTGATCACTTTGGTAATAGGTAATAGATATCCCAAAGCTATCAAGCGTAAAGCTTCTACTTTAGTTAATCCCCGACTTTCAAGATAATAAAGTTGATTCTCATCAAGCTGACCAATACTCATAGCATGAGAAGCTTCAACATCATTCTCATCAATTAGTAATAAAGGAATGATCTTTGCTTGTTGTTTATCAGCGAATGTTAATACTCTTGATGCTTGATGTGACTTACTACCACTTGCACCCTTAATAATATGACCATTAGCCTTAATATAGTAATCACCTTTATTAAGCAATACCCCATATGTCTGCATTAGTGAAGTTGTACTCTTCGCCAAGTGATGACAATTAAGCTCTTGGTGTTTATGTTCATTAATGATAGCTGTACTGATTAGATCAATATTGGCTTTATAACCATTTAGATTATAATCAGCAATACGATCAAGTATTCCAGCTTCAAGCTCACCATAAGCAACTTGATAATTGCCACCCTCAGATATATCAACTGTCTCTTTGATCTTTAATGTTGTACTACGATTTAGATATAATACGTTTAGTTTGCTGTTGGGCTCAATCAATGTTGAAATACTAATTTCTTTATCATTATCTGCGATTTGAATGATCAATGTCGCTTCACTATCACGAATTGTCCTTATCTTAATATGCATTGCTTTAATAGGCTTAAGTTCAATCATTAAGTAATCATTATTCAAAACGTTAATTATAGTATCATCAACACATACCACTTTAGTTGCCATGATATTTTGTTCTCTCACTCATTGCACATGTACCTAAACGATACACTAAACGCTTTTTCTCATCTTTTCGTATATCTACACCAAACTGTTCGCTTATCCAATCATAGCCATCTTTATCAATCTTTTCGATCAAAGTCTCATCGCCATCTATGATGATTCTGCCATCAATCATTACATGCGTCTTGGTTGGTTTTAATAGATCATAGAATCTACCATAATGGGATATTATCATCAAACTCATGCCAGTCGTACTTTGTTGATTCTTAATAGCTTCAGCCACAATTTGTAGTGCATCTACATCAAGTCCTGAATCAATCTCATCAAGCATCGCCAAGCTTGGTTTTAATAATTGTAATTGGACGATCTCATTACGTTTCTTTTCACCACCACTAAAGCCTTCATTTAAGAAACGATGAGCTAAATCTGGTTTCATTTGTAAAGCACTAATTGCTTTTTCCATATCACGGATAAAACTAAATAAAGGTTGTGGATTATCTAATCGTGAGTTGATGGCTGCTCTAAGAAAATCTGAATTAGTAACACCAGGAATTTCTACTGGGTTCTGCATTCCCAAAAAAACACCAGCACGACTTCTTTGATCTACCGATTTAGCCAATAAATCTTCGCCCTCAAAAATAATCTTACCCTTTGTGATCGTATATCTTGGATCTCCCATAATAGCTTGTAATAATGTTGATTTGCCATTACCATTGGGTCCCATAAGTGCATGTATTTCATTGTCGCTTATCTTTAAGTCAACACCCTTCAGTATTTCTTTATCGTCAACACTGACATGTAAATCTTCAATAATCAGTCTGTCCATATATATCCCTTCTTATCTTAGTTAATTATGCATAACGATTATATCACAACATGTCATATTTTACTGCTTTAACTATCTTATGAATTTATCATTAAATTTCACTTATAAGCATGTTTCTTCACAAAAAAACCACATAATATAACTAATATTAGCATTGTGAAATGCCTAAAACTGCAGAAAGATTGCAAACAACTTTCAAATAAATTATAATTAGTGCGGTTTCACATTTAGGAGGATTTTATGAACGAGCTTATCAAAAAATATTGGTTTGTGACTCTTGTCGGTGTCCTCTTCTTTATCGCTATTGGCGTATTCGCTTTTAACGATCTAAAAGAAGAATTCAAAGGTAAGACGATCGACGGCAAAGATGTCATGTTTGAATATAATGGTATTGCAGTTACTGCTGATGATCTATATGATGAAATGTTTGATGATTACGCTGCTGAAGTCGCAATCGACTTCATCCAAGCAGCTACCATCCGCAATGCTTTCACTCCCGATAAGGATATGTTATCGGAAGCTAAGTTAATCTATGAAAATTATGTTTCTTATTATAAAGCATCTTATGGCGAAACATACGCTGATTATCTTTTACCATCTTTAAAAGCGATGGGGTTTAGTAAGGTTGAAGATCTTGAAGAATATATCTTGATCTCATTAATGTTGGAAGAGTTAAATAAACAATACATCGATACAAATATGGATACTTTATTTCCAGCATTCACTGAAGCTAAGTCACCTCGTATCATTAGTCATATTCTTGTAATGATGGATGATGTAAGCAATCCAACGGCTGAGGAAGAAGCTAGAATGAGTGAGGTTGACGCAGCATTTGCTAACGGTGATAGTTTTGCCGCGATTGCTGAGCGCTTCTCAGATGATTCATCAGCTAGTGCTGGTGGACGCTTTGGTTACGCAGACCTTAGCACATCACTAGATACGGAATTTGCTGCTGCCGCGTTTTCATTAGCAGAAGGTGAAGTAAGTGGTTGGATTAGATCACAATATGGTTACCATATCATCAAAATTGATTCCGTTAGTCTTGATGTATTAAAAGCAGAAGATGGCTTTTATAGCGCATTGACTTCTTACTACAACTTAAGCCCAATGATCATTTGGCAAGAATACCAAAAAAGAAGTATCGATTTTCATGGCAATGATGCATTACAAGAAAAAATCGAAAATATGCTAAGAGTAGAAGCTCAAGAGGTAAGCGAATAATGAAAAAACTATTACTTGTAGCACTGCTTTCAGTGCTTGTATTAACCGGATGTAGTGCTGATCCTTACGCTGATATTAGTGATCGTAATCAAGCTGTTGTTACCATCGATAATAATAGTTATACCCGTGGTCAGTTCTATGATGCTTTAGTTACTAGCAATTCAACTGTACTTGTCACAAACAAACTTATTAGTATGGTTTATGAGAACATCATTGGTGATGATGAAGCGATAAATGAACAGGTTACAACAATTCTTGATGAACTAAAAGGAAGCGATAGTACTTACTTCCAACTTTACTTGAGTTATATGGGTTACGCTGATGAAGAAGCATACGCTAAAGACATGACCCTTTTCTTAAAGCAAGATGCATTAGTAGAAAAGTATCTTGAAAGTAATTATGATCAATTATTTACTCAATATAAACCTAAAATGGTTAGAATGCTTCAAACTTCGAATTCAGATAACGCCGATACCGCTTTAGCTTTGATCAAAGAAGGTGCTGATTTTGCAGCAACTACTGTAGCTTATGGTAATGCTAATTACACTGGCGTACCACAGTTGATTCATAACAAATCTACCAATGTCAGCTCAAACGTATTATTAGCTATCCAAAGTTATAACGAAGCAACTATTCTTGACGCTGTTGTTGTGAATAGCGAAGGAACACTATTTAATGTTATTGAGATAACTGATGTTGATTCCGATAGCTTAAAAGAAGCTTTCATCGCTGAACTTAAGCAAGATCAAAATATCATGAAAACAGCCCTTGCCTCATTTGTAAGAGCTGGCAACTTCACCGTTTTTGATAAAATAGTATTTGATGCTTTAACCACAAGTAATCCTGAATTCCTTAATCAATAAACTGAATAGACCGATGCTTCATCGGTCTTTTTTATTATATACAAGTAATGTTTTTTTACATTCATCAATGATAAATTGTTTGAGCCAATCTGGCGCAATGACCTCACAATCACTCCCTAAACTCATAACAAATTGTTTCATCATTAACTTAGTATTCATGACTACTGATAATATCATAGTGTTATCATCAAGATACTCAATTGTTTGCCCATCACCATATAAATATTCACTGACATAATATCGTCCTTTGATCTTGACGGTTATTTTCTCTTGCTCATTCATTACGATACCAAACTTTGAGACATAGTCTTTGATATCAAAGTACGAAGGAAAACTGAACTTAACATCAGTTGTTATTATTTTCTTGATACGATTTAACTTTATCGTTATCGTCTTAGCCTTCAAATCCTTACTACTTTGTCGATAACCTACCAAATACCACATACCATTATACTGAAATAGTTCATATGGCTGAAACATCCAACATACAGTATCTTTGTTTTGTGGTTGATATGTGATCTTAATGCGGTATTGCTCTTTGATAGCTGATTTAATCTGTTGATAGTGTTTATTGATCAAGTTTGATGATGTTTGAAGTTGCGAGTAAGCAACAACTGGATCATATCTAGTAACATTCATGTGATTACTGATGATCTTCACAAATGCCATTTCAAAATTACTATCTTTTAGATATCGATCATTAGCCTTTAAATAATTATACGCTTCTTTGATAGCGGAAATTTCATCGTTACTTAAAGCATTGATTGGCAGTAGGTATTCATCTAATAGATGATAACCACCATTTTTACCATTAGTTACCTCAATATAGTAACCAGCTGTTTCAAGTTCTTTTTTAAGTTCGATCACATTACGCAAATTTATCTCTAAACGATCAGCTAATGTCTGTTTTTTGATCAAACCTTCCGTTTTCATTATCTGTAACATCCTAATTGCTAATGCCGTTCTGTTCATTTTACCTCCGGGTAAACATTTTCATCTTTTCATGAATCATACTTAAACGTTGCCAGCTAATTCTTGTATCAAATGATACCTCTTTTAACTCATTGATCAAAAGTTCTAGTGTTTCATGATTACTCAAGCATTCATACCAAGCAACGTATTCTTTACTAGTGCTTTGCGTTAACTGATATTTGTTTAATAAGAATAAATCTGATTCTGCACTTGTTGTATTATAATATGTGTAAATAACACTAAGCTTATTTTGGTTCACTTTCATGATCATATTCATTGCTTGATAGATGATCATTTCATGATTTTTATATAGCGTCATTTTACATAATTGTTCAATATAATCGTTTATTGTAACAATAATATCATTTAGTTCAAGAATCATTTTGACTAACATCTTAAGTTGCATCTTGTCATCACTGCTTATATCAGTCGCTTGTTCAATTATTGTAAGTAGTGATTGATCAAATGCTTTAGCACCAAGTTCTTTTAGTAAATTAATAGCTTTATCAGCGTGATGATTTATCGCGTATTCTAAAGGTTTTATGCCGCGTGGTGATAACAGATTTATATCACTACCTGCTTCAATAATGAGCCTTAAACAATTTATAGCATCATATTGAGCAGCACAATGGATCAGTGCTTTATGATCACTAAAGCGATAGTTCTTTATTGCCTTATTATCAAAAAAGTACTCGTGCAACTGCTCTACCATATCTTCTTTGATCATGGTATGTACTAGCTGCTCACTAAGATCATTAGCGTTTGTGCTTTGTTTTAAAACTGAAATCTGATTAATGTTGATATAAGTTAGGGTCATAAAGGGACCTCCTTGATACCATCATATAATATTATATTACACTATTTATGTAATATTACAACATCGTTAAATCCTTACTTTTTAATAAAATGTTAATATGTTAAAATACAAATAGAGGTAACAAAATGGAAAAAGCAAAAGTATATTTCACTAATCTAAGAACAGACAGTAAAAACACCCTTGTGGACAAGTTGGAAAAACTAGTTTTAAAAACTGGTATTGAAACTATTGATTTTAAAGACAAGTATGTCTGTATTAAAATTCACTTTGGTGAAAAAGGTAATTTAGCTTTTATTCGACCAAACTATGCTAGAAGAATGGTTGATATCATTAAAAAGCTTGGTGGTAAGCCATACTTAAGCGATTGTAACACGCTTTATGTTGGTGGTCGCAGTAATGGCCTTGATCATTTAGAAACAGCTTATGAAAACGGCTTTAACCCTTTAACGCTTGGTTGCCATATTGTTATTGGTGATGGTATTAAAGGTTTAGATGAAAAACTAGTTAAAATTGATCAAAAACATGTCAAAGAAGCCAAAATTGGACAAGGCATAATGGATGCTCAAATATTTATCTCAATGACACACTTCAAAGGTCATGAAGGTACAGGTTTTGGTGGCACCTTGAAAAACATTGGTATGGGTTGTGGTTCACGAGCTGGAAAAATGGAAATGCATTACAGCGGTAAACCTCGTGTCACTTCCGATAAATGCCGTAGTTGTGGTGCTTGTATCAGTAACTGCGCTCATGACGCTATCAGTTATGATGAAAACAATAAAGCATTCATCAATTGGGATAAATGTGTTGGTTGCGGTCGTTGTATTGGCGCATGCCCATTCAATGCGATCAAACCGGTTGATTTCCACTCCAGTCAAATATTAAATGAAAAAGTAGCTGAGTACACGTATGCAGTTGTTAAAGATCGTCCTTGTTTCCATGTAAGTTTCGTGATGGATGTATCACCTAATTGTGATTGTCATCGTGAAAATGACGCTGCTGTTGTCAGTGATATCGGTATTTTTGCTTCATTTGATCCCGTAGCGCTTGATCAAGCTTGTGCTGATGCTGTTAATAATGCCCCTATCAATCCAAACAGTTTCTTAAATGAAGTAGAGCGTGTTCATGATGATCATTTCTATGATATGCATCCAAATACAAAATGGAAGACTGGTATTGCTCATGCTGAAGCCCTAGGGCTTGGCACTCATGAATATGAGCTTATAGAGGTTTAAATATGTGTATCTTTTGTAAGATTGTCGCTAAAGAAATACCCGCAACATATGTCTATGAAGATGACAAAGTTATAGTCATCTTAGATATTTCACAAGTTACCAAAGGACATACCTTAGTCTTACCAAAAGAGCATTATTCTAATATCTACCAAGTTGATCCTGAGCTTTTAAAACATATGATTAGCGTTACGCAATCAATAGCGATCAAATTAAAAACCAAACTTAGTGCAAACGGCATTAATATCTTAAACAATAATGAGATAGCTGCTAATCAATCAGTTGATCATATCCACTTTCATATCATTCCTCGCTATGATGATAACGATGGCTTTAAATGTGAGTTTCAAGCAAGCAATCATGATTTAAATGATGTAATAAAGATAATTAATAAGTAAAGAAAAACCAAGATCTACTTCGATCTTGGTTTTATTTATTAGCTAGATTCTATAACTTTCTTTGCCCAATCATTATCTTTTAATATTGCTCTTCCTACTCCTATCAAATCCGCTTTTTTATTTAATAGTAGACTTTCAGCAGTTTGTTTATCAGTAATTCCTCCAGTTAAAATGACAGGTATGTTTACTTCCTTTTTAATCGCTAAACTAGCATCACTAAAATAAACAGAATCAATAAGAGACTCTCGTTTAAAACCACCAAAACCACCAGAGATATCCAAAATATCTATTCCGGCAGCTGCGAAAAGTTTAGCCGCTTTTACACCATCTTGAATGGTACTACCACCTTCCATATAATCACTAGCGCCAAGACGTAATGTGATTAAAAAGTCATCACTTACTAACGCTTTGATAGCAGCTATTATCTCAAGATGAATACGTACTCTATTTTCTAATGATCCGCCATAATCATCATGGCGTTGATTGGCTAATGGTGAATAAAACTGATTTAATAAATAACCATGGGCTGAATGAATCTGTACACCATCAAAGCCAGCAAGTTCAGCTCTTTTTGCCGCATTCGCAAAACTATCAACTACTGTTTTGATCATATTGTGATCCATGGCAATAGGAATTGTATTGGTTGGTTTAGATGAGCCTGGCTTGATCACGGCACTTGCGCTTATAACATCAAGACCAGTTTCTAGTTTGTTAGCAGCACTACCTGAGTGACTTATCTGTGCTATAACTTTAGTGTCATGCTGGTGTATTGCTCTCACAACTTCTTTTAACCCTTCAATGTCACTATCATCAGCGATAGAAATCTGACCTAAATCTGCCATGCCATCCTTACTGACATATTGATGTTCTGTTATTATTAGTCCCAAATAGCCGCCTTGTGCTTTCATTTGATAGTATTCAATCAAATCTCTTGTTACTTTACCATTAATGCATTTTGAAGTTGCCATTGGAGGCATTACAATTCTATTTTTAAAAATGGTATTTTTGACTTTAAGCGGTTGTTTGATCAAGTTCATGATTTATCTCCTTAATTATTTTAAGCATAACATTTTCTTAATTACTGTGCTATTTCATTGTGATAGAAAAGATCCTTATTTGGATCTTATATTAACTCATTATTGATAATTTTTCTTGGATTATCGATAAACCATCGTTTGATGGCTTCTTTACCAAAATTAGCTTCAAGAAATAAAGCGATATCATCAAGACGCATTATACGGCTTCCCTTAGGATGATGAGCATCCGTCGCAATTATATCAACATAGCCTTCATTCATCAGTTTCCGAGCAGCGTCATATTCCCAACGATCTTTATCAAGTAGACTAGTTCTATTTATTTGAAAATAGCATCCCATATCGCGCCACTTTTTTGCTAGCTTGTTATCGTTTGTTAAAACGCTATATCTTTCAGGATGTGCTAGTACAACTTTCTTATTTAATTCTAGAATTGAACTTAAAAATTCTGTATGTATCTTAGCTTCTGATTGCGGACTTGACCAAGGTAATTCGATCAGATAATAATCTGAATCTGCTAAGGATATTGCTCTTTTACTTTTAATCCAAGCAATCGTATCATCAGTCATGAATAGTTCACTACCACGATATAAGTTTAACGGTAAGTTATGCTCATTTATTAGTGACAATGCTTCACTCATTGCTGTATCAATACTATCATGATCATTTAAATACCTCACCCCTGGCCAACAGTGTGGTGTGGCAATAATATCAGTAATACCAGTTTCACAAGCAGTCTTTAACATTGTCAAAGTCGTATCGCTACTTTGACTACCGTCATCAACTTTACTTAAAATATGACAATGTGTGTCTATCATTGGCGTACCGGCTTATAAAAACTACGGTTTTCAAGAGCGAATAATCTCGGGGTAAATTCCCCTTCCTTGATGTCTTTAAGTGCTTTACTAAGGGTATTCATACGGGCATCAATATTATCGATCATACTTAATATTTCAGCTTCAACGATCATTGGTAACACTGGTGAGCCATACTCATAAGCACCATGATGTGATAACACCATGTGTCTTAATAACATCACTTCTTCACTATCATCATAGCCAAGCTCAATCGCGATCATACTTAACTTAGCTTGCATGATTGAGATGTGACCAATAAGTCTTCCTTCGGTTGTATACTCAGTTGCGATGGTGCCTGATAATTCAAATAATTTACCCATATCATGAACGATTATCCCTGATATCAATAAGTCACGATCAATTAATGGATATTGCTCAGCGATGCTTATGCCAAGCTTGATCATACCAAGTACATGTTCAGCCAAACCACCAATAAAATCATGATGAATGCGACTTGCGGCAGGATATAGAAAGAAATCATGTTCAAATCGATCAACAACCGCGCTAACAATTTCTTTTAGTACTTTATTTTCAATCATCTTTAATGTTGAAGCCATCGCTTCACGCATTACTTGTTGAGGTATTTCTGAGGATGCCACAAAATCATTGATATCATACTGATCGCTTTTAATGCTATTAACACTATGCACTTTCACTTGCAGATTATTTTTGTACTTAATGACATCAAAGTTTACTGCTATGACATTTCCAACCGTGATGATATTTGCTTGTTCTTCTTTAACATCCCAAAGCTTGCCTTCAATTAAACCCGTTTTATCACTAAAGGAAATAGACATGTATGGCGAGCCATTAGTTGTAACACCATTTAAAACATTGCTAACCAGTAAAGGTGTTGTAATACTTTCTCCTTCTACGAAATCTTTGATCATTTTCTTATTCATCTTCCCACTCCATTTCATTGATGACTAAATAGATGTCATCATAATCAAATCCTTGTGTTGTCAAGTAACGAAATACTCTATTTCTTAACTGTGAACCGCTATATTTTCTATTATATCTTGTTTTAGCTTTATTGGCTAACTTACGCAAGATGTTTTTTTCATTATCATCATTTGTCAATAAGTGTTCTACTACTTCATTAGCTAATGCGATATCATAACCATATTGTACAAGTTTATTCTTGATCATTGTCTTTTTATAATTGAAAGAACGATCACGAATCTTACCTTGCCATTTCTTAGCATAATTAAGTGCTCGATAATATTGATCATCGTCTGATCTTTCATTCAGTTCTTCGATCAATACCGGATCAATCCCCTTTAATAAGAGTTCTTTTTTGATCCTATTTTTACCCATGAGCTGCTTAGTAAACTTATTTATTTGCGCTAAAGCGTACCGCTTATCATCAAGATATTTCTTATCAACAAGATAATCAATCAATGTTTGAACCTTAGCTTTAGGTAATGTTGTATTTTCACATAACCAATCATTCATTTCTTGTTTTGTTCGATCTTTGATTGTCAAATGTTTGATTGCTTTTTTATAAGCTTGAACAGCTTGTTCTTCAGATAATAATTGACTAATCAATATATCATCAACAACCTTGTCTTTTCGTATACCATACTGCATAAAACTATCTACACTAACCATGATCGTTAGCTCATTGCTTGGATTAGTTAGTGTGAGTGATACCACATCATCTTGATAGTTTATCGCTGTAACGCGATAATCCATGCGATAAGCTTTAATCGCTTCTTGGTATACTTTTATCACTTTATCATAAAAACCGTTTAGATCGTACTCCATTGCCTTTAAAACAGCATTATCACGTAATTGTTGTCGTTTCTCTTTACTTAATGCATAGAAATTACTGATCTTAAGCGCAAGATCACTCGCATCAGCGAAATAATAGCCAGTGACATCATCAAATATTAAATTCTCAACCGCCCCATCAGGACGAGCCAATACCGGTAATCCACTAGCTAAAGCTTCAATAAAAGTTAAACCTTGTGTTTCAGTTAAAGATGCTGACACAAACACATCACCACATTGATAATAAAGCGGTATCTTATCAGGAAACTGTTTTCCTGTCATAATGATCTTATCTTCTAACTGATAAAGCGAAGTTAGATGCTCGATTTCCTCAACCCCTGGTCCTGATCCAACAATCATGAGTTTAATCTTATCATACCCCTTAAGTTTACTAAAAGCTTCCACCAATAGATCAATACTCTTCTCTTTCGCAACGCGACCAATAAACAAAACTAATAGATCATCATCTAAGACATTATATTCTCTTCTTAGTTTCTTTATCGTCTCTTGATCAAATTGATTAGGTTCAAAACGCTTCAAATCTAGTCCAGTAGGTATGACAGTGATCGGTGATTTGATCTTATATCTTACTAACATATCTTTTGTCTTTTGTGATGGTGCTATTACTGCAGTACTGGTTTCACCATAAAGCTTACTTAACTTCGCAATTAGAAGTTTAGCGAAACGATCGATACTATTCATCTTTAAGAAGTTAACATAATGTGTATAGTCTTCATATGTAGTGTGATAAGTGGAAACTACGGGGATATGAAGGTACTTAGCCGCAATACGACCAAATATACCAACCCCAAACTCTGAGTGAGCATGAATCACATCCCAATTAAGTTTGGCAATTTCCTTTAAGATACGGATTTGGATTGGTGAGCTAGCCTTATAACCATATAGCTGTTTTATTTCAATGCCTGGTAATCTAATCTCTTGAAGATCATGATCGATCTGTGTCTTTAAAAGTGAAGGATGATTAGAAACAACCCATACTTCATGTCCTTTTTCCATAAGTGCTTGTTTAAGAGTAACGACCGATGTAACAACCCCATTAATATCAGGTAAGTATGAATCACAAAACATTCCAATCCTCATGTCTTCACCTCGATTCCTACTATTATTATATACGATAAGACAGCATAAATATCTTAAAACTATATACTAATTTTGATAGATCATATGTTAAGCAAGTTACTAATAAACCTAAAACAACTACATAGTGTAATTTTTTCTTAATACGAATTATTGTCAATGCAAAACCCATCTAATATAAATAATGATCAAGCTATAAAACAACTATCATTGTGTTTCTAAAGTAGTAAGCTTTCCAAACAACACATATCTTGCATCTTGAAAATCATATGAGCAGGTACTCAAAGTTATCAACAAATCATCTGGGGATATCTTAGTTGTTGATAAAAATGTAGAAAAAACTATTAAACTGTTAACATAATTAATCTTATCATCATTATTAATGAATTTCGTTTTGAGGTAATCTTCATCACCGCTTATGATTATTCCCGCAATTATATCAATCTTGTAAATACTATCTATCGTATACAAATACATGCTCGGATGTTTGTCATAAAAAGCTTGGTCTTTATAATTAAGTAAATAAGCAAACATCGAACCATCCTTCATATTATGACCATAAATAATTGTGTTTTGATCACTAAAGTCTGAACTATTTGTATAATCCATGAAAATAGCTCCGGCTTTGTTATATGAGTTGTCAATCATATGAGTTAAATAGTAATCATTATCATTCCCTTGGACGATAGCATAATTGATGATACTATCATCTGATTTTATCCAACCAACAATATTGTTATTAATCTGTAGAAGATTTTTAAAATCAATGTTGTTAATTTTATCAGAATCATTATCAACGTACTGAGCGCTAATAGTTGAATAAGTGTTTCTCGCTATCTCATAACTCTCTTTTGAAGTGTAATAAGCGTAAATGGATATTGACAAACCAATCAGTGCTAGGACAATACAACCTCTAAGAACAATCAAAGTAAAATAGTTCTTACGTTTCATAATTACCATTTTTCTTCTTTTTTCTAACAAGCATATCTAATCCGATTAAGATAATAGTAATACCACCAAAAGCATACATACCTATTTTGGCAACATTGTTGACATTATCATCGCCAGTATTAGGTGTTAGATTGCGTGTGTTTATAAACCGCGCTGTTTGCGTTTCATCAACGATGATTGTTCCGCTACTGTTTGTGGCTGTTGTTGTATATCCCTCATTACGATAATCATATTCTATAACCTCATAAGTGATGTCCTTAGGTAAGCCAATAATCGTAATGCTTTGTCCATGAGTTAGGCTTATCGTATCACCAGAGCTTATTTGACCATTAGCTACTCCATCACCAAGATATTCAAACTGATTTAAATCATCAAAAGTAACAGTGAAATTAAACGCTTTGCTTTGATCAGCCGCATTCCCCGCTACTTCTTTTGAGATTCTGAGTTGTCCTACTGTTCCCTGTAAGTAATTAATTACTGTTAAGCTATTCGCTCCTGGCCCGGTTTTGCCATTTACCGATGAAACGACGGTATCTCCCACAGTCGAAATACTAACAGTATGAATTCTTTCATCGAGTATATAACCAGCTGGCGCCACAGTCTCTTTTAGATAATATTGACCATCAGGTAACACCATCATTCTAATATTGCCATCACTGTTGGTAACAGCAGTTCTTATGATTGTCGTCATATCCAAGGCGAATAATGTAAATTGAGCTCCAGCTAGCAAAGTAGAATTCGCATCAGTTTTGCGAATTGATATCCATCCATTCCTTAATAAACTAGCTTCTCCATCTGATGCACTAATCATATAAAGTGTAGCAGTTTGCTCTTGATCATTGTTGTTACCAATCAATGATACAGTATTGCTTACTGTTCCCGGGTTACCAGTAACATCAGTTATATAGGTAAAACGATAGCCTTTAGAATTATCAGCAATCAAAAACGATAGTGTTCTTGTTTCACTGTTATAAAACACATTACTACCTTCAACAAGACTAATTTGATCGGCAACACTATAACTTCCATTGGCATTCAAATTCATTTCATAAGCCGCTATATTGTTCTCGATTATCAAAAGACCCGCACTATTTGTTCTAATATCTAGCCCTATTGGTAATACATCATCAATACGATTACCAATTTGTTCAACATCATATGGTTTATAATCCACTGTCCATCTAAGTACACCTTGCTCAATAATATCCAGTCTTTTTTCCAAGATACTACTTTGAATAGAAATATCTCGGAAAGTAGAAATCCCCGGCGTCCAATTTGTTGCCAGCATACCAAACGTATTACGAACCGTAGTTGTTTTGTTTTCATTGAAATAACTACCGACCGTAGCATCAGAGACTTTTGCTTTTACTAAAATCACATAAGGTCTATCAAGAGATGTAAAAGTAAAACTTATTTCTCTTCCATCGATTTCATAAGTCATTCCACTAACAGAATCTGGTGTTGTATCAGTAGCACTAACAACACTACTACTATTGTTTTGATTTCCTTCAAATAATAAATAGTCCTGATCACTTATGATTTCTACAAATTCCCAACCCTCAGGAAGTGTATCTTTTATTGTAACAGTCCCTAATGTTGTTCCGTCTGCTTTTATTGAATTTGGAATATCAATACCATTAGCATTGATGCTCAATCTAAAGATAGCTGTTTTGTCTATGTAATCAAAAGCTTCTGTAATATTAGTAGTTAACTGCGTGTTGACGCTTCCAGCAGGGTCGCTGATCGCTGCTCTTCGTAGTAGTTCCTTAGATAAAACATAATTTGGATAGTTCAAGTTTCGTGTAGCACTAACAAGTCTGCTCACACCACTAAATAATGACGCAGTATTTGAGATAGTAGATGAACTATTTTTTAAATAAATGTTAGAATTCATGATTTCAGATGAAAAAGTAAAGGTACTAACATTGGTTAAGCTTAAGTCACTTATTTCCAACAAATCGCCAATTCTAATACCATCTAGATAAATAGGATGCACCGTTAAAGTCAGCCCAGCACCACTAAAGCTACTATCAGTATACATCTGGTCAAACCGCGGTATTAAATCGCTAGCAGTCAATCCCACAGGAATACCAGTTACATTAGCAATGTTAAAACCAGTTGAACTAGTATATATTAGAAGATCATATATCTTAAGATCATCTATAGTTTGTCCTCGTCCGTCAAAAGTTACTGTCCAATTAAGCATTTTTCGATTAACACTGTCTATTGAACCTATCTTTGTTAATGAGACAAAACCAACAGGAACACTAACATTCCCACTGCTTATTATAGCAGGAATCCCATCCCATCGAACTCTGGCACTATTTTGATAGGTTGTTATCGTTGTTGTAAATTGCTCATCTGGTACATTACTAACAATGATCAAACGTACTCTACTATCGATGTTTCCTAATAAATAGTCATTATCACCATTTGGCGTAATAGTATCGGTATTTGTCCAAGATGTTCCATCCCAAGTTTCCCAATAAGCATTGTTAAATGTTAGATTGCCTGGCAAGACATCATTTATCACAACATTGGATAAAGAGGCTTCCATTTGATTTACGGTAATAGTCCACGTGATCGTTCTATTGGTTGGATCATAAACGCCACTACCTGCATCACTGGCAACACCCGATTTGCTAATCCATTGTGGAGTGAAAGATACCGAAGCACTACCATCATCCATTAGGACATCATCACTATTAAAGATACTTGCCGTGTTTGATATCGTCTGATTTCCACTACCATAGTACTTACTATCTGGTATGGTTGTTTTAAATCTAATAACCTTAGGACTACTGGTAGGATCACTAAAAACATAGTTTATGATGTTATCTATATACTCGGGAGTTACACTAATTCCATCGATTGTAAATGAATTATCAATATATACTCCAACATTGCTAAGATTATCCTTGAACACATAGTTTGTCATATCAAGATGGTCATCACCTTGAGTCTTATCAATGTTTACTATCCATTCTACTTGCTGTTGAGCTAAATCAACAACTCCTGTTTTATTAAGATTGTGGATAATATCCATTGGTAATACTTCAACTGTATAGGTTTTACCCAAGATAACGACTGTGTAACTATCTCCTGATGATGGGGCTCCACTATCGTCAAATTCGAAATTAGCTACAAATCTGATTCTTACATTATTAGATGTACCATCAAAAACTTGATCATCACCATCAAAAACAACTTCTGCAGTAACCATGCCAGTTGATAAATTAGTATTGAAGCTTACATGTGCAACGACGATAGAACCTGTTTTTAATTCTATTGTACTGCCTGATATTAAACTAAATGCATCACTTAATTCAAAATAAGCTGTATCACCTTTATTAACATATACATCTGGTTCAGGATTGTCACCAAAAACAGGCACATTAAATGATACTTCAACTCTTATAGGCTCTTGCGAATATATTGTTCCTCCCTCTGAGATATCGATACCATTTTGACTAATTGATATTTCAACATTGGTCAACACATTCGTCTTATCAACACCACTTGGCGGATCGTCGGCTTTAATCAAATCAACAGGGGTAATAATTGACATAGAAATTGCAATTATCACAAATAATTTCAAAAATACTTTTCTAATACTGTCTTTCATGTTTACCTCTTTATGTAGTCTAACATTTCAATTATCACTTCTAAACGTTCTAACAATACTGCAAAATTAACAATCATTTTTTCATTTTAACATAATTATGATATTTAGGTTGATTAATGCCCTAAAAATTACATGATTTTCATACGAATCCTGATTAAATCTAATTGAAGCGGGATGCAAAATGATGTTATCCACTAAGCACAGAATATAAAAAGCACCATTTATAAAATCCTATTATCATTAAGTTATTAAACTGATAAGAAAGGATGTATAAATGATGTACTTATATGATATAAAACAAGTCAAAAAGCGAGAGTATAGAAATCCAGAAATTACATCGCCAAGGTATTCTAATCACTCAATAGCTTGATTGATTGATTAAGCATGGTCATACCCGATAATCACTGAAGCCCAAAAAGATGAGCTAGATAAGTGAAAAAGTTAGTGATAAGGATGTTTATGGATTACTCCTTTGCGGATACTGGTAAGCTATCTAAAAAAACAATTAGTGTATGGGTGGAACATAAGATTATCAAAACTCTCGGTTCACTACTTAAATTAAGAAGAAAAAATACAAACAAGACAAAAAATAGGTAGTAAAAACAAAGTAGAAATCAGTAAAAGCAATAATACCTTAGTTTTATAAAACAGAAAACGTTAATAAACTACATAAACGTTAATAAACTACATAAACGTTCAGTGTTGATAATGATAGTGAATTATTAGAACTATTCAATCTAGTCGATAAACTTAGTGATTTATATCACTCACTCTTATTCATTTTTACAAAAAGAAACTAAAAAGAATCACAATGGTAGTATTAGTTGATTCGCTCCCAAGGGAAATGTGATGGGCTTAGTTTATGATGGAACGATTTAGCGTAATTCTTGTTATATGAATAAATAATCTAGGAAGTTCTTAATTAGTATACACCTTTAGATTTGTTTGTTAGATAAGTTGAAATACTACAACTTGCTTAATAATATACTCGATTATGATTATTAGTGAACTACTTGATACTGTAAATTAAGTATAAAAATGAACACAAAAAGTCAGTACAAATATTGTACCGACTAATTAAATATTCAAATCCAAAAAAATACTAACAACAATACCAAATGCACATTAGCATCATAAATCTTGTCTTATTTTTGTTTACTACTCAAATAATTGTCTAGTGAGGATTACCAACACTTACTATATCATGATATCCGTACATACAATCACCATAGTGGTAACAATAATAAACAATCCCGTATGATGGCTCATAAGCATATAAATCATAAGGCTTTGACGGAACTGAAATTTCTTCAATGTAACCTGTATTTCTGTTTTCATATATAATAATTAGACTTACTGCAGCTTTATCATTATTATTAACTATCTGTTTACTCTAAAAACCAAAGTTTGTCAAAATAATAACATACGATAAAAACAATACAAGCATTTTCTTCATGTTAATCGTTCCCCTTTTATATCTATTTAGCTTCATTTTTCACTTATGTTTTCAAATCTAATATGACTCCACAGACTTGAATCAGATGAATAAACATCATCCAAATCATTCTTCTTTAAATACCTCTGAACATCAGATGTATAAAGAACTTCATATGATGAGTTGTCTTGCACAAACTCATAACCATCACATCTACCGACAACAAAAGAGTTAGCAACTCGATTAGTTTCATTTGTACTATATCTCATGATTCTTACTTGTGAGTACAGATCATAATCCCAAGCTATTAGATTGTCTTGATATACAAATAATCCAACATACTCTTGAACATCATCTTTGTAATATATAGGATATACATAATACGGCAACTCAAAGTCTAGTATCATATAACAGTTCCAATCTTTAATCATATAATAATATTTCCCTTCAATAATCTCATAATCCAGTATTTGGAAACGTTCATCGATTCTTTGTAAAATCGATTGACAAACATTGTCCTTAACTTGTTCAAGTTTACGTATATTGGTCCTCGGTTTTTCATTAATTACTCTATATTTATAGTATTCAGCATTATCTGAATAGATTATTGAGTCTCCTGTATAGGTCATATCATCAAAATAGATATGAATAAATAGGTCTTCTTCGAAATCACCTTTATCAATTATCGAGTTGTAGAAACCTTCTATTGCATCAGTATCAAAGTATTCTGCTAAACTGAAGGTAACGGTTTTACTTTCATCATTCGCTTTTATAGCTATACCATTTTCGATGGAAAGATCAGCAAACGGATTATCGGATAACGTAAGGTACAAAGACTCACCTTTTAAATAGTGAAAACACGAAAGCGAAACATTCAATGTTAGATAAATTTCATGCTCATTAATTAACTCAACTTCATAATAATTTGTTTCAATTTCTATCTTAGTTGACTCGCAACTGGATAATATTAATAATAGAAAACAAACAACTATATATAAATATTTCTTATACATCAGCTATAGACTCTATAATTCATTAATGTCCAACCATCGTTGATAAATTGGATAAGTGATGTTCTGTTATTTCCACCTGGATCCTTTATGTAGATAACTGAATTTGTTCCTGATATCCAACATCTAGAATACCTGCGAGCATCCAAATCTACAGCTATTATATTCAATCGTAAACTAGACAAAAACAAGATTACAAACAGAAGAAAAATACTGTATTTACGCATTTTGTTCTCCTATCTCTAAATCAACATTAATTGATTTAATAAGAAATTATGTATGCTCTTATCAAGCTTTTCGTATAATCATTTTTTTCAGATGATGCTAACATTTGTCTGTATTTATATCTTTATTTATAATATTTTATCAATATTATATATAATATGCAATTATTTAATTATCTTTATAGTGTTAATCATAATTATATCAGTGATGTTAGCATAGAAAACAGATTACCTAAACAAATAGTTCTTAATGACGGAGAATAAAAAGCAAGGATTCCTCTATAACTAAGCAATACGATATGAGGTTTAAAGAAGATACCTTGCAATATCAAAAAGAATATCATGATTTATCAGTAGCTGACGTTTATCGAAACCTAGGAATCAGTCAAATCGCATTCTAAAACTGGTAAATGAAAAAGTAAAATGTTTAATACATTGAATACAAAAATTTACTAAATCATCATAGATCAATTATTCTAATCAAGGTTTGTAAACTTTCAATTACATCCATATAGGATACATCTCTAGCATAGTTGTATTTTGTTGAATATGACTGCCACCTATTTAGTAGTATTACACTCTCTTCAATTACCTTTAGAGTGTTAATGATATTTCCATTATATTTTCTTTTCTCAAATGTTTTTCTAACTGCTTTTTTAAGATCAATTATATTGATACTTTCGAGATACATTTCGCAGATCATATAAACATCATAGTAGTCCCTTGTTCTACTATTAGCTTCAGCTCTGCTTAGTATTGTTTCTAATTTTTCAGCCAACACAGTTTCAATATTGTACGCCCATAAGTAAATAACTTCATTTCCTAATATAGGCAAATACTTGTAGTTTATAGCACCAGGAGTGATTGGATCACCTGTTGCAATATCTATTTGTATTACTTCCTTAATGTTCTCAATTATTATATGAATCGTTACTCTATATCCACCATACTCATCAATATCCCTAATACTTGAAATACTTGTAAGTTTCAAAATAGCATTATCGTTTATATCAATAGATATTATATCTTCTAACATGTTCTTTATATTACCAACATCAAAGGATGCATTTGTAATGGCTGTGTCAATATCCATTGTCGCTCTATTTTCCACACCAAATAAAACACTTAAATAGAATCCACCTTTGATAATGAAGTTATCTTTATATTTACTTATAGCAAGCCTTTCGATAAACCTATCATACATATATAATCTAAATACTGTGTTAAAATCGACATTTTTCTTCTTGGCAATATTCCTTATTTTATCCTTAAGTTGCCTATCATTCATACATCATACTCACAAAGCTCATAACTTCTTCTTTAACAGTCAATATTTCAGCATAATCAGCGAGTTTTATTAGATCTTTATCATTCCTTTTAAGATATTCTTTTACGCTATATTTAACATGTTCGATATCCATTCTCTTTTTTGAACGAATGATATCACAAACACATCTTTCTAAATCATATGCTTTTACTCTATTCCCCATAGGTGTAACAACATTAGATACTCCAATGCAATATGCTTCCTTTGAAACATAGAATATATTGTGATGTTTTAATTTTGGATTGTGATATTTATTAATCACGGTTATATCATACTCATTTCGAGGTGCTATAATAGAAAGCCCATGGAAATAAAGAGCTGTCATATGTGAAAAAACTACCTTAGCATTTTCTAAACTAAAAACATAATAAAGATCTTCAATTTTATTCGAATCTATATAAATTCCTTTTCCTACTCTTTCAATAATTTTTCTTTCATTCATGATCTTAAGATACATTCTATGAATTCCAAGTTCAGTAACTTGTTTTGAAGTTACATACCCATCATTAGATTTCATGAGATCATAGATTATATTTATACTTCTTTCATTCATTGGTTCTTTTATGATTATTACCCTCCATTTCTAATATTCCTGACTTATCTACTGCAATTATACTGTTTAGCAGTAAATTAGTCAAGGATGACAAGTGATATCAATACTGTTCATAAAGAACACATTACTCATATTTAATCTGCACTCCGTCTTTTTAACACTAAGGCTAACACAACTCCAGCTATCATCATGACCACACCCAGTATTATGATAAATGAACCCATGATACTTACGGGGTTATTTGAGATGATATCCGCAAACATTGGTTCTATATCTAGGGCATGTCCAAACATATTCTTAACCATAACCTTAGCTAATGTCCCTATTGCTGTAAACCCTACCCCAATAACGGCTAAATAGACACCAAATAACCAGCCGTATCTTTTAAGTAAACGCGCTATTGTTTTAGGTAAAGCATCGATCCAATTAGTACTTTTAGCAAATTCTTCTGATTCAAATGGCTGTTCATCAAAATCATCCTCTGATAACAAAAGGTCAACACTAACATTAAACACTTTTGCCAGCGAGACTAGTTTGCTAATTTCAGGTACTGCTTCTCCTGTTTCCCATTTACTGATGGCTTGGCGAGATATCCCAATTTGCTCAGCTAAGGCTTCTTGAGATAAGCCGGCTTTCTTACGATAATATAATATCTTTTCTGGTAGTTTCATCATTACTCCTCTTTCTACATATCTTAAATTATATTGAGTTGTTGGTTGCACTTCAATCAAGCACTACTTGAAATATCGCAACTAGTGTAGCAATGACATAAATAAGGTATGGCTTAGCCATACCTTATTTTGAATTTTATATCTTAATTGATTGATATAAAGTTGTTATTAGTCCTTAGCAAGTTTAACTAAACGACTATGACGTTTTTGAGCATCAGTCACCGTCTTCGCATACAAGTCTTGCGCGTTATCCGGATTAACATTTACTAAGTTACCATAACGAACTTCTGATGTGATAAAGTCAACCATTAGTTCAAACTTAGGTTCCTTAGAATCAATCTTAAGTGGTGTTTCAAGTGCTGGGTTATAACGATATAGTGTTACATAACCACATTCAACAGCTTTCTTTTGTGAATGTTGATGATTAGCTAAACCACCCTTAATACCATGCTCAACACAAGGTGAGTAAGCTAAGATAAGTGATGGACCGTTATAAGCTTCTGCTTCTTTGATCGCCTTGATTGTTTGCATTCTATCAGCACCCATGGCAATACTTGCGACATAGACATGACCATAAGCCATAGCGATTTGTCCAAGATCTTTTTTAGCTGTTACTTTACCACCAGCAGCGAACTTAGCAATTTGTGCTGCTTGTGAGCTCTTAGATGCTTGTCCACCAGTATTTGAGTATACTTCAGTATCCAATACTAAGATATTAACATTTAAATTATTAGCGATAACATGGTCTAGTCCACCATAACCGATATCATAAGCCCAGCCATCACCACCGATGATCCATACCGATTTAGAAACAAGATCACGCTCAAACTTCAATAATTCTTTAACTTCTTTATTAGCACTAGCTTTAACTTTTTCAACTAACTGATCAACGATCGCTCTTTCAGCATTACGATCGCCTTGTGCGTCTAAGTAACTTTCAAATAGTGCTTTTAATTCTGGCTCTACTTTATCTTTGGTTTCAGTTATGATCTCAAAGATACGATTTGTCTTATACTCTTGTGAGACCTTCATACCAAAGCCATACTCAGCGTTATCTTCAAATAGTGAGTTTGCCCAAGCAATACCTTCGCCATTTTTATCAGTAACAAATGGTGAACTTGGTGTTGAACCACTGTATATTGATGAACAGCCAGTCGCATTAGCGATCAACATATCACGACCAAATAATTGTGATACTAAACGATAGTAAGGTGTCTCACCACAACCAGCACAAGCTCCACTTACTTCAAAATATGGCATTAAGAACTGGGTACCTTTAATGGTATCAGTATTGAAGTAACCAGCTTTATATTCAACATCTTTGTATAAGTAGTCAGCTAATGGTGCTTCATGTAATTGTTCTTTAACATCAACCATTACAAGCGCCTTTTGACCACCCTTACCCGGACACTCAACAGCACATAAACTACAACCAACACAGTTATCAGGTGATACTTGAACACGATACTTTAGATCACCTAAGTTAGGACCAAGAGCTTTGATCGTATCAAACGCCATCGGTGCTTTACTGATTTCTTCATCGGTTAGTAAGAATGTTCTAATTGTTGCATGCGGACAAACAAAGGAACAGAAAGTACATTGGATACAGTTTTCAGGAATCCATTTAGGAACCTGAGTCGCAATTGTACGATGTTCATTATAAGCAACATTGTTACGGAATGAACCATCAAGGACATCATGTTTGATAAATGAAGATACAGGTAAGTCATAACCATTAAGATCATTGATCTCTTGTACAAACTCGTCAAAGTATTCATCACCAGTTGTTTTTCTAATGCTTTTATAAGGTAGGCTTGCCCAATCAGGATTTACTTTGATCTCAACTAATCCTTCTTTTCCTTTATCGATTGCTTTGTAGTTTAAAGCAACGATCTCTTCGCCCTTATTACCATAAGATTTCTTAGCAGCACCCTTCATATAGTCAAGTGCATCTTTATAAGGCATAATGCTTTCATTTAGTGCAAAGAAACTAGACTGTAAGATCGTATTAGTACGACGTCCCATACCAATTTCCATCGCAATACTTGTTGCATCAATAATATAGAATTTAGCTTTTTTCTTAGCTAATTGAACTTTTACTCGGTTAGGTAAATTAGCTTCAATTTCTTCTGGTGTAAAGGTTGTATTCAACAAGAAAGTACCACCTTGTTTCAAGTTACGTAACATGTCATATTTCAACAAGTACGCATCAAGTGAACAAGAGATAAAATCAGCGTTTTGAATGTAGTAAGTCGAGCGAATCGGCTTAGGACCAAAACGCAAATTAGAGCGAGTTGCTCCACCAGCCTTCTTGGAGTCATAAGCAAAGTAAGCCTGTGAATACATATCAGTATGATCACCAATGATCTTGATCGCATTTTTATTAGCCGATACAGTACCATCAGAGCCAAGTCCATAGAATAAACAGGAAGTATATTCATTTTCAACATGGAAATCAGGATCACTTGTCAATGATAAACCAGTAACATCATCATTGATGCTAATGGTGAAGCCATCAAATGGATTATCAGAAGCGATATGATCAAAGACAGCTTTGATATCACGAGGTTGAGTATCCTTGCTAGATAAGCCATAACGGCCACCAACGATCGTCTTAACATTTTTAAAGCCAGAAAGAGCCGCATAAACATCAAGATATAGTGGTTCATGAGAACCCATTTCTTTAGTACGATCTAATACAGCGATTTTCTCTACTGTTTCCGGTAATACAGCCGTTAAGTAATCAACCGCAAATGGACGATAAAGATGAACTTTAACAAGACCAACTTTTTCACCCTTAGCTACTAATACATCGATAACTTCTTGGATTGTTTCAGTAACACTACCCATAGCTACGATTACTCTTGTAGCATCTTTAGCACCATAATAGGTAAACGGGGCATAATGACGACCAGTAACTTCACTGATCTTAGCCATATAATCAGCAACAACCCCAGCAACTGCATCATAATGAGTATTTTGAGCCTCACGACCTTGGAAATAGATGTCGTCGTTTTCAGCGCCACCTCTTGTGACTGGATTGGTATGTGGATTTAATGCACGAGCACGGAATTTTTCAAGTGCTTCTTGATCGATCAAACTACCTAAAACCTTAGTATCCATGACTTCAATCTTTTGAATCTCATGAGATGTACGGAAACCATCAAAGAAATGAAGAACTGGAACTGAAGCTTTGATTGCTGATAAATGAGCAACACCCGCTAAATCCATAGCTTCTTGAACCGAATGAGAACAGATCATCGTTACACCCGTTTGACGAGCGGCATAGATGTCTTGGTGATCACCAAAGATTGATAATGATCTGGTAGCGATAGAACGAGCAGAAACGTGAAGAACTGCCGGCAACAACTCACCAACCCATTTATAAATGTTCGGTAACATTAATAATAAGCCCTGTGATGCAGTGTAAGTGCTGGCTAATGAACCACTTTGTAATACGCCATGCACAGCACCAGCGGCACCGGCTTCTGATTGCATCTCTACTACTTTTACTGCTGAACCAAATAGGTTCTTTCTACCTTGTGATGCCCAAACATCGATCACTTCTGCCATCGGTGAAGAAGGAGTGATCGGGTAGATACACGCAACTTCAGTAAACGCATAAGCCACATGTGATGTAGCGCTATTACCATCCATTGACATGAATACTTTTGCCATGTTTATACCTCCTAAAATGTATCTTTCAACATTCTTATTATAATCTAAAACATGATATATTGCTATACCTTACAAAGAGGCAATTTATGCCTCTTCATTCTTTTTTGTATGTATTACTACTTGTTGATAAGGAATTCTAATACCTTCTTTATCAAAGCGTTCTTTGATCAATAAACGCATCTCTCTTTCAACCTGCCATTGATTCAGCGCTTTAACTCTACCAACCACTGTTAAATCAACACTTGAAGTATTGAAATTACTTAAACCTGTGACTCTTGGCGCTTCAACAAACAACTCACCACTTTCTTTATAATAATCATCAAGTACTTCCTGTATCAACGCTATCATTTTTTTAGTGTCAGCCTCATAAGGTGTTGGCACTACAATAACCGCCGTATTAAATTCATTAGTGTAATTGATGACATTTGCGATAGTACCGTTAGGTATGATTATCTTTTGACCCTTAAAGTTTCTAAGATACGTTACCCGCATCGCTATAGATGTGACTGTACCTTCAAACTCACCAATCTTAACAAAATCACCCACTGCATATTGTCGTTCAAACATCATAAAAAACCCAGTAACAACATCCTTAACAACACTTTGTGCACCAAATGATATTGCCAAACTACCAAACCCAGCAGTGACCAATAGATTACCCATGACATTACCAAAGCCTAATTGATAAAGCACTAAAGCGATAAAGACAAAGTAAATACCATAACGTCCAACGCTCCTTAACATGGTCATTGCTGTAATGATCTGTCTACCTTTTTGCTCATCAGGATTAGCTTTAGCTTTCTCAATAGTTTTTGCCGTATACTTACTAAGCTGATTTAAGATAAGCTTCGCCAATATCGCAAATACTGCGATCATAAACAAAGCTGTTAAGATATTGATCAAATTATCCTGGATCGTCTTGATGAACTGGATAAATACGTTCTCTGTTTCTTGAATATTATCGATTATATCATTCATGATTGACCTCCTTATTTAATCATACTTTATCATTGATTAATTAACAATAGAGCCTAAAATCAATTGAAATCCAACTATTCATATGTTATTATGATTAAGCAAATCTAGGGGTGTAGTACAATGGTAGTACAGCGGTCTCCAAAACCGTGGATGCGAGTTCAATTCTTGTCACCCCTGCCATAAGTTCATTAAGTCCTTCATAACGAAGGGCTTTTTATGTTCTTGACATTTACTTGACGATAATTGAATAATCTTTTTTCAAATAACTAGTGTTTTAATTGATTTACAAGTTACCTATAAATCCCAAATCATTATACCCCTAATCATTCGTGAACATTACTTATACATAAAGAAAAATAATCAACTTCTCATAACTAAATATACTTATTATTGATACCTTCTTGTTATCTTTTATAGTAATTAATGATATTATCAATATAAGAATGTTTGGTATTGTAAGCGATAATATTGCTATATAACAGAATAATTGTTTTTTGGATAGTGCTCAGCTTAATTACAATACCAAATAAATACCATATTTTTTCTAAATCAATAAGGAGGTTTTATGAGAAAAAGTATTATAATATCTTTGGTTTTCATTTTGTTATTGTCTGGTTGTGGTGCGAAAGTTGATGAAGAAATCAACATTCCCAAAGATGATCCAACTGAAATAGATGAAAGTTTACTAACAGTTGATGTTGTCATTCCCTTTGAGTTCTTCTACAACTTTACAGAAGAAGGAGAAGAATTTGATCCTTACTCTTTTATTGAAGAGACAGAAGAGGGAATGAGTGTAGTAGTTGACGAAGTAAATGAAACCATAACTATCACAATGCCAAAGGCAACACACTATGAGTTTCTACAAGAAATGAAGACTACCATTGATGAAGCAATCGCTGAAATACTATCAGAAGAAGACATTCAAACAATAAAATCGATAAGTTATAATAACGATTTAACGGTTTTTACCTTAGAAATGAATGTATCAGAGGTTGGATTTATAGAATCATTTCTAGCTATCTTGTTTTATATGTATGGCGGAATGTATCAAATGTTTAATGGTGTACTTAGTGAAAACATGGATGTTGTAGTTAACTATGTTTACAACGGTGAAATCATTGGAAGCGGTAGATTGAGTGAATTAGAATAGTTAACATCAACTATGCATTTCTTTTATTTTGATATAAATAACTATATATAGCCTTTAAAACTTGTATTATTAACATAAAAACCATGATCATAGGTCAAGCCATAAAGCTCAAATCTAAATCATGGTTTTGTGTCTCTATTAATGATGAAACGTCGTCTTTTATTTATAGTTTACTAATAGTACCGAAATCATTTTCATTAAATTTCTTAATTTCAATAAGCATTTTTGCGCTTGTTTCAAACTCTTCAATTAAATTAAAAGCTTCAATTATATCTTTCGCTGTAATCACAATACCGTGATTACTTAAAATATAAACCTTAGTATCCTTATCAACAGCCGCATTAAATTCAGCGAAAAGCTCTATCGAGCCTGGATTTTGATATCCTATTTTCTTAACTAATCCACCTGTATTCATTCTTAAGTATGGTGAATAAGCAAATAAACCCTTAATCAATTCTTCATTTTTCAAACACGAAACAATTGTTGAATAATAACTATGTGTGTGAATAACAACTTGATTAGCTTCTGAAACATTATATAAGTCTAGATGCAAAGGATACTCTTTGCTTGGTTTTCCGTCGATTATGTCTTTATTTATGTTTAGCTTAGCAAAACTACTCTGATCTAAAAGACCAAAACAACTACCACTTTGTGATATATAAATATATCCATCATCCTTAAAACTAATATTACCAGTTGTACCAGTTACTAGTTTACGGTCATAAAGTTGATGAGCTACCCATATGATTTTATTAAATTTGCTTTGCATTTATTTGCTCCTACTCTATTGCTTTAACGAAGAAATTCTCGTCCCCAAAGTTACCAGATTTTAATACAAGACTCATTTTTTTGTTTTCAAGTGGTATCAATATAGGTACACCAGGGGCAACAACTTTACCAATTGCGTAAGCTTTGTATCCAAGTCGAATTGTAACAGCGCCCGATGTTTCTCCACCAGCTATAACAATACGATCGAACTTGTTTTTCGCAACTAATTCACTTAACTCTGTGATAATTTCCTCTATCATTGATGATATTCTTTTAAAAGCTATATCCTTTGAAAATAACGACATGTCCTTATCAACTCCATCACTAAAAACGATCGTAGTTTTTGGTAAATTCTTTAGTACTTCTTCAAATATCATATTAGCATTAATTTGATCGTTTAAAACATCTTCTGAATCAATCCTTACATAAGGATTACCTGCTTGTATAAACTTCTTGATTTGTATACCTGTCATTTTCGAACAACTACCACAAATAATTACCGCTTTATTTGATGAACTAGTCATACTGTGTTCTTTGTTAATCAAACTTTGTCCAAGATCAACATACTCAAGCAATCCTGATCCACCACTTAGAAGTTTTAAATCCTTAAACATCGTAGCAATTTTCTTACCATCATTATCGTCATGATAATCGGGTACTAAGTAAAATTTATCATCAACAATACTATCAATGACTTCATTAACTGAACTAAGTTTAGAAATATAACATTGATGTTTTGATTGATTCTTCATAAGATTAGGTATATATGAATCCCACATTGGATTTAATGGGTGATCTTTCATTGATGTTTCAGCTAAAGCAACATTATTCACATATAATATTCCATCTTTCACTGTTCGACCATTTATAGGTAGAGAAGGACAAATGATCGTGTATCTTGTATCTAAATAATCCATAAGATAATCCAAAACTACTCCAATATTACCGGTTGGTGTAGAATCGAAGGTTGAACAATACTTATAGTATATTTTCTCAACACCTAATACTTCAAAGAAAACAAGTGTTTCTTTTACTGCTTTTATCGCTTCTTCTGGTAACACCGATCTTATCTTTAATGCAACGACCAAAGCATCACATTCTTCATTTAGTTCATCTTGAACATTAGCTACCATAACCACTTTATAACCCGCTTTAACTAAGAAAGATGCAGCATCTGAAGCTCCTGTAAAATCATCAGCGATAACTCCAAGTTTTATTTTTTGTTTTGTATGAGTCATTAATAACCTCCATTTAGATAAAGGGTCATCAAGCGAAACTTGATAACCCTTTGATCACTATCAATTATTTCTTTGGCACAAACTGGGTTAAAGCAGTTTCTTCATCAAATGATCTTAACATTTCAATATCGACAATCTCAACGATTACAAGATCTACGGTTGTCAATGTCGGTGTGCTTTCCTTAACGATGTGACCACCAAAAACTGTTCCAGTTTTATCACACATCGTAGCGTGAAAATGAACATCATATTTGCCATTGTTTTGACATACAACACCTGTACCATTTAAAAATTCAACAGGACCATCACATACCATAACCGCACCATAACCAGCACCGATCTTAGCTTCAGCTTTTGGTACAAGATACATGTATCCAGCTTTCGCAAACGAGCCAAAGCATGAAACATAAGCATGCTTAACTTCGTTTTTTGCGCAAACCGCTTCAATCCCTTCAATTAAATCTGTCCCCGGTAATAATCTAGCAGCAATAGTCTTACCACTTCTACCACATGCATCAGTAAATCTTATCATTTTTTTCCTCCTAGTTATTTTCAAAAAAATCACTTTCATTATCTTTTATAACAACATGTTTAAGATAATGATTTACAAGAGTTATTTCTTTTTTAGCCATCTCAACAATAGCTAATAGTTCATCGTTATTAATTTCTTGATCATCAGTGTAACAGTATTTAGCAACCAACTCACATAGTAATGGAAAATTAACACCAGTAATCAAAAACACTCTATTCTCTTCAATAAGTGGTATTAGAAACTGATTCACACTACCATGCATTATGTCACTGAAAACAATCAATTTATCAGATGATGGAATATTTTTAACAAAATGCTCGAGATCGCTTTTAACATCATTATTACAATCTCCAACAAAAGCATTAATGGTTGAGATTTTATCAGCTATCTCTTTTCCCATTATGATTTCAATCGCACTTTTGAATCCATTAGCCAAATATCCATGACTAGCAATAAGAAATCTGATCATTTACTCACCTATTTAGTCCAGGCCTTTCCGTCTTGACCAAACAATCTAACATAGTGTGCCAATCTTTCACTATAACCTTTAATAAATGTTGGGATTAGCTGCCACTTATCGAAGTTCGGATCTTTAAAAAACTCAACCAGTTCTTCTTTACCAGAGACAACAAGTTCTGTTGCTAGGTTTACTTTTTGTATACCATTTCTTACAGCTCTTGCTAAATTCTCATCTCCGGTACCAGAACCACCATGCAATACCAACGGAGTATCTTCACATGCTTCAACTATTTTTGCTAAGCGCTCAAAGTCAATATGAGGTGTTCCTTTATATCTGCCATGTGCAGTTCCAATAGCAATAGCTAAACAATCTACTCCCGTTTCTTTGATGAATCTTGCTGCTGCTTCTGGTTCTGTTAGGTTACTAACGCCATCCACTTCATAGTTTGATCCCATACCAACATGACCGAGTTCAGCTTCAACACTAATTCCAAGGGCTTTCGCCATTTTAACAACTTCTTTTGTTTGTTCTACATTTTCTTCATACGATAGCGAGGAACGATCAACCATAACCGATGTGCAGCCAGAACGAATACCTAGCATTACATCTTCATACGTTCTACCATGGTCCAGATTTATTGCAATTGGAACAGGGGATAACGATGCAAGTTCTCTAATCATATTAATAAACCAAGGCAAGTCAGGATGAATAAATGCATTAACATCAATAATCATAGGTGCATTCAGTTCTTCTGCAACTTTAATAACAGCTCTAACTGTATCTTCACTTTGAACATTAGGTGCAGTAACTCCATATCCTTCTGCCTTAGCTTTTTTTAAAATATCTGCCATTGTAACTAACATAACCATTCCTCCTCTTGTTTGCTATTAAAATAAACCAACCCATTTACCTAAAATTGCTGCAAAAATAATCACTACCATTATCAAGTTAGCATTAACTTTCTTTCTAATGAAGTATGTAACTAGTAATGTCGCTGATAAAGGTAGAATGTTTGGCATAATAGCATCAAAGAAACTTTGAAGTGTTATAACACCTCCTGCTGCTTCCCAATTAAAAGCTAATGATAGCTTAACTGAGCTTGCTACAATGCTTCCAACCATAAACAACCCAATTATTGAAGCTGCGTTTGTTAATAATTGAAGAATACCACTCTCTGCTGCTTCTGAAACAATTTTTTCACCAACATTGTATGATAATCCCAACAAATACTTACGAGCTAAAAAGCTACACGCATTGAATATCAAGAAAAACAATATACCACCTAATGGTGAACCATTTTGTGCAAAACTTAAACCGATACTTGCAGCAACAAGCTTGACAGTGACTTGAAACATTGCATCACCAATACCACTTGCCGGTCCCATTATTGCTAATTTTATGGCATTAACAGATTTTTTATCAAAGCTATCATCCTTTGCAATTTTTTCTTCAAGAGCCGCAAAAACACCTAAACCAACAGTATTAACTTGCGGGGTGATATTGTAGAATACTTCATGTCTTTGAATCGCTTCAACTTTCTTAGCCATATCATCTTTGTTAGGATAAAGCTTATCAAATAACGGGTATAAGCTAAACACAGCACCATGACCTTGACCACGTAGATTGTTGTAAGCAGCTCCAACCGCCCAACTACGTTTTTCTATTTGTTTTAATACTTTATTCATATCATTGTTACTCATTAAAGAAACCCTCCTCTGAACTCATGCCACCTTTAGCAATTAATCTTTGTAATCTATGAACTTCTTGATTTCTATATAGATCTGTTAATACTAAAGCGATACCAATAACAGTTAAAGCAATGATTGGTAATTTTAAGTAAATAACTAGAATAAAACCTAAGAAGAAATAGATAGCTTTCTTAGTGTCCCACAACATACTTAATAAAATACCTAAACCAAGAGCTGGTAATAATCCCGCAGCTGTTTGTAATCCGCCCATGATTGCTGGATGTAATGAACCGATAAATGCTTGTGTAGCATCAGCGCCTGCAGCTAAGGCAACAAATATTGTTGCTGCGATAAAACCGTATCCAACCATTATATGACCTAAATATGCCACTGAATATTTTGTTGAATTACCTTCTTCTGCAATCTTGTCAAGAATTGGACACATGAATGCAAAGAAAATTCTGGTAACTTGAAGCATTAGTAAACCAATATATCCAAGTGCGATACCAAGTGTAATGGCTGCTTCTTGAGGTATATCAGTAATGACAGCTAAAGCTACTGCCATACATGTTGCGTATAATGTATCAGTTGATTGAGCACCACCAACATTTACTACACCTAGATAAATTACTTCTAAAGTAGCACCTATCAATACGCCTGTTGTAATATCTCCTAATACTAATCCAACGATAACACCTGCGAAAATTGGACGATCTGCCATACTATTAGCTGCAAATCGATAAAGTAGAATTAAAAACCAGTAAGTTAATGCTACAATTAATGCATTTAGCATAATATTTAATCTCCTTTTATTTAATTTAAATTATATTCTTGTTATAATCTTCATATGGTCAGATGGTGTTTTTTGCGTAAACACTTTTAGCCCCAAGTTAATGAGTTGATTGACCGCATCAACATCATTCTGATCTAAATAAACCATTGGCGAGATGTTAATCTTGCTTTTTATTTCTGGCTTAGTAATGCTTCCATAATTTGCAAGGTTTACTTCCTTAATTGTCGGTATCCTTTCAACTAATCTACATGAATCCTGTGGATTTCCGGATATCAGTAAAATTCTCATAGATTCGCATCTTGGATCATTTAGAACCGTAACAACTTCATCGACACTTTTTATCAAACATTTCACATTGCTTGGTAATACCATTTTTAGCGCTGTTTGCCTTGAAATATCACATGAAACTTCGTCATTAGCGACGATAAGGTGAGTTACCCCAAGTGTTTTAAGCCATGTAGCTATTATCTGTCCATGAATTAGTCTTTCGTCAATTCTAAATGCAACTATCATACTATTACCCTCCTTTCTTTATCATAACTATATTGCTATAGTTTGAACTCACTTAAGAACAACTCCATATTTTCCTTCTCAGCTAAGTTATGTTTTGTATTATTTGTAATCTTTTTATATTTATTAACCGAATAAATTATTGCATCATTAATCGCAATTTCTAATAAATGTGAATCAGGTTTAATGTCCATGGATTCACTATTATTTTTTTCTACAACTCTTATAACCTCATCAGCATGCTCGATTAATTGCTTATTTAACTCTCCTGTTATTACAATAATTTTCATTGCTTTTCTATGTGCCATTTCAACCGCTCTTATTATCTGAGTTGATGCTCCAGATCTTGATATCGCAATGACCACATTTTGATCATTACCTAGTGTTATATGATTATAAAAGTGTTCTGGAAGTATTGAGTAAGTACACGGAAAGCCGTGTCTTTCAAGTCTAAATCCTAAATCCATTACAACAGGAATAGTATTTCCAACACCAATGATGTGAGTATTACTGCTGTTCATTAGTATTTTTGAGACATTCAATAATGTTTCATCGTTAATATTCTCTGAAAGATATTCTACCCTCGCTCCATGATAAGCGAATATTTTCCTAGATGTATTTAATTCTTCATTTTCATTTTGATTTTCATATTTACCAATTTCCCTTGAAAGTAATAGTCTCATTTGATAGTAGCCATTGTATCCAATATGTTTACACATACGTACAACCGTTGCTTCACTTGTTTTCGTCTTGCTAGCTAAGTCAGAAATATTTAACATCACTACTTCCGACATGTTATTCAAGATGTATTTAGCAACTTTTTTTTCTTGAGGAAACAGTACTTGATAATTACTTTTTATATTATCTGATATCCTATTTATTTTCTCTTCCGTCATTATTAGATCTCCTTGTGTGAAATTACACTTCATCTATCTTGAATGCGTGAAATAATATTTCTCTCATCTACAGTTTAATCACAGTTATCTCTATTGTCAATAAAATAATTTTTCTTTTTATGATACTACAAGAAATTCATTTTCGTACTAACAAAAAAAGACGGATTCTTATTAATCATTGCGTCTTTTTTAATTATCTAAATTGTGTGATTATTTACTTGCAATGCTTTTAAAAGCTGTTAGAAACATACACTAACCAGTCTTTTCTTCATTACCTAATGACTTCTCAATATGCTTGAATAAGTCAAATACAAAATCTTCTCTTCTTTTATTATTTAACTCAGTATAACTTCTTGGCTTACTGAAAGAAGCAACGTTGAGAAAATAGAACTGTCTTTTATTTAAACCATGTAAGTCATGATACTCAAAATCAATTTTTCCTAAAGCAACCGGTATAACTTTTTTTACATGTTTTAGTATAAGCGGTAATTCCGTGTTGGATATATAATCAGAAGACAGAAATGCTGGGCTAACAAGCAAGATAGCAATATCAGACTTCCTAATCGCGCTCAATATATCTTCTTCCCACTCTGATCCAAGTTTGATATTTACATCTTGCCAAATTTCATAATCAAAATTAAGCGACGCTTTGAGATGATCATCAAATTTATTTCTAAAATTATTAACCAATTCTTTGTTCTTACGTGCATAAGAAATGAATACTTTCATTTTTCTTTTATCTTTGATCATAAACTTAACCACTCTTTCATAATTGATTTACTTGTAATAATGATATGTTAAAAACAATTAATCATTTACTTTTACTTGCCCCTATTAAAGACTTGCAAATACCTATTAAAAGAATAATTGAACCAACGGTTATCCAAAACATGACATCAAAAACTACCCAGATCCAGCTCTTTTTTTTCAAACTTGTTTCTCCTATCTTATGACACTGAAAGTGTCTTGTTTTATAGAAAAAAACTCAATATATACTATTAGTTCTTTTAATCACTTATTGCTCGCTTCATTTGTTCTGATAATTGTTATTATAACATCGTTTTCGCTTCTTTCAATCATTGCCTTATCTATCATGCCGCCAACTAACTGTAAGCTTTGATCAATTTCTGTTTCACCTACTAATGTCCAATAATAATTTTCAAGTTCAAATCGTCTTGGCTTATTCAACGTTTCATCAATTGTCTTTAGTCGTTCTAAACTCATTGAATTTTGAAAATGATGAAAAACTATCTCAGTATTTTCCTGATTAGATAACACTTTTATATCAAGTTTTGATAGATTATTATCCAATAAGATTCTTGACATCTCATCGATAAGTCGTGTTATCTTTCTAATTCTATCACTCATGAGTTTTCCTCCTTAAAGTATTAATGATAGGGACCAGTAACCCAGCCACAATACCACCAGTAAAACCATTATTATATAAGTTCATTCCAGCATGAAACCCACCAAATTGGGCAACGATAGTAACATGTAAAAAACCTGCGATCATTCCCCAAAATACCCCATAAACACCAGCAATTGGAGCAATAGTTGTCACAAATAGTACTGGTACTACCGTAGCTGCACTACTAAGCTCATATCCCAATAGAATCGCTGCTAATACACCGCCTAGCATTACAGGTATACAATTAAATAAATGTTTACCAAATGCGCCAAAACCAAGCACAGTATAAATACCAGCGACAACTGGACCACTAAATGAACCTTTTAAACCGATAACAACTATCATACTGAATATTCCAAGCAAGCCCATATTTAAGAAACTAGCACCAAGACTTGCTGATGAAGTGAAATCACTAACCAAGCGTCCACTGCTTTTCATGATATCCTTTAATTTTAAAGCAGGATTTTTTTCAACAATAAAGCTTAATAAGATCAAGTGTATTGATGTTATAAGTACTAAAGCCACGATAACTAATGATGATTCATTTACTAAGTTACCAGCAAACTGAATTGGTCCAAAAAAAGATCGATAAACCGAAGCATATACAATAGCTACAATGCCCGAGGTAAATCCTATGTTATATAGATTAAAACCTTCATGAAAACGCAACATACTTGATCCAAGTGGGACAATAAAAAAGCCAAGTGCTGCCCCTTTTACAACTGAAAGCAATAATGCCATCATTGTATTTAAGTCAAAGCCAAAGAAACTATGTGATACGATTGGTGATAAACACGCTGCGAAAATCGACACTAGTATAATATTCTTAAATGGTCTTTTAGTATATAAACTATATAAGTAACCACCCAAGTATATCGGTAATATATTATAAACGTTCATACCCATAAAAGAAAAACCAAAAACAGTAAAAAACGCTGCCAGTAACATGCCATTAAAATTAACATCAAGCTTAACAAGTATCAAGATATTAAATAGTGCAATTATACCTACGTTAAGTAAAGCACCACTAATACCACCTACCACTAGGGCATCTTGAATAAGTAATGCTGGTGAAGTAATGATCTGATACAATCCATTAAAACCACCATCATTGTATAAAAAAGCCATCGCAAAACACATAAGTGGATAAATCAGTAATAATAGAATATGTTTACGATTTGATGAAGTGCTGTTTAAAAATGATCTTATCTTCATGTAATATCTCCATAGTCTATTTATACCAAATTAACAATAAATCATGCAATAAATAACTTAATACTATACTAAAAATGATCTTATCTTTACATATTATATCTAAATATCGCTGCCAACCCTGAAATACTGGGCATCTTGTCTTTTGAAACAACTATAACTTTGCCACCTTTAAACATTACCATTTCAGCTAAATCATCCAAGATATCATTATTATCTGCTTCAAGATTATTCAAGAATTCAACCTTACCTGAGTTAAGATCCATCTTACCATAAACATGCACATTCTCTTCGATCAGTAATGTTTCAACCCTACCTTCAAACGCTGCTTTAGCAACTTGGGCTACATCGGTAGAACCTAATGAACGTGCTTCTTGATTTTGAAATTCAGTGATAGCTTTGCTTATCTTTTTATCATTTATTTCATCAATTACCATGACTGTTTTTTGATGTAATTCCTCAATACTCATCGCTTCACTGGACATAGTTATATTTTCACTTATTAAATATGGGTTGTTTGTTAGTGATCTAAACTCACCTTGATGTTCTTTAAGTGCTACTAAAATCAATGGTAATTTAGACTTCTTTGAAAACTGTTCATAGATGAAATTATCAACATAACGAAAATACTTCAGTGTATCTTTGTCAATTTCTTGTTGAATATCTTTATGCCCATGATACATTGACGGTCCTTTAGCCCCACCATAAGTTCCGTGGGTAAAATAGGATTCTGTTAACTGATCTCCTAATACTTCAATTTTGGTCCTAGAAACATTTTTATCAATTTCTAACTCCTTAAAAGCGTATTTATTACCTTGATAGATGGTAAAGTATTCGCGACTTAAACCTAGCAATTGATAGGTATCATTAAACTGATAAGCCTTTATAAGTGGGGTAACATGATAACTGTTACCAACAACAGCTAATTCTTTAACTTCTTCAACTAAACGATAGACAATACATTTATCTTTTGAAACAAAGATGGCAATACCAGAATCATTGTTATCCCAGAACTCTTTATCTTCATTTAAGCTATTTAGTCTTTTCAAGATCATTGTTGCATCATTGACATCATACTTGATCAAAGTATTTTCAACCTCTTTTACTAAGTTTTTAAAAACAAGTAAATCTTTCTTTTGATCAAAAATTGTTCTATGAGTCGTTTGGTAAATAGATACTAGTGGTGGCTTTTCATTAAAGCTCATTTCTTCGGGAAAACGATTTACGATTTGATGTAACATTTCATTCCTCCTTTTATCACTAAAAGCGCATTTAACATAAACACGCAAACTAATTATCAACTATCATTAACTATCTATATTTATATGATATCATTAATAACTAACAGCTTCCACTTTGGTACTTATAAATCACAAAATAAGCAAGTGCTCTTACTATTTTCAAGGGTATTAATTGATTTATCTTTCTTTGATAAAATAAATTGTTACTATTTTCGAAGTAATGTCGGTTGATATCCTTCAAGCCAATCCACTTCATAAAACTCATAAGTATTATTATACTCACCACCCACAAAATACTCGGTAGCATCCATATATTGCCAAATACCGTCAATATTTATCTCAGCACGATAATGAGCTGATGTTTCCTTAGCTACTTGTCGTATTGTTTCATAAGAATAGTATAAGCCCTTAGTTGCTAGAAAAGCTTCTAAACGAGCATATTCATCTGGTCCTAAACCTGTTGTAGTACGCTTATCAATGCTTGGATCAAGTTCGCTTGGCTTTTCCTTCATGGCGGTTACGCGACATTCAATATCATAATAAGAAGCGATTGAGCAATAAATAGTCGCAAACTGATAACACAGTCCCTTTATATTTATACTATCCATGATACTAAATCCCTTGATCATATCCCTTGTTGTATAGATACCTGGTAAAAAATAATTCCAGCGCATTGCATCAGCGACTTCGCCAAATGCTTCATAATCCATATATTCTGTTTGCCATTCATAAATAGCTTGAGCAATCTCCATATCCGAACCACTAAAATTTATAGCTAAAGCTTGAATATCTTCCAGGGTAAACACAGAAACTGGTGATGATGGTGTAAAAGCCGAAACGATGTCTTCTATTTCATCGTCACTATTAGTATCATCTTGATTATCAATTGGTTTTTTTGCACATGCGCTTATTAACATTATTATAGTAATCAAATAGAGTAGTATTATTTTTCTCTTCATGATCATTCCTCTTTTCTTTGACTAAAGTGAATATAAAATTCATCTTTATGATCATTTTATGAATTTTCGTTATAATTTGTGCTTTAATATAATCAGAAAGGGGTTATATTCATGTATTTCGAATTATTGAAGAGTAAGAATGGTAAGTATTATTTTGTATTAAAATCAACAAATGGCCAAATCGTAGCACAAAGTGAAATGTATGAGGCGAAAGCTTCGGCAGTATCCACGATCAACTCAATTAAAACAAGAGTAAATCCCGAAACCGAAGTCAAAGACTCAACTAAGTAAAAAGACAAAGATTTTACTACAAGAGCAGAAAAGGCATTGAATAATGCCTTTTCTGTTTACTTGTTTAACTGTGATTATTTGTTACTGCATTTATAGCCATTGTCTACAGTAGATGCAACTATTTTCTTAAGGCTTACAAATTCGCCATCATAGTCATCTTCTTCAACTAAGCCAGCGGCGATGAGGTAGTCACGATCAGCAACTTTAAAATCAACATCAATCGTCATCATCAGGTAATCATCTGCATCAACGCTAACACTGATAACAACTCCTTCCATTCCAATATATGTTGATTCATATGTTTCTTTTAACTGAGCTTTCATACTCGCATCGACAACACCAAATATATCATAATTGATTTTCATAGTTGTTTTTGATGTATTGACCTTATCACCATCACTAGTGAAAACTACAGTAGACTCAACTCCTTGTTCGGAAAAAGAGCAGGTATATCCCGTTTCTTTTTTTTGTGCAGCACCACAACCTGTGAGCATGATAATGCCCAGCAATAAGATAATTATCTTTTTCATTGTTTCCTCCACAATATATATTAATTATATCACGAGGAAAAAATAGCGTATATAGCTATTTATAACAGATAAAATCGATATTTTAATTAGTTTTATTAGCAGTTACATGTTTGATTAGTATTATTGGCTTACTTTCAAGTTATCTATTCACCGTTTCGCTTGTATTAGCAACTGGAACTTTTATTGGTGGAGGACTAAACATTCTAATCATTAAAAAATAGCAATATCAAACAAAAACAACTAAAGCTCATAAAAAACATACCATATCAAGAGTTTAACTTGGTTATGGTATGTTTTATTGTTTTATAAGTTTCTTTGCTTACTAATTTAATCTATCAAATAAATATAGGCTATTTTACAACACAGATATAACCAGCAGCTTCACTTTCAATAATCGATTCTTCAAAGCTTATATAATCAACATCTGCCTCACCTTCACTTAAAAAGCCTAAAGTCACTAGATCTTGTTTAGATATCGTTTTGTAATCAAGATTTATGGTCATGATCAAAAACTCATCATCACTAATGTCAACTGTTACTGATAATCCTTTGAATCCAGCATAAGATGCTTCAAGTTGTGCCTTGATATCTTCCTTCATATCAAAACCTTCATCACCAAAAAGCGCATAACTTACTTTAAGTGTTTCAACTGACGAATAAATATCATCATTTTTTCCAGTAAAGACTACTGTTGATTCCAATCCTTCTTCTACATAACTGCAAGTCATGGTTTTATTACTACCACAGCCTGACAATAATAAAACTCCTAATAATACTACTAATAGTTTTTTCATGTTTTCTCCTTGTTCGTAAAAATTATAACATTATTATTTATTCAAATGTATCTATTTTTTTATGCAAAGCTGAAATCAATGTTATAATTTACCAATAGTAAGGAGTATTAATATATGGATGAAAGTAGAATCAAAGAAATAATAAGTTATGGTCGCGAGTTCATGAAAATGCCAATCGAAGATCCAACTTATCAATCTGATCAAGAATTAAAAAAGGAACAACCACCTCTAGCTAAAGCTCCTATGCGTAGCCGTGATTGTGCCATCGATCTACCAATTAATTTCAAGAACTTAGCAATTGAAAATGATTTTCTTAAAGTGATCAATGATCGAAAATCAGAAAGAGCGTACACAAATGAACTGATGTCATTACTTGAGCTTTCTTATCTTTTATGGTGTTCACAAGGGGTCAAAGAGATTAGAGGTAATAACTACGCTACAATTAGAACTGTTGCCTGTGGAGGTGCAAGACATCAATTTGAGTGTTATATGGCACTTCAAGCTATTCAAGGCATAAAAGATGGCCTTTATCATTATCTTCCTTTAACTCATCAAATTGAGTTTCTAAGTGAAGTATCTGATATGAAAGGCTTTATCAATGAAGCATTAGGTGGCCAAGTATGGGCAAATAAAGCCAATGTTAATCTTTTTTATAGTATTGTCCCTTATCGTGTTGAATGGCGATATGGTATCTATGCCCATCGTGTTGCCTTGATCGATTCTGGTCATATTACTCAGAATGTTTATCTAGCCGCCACATCAATCGGCCTTGGTGCTTGTGCCGTTGGTTATATTGATGGTCCATTACTTGATAGAGTTTTTGAATTAAATACTGAGGAAGAGTTTATCTTCTATGCTTGCCCAGCAGGAAAAGTTAAAACTAATAAAAGAGTCGACTTTGACCCTTATGATTTCATAATAAAACAACGATGAGCCCTCAGCTCATCGTTTTCTTTAGTTAACAAATAAATGTTTACGCTTTTCAAAGTAGATATTATTGATGAATATCAATAATATATTCTCAATAACCGTAATTAGAAATATAAGATCTATTGTACCGATATCAGACACTAGATAAACGGCAAACTTATAAACTAGTGAAAATCCAAGATTAAGAGCCAAAAACAAGATATAAAAATATTTGGCTTGTTGTTTGTAGTTTACTAACTGTTGTCTTACATAAACACTAAAAACAGCCAATAAGATACAAGCAACCGCATAACATATATCAACAAAACGCAAGGTAGGCATCATACGATAAACTCTTTGAGTGATATTTGTTGCACCATCAAAATAAAGATTACCACTCAATACAATATAAGCACCTAACAGATTTATAAAGAAAGCTAATGTAAGTTGCACATAAATGATAAACTTAAACCATTTCATTCCAAGCGGTTTAGTCGCCTTATCATTTGATGTCGGTTTACCACATTTAGGACAAAAGACTGACTCATTCTCTATTTCTGATCCACAGTTTCGACAGAACATAAGTAACCTCACTTAACTCTTACTGATAAAGATTATACCTTTTTTTCTTCAATATCGCTACAAATTGTCGAAATTAATACGAAATTATATCATTTTAGCAATTAACACATTTATTAGCAAATGTTATAATCAATTTATATAATTGGAGGATCAAATGGTTTTTAGTAAATTTGAACAGCCTATTTTCTTAAAAGCGAATAACTCATCACAAGAACAATTAAGCGCACTTAAGTCTTATTTATTAACAGCTGATGTTTCAATCAGAGAAAGAATTCAAAATGATATAAAGATGATTGAATATGGTCAAGCAGGCGAAAGAAATATCCAATATGAACTACAGAACAGTCACATACCTATGTATGTTATTCATGATCTTTATCTTGCACATGAAGGAAACACCGCCCAAATCGACTATTTGATCATTACCAAAGCAGGAGTATATTGCATTGAATGCAAGAATCTTGTTGGTGATATTGAAGTAAACGCACGAGGAGAATTTATTCGTACAAACTATATAAATGGCTACAAGAAAAAAGAAGGCATCTATTCACCAATAACACAAAACGAAAGACATTATCAACTGATAAAAGCTATGCGGGTATCGGAGCAAAATAGTATAATAACAAAATTCCTCATGAACAAAATATATGATGATATTAATCACTTATTAGTCGTAATAGCTAATCCAAAATCAGTTCTAAATGTAAAATATGCTCCAAAAATAGTTAAAGATAAAATAGTTAGAGCCGATCAACTAGTACAACGACTCAAAGACGACATTCAAAACTGTCGCTTTGATAAAGCTTTATCTAATAATTTTATGGAACAATACGCCGATTACTTCATCAGAAAAAATAAAAAGAAAGTAATAGACTATCTTGATAAATATAAAAAGGTAGAATCTACTTCTTTTATAGAATCAGACAGTTCAAGTATTGAAACTTCACCAATATATAATGAATTAAGATCATATCGCCTAAAGAAAGCCAAAGAAGAACAAATCAAGCCGTATTATATCTATAATGATATGCAAATGAAAGAGATAATAAAAAAGAAACCGATCGATAAGAAATCTTTAACTGCTATTTCAGGTTTTGCTGAAGTTAAATGGATTAAGTATGGAACTGATATTTGTAATATATGTAAAAAATATCTTTAATGCTCAAGCCTAATATTTGCACTTATCCATAAAGAAGTTTTATTCCAGAAATTGTTTTGCTTTTAACCAAGTAATCTCAATATAAATAAACGATGAGCGTTTGCTCATCGTTTAACTTAGTTAATAAATAAATGCTTACGTTTGCGAAAGTAGTCAACGTTGATAAATATCAGTGCCAATGATTGAGTTATATTATATAAAAGTTCCGTATCAAAAGTATTAATACCTGATGCTAGATAAGTTACACCGTAGTATAACAAGCTTATAAGCAGATTTAACCCCAAAAAAATTAAGTAATGATTAACTGCTTTTACACGAAACTTTACCAATCTTTGTCTTACAATGATACTAAACACAGCCATACCAACAGAAAATGCTGCGAATACTAAGTTTACATATCTTAATGATGGAAATAGTGAATACACCTGAAATGACATATTTCTTGTTCCGTCAAAATAGATAAGACCACTATACAATCTATAAGCTGAAAACAAATTCAATAAAAACGCGAAGATTAACTGCACATAAATGATAAACTTAAACCATTTCATTCCAAGCGGTTTATCAGCCTTTTCATTTAAAGTCGACTTACCACATTTAGGACAAAACACTACATTGTTTTCTACTTCTGAACCACAGTTTTTACAGAACATTCCGTCCTCCTTATTTATTATATTTAAACTAAAAAGTATATTCTAATTATCAAATCTTTCATACACCTTTTAGTTAAGCGATTATTCATCACTCTTTGTCATTTTCAAGAAAGCTTCATTAATTCCATTACGAATTACATCGTTTAGTCTATTATCATTAAAATTATTAACACCTGCCTCTGTTGCGCCACCTTTAGTCGCAACAGCAGTAACTAGCTTTTCATAATCCTCTGTAGTTAATGCTGTAGTAAATATATTTGCGATGATTTTTCTTGTTGTAATATCATCAAAACCAAAAGATTTGCCTACGCGATAAAAACTATCAAGGATATATGCCGCGAAGCCTACACCACAAGAAGCGAAAGCTGTGACTTTTTCGATTTCATTCTCATCAATCATGAAAGCATGACCTAAATGATTCATCATATCAATGATAAATTGATCATCAGTTTTAGTATAACCAATAACACCATCGTTATCAGCAATCCCTAAATTTGGCATTGCTCTTACTAAACTTACATCACCCAACAATTCTTTTATCGTTTCAGTCTTAACTCCCGCCATTAAGCTTATGTATATCTTGTTATTATCAATAATTATGTTTTTAGAACTGAAATACTCAAAAAAAGCTATTTTTGGTAAAGCAATGATCACTATATCCACTTTTTCTATTAGTTCAATATTGTCATCACAAGTATTAACTTTATATAACATCCTTGCGTTATGTAAACTCTCTTCGCTTTTTGTTGTCACATAAATATCTTGTTGTAAGACAAACTGCTTGTTTAGCAATCCTTTGGTAAACGCTTGGCCTAAATGACCAAATCCCATAATACCTATTTTCATTTATAGCTCCTTACTTGATAAATACTCATCTAATTTCATAACAACTTCAACATCAGCTGGCAACCACTTTACATCAAACAACTCATTTCTAGCTAACCATTTATAATCTTTATGATCATTTAATTTTATTTCACCAGATTTAATTCTACATATATAACATTCCATACTTATATAGAACTTCGGATATTGATAATTCACGTTACATAATTTCCCATTTATATCTATATCAATATTTAACTCTTCTTTTATTTCTCTGATTAATGCATTAACATTAGTTTCATTAGTTTCTACTTTACCACCTGGAAATTCCCATTGACCTTTGAAATCTCCATTTGCTCGTTGAGTTGCTAGCACTTTATTATGCTCAACTATTATAGCTGCAACGACATCTATTTTCATTTATTTCATCCCCATTCATTAGGTGTTGATCAAATAGTCAAAAATATCTTCTCTGACTGGTGTATGCAAATCGTATTCAATTTCAACAATTTTTTTACTTGATCCTCTCATCGTTCTTGTAGTAGTAGTCCCTGTTGCATTTAACATACCCAAATAATAAAATTCTTTTGATGTTCTATCATCTTTATTCTTTCTTACAAACAAATGAACTTTAACTCCTAGTTCATTCGCTCGCAGTGCTACTTGAACATCTGGAGATTCAATTGTTCTACCTGATTTTGATATGGCAATAAGACGGGAATTGTTTATAAAACGATCTTCATATTTTATTGATTCCTGTATATGTTCTTCTTTGTGATAGTTTATGAATATTGGATACGTTTTTGTTTTCTCATCATATTTATAGCCACCAATATTCAACGCCACTTCACTTCTCTCCCATTCGAGCAATCGAGTAACATCTTCATATGTATACTTAGCATATAGGTTGAAGCTGGTTTTTTCATAGTTATTTTTATATTTAATCTTGTTTCGATATAAGCCAAATTCAATAATATCGTTTAACATGTTCTTGAAATTCAAATCGATTAACTCTTTTGAGAAATCTTCACTTATTGAGATATTGGAGTAATTTTGTTTAATAAAAACACAATTTTCATAAGTTGACTTCCCAGTTCCAGAGATAAATTTGCCTGTGAAGATATTATATAAATTAACTTTGCTTCTTTCGGTAATATCATAGTTATATTCATTTTTCATTATCTTAATGTAAGAATCAAGTATGTTCTCTTCGTCATTCATTAATAAACGAGTTAACACGAGTTCATGAACTCTTTTACCTGAAGCGAATTTAGTACAAACGTATTCAAGAAAATTACGTGCTTTCTCAGAGATTCTAATCTTGTACTCTTCTTCATATTTTAACAAGAAAGCGTGGTAAGACTTAAGATTCTTATTATCAAAAATTCTCAAAACATCAATTTCACCGTGTAGCTCAAAATCCATGAGATCAGGAATTCTACCAAGTTTGTTTCTTAAATTAAGATAGCTGTCTTTTATAATCTTAATATCACTAAAGTTTGATCTATCAATAGATTCATATATTCTATTTCTTGTTATCTCATCGAAATGAATTGTGGAACTACCAGGAATAAACCTATTACCTTCGGATATAAATCTCCTTAAATCATCTTTGTTATAAGATCTATCACCGGATAGGGCAATAGGAATCATATAATTGTTATTGTAATTGCCGATAAAATCAAGTACCACAACATAATCTTTATTCTCAAGCTTCCTTAATCCACGACCTAATTGCTGTATAAATATAACTGGTGATTCTGTTGGTCTTAACATTATTATTTGATTAATCTCAGGAACATCTATCCCTTCATTAAATATGTCAACAGTAAAAATATAATCAAGTGTTTTTTCATTTTGGTTATCAGTTACTAAACGATTTACTATACTTAAACGATTCTCTATACTATCTTCTCCGGTCAAAGCAACGCTTCTATAACCACGCTCATTGAATTTTTGAGACAACTCTTTCGCTTCGTCTTTTCTACTACAAAAAATCAATCCTTTAACTCTTTCTCCGCAATGTCCATAGTATTCTGCTTTATTGATGATATGTTCAACTCTTTCATCAGAGACTAGCTTATTGAAATCTCTTAATGAAGTATTGTCATCAACTATTTTCCCCTCTAATTCAAGTTCAGTTATACCGAAATAGTGAAAAGGACATATTAAATCCTCTTCAAGTGATTGCTGAAGTCGTATTTCATAAGCAATATTATGATCGAATATTGCATATATATCATAATTTCTTGTATCAGGTGTTGCTGTCATACCTAACCAGAATTTTGGTTTATAATACTCCATAATTCTTTTATAACTTTCAGCTCCAGCATGATGCACTTCATCTAATATGATAATATCAAAATCAGCTTCGTTATAATTTCCGTGAATTTCTGGTTTAGTCATCATTTGTATTGTTGAAAACAAAAAATCAGCTCTTTCATCTTTTTTGCTACCAGATAACAGTCCAAATTTTCTACTATCATTGTTGATTATTAATTCGAAGCTCTTCATTGCTTGTTTTGCAATCTGTTCTCTATGCACTAAGAATAGTACTTTAGTAGGTTTAAGCTCTTTAACAGCAAATGCTGCAGCATATGTTTTCCCTGTTCCTGTACTTGAAATCAGTAGTGCTTTATTAACTCCACATTTTATCATTTTAATTAAATTAGTAACAAATGCTGTTTGCATCTTGTTTGGTGTAACAATATTCTCTTCAATAAGCTTTTTCTTGCTGATATATTGCGACTCTATTCTTTTGATATTATTATAGGCGAATGTATAATCCTCGATAACTTCATTAATATCAAACGTATTTTCATTTTCCCATAATGCATTGAACTCATTAATAATATCCTCAGTTATCTTGCCTTCAGACGTACTTATTATCTTCATATTCCATTCGTGATTTCTAGTAATAGCATCCATGGTTATATTAGAGCTACCCAATATTATCTTATATATTTCATTTTTCCTAAAAATATATCCTTTTGGATGAAATCCAATTCTATCTTTTGATGAAGCATAAAGTCTAATTTCAATGTTCTTAAAAGTTGACAGTTTACGTAATGCTTTTGGCTCACTAAATGTTAAGTAATCAGTTGTTAATATTCTTCCTTTTATGTTTTTCAGTTCTAAATTTTTCAAAGTTTGTAAAAGTGGTGTTACTCCACTTAACGTAATAAAAGCCACACTAATTGAAAACTCATCTGCATTTTCTAGTTCTTTTTCAATTGACGTTAATACCTTTTTGCCTTTTTTATAATCATTAGTTATTAGCTCTGGTATGTAGTTTACATTTGATGATTGTATTAAAGCATTATCAATATTTCTATTATCAATATAAGCGATTTTTAAGCCCGCTTCTAAAATAGATATTTCATTATTACTCTTCATACTGCCTCCAAACTGTTCAACTTTATTTAAACTTATAATATCATTATATGTCATTCTGTTTGAACAGCAAATAATATAGTAATATTCTATCCAAAGTATTTGATTATGACTTTATTTCAGATACATTCATTAAAAATCAATATTAGGAAACTGTACTTATTTGTAAGAATTACTGATTTCTCTTTATAACTACTTTTTAAACATATACTCCCTTGGTGATTGCCCGGTTACTTTTTTAAATACCTGATGAAAATATTTATAATCTTTGTATCCTACTTGCATAGCAACTTCATATATTTTACTTCCTTCACTACGTAGAAGTTCACATGCTTTATTGATACGAGCTTGTACAATAGCGTTATGAATTGTCATATTAGTATCTTTCTTAAATACTCTATTTAAGTGATCTGAAGTTATGCCTAAATAGGATGCGATATCATCAAGTAACAAATCATCACTTATGTTTTTATTGATGTAATTTAAAGTTCGAATTGTGTACTTTGAGTAATTCTCATTAACTTCTTCAACAACGGGACTTATCTTGTTTATTGCCTTGGCAATAGCTTGATTTAGATCATCTTGATTAATTGGCTTTAATAGATAATCAGATACTCCATAGGTTATTGCTTGCTGAGCATAATCAAACTCTGCATAACCAGTTATGATGATTGCTTCATACAAGTACTTATTTTTAGTTCTACGTAGTACCTCAAAGCCATCAACAAGTGGAATATTTAAGTCCAATAAAACAAGATTAGGTTCTTCTTCTTTTATTAGTCTGATGGCTTCTTTACCATTTGATGCTTCACCACATAAAACAAGTTGAAATTGTTGGTAATCAAGCATGCGAGTCAACCCTTCGCGAAGTAATTTCTCATCCTCAACTATTAAGATTTTATACATATTACTTCCTTTCGGCCTTACATCTGAGCATAACTGTTGTTCCTTTATTAAGGATACTATCGATGGTCAATCCGTATTGTTGCCCATAGAACAGCTTTAATCTGCGATTACAATTGAATAAACCAATGTGTTTTGATTGATCGTTGGCATGAGTTAGCGCTGCTTGAATTTCTCTAAGTCTGCTTTTTCTAAAACCACGGCCATTGTCTTTAACTAACATTACAAGATCATCATCGATATGATAGACCTTTATCAGTATCTTGAACAAACGATCACCTGTAAACCCATGTTGAATACTATTCTCAATTATTGGTTGTAAGATTAATTTTGGTACTAAAAAATTATCATCTTCGATATCAATATCGTATGTTAAAAACTCCTGGAATCTTACTTTTTGAAGAGCTAGATAGTCTTTTATATATTCCATATCATCTTTGAGTACAACCTTATTACCTTCACTTTGTTTTAATGAGTATCTTAACATAGTAGCCAATTTGCGGATCATATCAACAGCACCGTGTTGGTCAACTTCAATCATTGTTTGAATAGAAGCCAAAGTATTAAATAAGAAGTGTGGATCAAACTGTGATTGTAGTTGCTTTAATTGAGCTATGGTTGTATCGTTTGTTAACTCTTTATTCTTTGTGATAAGCTCTTCGATATCTTCTATTAGCGCGTTATACTGCAAGATATAATCCGTCATACTGTTTTCAGAAACAGTCACTGGAACTAGATTACCAGTATTACGATAATTCTTTAATGAAGCAAACATATCATCTAACATGTTAAATGTATCTTTTGATAGTTTCTTCCTAAACAAAAAGAAAACAATAGTTGATACACCCGCTGTAAATAAAAACGCGATCAAGACTCCTTGAATCATTTGGGTTCCAACATTGATATTCTGTAGTGTCATGATTGATAAATTAATGTCACTAAAACTATGTGTACGCATTAAGTACAAATTACCTTTATACCAAGTTATGTTACCAAACTGATACTGTAGTTTTATACGTTCTTCGCTTGTAAATAGATTATTATTACTGTAAATGATGCGCGAAAGAGAGTTTATGACTAAAACCGTTTGCTCAACGTCAGCTAATAAATCATCTACTTGTGCTGAGTAATAATTCATAATGATAAAACCTACCAGTTCATCATCATTCATTATTGCTTGCGCAAATACTAACGCAGGTGAAAAATGACTCTTTATACGTGAATTGCTTAACTGTAGCATTCTACCAGCACTTTCAACTAAACGTTCACGATTAATGATATTTAAAATCTTATCAGCTGCCAATGAGTATGATGGTTGATATACCGCTTCAATCGTAAAGTCAGAATTAGTCAAATAGAAATATGGTTTTAGCGATGATGCATTACTAATAGCGTATAGTTTCTCATAAACAGCAACTTTATTATCACCATTAATCAAGTAATCTAAAATGGTAGGGTCACTTGCGATATCATTCATTGAATACTGAATATAATCTATTTTCTTTTCTATTGATAAGACTAAATTATTGGCTGATTTTTCGGTTGCTGACTGTACCATTAAAACCGCAAATATTGGTAGTATGATCATTAAGAACAACACTACTACTACAAGCGGTAATAACACTGTCTTTAACAAGTGTTGAAAAACAGACAAAGGCTTTGGGGTATTTTTATTGGACATAGCTATACCCTTTCATTTACCTATTATAATTCAATTTCGCGTCTTCCGGTAACCTTAAAGAATAATAACAGTGTAACAATCGTTGTAACGATCAAAACACTTGATAATGCTGACGCTACACCATAGTTACCATCCATAACTTGGAAATAAATCGCTATTGATAGTGTTTGGGTTGAAGTTATCCATAGCAACACCGAAGCACTTAATTCACTAATGATTGATAACCAGGACATAATTGCTCCTGAGAGAATCCCAGGCGCCATCATTGGTAGGGTTATATTAAAGAATGTTTTTCTCGGATTAGCTCCTAAGCTTTGTGAAGCTTCTTCAACACTAAGATCGATCTGTCGTAATATTGCCGAACTGCTTCGTATTGTATATGGTAATCTTCGAATAACGTAAGCCATGACAATGATTACTGCTGTACCACTTAATAGTAACGGCTTTTTATTAAATGCCAAGATCAATGAGATACCCAAAACAGAACCAGGAATAATATATGGAAACATCGAGATCACATCTAATACATTGGTGATCTTACTTTTTTTGCGTACAGAAGTATAAGCTATGACTACCCCAATCAAAACAACCAAGATGATCGCAAAGAATGAGAATATGTATGTATTAGCAATTGTTTTACTTAAAGAAGAAAACGCTCGAATGTAGTTATTAAATGAATATCCAGGTAGATAGATGGTCCCCCTAGTATTTCTAAATGAGTTATGGAACACTACCATCGTTGGAAGGATTGCAAGTAATGTAAACAAGTACACATAAGCGTGAGCAAAGAGATTTTTAAATCCTTTGATCTTTTTAGGTTCCATCGGACGTAGTGCTGTCATCTCAATTTTCTTGCGATTACTAATCCATCTTTGTATCAAAAACAAAACAGCTGTGAAGATTATTACAATGACACTAATAGTCGCCGCTAATCGTTTATCAGCTGATAGATCACCAATAAACGAGTCATAGATAAGTGTTGGTAATGTTCGATAACCTTCACCGATTAGTTTAGGCGTACCAAAATCAGCTAAGATCCGCATAAAGACAAGTAATCCTGAAGCTAATATTGTTGGCAGTATTAGTGGTAAAACAATATCTTTGATCTTTCTTAGTCCAACTGCCCCTAAGCTTTCAGCAGCCTCAGGCAATGAACTATCCATATTCTTCAAAGCACCTGATACATATAGGTAAACAAGGGGAATAAGTTTGATCGTAAACACTAATAAAATACCATCAAAACCATAAATACCTTTGTATGTAATTCCAAATATCGCATTAATGATCTTGGTGATCATTCCTTGTCTTCCTAACATCGTAATCCAAGCATAAGCACCAATAAATGGTGGTGATACAACTGAGATGATTAGTAGAATGTCTATCATCCCTTTGTATTTAATCTTGATGCTTCTTGTAATGTAGGCTAAGGTTGTTCCAGCAATACATGTTAATAGTGTCGCTGATATTGTGACTTTCATACTATTGATAATTGTGTTTGTGTAGTACTTGCGAGCGAAGAACTGGGTAAAATATGAGAAGTCTAAACTATTAGTAGTAGGATCGATAATACTGCTCATTAAGACTCTAGTTATCGGATAGATGAAGAATACAGCAAAATAAAGAAAACATATAATGGAAATTATTGTCCAACCATCTAGACGATTTTTTCTTTTTACCATATTACTGACCTACCATTAATGATAACTCACTGTCAGCATCAAATGCATTAACAACAGCATGATCAAAATCCATATCGATCATATCACCAATCTCGTGCACTTTATTTTTAACGCCATGCGCTACTTCAACTCTTTTCCCAGAAGTCAGCTCAACCGTATATTTAACTTCTGATCCCAAAAATAGCGATTCAACTATTTTGCCTTTTATACCATCTTGATTAACAAACTCAAGTTCGGTAGGACGAATGACAACCTTCACTTTTTTCTCTACTTCAACATCTTGATTAAGATATTTTAAATCATGAATACTTCCATCTTCAAAAGCAACAACTTTTCTTGTTCCTTGCTTTACTATCTTGGCGTTGAAAATGTTTGATTGACCGATAAATGTTGCCACAAATAAATTAGCAGGATGTGAGAATATTGTCATTGGGGTACCTATTTGTTGGATAACACCAAATTTCATTACTCCAATACGATCTGACATTGATAAAGCTTCTTCTTGATCATGTGTCACATATAAGGTTGTGATCTTGAATTGATTCTGTATTTGTTTTATCGCTGTTCGCATTTCTATTCTTAACTTAGCATCCAAATTAGATAATGGTTCATCCATTAAAAGAACATCTGGTTGAATGACAATAGCTCGCGCTAACGCAACTCGCTGTTGCTGGCCACCACTCATGTTTGGTGGCATCCTATCTTTGAGTTCTGAAATTTGGACAACTTCAAGGATATCATTGACTTTATTAGAGTACTCTGGGTCTTTGATCTTTCTTTGTTTTAGACCATAACCAATATTTTTGGCAGCTGTCATATGCGGAAAAACCGCATAATTCTGAAAAACCATACCGATATTGCGTTGATATGATGGTATATCATTTATTAACTTATCATTAAAGTAGAATTCTCCACCTTCAATCGTATTAAAACCAGCAATCATTCGTAGTAATGTTGTCTTACCACAACCACTTGATCCTAATAATGTGAAGAACTCGCCTTCTTTTATCTCTAATGATAAATCAGGGATTATTGTTTTATCGCCAAAGCGCTTTACCGCATTTTTTATCGTTATAGCTACACTCATATTTATATATCGTATAAAATAGTATTTCTATTCTATACTTATCCTTTCTTTATATTTTACAAACAACATCAGAGGGGACTTGCCCCTCTGATCGAACAAATCTAATTAATTATTATTCAAAGATTTCCAAATACATAGCTTCATAACGTTGAAGAATGATTGGTTTAGTTTCTGCTTGCCACTCTGTAGTTCTTGGAATGACATTCAAATCAGCGATTTTTGGTTTGTATGAAGCAACTTCAGCTCCAGGTAGTATTGGATTAGCACCTAAAGCATCACGGCCATAAACTGATTGACCTTCCATGCTAGCTAAGAAATCAATAAATGCTTTTCCGCCTTCAGGGTTTGGTGCGTTTTTAATCAATGCAACACAACCAGTACCAGGAATCACTCCTTCTTCCATAAAGACTACCTTTAAATGTTCTACGCCTTCTGCTAAATATGACTGTGCTGGTGTATCCCATGACATACCAACAGCATACTCACCAGATAATACACCTTCATAAGTTACTGATGAACTATCAACGATCTTACCATCTAAATTTCTATAGAACGCTTCAACAAAAGCCCATGCTTCATCAGAGTAAGCTTTCGCATAATTATCAGCTCCAACACCCATCGCAAGTAACATGTTTTCTAGGTGATTGTAAGCACTTGAACTACTAGCAGCGTTTCCCATCGCTATTTTGCCAAATAAAGCTGGATTCAATAGATCAGCGTATCCTTTGATCTCAAAGTCTACAAGATTAGTGTTATAGATAATAACGGGAGCGTTGTATCCAATTTCAGTAGCGAAACCAGATGTGTTTTGAAACTCTTCATCATAAAGATCATTATGTATTGATACATATTGATCAAAATAAGAAGTATCAAGCAATACCGTACTAGTTGGAATCCAAGCCACATCAGCTTGGGGATTTTGTGCTTCAGCTTGTATGCGAGAATAAACCTCTCCTGAAGACCCGCGAATTACTTCAACTTTAATTCCTGTTGCCTCTTCAAACGCAGGAATAACAACATCCAAGTTGTTCTGTGCTGTAGGCGTATAAATTGTAATAGTGCCTTTACCTTCATCAACTCCTGGATCCTTTGCTTTGCCACAACCTGTGAGCACTAACATTAAGACAACCAGGCATAATAGAATACGTTTCATATATTCTATACCTCCTTCTGTTTTTCATTATATGTAAATTGTAAGCGTTTTAATATACGATAAACACTGTAAATCATCCCATAAAAACGATATTTTTGACTATTTAACAATCATAAAAAAAACCGATTTCTAATTCAAGAAATCGGTCACATCAACTATTTTAGATTGAATACTTTATATACACCTTCTGCGATTTGCTTATTATCGTTTGTGTTATTTTTCCAAAGCTTACCATCATATGTTTTATATATCAGATAACCATTAGCCAGTGATGCAATGTATTCAACATCAGTACTGATTTCCTTTAGACTACCATCACGATACAAGAACAAGGTTCCACTTTCATTCACAAACGCTAACTGGTCGTTATCACGATCAAATGCGAAATGATCTCTATCATTTGGTGATAATCCGCCACCAATCAAAGTATCTTTATAATATGCTTCCACTGCCCATATACCAGTAGTTGCTGTTTTATAGATCAATAGATCATCTTCATCACCGATTACTTCAAAATATGAAACGTTTTCACTTATAACTTCTTTTTTATATTGATCATCAGTGATCGTGACTTTAACTAAACTACCATTACTCCACGTATTATCTTGATATTCAACATAATAGAATGATTTGTTCATGATTGCCCAAGCAAAATTAGACTCGTTTATATAAGCTGCTGGAATATCAATATAATGACTACTGCCATTTTTATATGATTCAACTCTTATATTCTCTTTATCACGATATTGATAAGCGATATCTTTTGCTAGCCAGAAATCACTTGATGAATAAATATCGCTCATCATAGTTTTACCATAACGATCAACATCAACAAAATATGATTTACCTACAACTAAAATAGTTTCGTCTTTACTAAGTTCTGTTGGAAATAGATATACATTCATCAAGGTATTGGTCGTAATATAATCATAGTAATCATTACCAACTCCCAAAGCTTTATACATGATGTAGCGCACTTCTTCATTATTAGCCATTTTAGCTCTTACAGCATGATGCTCAGCAATTGCTTCATACTCCATATCATCTTGAAAATACTGATTAATATCACTATAATCATTAACATTAGGTTTTGAAGCACTTAGATCAAAAGCGTATACATCATCTTCAATGACATCACTTAGTTTAATACCTGCTAAGTTCATTGTATCTCTATAGAAAGTTACTTTATTCATAGTGTCAAAGCTATATCTATCCACTTGATAGATAAAACGCTCTGTTACACCGTCTTTACTGGTAACAACATCACTATATTCTTCATGATAGATAACACTGAGATCATTAGTCCAACCATAGACATAATAATCATCAGTGATCATTCTACTGTTATTTGTATTTACATCAAATAGATATGCCATAGAATCATTGTTGCTATATAAAACTTTACTAAGATCACTAGTAATATGATAGATACGATTTAAATTAGTACTGATCATCGTTTCTTTTTGCATGTCATTATAGACTAATGCCAAGCCACTATCAGTGTTTTTGCTATAGATGAATTTTGTACAATCTTCATTACTAAAGAAATCATACGAAATAATATTTTCTCCTATAAGTTTCTCTGTTTTCTTATCTACATCATAGCGATAAAAACTAGCTGTACTATAATCGGACAATATCGGATAAACTAAAATACTCTTGTCTTTTGATTGCAAGATTTTTAGTGCTAGACGATCATACATGTATTCTGTTCCACTTATGTTATCATTTATGACTGTTATTTTATCATCACTAAGCTCTTGCAGTATTAAAGTGTTCTCTTTTTGGTAAACGATATAATCGTGGGTGTTACTACCTTTACTACTACCACAAGCGGTTAATAATACGCTTAGTATTAGTAAGGCTAAAGTCATTCTTTTTTTCATTTTTTCAGCTCCGGCTTTAATCATCGCGTTGTTAAATATTCACAAAATAAAAACATGCTTTTTAATAATTACATGTTCATCTGTCTATTTGCCTTTAATTGACATATTTATCTTTCCGCTTGATTAGTCTTTGTATTTTCATTATCAACTTATATGTTAATCATGTCAATACAAAAAAGAAAAATACCACGGATAAGAATTCTGGGAGGAAATCTTCGTGGTATTTATTCTCTATTCCGCTACTTGCTTACTTCTAATGCTACGATCGGACCAGCTAAGTATCCTGACGTAAATGCCCATCCTTGAGCTGCACCACCATAAGCGACATATTCTTTCTTTTCAGTGAATAGTACACCCATTGAATCAGTGCCGACGGCATATAAACCTTTGATTGGTCTGCCACTAGAAGTCAGTACCTGGAAGTTTTCATTAACATCAAGACCACCTACCGTTGAGTAGATCCAAGGAGCTCCAACTATTGCATAGTAAGGTCCTTCGCCTTCAACTTTTTGGAATGTATCTTGATCAGTTACGACTGGCCCACCGATACCATAGACGGTTTCACTTTTGATAATGCCATCTACTGGATCAGTTTTAGTATCACAATATGCGTTATAGTCGCTAACTGTTTTTGCTAAGACAGATGGATCAATATTAAGCTTGCTAGCAAGTTCTTCTAAGCTATCAGCTTTGATCGCAATTCCGTTTTTAACTGCAGTATCAAGTACTTCATATGCTTCAGGGATTGGCGTTAATGCCGGTAATCCACCTTGATTAATGAAGATACCGATTGATTGGAAACGTAGTCCAATGTTAACAATTTCATCGATCATTTCTTTTGACCAAATAGTATAGAATGATGATCCAGCTTGCCAATTACTATAAACAGCTAATGTTGTCTCATCAACAAATCTAACACCATCACGATTAACTGCTAATGCATTAGGAGCGATAGCCATCATCATGGTCAAATCATTTAATGATGTTGTACTTTCTCTACCAGTCCAGAAATCAAATGAACCTTCGATAGTAATGATCGGATAATCACGCATGATATTAACAGCACCACCAATATGACTAACTGGCGGAACGCCGATATTGTAAGTTGCTGCTCCTTTATCAATCGCAGCTTGAATCATCTTACCATCGTTTTGTGTCATGCCATAAACTTTCCATTCACCAGGACTTAAAGGATAATACTCATCACTTAAATACTTCTGTGTCATTTCAGCACTACCAGCAAAACCACCAGTAGCAAGAATTACAGCTTTTGCGTTAATGGTATATGATGTACCATCAGCACCTTTAGCGATAACACCAATGATGGCACCATCAGCATCTTGAATAAGATCTGTTGCTTCAACTTCGATCATATACTCGCCACCATAATCAACAAATTCATTAACTAACTTATCAAAATAAGTGCCTATTTCAGTTTTACTAGTACCAAATCCGCCACCATAGTTAACACAAACACGATATGGTTCAGATAAACCTTGTGTTGGTGCACCAAAGATAAAGCCTTTTTCAATCAAGTAATCAACTGATTCTCCTGATCTTTCCATCATGACATCAATTGCCCATTCTTTAGCATCACCTTCAGTATAAGCAAGCCATGCTGCTTTTAATTCTTCAGCATCAACATAGTCTTCACCATTATTTTGATCAACAAAATATGATGGATTAATGGACATTGGTGAAGTTGTGGTCGCTGATGTACCACCATATTTGCCTGCTTTATCAATCGCAAACACCTTAACCTTTGAACTATCTTGTCCATATTTGTTATATAAAGTTTCAGCCGCTGTTGTAGCTGCTGCTAAACCAGAACCACCCATACCAACAACAATAATATCAGTATCAATTACTACTTCTTCATCTGAGTACTTTGTCATCTTATAGAATACTGAAACATCAGATGCCGATCCACCCTTAGCTTCAATTGCTTGAATCAAGCAATCTTCTGTCGCTAGTTTTATAGCGTTACTTGATGTTGTAGCACCAGTGATCGCATCTACTTTAACTGATTGCTCTAAGATCATTTTCGGAATCATCTTTTCAATTGCCGAGTTCAAGATTGGCTCGGTTTCACCATGATCAACAACTTCAATCGAAATCATCTTATTATCTTTGACTTCAACTTCAACTGTTACCGCATAGTTTGTCGCAAAACCCCAAGCTTTAGCAGTATAAACGCCATCTGCCATGGCTACAGTTTTCTTTTCGGTTTTACCTGCTGCTTGATCTAAACAGTCTTGTACGCCAGCTGCGACTGCTCTACTTGTAACAGTTGCACCTGATACCAAATCAATCTTTGCGCTTTGAGCTTTTAAAATAGCTTGCTCTAAATCTTCAAACGCAGCTATACCGATTGATGGTGTCTCTTTATTACCGATTAATTCAACAGTAGCGATCTTACCTTTTTCTATCGTTAAGGTAATTACAACCTCACCCCCATAACCAGTCTGTAAAGAAGTATACGTTCCATCAGTTAACTTATCTTTGCTTGAGCAAGCAAGTAAAGTAACCGCTAGAAGTGAACATAAAATCAACTTTAATAACTTCTTCATTCTGTCCTCCTTTGTGATTGATTTAACAATCTCTTTCAGTATAAAGCTTGGAACAGTTCCAATGTAAAGAAGAAAATGTTAGAATATTCACAGAGGTGAATTATGCATTTATATACTATCAAACAAATATCTAGAGCAGTCGGCGTTTCAACGGATATGATTCGTTTTTATGAAAAGATGGGATTACTAAATCCAAAGCGTGATCCCAATAACAATTATCGTTTATATACTTTTGAAGATTGTAAAACGATCATTATGATCAAAATTTATACTAATCTTGGTATCAGCTTAAAAACATGTCAAGCAATGTTTTGCGAACATCTCATGAATAAAGGGGTTGATCAATTAAAAGCACATGTAGAAAAATTAAAGCATGAACGTCACTTTATCGATAAGCGTATTGAGGTATCCTCACAAATGTTACAATCACTTAACGAATATCAAAATGACATAAAATATCACATTTATCAACGAAAACCTATTATCATTTATCCATCAAACTCAAGTGATTATGATGAGATTGATATCAATAATCCTATTTCTGAAATGTATGATGATTATCCAATATACTCATATTATTTCCGTATTAAAAAAGAACTTTTTACTGATCAAAACATAACCATTTATCCTAACGATATTGGTATTATGGCATATAGTGAGCTTAAAGGAATTAAACGTGCCTATGAGATCATTCCTAAAAGGAAAGTATTAAGAACATGGATTGAAAAGAAAAAAGAAGTTCCCTTATTAAGGGAACACTTAAACGATATTTTTGCGATCATTAACGATAACGGCTTTATCGTTAAGGGTGATGTTTTTTTCAGTCAACTACAACCTAGAGCGAAAAGCGATTTTGATCATGATGTGTTAATATGTGAGATCAGTATTGAATAATCATTTCTGTTGAAAAAGGTCAATCAGTTCTAGATAACTGGATATCTTGTAGTCAGCTTTCGATTGATCTAAACCAAAATACTCTTCTTTATATGCCACAACTGGCATACCGGCAGCTTTACCTGCCATAATTCCATAAGGAGAATCTTCAATTACCATGCATTCATTTGAGTTAACTGCTAACTTATAGGCACAATGCAGATATATTTCTGGATCAGGTTTACTTAAACTAAAATCATCACCTGAAACAATAACATCAAAATACTCTTTTATCATACACTGATCAAGTAACCGATAGATGTAATCAATACTACTACTTGATGCACAGGCTAACTTAATACCGCTTTTCTTAAATAACTCGAGCACTTTTTCAATATATGGCATCTTATACTTACCAAAATCGATACTCGCTATGATTGCTTTACTATACATAGCAAACTCATTTAAGAATGTCTTTTGATCAACAATATGCTCATCAATTTGATCAAAGATCTCATCCCAAGTATTGAGCGAACTGTGAGATCCTATCAATGAAAAAAAGAGTCTATGATCAATATCATAGCCCTTTTCTTCTATGAAATCTTTGATAACTAAATGTTTTACAACTTCTGAATTTACTAACACTCCATCCAGATCAAATAAAACTGCTTTTATCTTACTTAACACATTCTTCCTCTTTAATAATCTGAGATATCTTCTTCTTACTAGCATAGTTACTAGTCAGTTCATTCGCTTTTTGCAAAGATGATATATATCTATTAAAGTCTCCCGTTACTTTATACAAAATTGCTAAACGATAATAATAAATTGATCTCATCTCATTATCTTTAACATCATTGATCAGTTCTGTCAATTCAGTTATTCTATTAACATTTTTGTTTGCATGTACATCGAATGCTAAATCCATATCATAAAGTAAAATTTTTGTTTGTATATCGCTACTGTTTTTTGTTATCTTTTGCAGCATTCTAAAATTTTTTTCAGCTTGACTATAGTAGTCATTTTCAAGATAATAAGCGAATAGTTTCTGTGACAATGCGACATTATCACTGTTTCTCAACTTCATTTTACGCATCATTTCAGATATTAAATCTACTTCTTTTTTATCATTTGTTTTTATATAGTGATTCAACTTCATAAGTTCACGAGTAAATGTTGGTAAAATTAGACGTCCAGCAAAACTATCTATTTTATTAAAAAACATATCAACATTTTCTTTATATGTTTTATGTAAATCTAACAAAAAGAACTCCGTAATTTTCTTTTTTTGAAATCCCACTAAAAGAACACTTAACAACATCAATACAAGAATAATTTGAGTATCCATATTATCTCCTAAAGAAAGAAGAGTGTTGATACACTCTTCTAACTGTTTCTATCCGAAAAAGCCGATAGCTGTAAGCAGTATTCCAACTATTAGTATTACATATGTTATCGTGTTTATTTTCATCCCTTTTTGAATTAAGTGATAAACATAAATACTTAGCAATAATGGTAATAAATTAGGCATTATACCGTTCAAAGTTGCAGCAATATCCAATGAACCTCCACCCATTTGTATTACCATCGCAACAGGTACACGAACATTTGAAACTACCAACCCACCAATTACAGTTAAAGCAAGAATCTTAGCTGCTTCAGTCAACTTATCAAGCGTTCCATCTAGTTGCATCTTAAACAAGAAATTCGTTCCACCTTTATAACCTAGCCAGAATCCATACCAACGAGTAAGTGTTGAGGGAATTAAATTAATGAGTAAATATAGTATGACACCAACAAAATTGCCAGCCGCTGCCATCGGCGCACCAATACCAACACCTATTACTCTGAAAGTTCCCCAGAAAAAAGAGTCACCAATTCCTGCAAGAGGACCCATTAATGCAATTTTAACACTTTGAATACTTTCTGGTGTCATTGATCCCTTTTCTGAGTTTGCGAATTCTTCTTCTTGAGCACAAGTGATTCCTAAGCAAAAAGGAACAAATGCACAAGTTGTATTAAACATGGAGTTATGTCTTCTTAAAGCTTCTTTATAGTCTTCTTGATCTGGGTAAAGCTTCTCTAACACTGGAAGCAATGCTCTCATATAAGCAATACCTTGTTGTTTATCATAGGAATAGCAACCTAAGGCTTGATATGATCGCCAAAAGACTTTTGTTAATAAACTTCTATCTAGTTTCTTCTCACTCATATTAGTCTTCCTCCTCAACTCTATTTGGTTTTAACTGGTAATAAATAAACGCACTAATACCACCAATCAATGCAAGCGCCATACTACCTAAACCTAAGTACGCAGCTAACACAAATCCTAAAGCAAAGAAACCTGCATATTTCATATCAAATGTAAATTTGAGTAATACAGCGACACCTATTGCCGGTAATAATCTACTGGCATTAGTTAAACCATTTCGAACTAACATAGGTATTTTATCGATAAATGTTTGAATAGCAGCAGATCCTGCCATAAAAGCTAATGCAATAATCACAAAATAAACAATAAAGTACACGAGTCCACCAGCGATTCCAGTAAACCAAATCGTTTTGGCATTACCATCTTCAACTGCTTTATTTGTTACTGGAGACCATAAAACTGTATTCAAAGATGTTATCATTGTATTCATTACACCTGCTAATGTTGCAACAGGAATGGCAATAACAACAGCTTCTTCTACACTTAAGCCGCTTTGTATACATAAAGCAGCTGCTAAAACACTACCACTAACTACTTCAGTCGGAGTTGCTCCAACTTGTACAACACCTGCCCAAATAAGTTCAAGTGTACCACCAATTATTATCCCCGTTTTTAAATCACCAAGAACTAAACCAACCAATGTACATAACCAAATGGGTCTTGCTATCATTTGCTGTCCGAACCATGACTGCTCAATTCTGCCATAACCAGCAACTAAACCCACTAATATTGCATTCAATAACATGATTTTTCCTCCTTATTTTTCAAATCTGTTTGCAATTTCAGTAAAATCCACTCTCTCTACCATGGGTGTCACTTGAGCGAATATCTCTACACCTTTAGTGTGTATCCTTTTAAGAATTTCATAACCCTCTTTAGATATGTATACATTATGAAAATTCTCTTTTCCCTCTGTAATTCTTCCACCTTTCTCATCAACTTCTGGACCGATATTCAACTTTTTAATATCAGGTACATTATTAACTAGTTTTTCTGCATCAACTATTGTTGCACATGTAATAAAACATTTGCGATTCTTAAACTTTGGTCCGTTAAGCCTATCGTATGCTTTTTCATGAGTCCAAATAAAAACATCAACATTAGCCGGTTTAGCTAGTTTCAATGTCATTGTATGAACTGGATCATTAGCTGCTTTATCATTGACAACAATTAAGCAATCTGGTTTCAATGCTCCACACCACGGCACTGTAATCATTCCATGTATAAGTCGACCATCTACTCTTAACAAACTAATCAAAACATCTCCTCCTTTCAATCATCAGTAACAGTATTAAAAAGGTCATTCATGTAACTTATTTGATTTCTTGCCTCAAGAATAATGTTACGTAAAGAATCCTTATTAATATCATCAATCATCATTGCACATTCTAATATTAAAGCTAAGTTCATTCCTGTAACTAAATGAAATTTGTAGTTAACAAGTTGCCGAAAAAAAATCTGATTTACCGATCCCCCATAAAGATCCGTAAAGACAATAATGTTTTTATCTGTATTTGATTCTAAAACATTGATCACTTTCTGTTCAAATCCATCATCGTTTACCGTTTGTTCAAGAATAGTTAATCTCGAATTAGGTAAAAAAAACATTACAGTTTCAGCTATTCCTTCTGCCATTTTACTATGCGATGCTAGTACAATATGATTCATTGATTTCTTCTCCTTACTGATTGTGCGCTATTAACTATATACATATTATAAGCACAACCTGCAATATTAGCAATATAAAATATATATTTATATGATTTAACACTATTTTCAATAAATGATTTGTATTAACTTTGTCATTAACAAAGCAATTATCTAATATTATCTTATTAAAATTGATATTTTGTATATATTTTCTTATTTACAAATTGATTTAATATATGCTAATATAATGTTGCGCTATTAATATTTATATAACATCAAATAAAACGGAGGCAAATTATGGAAAAATTATCAATGATAGGACATGTTAAAGACACTCCTAGAATTCTCAAAAAAACTTATAATATTAAAGACGAGTACCTTCAACCTTTTGTTGATTTATTCGTTAAGAACGATTTTAAGAAGGTTTACTTTTTAGGCTCAGGGACTTCTCATCACGTTGCACTAGTCATTCGCAACATTTTTGTTAATTTACTAAAAATTGAAGGGATCGCTTGCATACCAACTATATTCACAAATCACGAAATGATCAATCCAAGTGGTTCATTTAAAAATGAAGAAATTTGTGTTATCGGATTTTCTCAGCACGGAGATAGCATATCTACTTGTGAAGCTGTTGTTAGAGCAAAAAAAGAAGGCTTCTTTACAATTGGAGTTTCAGAACAACTTAATAGTGTTATCGAAACTTTAACTGATGCCTACTGTCATTTGGTTTGTGAAGAAGAAGAAATTGGACCAGAAACTAGAGGATACACTGGAACAATTTACCAATTTTATATTATTGCTCTTGAAATCGCTAAAGCAAAAAGAATAATAAACGAAAATGAGTATGCCAAATTAGATAACGATGCTAAAAACTTAGCAAATGATCTTACGATTGCTGTACAAGAATCAATTGATTGGTATAATCGTAACAAGGCAGAGTTCTTAACTATGAAAAAATCAGCGATTGCTGGTTATGGCATGAATTACCCGACCGCACTTGAAGCACGTCTAAAGTTTTTTGAAACATATGCTAAACCATGCACGGGATATGAAATGGAAGAACAATTACACGGGCCTTTAAGAGCCTACAATAAAGATAACTTCGCATTTTATATCTTGTCCGAAGGTGTCGAATTTACAAGAGGAGTTGAAGTAGTTAACTATATGCGTGATGTTTTTACTGAGCATGTATTTGTTGTTACAAGTGAAAACATTGTTGTAACTAATCGCGATTTAAAGTTCAGTATAAAAACGAATAATTTGCTTTCGCCAATCCTTTATGTAGTTCCATTTCAAGTATTAAGTGCGTTAATTTGTGAAGATGTTGGGATTGATACAAAAGTAAGTCCTATAAAAAATAGGTCAGTATCATCTCATTATCCAAAAAACCAATAAACTATACAAACTCGCAGACAAATCTGCGAGTTTGCCTTGTAATTATCATTTCTTGTATATACAATATTATTATAAACAAGACAAGAAATTAGGTGAATAATTGTGGCAAAACAAGCAAAATACTTGATGATTATTGATTACTACATTAACAAGATTAAAGGTGGAGAACTAAAACCAGGAGATCAAATACCAAATGAAGTGGATCTCTGTTCTACCTTTTCTTCAAGTCGCATGACTATAAATAAGGCTTTAACTGAACTATCTGTAAAGGGTTATATTACAAGAATCCAAGGTAAGGGCTCTTTTATTTCAAATGAATATATGCAAAAAATCTCAAAACCTTTTATTAAGACAAGTAATAGTTTTACTGACGATATTATCTTAGCCAACATGATACCCAAAACAGAGCTAATTGATTATCGTATCATGAAAGGAAAAGATGTTCCTGAAGTTATGAACTCATTGAACATCGAAGAAGATGATTATGTACATTTCTTTATCAGGAAACGTTTTGCCGATGATAGACTAATAGCGCTTTCTTACACTTACATCAATTATAAGATTCTATCTCATATTGATATTAAAGCGCTCGACGGCTCATTTAATGATTACGTAAACAAAATCGGTATTAGTCGTTCATATGGATATACTGAAATATCGGCTTGTTTGCCAGATGCTTATCAAGAAAAAATAATAGGTACATCTCACATTGCTTTACTTAAGCAAACAATTGGGTGGAATGTTAACGACGAACCGTTTGAGATTACTCATCATTACTATATTGGTGATTGTTATACAATAAGACAAGGCGTAATAATGATCTATGATAGTGATGGTTCTCACCATAAAGAGTTGATTTCTTCACCAATCATACCCAGCTCTACAAAAGTGAACGATAATTAAAAATAAGCGAAAAAAAGGTGAGGTTGACCTCACCTTTTTCATTATGCAACTCTGTATTTTTCAAGATATTCAGGATTAAACAAGTCTAGATTATCAGCTTTATCAAAGACTTTCTTTCCCTCTACATATGTTGATAATACATTAAACTCAGTATCAACAACTACAAGATCAGCGTCTTTTCCAACCTTGATTGAACCTTTACGATCAGCTACGCCATATACTTTACTTGGATTAAGTGAAGCCATCTTGATGATTGTTTCAAGCGGAATGTGTAGTTTCTCATATAAACACTTGATACCATAAATTACTGGTTTAGTACTACCAGCTAAACGACCTGTTTCAGTTAAACAGAATCCTTCAGGAGTTACCTCAACATTACCAAAAGAGCCAAAAGAGTATTTTCCAATTGGAGCTCCTGATGGTGGGGTAGAGTCTGATATCATCATGAATTTATCATAGTTTTTAACTCTAAACATGATCTCAAGCATTTCAGCACTAACATGAAGGCAATCACATATAACTTCACATTCTATATTATCATTTAATAAACAAGCACCTAATCCTCCCATAACGCGATGATGGATGCCAGTCATAACATTAGCAGTATGGGTTGAAACGGTTATTCCACTTTTAAACGCTTCATTTGCTTCATGGAAATTTAGATCACTATGCGCATATGCGACTCTTACCCCTTTTTCTACAAGATACTTGATCGCTTTATCACTATCAGGTATTTCTGGAGCAATCGCTACTAATTTTAATAAACCTTTTGAATCATCATACATTTTTGCGACAACATTCATATCAATATCAGGAAAGCCTTTATAAATTCCTTTTTCACCGACTCGATTTAAATAAGGCCCTTCTGAATGAATACCAATGATCCTAGCACCTATTAAATCTTCAGAAGCAACCTCTGCTACATCTTTAATGATACGATAATCAGCTGTAGGTAATACATTAGTAACACCTTGTGAAGCTACTCCTTTAAGATAACCTCTTACTTGTGCTTTGATATCACTTTCATTACTTTGCATTAATGAATAACCCATCGTTCCATGATTATGCGTATCAAAGATACCAGGGATGATCAAGTTGTCTTGATAATCAACATCTGCCTTTAGGTTTGCATCTTCACTAAAGAACTCTGAAATCTTACCATCTTCTATTTTTAAAAAGCCTGATTTAACGCCATCCTCAAAATAAATATTTTTTCCTTTTATTATCATAATAACCCTCCATTAAGATAATATTACCATATTTGTATATATATTAATTATCAAATGATCAAAAAATCTTGCCAACCTTCAGCTTTCTTAGTTAATATCTCACCAATACCAGCAGTTACTGTATGAATGTTAAATTTACTGATTGGTTCTATACCATTTCCTTTTAAAGAATTATTACATAAAGCTATTTGCATATCACTATTTACTAACTCATCATTTTCATCAATTGTATCAAAGTGACTGACTGCACTTCCCATCACTACCACTTCTAATATTAATTGATGATGGTGCTCATTAACATACTCTTTTAAGTTAGCGATCTTGGTCTTTAATTGATCGATCTTATTAATCTGATCAATTATCATTATCGTCTTCAGTATCATGGTTAATTCCTTTCTTAGGTATGGATGGAACTAAGTTCTTCAAAGATAAGCCAACAAGTTCTTTGATTGCTTGCATAACAAATTTCTTTGTTTTATCATCAACATCATTGATTGCTGCTAAGACATTTTTCCCTTCTTGAATAATGTCCTTTCCCAGATCATGAATCGTTTTGGCTTCGGTTGCCTTTATTACATTATATAAAGTCTCAATAAACAATTCTCTTTCTTCTGTTGAAGCTGTATTTAACCAGTCGTTGATTGTTTTGTTGGTATACTTAGCAGCGTTTGTTAGTTTGTCGACATAGATGAAATCATTATCTTTGATTTCCCATGAAAATGGATCATGTTGATAAAACCAAAAGCTTGCACTTTTTACAACTTCATAGTGGTTTTGATTTTCAAGCAACAAACCAATAAATGATGATTGCGGAATAGTCTTATTTATCAAATGAGTGATACTTTGATAAGTTTGACTGTTGATAACATCTTTATTAAAACCTGGTCCATCATGACTATATATACCGATCAATCTTTGCTTGATAGCTTCACTTGCAAACATGCCAGCATAAATAGCTAAGTTGCCACCTTTTGAATGGCCACCAAGAATAATGTTATTGAAAGTATCTTTACTAATCTTTTCAAGATAAAGCAGTGCTTCTTCTTGGGCTGGTACCGGCATTGTGAAAGACATATTAAAATCTTCCTTCCATCCGATCAAAGTAGCATCAGTCCCTCGATAAGCAATATAAGTGATATCATTTGGTAAAAAACACGTGATTGCGGAAAATTGCAACTCGCTTTTTTCATCTATATAATTAACATAATGATCAATCATAATATCTCTAAAGCGCGGACTAGCAGCCAAAGCAATCAATAGTTTTTTATTATCATCAGGCGCCCAAACATTGTATAACATCGAATCAAAATGTTCCGACCGAAACAAGTCCTTAATATATATCTTGTCTTGATTTGTTTTTATTTCAGTGAATATTTTATCCAAACGCAAATAACAAAACTGTGACAAGACTAAACTATCAACCGCACTAAAGGGATGATCATTAAACTCTAACATGCAAGTATTAACATATTCGGTTATATTGAACATAAAATCTCCTTAGAAATATTATATGATAAAGTTTGTATAAATCAAATATCAACTCTTGATCAAACTTGAGAGTATTACTTAAATGTAATAGAATGAAATAGTAAAGAAAAGAGATAAAATCAATGAAAATTCCCCGAATAAGAGTCTCAGGAAATGCTTACGATCGTGGTCTTAGTTATGGTAAGCAAGCAAGTGAGTTGATCATAAAAAACATCAATAATTATCATCAACTAATGCAAGATCGTAAAAACTTATCAATAGAGAAAAGTCGCATGATTGCTCTATCTTATGAAGATGTTATTTTAGCGTGTAATAGCGATTATATTGATGAGATCAAGGGTATCGCAAAGGGAGCTAATGTAGCGTACGCTGATGTGTTACTCTTAAACTGTCGTAGTGAGATACTTTTTAACACATATAGTGATAAAGCCAATGAATGCACCGCTATCACCTTTTTATCGTCTGCTAATAGTGAGCGTACGGTTTACGCTTGCCAAAGTTGGGACTTCGCTTCATCACAAAAGGATAATGTTGTTCTACTTGAAATAGTACAACCTAACGCTATCATGATGATCGTTGAGGCTGGTATGATTGGTGGTAAAGGACTAAACACTTCTGGGCTTGGTTTGACTCTTAACGCTCTTAATACTGATGGGGGATCAAGTAAAGGAGTACCGCTTCATGTTAGAATGCGTAAGATCCTTGATAGCTTTAGTTTAGATGTCGCATATCAACAAGCAGTTACTTTTCCCATACCTTGTGCTTGTAATTTGATCATAAGTTCTAAAGATGGTCTAGCATTAGGGATCGAACTAACATCTAAAAACACTGCTGTTTACTATCCAAATAATGGTATTATCTTTCACACCAATCATTTACTAAACACTGATATGAATGTTAGAGATCTCAATAAAACCTCTGGCAGTACCTTTGTACGCTATGCTAGCGCTAAGTATATGCTTGAAGAAAACAAGATATGGCATTTAGCAATGATCAAAGATATTTTTAAAGATCATCGTGGTTATCCTAAATCAATATGTGTTCACGCTGATGAGAGTTTACCGACTATTAAGCAACTTGGTACTAATCATGCGATCATAATGGATCTTAATAAAAAGATCATCTATTACGCGCATGGTAATCCCTGCCAATCTAATTTTATACCATTAGGATTTAGTGATATCTAATATGAATTACCATAAGTATCGTTTATTTATGAAAAAATCTTATTCAAACCATCCTTATGATGATAATCGTAAGATTTTACAAATGCATCAGATCAAACAAGGCTTACGACTTATATCACCCAAATACAATATTAACCTTGTATACTTGTTTGGTGATTATGCTTATCATAATCCTGATCGCTTTTCAGATCTAGATTTTTTGGTTGATTTTGGTGCTTGTGTCGGTTTAGATCGTATTGGTTATGTTGATGAACTTGAACGATATTTTCGTAAAGGAGTTGATGTTATCAATATCTTTGCGATCAATGAAATAGTCAAAAATGAAATCAGAGAAGGGAAGGTATTAGTATATGACAAACTATGGCACCCTTAAACTGATCTTATATTATTGCGAGTTGATCATTGATATCCACAAGAGTCATGATAGTGATCAAGTAGCTTTCACTAATGATTGTGAGTACCAGTATGCAATAAGTATGGGTTTGATCCAAATCGGTGAACTGGCAAACAAACTGACAAATGATTTTAAAGATTACTTTTCTAATCTACCGTGGTCACATATGCGTAGTTTCCGCAATCGCTTAGCTCATCAGTATGGGTCAATTGACATTGATCTGACTTATTGGATATCAACCGTAGATATTACCAGGATTCATGGTCAACTACTCAAAATCATCACCGACTTTGAACAAGAATTTCCAAAAGTGATTAATATGGAAGAGAAAAATGATTAATTAAAAGAGCACTCAGTTTATAGAGTGCCCTTTTAATATGAAAATATAACTCTATAGTATTTGATACTTACTTAGGTATTCAGGATTAAAAAGGTTTTCATTGTCATTTATATCAAAGACTTTTTGGCCTTCAACGTAGGTTGCTAATACATTAAATGCTGGATCTACTACGATAAGATCCGCATCTTTAGAGGTCTTGATCGAACCTTTATGAGCACTTACCCCATAAACTTGACTTGGATTTAATGAGGACATCTTGATGATCGTTTCAAGAGGTATATGAAGCTTTTCATACAGATACTTAATACCATAGATAACCGGTTTAGTACTACCAGCTAAGGCGCCAGATTCAGTTAAACACAGTCCATCAACTGTGATATTGACAATATCAGTATAGCCAAAGCTAATAAATTTGTATTTGCCCTGAGGTGCACCAGCTGTTGGTAAACTGTCAGAGATCATCATGAACTTATCATAAGATTTGACTTTAAACATAATCTCAAGCATTTCAGCCGAGATCAGCATTCCATCACAGATTATCTCACAAAAGACATTGTCATTTAATAAACAAGCACCTAACCCTCCCATATGACGATGGTGAATACCACTCATGATATTTGCGGTATGAGTAGAAACTGTAATTCCATTAGCGAAAGCTTCATTTGCTTGCTTAAAGTCGTAATCACTGTGAGCGTAAGCTGTTCTTATTCCTTTGCTTGCTAAGTAATCAATTACTTTTTGACTACCTGGGATCTCAGGAGCAATAGCCACTAACTTTAGTAGCCCATCAGCATCTTCAACCATTTTAATGACAACCTTCATATCGATATCCGGATATCCTTTATAAATATCATTTTCCCCTACCCGATTTAAATAAGGCCCTTCCGAGTGGATACCAACAATACGAGCTCCCATCAATGGTTCCTTAGCTACTTCAACTACTTCTTTAATTATATGATGATCGGCCGTCGCCAACACACTCGTAACACCTAGTGATGCGATACCCTTTAAATAACCTCTTACTTGGGCTTTTACATCATTTTCGACATGCATTAATGAATAACCCATCGTGCCATGATTATGCGTGTCAAAGATACCAGGCAAGATTAAGTTGTCTTTATAGTCTACATCAGCCTCAATCTTTGACTCAATAGGCAAAAACTGCTTGATAACGCCCTTTTCTATAATTAAATAACCCGAACGTATACCATCTTCAAAATAAATGTTTTCTCCCTTTATTATCATAACTTATCTCCGTTGGTTATATTTTATCATGATTGTATATATATTACTTTGGTCATATTAGAAATATCACTTAATGTGCTTTCACTAGTTATTCAATATGCAAGAAACACAAAGAGAGATGTTTATACAGTTGTCATAGATATGCATTCATTATCAACACGCACAACTTTAGCTTGTAAAAAAGCATCCTTCATTGGATGCTTTATTTATCTTTGATTTATTTCATCTTGTGCGGCTTTTACATGTGCCAGATGGATTGCTTGAATGTTCTCGTCGGCTCTAATTTCGTCTAAAATTGCACAAACAGCCTGTTGTAGTTGACTATCTTCGGTATAATCAGTTGGTAAGACAAAGTCAACCCGATTATTCAAGATCATATTATTAGCAACTTCCTTAGCATTATTTTGATAGACAGCGATTGAATGACCACCATTACTTTTAACAAGCTTCATACAAGGAACATCAGTAAAACCATCCCCAATATAGATCATATTTTTGAAACTGATACGCTTATTTTCTTCGGCCATTGAAGCGTTAAGTTCATCATTTTCCGTAACTTCTAAGACTCCCTTATTTATTCTAAATAAAAATTGCGTCTTACTAGTATAGTTGACCGCCATAGCTGGCCAAATTGGTTCTTCATATTCGTTATAACAATATTCACTAGCGTAGATTTTTTTGAATTCTTTCGCAATCTTAGTAGCTTCAATGATCTCTTTTAAGCCTGATGATAAGATATAATGCTCGACTTTCAAACCAATACTATCACCATATTGATTAATTCGCTCAAACCACGTTTCAACGCCATCAAACAATTGTACTGCTTTTCCTAAGTTACGAAATTCATCTTTATTTAAGTACATTCCACTTTTTTCAGCTTCTTGTAACATGACAAACATGTATGACAAGATTTGATCCATATTATGTTTCTTTGTTAAAACTGAACATTTCTCCCAAAAATCATCTGCCTCCATATTTAAAGCTGGAATAAAGGAATATTCTTGCATATCGCGCGGAGATAACGTTTTATCAAAATCATACATAAGTGCAACTAATGGTTTTTTAGGCATTCGTATCGCTCCTTATCCTATACGTCTATCATAACATAATCAAAATAAACACAAAAGAATAACAATAATGTTGTATTCATACTAACTAAACAATAGAAGCTAACATAACTCTGTGCTAAAATTAAAGTATAAAGGATGGATGTAATATGCGCTTTATCTTAGCTTTGATTGTTGGTAAAATACTGAGTACGATTGGAAAAATTAATGGTAAGGGAACTAACTTACCAGGCGATTTAGCGCTGAAGATTGATCCAAAGCTTTTAGCTAAGTTTCATTTCAATGGAAAAGTGATCGCTGTAACTGGCAGTAATGGCAAAACAACAACTACCAACATCCTTACCTTCATCTTAAGTCAAGCGGGTCATACAGTTATCTCTAATCAAAAAGGCTCAAATCTTACCGGTGGTGTTAGTACAACTTTGATCAATCATGCCGATTTCAAAGGTAGTGTTGACGCTGATTTTGTTGTTCTTGAAGTAGATGAGCGTTTTTCGCGTTTAATATTCAAGGATTTCGCTCCTGATTATTTAATATGTACAAATCTATTTCGTGATCAGTTGACAAGAAACGGCAATATCGATGTCATTATCAATAAGCTTGAAGAAGCAATTGCGCCAACAGTAAAACTTATCTTAAACGCTAATGATCCCATCAGTGCCGATCTAGCTATCAATAACAAGCGTATTTATTATGGTTTAGCTAATACTGAACATTCAGCAAAAGACGCTATTAACATCACCCATGACGCTAAGGTATGTCCAAGGTGTTATCATCGTTTGTCATATGAGTACTTTCATTATAATCATATCGGTAAATTTTATTGCGATAATTGTGGGTATAAAACACCTCTTGCTAAGTATCTGGCCAAAGACGTTGATCTATTAAGTGGTGATTTTAAGATCAATGAGCAAGCTTGCTCAACCAATTTTAAGAGCATCTTCAATATTCTAAATGTAACAGCAGCTGTTGCGACGGTTTGTGAATTAGGATTAGATATCAAATCGGCTTGTCAAATTGCTGGACGCTTTACTATCATGGAACAACGCTACAAAGAATTCTTTATAGGTGATCGTAAAGCTTTGATGATCCTTTCTAAGAATCAAAATCCTGTATCATATGATCAGTCTATTGCTTATCTGTTAAATATGAGTGAACAAAAAAGTGCGATCATTGTGGTTAATAATATTAACCACACTTTCCACAAAGATACAACATGGCTTTATGATATTAGTTTTGAGAAGTTAAAGGATCATCTTGATAGTGTTGTATGTACTGGTGAAAGAGCTTATGATCTAGCATTTAGATTAAAATTGGCTGGCTTTGATGAAACGAGGTTATTAATTGAACCAAAGATCAATAATATCAAACCATTGCTTGCTATGACAAAAGGCACAATTTGCTTTCTAAGCGAACTATATGACGCTAAATCAGTAATTGAAGCGGTAAAATGAGGAAAACATGAAAAAGATAAATATCCTATGGTTATATGATGATTTACTAGATTTATATGGTGATAGTGGTAATATTAGTGTTATTACTTATTATTTCATTAAAGCTAACATTCCCTATCAAATAGATAAGAAAAGCATTAATGACAAACTTAATTTTAACTATGACCTTATTTATATTGGTTGTGGCAAACTGAAAAATCTAGTCGTCGCTAACGAACACTTAAAATCATATAAAGAAGCTTTCAATACCGCTATAAAACAAGATAAGATCATTATCATGACCGGAAATTCGCAGTTAATGCTTGGCAAATCGATAACAACCAAAGAAAACGTAACATATGAAGGTTTAAACATATTTGATTTTGAAAGTTTTGACAACAACGAAGTCTATATAAGCGATGTGATAGCAACAAGTGAACTATCTAGTAACACTAATATGTATGGCTTTATCAATAGAACTGCTTATATCCAAGCATACGATAATAAGTATCCTTTTTTAACTATCAAGCAAGGATTAAACGATATATCAATACCAACTGAAGAGCGTGGCATTGCATATCATAACTTGTTAGCTACATGGTTATTAGGTCCACTTTTAGTTAAAAATCCCTCTTTACTTGAAACGATATTAAAACGTTTAAATAGTAATGAAGATACTATTGAACTTGAAACATTACAATATAAAGCTTATGAAATGACAATCGATGAGTTCAAATGATCAAATGATAGTTTTATGTGTTTTTCAACATGATCATTTCGATTAATTCACTTACTTCTTTACAGCGGTCACAACAGTCTTCAAGGGCTTCAAAAATATTGTTCCAGCAAAATATCTCAATGGGATCTTTACTGGTTTGAAACAGCTTTCTAATGGCATCATAATGAATGACATCTGCCATTTCTTCAAGTTCATTGATCTTGATAAAATGCTCTTTTATCGTCTTTGATCGATGAAAATTCTTAAATTCAATCAACATCAGTCTTAGTACATCACAACTTTCACTAATGATAGGGGTAAAAGCGCGTGCTTCATCTCTTATCTTTTTAATATTGTACATTGCCAATAATCGTACAACATCTTCAATCGCATCCATGATATCATCAATCTTCGCTAGTAAGGCTGCGATATCTTCGCGCTCAATTGGGGTGATAAACTCATCGGCTAGCTTTTTAGTGACTTCGTATTTTGCTATATCACCATCATGTTCAATTTCATGTATGGCAACTAATTGAAGATGGTTATCCAAAGCCTTAATATCTTCAATAACATCATGTAAAGCTTTAGCGCCAAGACAAGGATAAGCCATTAGTTCATAGAAACTATCATAGTAGTAAGTGTTACTTTTTTTAGCCATAGTATCCTCCTATAGGATAAACATGAATAGTTTAGTCATGATATAACCAATTAAGCCACAACCTGGAAAAGTTAAGATCCAAGTCATTACCATCTCATTTACGATCTTCCAATTTACATTAGATAAGCGCTTCGCAGCTCCTACCCCCATGATGGCGGTTGTTTTAGTATGGGTAGTGCTTACTGGAATACCCGTTAATGATGACAATAATAAACATCCAGCAGCTGCCATATCAGCAGCGAAACCTTGATATTTCGTCAATTTTACCATCTCCATGCCAACTGCTTTGATTATGCGATAGCCACCTATTGATGTACCAATTGCCATTACAGCTGAACATAGTAACATCAACCAAATAGGAATCACAAATACCGTGACATCACTATGACCTCCGGCTAGAAAGATGCCTAACATGAAAACACCCATGAATTTTTGACCATCTTGCGCACCATGCATAAAAGCCATTGCGGCTCCGCCAGCAATTTGGGCATATTTAAAGAAGCCTTGTGTTTTGCCACGATCCATATTGCCACATATCAACTCAATCACCTTAACAAAAACCCAACCACTGATAAAGCCAAGTATTGTTGACAATGCTAATCCATAGATTACTTTGATCCATTCTGCCCCATTAATACCAGCTAAGCCATCTTGTAAAGCAATTGCTGCACCAGAAAGGCCAGCTATTAAACCATGACTTTCACTGGTTGGAATACCAAAAACCCAAGCAGCTGTTGACCAAGTCACGATCGCAAACATTGCTGCACATAAGGCAATAATGGCATTATTGACATTAGATCCAAAATCAACCATCTTATAGATTGTTTGTGCTACTGTCGCATTGACTAAAGTCATAACAAATACCCCAAGAAAATTAAAGACCGCAGCCATTATGATGGCATTTCTTGGCGATATCGCTCTTGTTGAGATACATGTAGCAATCGCATTTGGAGCATCCGTCCAACCATTCACCAAAATCACAGCAAGCACAAGTAAAACTACAATTATCAATAAAGGATTAGTAAACAACTGCGCTATGAAATCGGTAAAGTTGATACTCATATTCTTTCCTCTTAACATATTTATAACGCTAACTTAACATATTTACAATATGATAATTCTAAGTATTTCACTTATTGATAAATAGAAAAGCAACCATCTACCAATGGTTGCTTTTCCGTGTATTTTATAGGGGTAACTAGTTTTTCTTAAAACTTAAAATGATGTTCAAAAAGATCCCGAAGATAGCAGCACCGGCAATACATGGAACTTCAAGTCCAAAGAATGGGATAATCCCACCATATGCATATTGTCCGCCAATACCGATGACAACGATCGTTGCGATGACAGCGATATTCTTACTACTAAACATATCAACTTTCTTTTCAATCATGATTGCCATACCTTGCGCAGCGATTGCTCCAAATAGGAACACTTCCAAACCACCAATAACAGCTTGTGGTAAAGCATAGATAACATTGATCAAAGGGGTAAAGCAAGCAATGATCATCGCAATGATAGCTGCAGTAGCTAATACCGGCACTGAGAATACTCTTGTAATTGCCATAGCACTAATGTTTTCCCCATAATTGGTTCCAGCTGGTCCACCAATCATCGCTGATATCATATCAGCGATACCATCACCAATTAAGTTCAATCCTAATTTATCCTTGATATTGTATTCTTTCTTTGAACCTTTTTTCTTTGCTAAATCATTAACATAGATATCAAGTTGATATACATGTGCAGTTGATTCAGGTATTGTTGCGATCGCAATTGGCATAATAGCCGCAACAGCGATCCAACTTGCTTTAGGCAAGGTAAAGATAGGTAATGCAAAGAAACCACTATTAGCTGTTGCTGGTAATACTCTAAACAAGCTTACACCTGTTGTAACTTGGATCAAATAAGCAACAACACAACCAATGATGGGACCAATAAGTAACGGTAACTGACCCCAAAAACCTTTTAGGTAAACTGTTAACAAGATAACCGCAAACAATGTAACAAGTCCTACGACCCAAGCTAGGTTGGTAGCTGTTTGAGCACTTACAGTACTAATGTTAGTAGCACTAGCAACTGAGTTAATATCCAACATCGCACCACCAGCCAAAGTTAAGCCAATGACCATGGCAATTGGTCCGGTGATTGAAGCCGGTAAGATTTTCTCAACCGATTCACGACCAAAACGATTAACAATTAAACCAGCTGCGATTGAAACTAACCCCGACATGATGATACCAAACTGCGCAATTGATATTTTTTCATTTAATGTACTATTTGCTAATGCACTTGATGACATTAAACCAGCAATTGCTGATAAATAAGAGAAACTTGAACCATAGTATAAAGGTAATTGTCTTTTAGTGATTAAGACAAAACCTAAGGTAGCCAAGCCACTGGCAAAGATAGTTGTCGAAATGTGGAATCCTGTTGCTAATGCGACCGCAACAGTAGCCGGGAACATTACGATAACTTGCTGAACAGCGTACAATAATAAATGCCAAATTGGGGGCCACTCATCTGGTAAGTAACCTACGATACGATTTTTCTCCATACTTCCTCCTGTTTTATATTTGGAAAAGGCTTACGCCTGTACTCCCATCAGTTTCTTCAAGATTAACAGCGATCATCTCACTTGAAGAAGTCGGTATGTTTTTACCGACAAAATCAGCACGGATTGGCAGCTCTCGATGACCGCGATCGATCAATACCATTAATCTAATTTTATCGGCTCTTCCAAGCGCAAACAAAGCATCCATAGCCGCTCTAACAGTGCGACCGGTATATATAACATCATCAATCAAGACTACATGTTTTTTCACGATTGAAAACGGAATATCTGTTGCGTTTAAGATTGGATCAATTGATTGTTGCACTAGATCATCGCGATATAGATTAATATCAAGTGTTCCAACATTTAGTTTTACCCCTGTGATTTTTTCAATATTGATAGCAACCCTTTGTGCTAAAGGAATCCCTCTAGTTTTGATACCAACCAAGCATAAATTATCAATGCCATGATTGTTTTCAATAATTTCATGAGCCATCCGCATTAGTGTTCTTTCAACTGCTTCTTTATTCATTAGTAGTGATTTGAATTCCATCTCGCTGTCTCCTTCGTAAAAAAGCCTTATCTGGATTAGACAAGGCTTCGCACTCAAAATGTAAATCTTTGACGATAGCGCTTTGTCAGTCTCTCAGTACTGAACTTAAAAGCATTTTTATTAATATATCATATCTAAAGACAAATGCAAGAGCATTTTAATGGTTACATCATTTTTCACTCTCATTAGTTTTAAACTTAAGTCTTGGCTGTTCCATGCTGACCTTTGTATTGGCTGCTACAGAACTTGTGATAAAAGCATTACCACCAATTACAACATTTTCACCAATGATCGTATCACCACCCAATACTGTCGCATTAGCGTAAATCGTCACATTATCCATCAATGTAGGATGACGCTTAACTCCCGCTAATTTTTGACCATCGCGTGTTGATAGCGCACCAAGTGTAACTCCTTGATAAAGCTTAACGCGATTACCAATTACTGCCGTTTCACCAATAACGATACCCGTTCCATGATCAATAAAGAAGTGCTTACCTATCTTGGCTCCTGGATTAATATCAATTCCTGTATTACTATGTGCTCTTTCCGTCATCATGCGTGGAATGATTGGAACATTGAGTTGATACAATACATGCGCAAAACGATAAACAAAGATCGCAAAAAAGCCCGGATAAGATAGAATGATCTCTTCCAAGCTCGTAGCTGCCGGATCACCCTTATATATCATCATTACATCCTGTAATAATGCTTTTTGAATATCTAATATCGAATCGATAAAGCAGGCACAAATATCATCAACATCGTTTTGATCACAATCACCATCTTTACAAAACAGGATCGCCAACTTAATCTGTGTTTCAAGATTAATTCTAATATCATCTAAGATGCCTTTCACATATATTTTAGCTTCATCTTTGTTTTGCAGATCTCGATTGTAATAACTTGGAAATACTGCTTTTAGTAATAATTCAATCAGTTTAGATATTTCCTTTAAAGAAGGAACCTGCTTGTTTTGATCAAACATGGTGATGTTTTTGTCATCATAAAAATCAAGTAGTTGCTTAGCTACGATATTATGATCATGTGTTTTCTTTACATTTTTTACTTTACTCATCTTTAATCCAAATCCGCGAATAACTTGGTTGATAGATATCTACCGCCGTCATCTGGTAAAATTACAACAATGTTTTTACCCGTATTTTCAGGTCTTAAAGCAACAATCGTCGCTGCCCATAGTGCAGCACCAGAAGAGATACCAACAAATAAGCCATCAGTTATCGCTATTTCTCTACCTTTGATTAGCGCATCATCATTACTAACCGTTATTATTTCATCATAAACGTTTGTATTTAAAGTATTAGGCACAAAGCCTGCACCAATACCTTGAATCATATGTGGTCCTGCTTCTTGCTTTGATAAAAAAGGTGAAGCACTTGGTTCAACCGCAACGATCTTGATGTTAGGGTTTTTAGCTTTAAGATATGCTCCAACACCACTGATCGTTCCGCCTGTTCCAACTCCCGCCACAAAAATATCTATTTTCCCTTCAGTATCTTCCCATATTTCTGGACCTGTTGTAGCTTGATGCACGGCTGGATTTGCCATGTTATCAAACTGTGATGGAATAAAACTGTCTTTAATTTCCGCTTTAAGCTCTTTTGCTTTAGCTATTGCTTGCTTCATACCCATACTACCTGGGGTCAAGACAATAGTTGCGCCATACGCCTTCATGATCTTTTGGCGTTCAATACTCATGGTATCAGGCATGACAAGAATTACTTTATATCCTTTTACTGCCCCAACATAAGCTAAACCAATGCCGGTATTGCCTGATGTTGGTTCAATGATAGTTGCGTTAGGCTTAAGTTCGCCACTTACTTCCGCTGCTTCAATCATCGCTTTAGCGATACGATCTTTAACGCTACCTGATGGATTGGCTTTCTCTAATTTAGCCCACAGATTAGCCTTTAAATTATGTTTATTCATATAATTATTAAGCTGAACAATTGGAGTCTTGCCAATTAGTTCAACTACACTTTGATATATTTTCATGATTACTCCTTCTTTTCAAATTGTGATAATAAATACCCATACCCTTTATCAGCCATTTTATCTTTAGGGATAAAAAGTAATGAAGCACTATTAATACAATAGCGGATCGAACTTGGTGACTCTGGGTCATTAGTAAACACATGACCTAAATGGGTGTTACCAGTTCGACTCAACACCTCTACGCGTTTATTAAATAAACTGCGATCTTCCATATACACAAGGGTATTATCATCAATCCCTTTGGCAAAGCTTGGCCATCCACATGAACTAATGTATTTATCTTTTGAGCTAAATAAAGGTTCACCCGTAACGATATCAACATATATTCCCTCATCTTCATTAGTATGATAACTATTGATAAATGGTACTTCGGTTCCTTTTTTCTGTGTCACTTGATATTGCTCACTAGTTAAGCGCATCTTTATATCATCATCCGTTGGTCTATCATATAATCTAGCATCAATCATAAGTTGACTAGCCTCTTTTATTTCCGCTAAATTGATATGACAATATCCACTTGGGTTTTTGATCAAATAATCTTGATGGTAATCCTCAGCATCAAAGAAATTTATCAAAGGTCCAACTTCAACATTGAATTTTTTGGTTCTAAGTTTTTCAACATTTACGACTTTTTCAATAATGGCTTTACTATTATCATCAATATAATATATTCCGGTTTGATATTGGGTACCGATGTCATTGCCTTGACGATTCACTACCGTTGGATCGATCACTTTAAAAAATAGATATAACAAAGACTCAAGACTCACTTTTGTACTATCAAACTCTACTTTGACGGTTTCTTTAAATCCGGTTTTACCACTACATACATCTTTATAATTAGCCATATCTAGCATATCACCATTAGCATAACCAACCGTAGTAGCGATAACACCATTTACCACCTGCATTAAGCGCTCAACGCCCCAAAAACAACCACCAGCTAGATATATTACTTCTTTATTTAAATCATTCATTTTATTCCTCCTGTGTTACTCAACACAATATATGTTTATCATAAACGATATTTTGGTTTTTAACTGATCAAGCGCAGCTAATCGCGTCTTACCCGCTACTGGGGTTCTATGATAATACGGCGTCATCATAAATAGTGCCATGATATCCTTTTGATCATTAAGTTTTATTTCATATTCAATCACTTCTTTTTTAATCAACTTAAAGCCATTCAACTCAACTTTTTCCTCATTTAAATAAACTGACTCATATAATATTTCTTTTAGCTCTAACAAATGCTCTTTTGCAGGAGTGACCATTATCAAGATACCTTCTTTTTTTAAAACACGAAGATATTCTTTAATCTCATATGGTGCAAAGCAGTTTAATACAAGATCAACACTATCACTTACGATTGGTAAATCTTGATTATGAGCAACAACATATAGAATATCTTTATTAGTTTTTTGTGCTATTTTAATCGCTTTCTTAGCGATATCAACTCCAATGATCTCTAAGTTGACAATAGTTTTCTTAATTAGATCGGTATAGTATCCTTCACCACAACCACTATCTAGCACTATTTCGACATCCGCTTCTTTGATAAGATCAATTAGTCTATCACTTAATAATTGATAATATCCCTTATTAAGAAATTCTCTACGTGCTTTTATCATTTCAGAGGTATCACCATACTCTTTGCGTCCTTGTTTAAGGAGTAAATTTAAATATCCTTCTTTACTAATATCAAAACGATGATCATTATCGCATTGATACTGTTGTTGGTTTTTAATAAGTTTAGTATGGCAAATTGGACAGCGTAATATCATATTAACCTCTTCTGTTTTATTTTATCACACAATGAAAAAAGTGCATTATAAACGCCCTACTCTAATGTAAGATATGATCGTGATTATAAATGTTTATGTTTGATGATGTAATCATTGATTAAAGCTATCGCTTCATCAAGCTCAATGACACTAGTATCAATTGTAAGCTCAGCCTTATTGGGAGCTTCATATGGACTTGAAATACCAGTAAAGTTTGGTATTTCACCTTTTCGTGCTTTTTGATACAAACCTTTTATATCTCTTTGCTCACATATTTCAAGTGGCGTACTTACATACACTTCAACAAATGTTTCACCAATAATAGAACGAGCAAGATCACGATCTTGTTGATAAGGTGATATAAATGATGCCATGACGATCAAGCCAGCATCATTCATCAGTTTAGCAACCTCAGCGACTCTTCTAATATTTTCAACCCGATCCTCTTCTTTAAATCCCAAATTTTTGTTTAAGCCAAATCGAATATTATCACCATCAAGCAACATTGTGTGCTTTCCTAAATTGGCAAGTCTTTTTTCAATACCGTTTGCCAATGTTGTTTTGCCTGAGCCTGATAATCCAGTAAACCAAAGTGTAAATGGTTTCTGATTTTTAATATTAGCCCGATATGCCGGTGTAATATCGGTATGTTGATAAGTTAAATTGTTGCCTCTTCTTAAATCATAATGAATAACGCCACAAGCAGCCGTCATATGTGTAATCCTATCAATCAAGATAAAGCTACCAAGTGCTTTAATCTGATCAAAATTCGCAAAAACCATACGATCTGATAATGAAATATCTACATTAGCAATCTCATTTTTAGTTATTGATTCACTTGGTAATAATACCCCTGTATTTACATCTACCACATGCTTTATCTTTAACACCATGGCTATCGTTGATTTTGTGCCACACTTTAGCCAATAACTTCTTCCTTGAATAAGTGTTGAATCATCCATCCATAATATCGTTGCGTTTAATAGATCACTTACTATCAATGACGCTTCATTAGTAATGACATCGCCTCTGCTTACATCAATAGCGCGATCTAATTCAATACTTACAGCTTGACCGCTCTTAGCGCTTGTTGTAGTAATACCTGCTTGGTATATCGTTTTGATATATGCTTCTTGATGATTTGGTAGCACTGTGATCTTATCATTAATATTGCAAGACCCCATCTCTATTTGTCCTTGATAACCCCGAAAACCATCATTAGCTCGACTAACTCTTTGAATTGGTAAAACAAAACGTAAGTCATCACTCTTATCATCAACATCAATTGTTTCTAATAACTCCAATAATGAAGCATCTTGATACCAAGATATCACTGATGATCGTTCAGTTATGTTTATACCCATCGTGGCACATACTGGAATGATATATGCCTTTACATGTTCAAACGATCTGATAAATTCATTAAACTCATTTTCAATCTGGTGAAATACTGCTTGATCATAGTTAACTAAATCCATCTTATTGACAGCTAATATCACATGCTTGATGCCCATCATCGCACAAATACGTGTATGTCTTTTGGTTTGTATTAACAAACCCTTAGTAGCATCAACCAAGATAATAGCTAAATCAGCGTACGATGCTCCAACTGCCATATTACGAGTATATTGCTCGTGCCCTGGCGTATCGGCTACGATAAAACTACGTTTATTGGTATTAAAGTAGCGATATGCAACATCAATCGTAATTCCTTGTTCACGCTCAGCACTTAATCCATCTAAAAGTAATGAGTAATCAATTCCTTCACTACGACTATTGATCTTGCTTTCCAGCTCTAGTGTTTGCATTTGATCAGTAAAAAGCAATTTTGAATCATACAACAAACGCCCTATCAATGTTGACTTACCATCATCAACACTACCACAAGTGATAAATTTAAGTAATGATAGCATCTTAAAAATACCCCTCTTTCTTACGACGTTCCATTGAAGCTTTACCTTCAAAATCAATAACTCGACTTGTTCTTTCAGATGTGATCGCTCCAAGTGTTTCTTCTATGATAGCTTCTAATGTATCAGCCTCTGAAAGCACACCACCTGTTAATGGATAACATCCAAGGGTGCGAAAACGTACTTTCTTCATTTCTATTTTTTCATTTTCTCTAAGTTTAATGCGATCATCATCGACTAAGATAATGTTACCATCACGAAAGATGACTGGTCGCTCTTGCGCGTAGTATAATTTCACGATATCTATTTTTTCTCTGGCAATATATTGCCAAATATCTTTTTCTGTCCAATTTGAAAGCGGAAAGGCTCTGATACTTTCATCTTTAAATAAACTGGTATTAAACAACTTCCATAATTCTGGGCGTTGGTTTTTGGGATCCCATGCTTGTTCTTTGTTACGAAAAGAAAGAATTCTCTCTTTTGCTCGTGATTTTTCTTCGTCGCGTCTACCACCACCAAAAGCTACGGTAAAACCGTAATGCTTTAACGCTGCTTTTAGTGCATCAGTTTTCATGATATCCGTATATGCTGAACCAGAGTCAAAAGGATTGATATTTTGTGCTAAGCCTTCTTTATTAGTATAAATAAGCATTTCAATGCCTAACTCTTTTGCTTTAAGGTCTCTAAACGCAATCATTTCCTTGAATTTCCATGTTGTATCAATATGTAAAAAAGGAAAAGGTGGTTTTTCAGGATAAAAAGCTTTTAGTGCTAAATGAAGCATTACGGAGCTATCTTTACCAACACTATAAAGCATTACTGGTTTTTCACACTCAGCAACCACTTCCCTAAAAATGTAAATAGCTTCAGCTTCCAAACTATCTAAATGACTCATGCTTGAAGTATTGTTCATAAAGTTCCCCTTAAAAAGGTATAACGATTATATTAATTTACGGTTTGAAGCATTACGCTAAGATCTATGATCGTCTGCTTAACTCTGATACATCAATAATACTATAATTACATATTGTTGTGAGAATATAATGTGCATTAGTTTACTTTTTTTTCCATGCACTTAAATCACGTTTGATCAATTTTTCAAGATCATCAAACTCTTCTTGATAAAATGTCATTAATATCGCTTTAGCGTCAAGTGGGACAGTTTTACGTTCAGTTTTTACCTTTATTAGTTTATTAATACTATTCTTAATACCTCTTGGTATATATGCTTTAATCCTAATTCTGGTTAAATTGGGAATTTTATAAAAAGCATCGTGGATAAGACGAAAACGCGGTTTATAATTCTCATTGGCGATAGTAGGTTGAGTGTATTCGATTTCTTCAACTTCTAGAAAGGCGTAAACCTCAGCGATAGTTTCTTTTTGTTTGTTGATTAAATCTTCAAATAAAATAATCTTGATATTGTGATGATCAAATAAATCTAAGAAGTATTTAAGTTGCTTACTATAAAGTCCTCGCATCACATAGCCATCATAATTTAAAACACTATTTTTTAGCTTAATCGCTTCAATCTCCGCTAAAATACTTGATTTAAAAGTTCTTTTTTCTTTACCATTGCGTTGATGCATTTGGTAATTAGAAAAAGCACGATCAACAGGATGACGCAGAATCGCGATGATTTTTGCATTTGGATTATATCGAAATAGTCTTTGCGAAACTTTAGGATCGATCATATAACCAGGAGTGAAATCTGCGAAATATTTAGCTTTTCTATCATTAAACAAAGAATGATAATAATCAATACCCTTTTTATAGCGCTTTGTATTGAAGAAATGCAATTCTTTTGCTCGCGAAAAGGATATATCTGGATGCTTAATAAGGATTTCATAAAGTGTTGTTGTTCCAGCTTTTTGAGCTCCAATACAGAATAAATTAACTTTCATTGCTAATCTCCTTTAAGTTTTTGAAACAGGGCTAAGTATTTATCAAATGTATTAGTAATCGCAAATGTTGTGGCTTTTTCTCTTGCTTGTTTTTGTATTTGCCATCGATATTGATCATCATTTACCAACTTTAACATCGCATCAACAAAAGCACTTCTTTCTTGTGGTGGTATCAATATACCATTTACTTTGTTATCAATAATTTCACTTACTCCACCAACATCATAGCTTATGCAAGCCATTCCATACGCCATCGCTTCCATTATCACTAAGGGTAAGCCTTCCCATAATGAAGGTAATAGTAGTATTGAGTGTTGATGATAGTATTGATCAATATCGCTTTTATTGCCGAAAATGAAAATCTTATCACTTAAGTTACGACATTTGATTGCTTCTTCGCATGCTTGTTTTAATTCACCATCACCAACAATATGTAAAGTGACAACTTTATCATCACTAATCTTATTTTTGAAATCTTCATATATCGCGATTAATGCAAGTGGATCTTTCTGCGTTGTAAGTCTACCAACAAAGAGGAAGGATAGTTCAGTATTAAAATGGTTATTATGAAATGATAGATCAATCCCATTATGAATAACAGTTGCTTTGTTTTCACACTTAAAAGCGTTAATGCCGTGATGATAAGCTCTATTAGAAACAAAAACATAATGTTTCACAAAGTATCTACCAAACCATCGATGAAAGAAATCACCTTCTGTTACTTCATTATGAACAACTTGAACGCATTTTACCTTCAAGCCTAAACATGCAAGTAATAAATATGGTGTTAACATTTCAAGATGGATAAGTATAATAGTTGGTTTAAATTTATTGATTTCATCTCGTAAATCAAATATGGTTTTCAATCGATGCTTTTTAAATGGTTTATTTAAGCAAGTAAAAGTAATATCAGAATGATTAAATATTTCAGCGAACTTATCTTCAATCATTTTTCTATCATCAATAGACAATGCGACAATATGGGATTTGATTTGATGTTTAGTTGCAGATATTGATAGATTTTTTACCATAACTTCTATACCACCAATATTAAACCCAAATAAACAGTGCATGATTCGCATTCTACTCACCTATCCTTTTAATAAAGTGATCAAGCTTAAAATAGATCATATATGCCATATAAACGCATAAATGCCAGCTTGATCTAACAAAAGACATGTTTAACACTTTGCGATATACCCTCCAACGCCAATAAGCTGAACGAAATTTGTTCGCGGTTAGTGAATTATTTGTGCGACGACGATACGCTAGCACTTTATTAATAGTACCAAAAGCTATGTTTTGTTTAAGTAAACTTAAAGCTAAAATGAAATCTTCATGACGTTGTGGTTCAAAATGTATTTTTGTCTTGATGTCATTTGTGATCATCACCGTTTGAAACAAAACACAGTTATTACTTAATAGATACTTATATGTTATGTTTTCAGGGCATTTACGTATATATCCTTTATTTATATCAGATATAAAATCTACAAAATAACCTACGCTTATCGATACTTGATGATCTTGCATGTATTTTAGTTGCATTGAAAGTTTGTAGTCAGGCCACAAATCATCAGCGTCTAAAAAACATAGATAATCACCAATTGCACGTGCGATCCCAATGTTTCTAGTATATGATACGCCTTGATTACTTTGATTAATCAACAATTGAATACGTTTATCTTCATACATGTACTTTGTTACTATATCTCTTGAATTATCAGATGAAGCATCATCAATGATGATCAACTCCCAATTCTCATAAGTTTGCATGATAATAGAATCAATAGTTTGCGCTATTGTCATTTCACAGTTATAACATGGCATGATAATTGAAATTAAGTCATTACTACTCATGTGATACTCCTTTTGTTTTAAGCAACCATAGTATTGCAATTGTCGCGACACCAGTGATTAAAACCATATATAGAAAAGGTGTTTCCTTACTTAAACGATCACTTAAATCATAATGTTCATAGTGCATCTTTAAGTTAGATGGATAATTCGCTTTAGTTAATTCAATTTGTTCTAAAGTTGCACTAACAAACATGTGTTCTTCAATCAATGCCCTATAAGTTTGGTCCGTTTGTAATTCTTCAAGTGATCGCTCATCACTTAGTTCTCTTATTTGATCAGTGATAGTTGCTAATTTTTGTTCATTTTCCTTGATCAGTACATTGATTTTAGCAAGATAATCTTTTTGCCATCGCAACTTAAGATCAGCTATCAAATCGTTAATGTTATTCTCTGTTAGTAATTTATCAGTAAAAATCTCAACCTGATACAAATAAGGATTGATAAGTGATAAACGTGTTTTTCTATCATCATTATCAATATGTGTTTTAAGCGTGTTTTGAATAAGCTCAGCTTCGCTTATTGCTTCAGCTCGCGATAAGGTAGTAATATTCTGAATGAAAAAACTATACTCAAAAGGACGATTAATATAGTATAAACCTATCAAAAACATGACTGTCGATACTAATGATACAAAGCTCATCATATGTAATGTCTTATTTTTATTTGATTTCATGATATTCACCTTGATCAATACCCATCAGTGTTACTAACAACCACCAAAAATACATGTTATAAAACTTCATGTAGAATAGGCCTGCTATCATAACTGTAAGAAGTAACGAAATAAAAAATATATTTTTTCTTTTTGCTTTTAATAATGATACGTAATTACCATAATACAAGATGCCACCAATTATCCCTGTAGCACTAATTATTTCAAAAAGATCAATATGTGAGTGTATAACACTATATACGTAAATCCCATTTTGAAGATATGCAAATAATCTAAGATGAAACGTCCCCAACCCTACTCCTACCCATGGGTTTTCTACAAAAATGTTCCATGATAAACGCATCAAATTTATTCGTTCGAAAGTCGAACCATCTACAATATAATTCTGAGTGAAGATAATCTTCAACAATGAGATAAAACGATGCAATACATACTTGGGACTTGTCTCTTGATGCATTTTACTTAACCAATCAATAAATGTCATATTTGATCTTAGAATTAGAAAAATTAATACGAGAACTAATCCCGAGCCAAGCAATACCCAGATAACTTTTGATCTGAATTTGTTAATTCGATACTCACGAACGATAAGAAATGTTCCTAAGAAAACTACCCAAAATACGTAATATCCCCGTGAAAAGGTCATTATCGCAAAAACGGTTAGCATCAACTGGATTATGATAAAAAACCATTTAGATTTAAACCATTTTTTGGTAGTATCTGATTTTGGTTCTTTTTTAAAGTAGCCTTGCAAATTATAAAGATAAATTAACAACAATTGCGATGCAAAGATCATAAATGACATTGCATTAGCAGCTATATATACCAAATTAAGATAAGTATAACCATTTATGCGATATCGCAGTATATTTTCAGCCATTATCATTTTAGGGATGTGCATTATTAAAATAAAGTAGGTATTAACTACAATCATAATGATTAGCTTGCTAACGTTCTTATTTGTTTTTTCAATATCGTGATAAATGCTAGTGATTATCACAATAGCAATCATATACAACGCTAAACGATCAAAAGTCGCTTTCATTATTTCAGTAGGGTTTGATGAAACAAGCGCAATGATATAATTAAGTAAAATAAATGCTAAAAGCCAAACAGTGTTTTTTGAGAATTTTAGTGTTTTAAACCCTAATACATAGCAAACTCCAAAAGCTAAAACACTTAGTTTAAACCAAGTAATACTCGCAAATGAAAATATCGATGTCACGACTAAAAAGACGATGATATCATCAATTTTTTGATGAACAATGTTGTTAGATATAAGTATCTTATTCATCTTTGCCTCGTTGTAGTTCTTTTTTATCATAAATAAGTGCAGAGATGGTCAATGTCACAAAAATGATCAGACCAACTGTCATTAACCTAAGCGGATAATGATCAGTCATAGTTACCTTAATATTTGATATTGACCAACTCATTACTTTTCTAGTAATTTCATTATTTGACACGAGTAAATCATCATAGCGTTTAATGCGATTTTCATATGAAGATAACAGCGATTTTAATCGGCGATTACTTAAGTCAAGAACACTTTGATAATCATTATCAATCAGCCTTTGATTACTACTGGTTATCATTAACTGATATTGATCATAAAGTTTTTGTATTGCTTGATTTTTTGTATGAAAATAATCAAGTGTTATCTCTTGAAGCAAAAGCATCATTTTTTGGTTATGATCATAAGCGAATGATTGTATACCTTCCAAATCGCTTCCTACAATTTTTATTACCAATGTGTCTTCAAAAAAATAAGGATACATTTCATATTGAGTATCAGTGTTTCTATAAAAGCCCTCATATTTTTGGGTGAATATCGCTGCAACATATGAGCAATCACTTGTGCCTAGTTCTTCGGTAGTATGTGTAAATCGATATTCAATAGCGTATCGACTTTTTTGATTCATAAAGCTGATGACAAAAAATAAGACGATAGTATAAAAAATAAAGAACAGAAGTATCAGCTTATTTTTTAATGGTTTAAAAACAAAACCCAAGTTCTTTTTGATCATAAATTTATACCAAGTTCTTTTAGTGCTTGTTTTTCTTCTGCATAGTAATCATTCAAGAAAACTCTTTCTTCATTACCCATACGCTCTTTGGTATAGAAATTTTTCATAATGAACTTACCAACCTTTGATCGTAAACGATTTTTTGGTACAACTCTTTTTAAATACTTTGTTAAAAAGAAATCATTGTGAAGGAATTTAATAAACTTATTTTTTGGTATTTCTGAAACATTCTCATGAATATCAAGTTTACTTTCAAATGGTGCAATATCTAAGAAAGTCGCAAGTCTTTGTGCTAGCTTATTTTGATCACTAACAATTTCATTAAATAAGACAATCATGACATTGCTAGGTTTAAATAGTTCAAGATAATGCTTAATTTGTTTAGCATTTTTACCTTGTTCAAGTAGATTGATGTTTAAATGGTCATATGGGTTTTTTAAGAATTCACTAAATGATTTTTGTATATATCCCATCTTACGAAGCATCTTGTAGTGAGAATAGATGCGATCGATTGGATTTCTAACCGCAATGATAATTTTCGCTGTTGGATTATATTGGTAAAGATAATCAGCTATTTCAGGATAATGGATATAGTTGACTGAAGAGTCTATTAAGTACTTCTGATTAGATGCATTTTTATAGTTTGCTAGATACGCATCATAGTTTAAAGCACTCATACTTTCAAACTGTTTAGAAACATTTGTAATATGATTACGAGCAAAATAATGTGGTTCTTTTAAAGGGCCACCAAAAATATCAGGATGACTAATCAGTATTTTATGAATTGTGGTGGTTCCGCATTTAGCAATACCAACCATGAAAAGATTTACTTTTTTCTTTAGCATTTATCTTACCTCAATATTCTCTGTTTTTGAAAATAATCACTCATCCCAAAGCGATATATCAAAGGGAACCATTGCTTGTAACTTTTGATTATAAGGTTTGAAAAACTGAATGAGTTCGAGCCTAATAGCATTATCCATTGGTTCTTTTTTAACTTGTTCACTGTTTTTTCTAATATCAACATTCTTTAATTTGCTAGTTCTAAGAAGTATCCTAAATGCACGACGGATACGATATGGTATTTTAGTATACAAATACCAAAGCCATTTTGTCTTGGGCTTAAAATGCGCCCCAGCGATAATTGGTTCAAGTTCTTTAAAGGGTGTTACTTTAATAAATGAAAGTATCTTGTTGACACATCCAAGTTGATCTTTGATAAACTCATCAAAGCTTACGATCAAAACTTGTGATTGATCAAAATACTGATAAACTTTGTCAAGCTGCAAACAATATAGTGAGCGATATATAGCATTATAACAACCACATGTTATTTTCTTTTCTAGCTTATCTTTTTCTGATACAAAGAAATCACTAAACGGTTTATTAGTATTATTCAATCTTTTTGCCATTGTATATTGGGAATATAAGCGATCAATTGGATTGCGTAATATCACAATGAGTTTCATATCGGGATTATATTCTTTAATGCGACTTAATGCTAGTTCATGACAAAGATAGTTAGGTGTAACATTCATATATACCTTTTTGCTTGGATCAAACCGGTAGTGTCGATTTAATTTACGCAAATCACCATATAATCTATCATCAGAAAAGTAAAACAACTCCTTGATATCCGATAGTTCAATTTCAGGGTGTTTTAATAGGATATTATGTAAAGATGTTGTTCCTGATTTTTGGGCACCAATGCACATTACATTTAGTTTATTCATGCTAACCTCATAACTTTCTATCACTACTTCATCAAAACACAACGCCATACACCAAGCAACAAGCCAATAAATCGCGCTAAATCAAAAATCGCTATCAAAAAAATTGTCAATAACGTTTCAGTCAAACTAGTTACTTTTATCTTAGCTGCGCTAAACTGAAACATGACACGTAAGCTTATTGCTATAAGTAAAAGTAACCAGCCAACATCCTGCTTATTTATAAGTAAAATTAAAACAATAAGTCCAATCACAAATTGTAATGAGACAAAGATAAATTTGGCTTTAGCTTGTTTTGCGACAACGTTGTCAGCTGTAAAACTAATCCATTTTTTTAATATCTGCTTAATATTGTCCGGATAGTGACTGTAGTATGCTTGCGCATCAGCGAACTTCTCTACCACTTTAGCTTGTTTTACTTTTTGATAAAAATTAATATCTTCACCTGCATGAACATGTTCAATAAAACCATTAAGATGATTGAATACTTCTTTTTTCATCATGCAACTCCTGATAAAGCGTTTAGTATAATTAGCACGATAAAATGATCTGATGTAAGCTTTTTGCCAAATGCTCGTTACTTTATGCTCGCTTTTACCCCAAACGATATCAGCGTTATTATCAACCAATGTTTTATGTAATTCGAATAGCCAGTCTTCACTAACGTAAACTCCAGCATCCACAAATGCGAGCAATTGATACTGACTATGTTTCACACCAATATTACGCGCTTTACCCGCAAATGTTTTATTAGTCAATGCGATTACTTCACACATTAAGCCTGTTGCTTTTGAAAACGTATCTATTGCCATACGAGTTAACTCATTAGTTGATGAATCAACAATTACTACTTCCGTTGTTAAACTCGAAAACTTGATTGCAGTTAAAAGATGTTCAAGTGTTTGAACAATATTTTTTTCTTCATGATAAGTTGGAATTATTATTGATACTTGATCATTCATTATGATTCACAAATCCTAAAAGGATAGTCCTTAACATAATATAGAGATCCATTTGTACGGTCCAGTTTTCAACATAATAAAGATCATACTTGATTCTTTCAATAATCGAAGTATCCCCACGGTAGCCATTGACTTGTGCTAAACCAGTAATACCAGGCTTTACGCGGTGTTTAATGTTGTACTTTGGTATTTCTTCACTAAAGGCTTTGACATACTTTGGTCGCTCTGGTCTTGGACCAATGATGCTCATTTCGCCCAATAAAACATTAATGAACTGTGGACATTCATCAATGCTTAGTTTACGAATCACCTTACCTATTTTTGTTACTCTTGCTTCGTTAACTGGGCTCCACGCCTCTTCTGTCTTTGCCAAAGTCATTGATCTAAACTTTAACATCATAAAGACTTTATTGTTAAAACCTATTCTTTCTTGTCGATAAAAAAGTGGACCTTTCGATGTCGTTTTTATCAAAATAGCTACTACAACAAACAAAGGTAAAAACAGAATTAAGATCATTAAAGACACAGAAATATCAAAAGTTCTTTTTATTACTTTATTGATGATGTTATCAAGCGGTATCGTTCGCGAATTGATCAACATGGTATTACCGATCATATCATATGCTGGTTTAGCTGGTAAATATCTTTGAAAATCAGGAATAATGGTTGATCTCAAGCCTTGTTTTTCAATCATTTCAATATAACTATTAAGTTCATTATAGTCACTTAATGGTAATCCTAAAACCACTAAAGAAGTTAAGGGGTAGGTAGTGATTGCTTCTTTTAGTTGTTTTAAAGCCTTTTTATGTTTCATTGGTGTTTCATCAAGCTTTATGTTAGCAACAACAAAATGACCAAATCGTTCATTATTAGTTACGGTATTAAGATATTCACTAATTAAATCAACCGATCCAACCACAATAACATCGGTTTTATACCATCCCTTTTTAACTAACTTAATGATGAGTTTTCTTCTAAGGTACAAGTTGGTAAGCGTCATAAGTAATGAGATAAGCATACCCTTAAAAATAAAAGTATAAAAACGAGACTCAACAGTGATTAAAAACCCCATCAAAACCAAAACATGACATAGAAAAAGTAATGATGCTTCATCATATATCTTGATTATTTTCCTATCATTATAAATGTTGAAACTAGCATAACATCCAATCATTGCCATACCCAATAAAGCGATCAAAGATACGTGTTCATATATTTCACTAAATATGTTATCTAGCCTTAAAATAAATACTAAATAAAATCCGGCTATGAAAATAAAATAATCATAAACAATACGTACTATTTTAAGAAACGCTTGATTATCCTTTATCATAACCTCTCCTTATAAATGATAAAAAACCGATAGCTTCAGTTTACATTAAAGTCATTATTGGAAACTACTCACGAGAAAATAAACGATATTTTGCATGATAATTAGTAATATAGCAATCAGATGATTTACAAAAATCCTATTTCTTATCTATTTAAATAATACAATGCCTTTTTCTAAACGACAATACTGAACTTATTTTAGCAAGTAAAATATAACCATATATTAGAAATGTTAGAACTTTTTACTCATATGCCACATTACTTTATCAATAACCATATTGTTCCTTAAGTAAAACCGCAATGCGATTTCATCAGTTGTTTTAAAATATGAACGTGCTAAGCCCTCTTTCTTCATCAATGTCATACACCGATGAAATAACACTGTCCCAACCCCAGCATTACGATATGAGTCGATAACACCAAATGGACCAATCCTGCTTTCATCAAGATCATACCCTTTTTGAATGTAACCTATTGGGCTTTTGTTTTTTAAAGCGATGATTATGTCTTTTGTAGCTTTATCATTGGCGATTGCTTTTTGTACATTTACAAACCAACCAACGCTAAAATTGTTTTTGATCATTTTCAATAACGCAATCGTATCTTCGTAAATGAAGTTTCTTACTTCAATATCATTATTTTTTAGTTCTGCTTCTTTATCACTAATCGCATCAGGCATTTCATACGTGGTTAAATCAAGATGCATCGCATATGCCTTATCATCATTTTTATAATCGTGTTTAATAAAAAAGTTATGGGCAGCACTGTTTTCTTCAACTGCCGCAAAAAAGTACAAGGGACTAAATGAGCCTACTACCATGTGTGTTGTATTGCCTTGGTAATAGTTTTCAAGCGCAATCAGTAAACTTTGACCAATTTTTTGTCTTCGATATTCAGGTAAAACACCAATCGCCAATAACCAAGCTTTATCTTCTTGAAGACCATAATCTAAGTAGTGATATTTCCTTTTTATGCCAATACAAAAGCCAATAATGTTTTCCTTTTCAATCGCTACCATAAATGCATTAGGATCAAAATTCTCATTACACAAAAGTATTCTTACATACATTGATAGTGCTATAGGTTCATTAAAAAAAGCATACCAGTGTTTTTGAACTTCTAGTATCTCATTATAGGTTGCTTTACGATAGTTGATCATATATCCTCCTTGAAGCTTATTTCACAATAAATGATTTATGTGCTTATGATGTGTCCCAATTGATAATGATTAACATAGAACTTCAAAATGCTTATCATATTAGTATTCTATATTATGATTCTAGCACACCTAGTTTATTATCAATACCCCACCTATCAAACAAGTGATACTTTTAAACATAAAAAAATGACATTGTTATTATTCAATGTCATTTATAATACTTATTACTCTTATTTCATTTTTTCCTTTAATCTTAATGCAAAACTACTACCATATTCATAAGCTGTTTTAAGGTCTTCTTCGTTTGGTTTGAATCTAATGCGAAAGCCATCAACAACATCAGCTTTTAACTGTCTTAATCTTTCAGTTAGATTTATTACCGCTTCACCACTCCAACCATAGCTACCAAAAGCACTCATCAAACGATCTTTGTAATTAACTGATGTGATGCTGGTTGTTAGATCCCAAATTGGTTTTAATGCTTCACCAACCATCGTTGGGGAGCCAAACATGATACCATCCGCAATTGCCATTCTATCCAATACTACAGCTTGACTCTCATTGACCATATCATACAACTCAACATCGATACCACCATCATCAAGCAGTGCTTTAGCGATTGTTTCAGCCAGTGTTTTGGTATAACCATAAGCACTAACATAAGGAATAACTACTAGCATGTTTTCAGTTTTCTTTGGTAGAGTACTCCACTTATGATATAACGCCATTATTTCATCTATTCCAGTATCAATCACAGCACCATGACCCGTACATATAAGCTCAATATCAAGATCAGCGATACGCTTTAAAGCATTATGCATAAACGGTGATATAAAAGGTTTAAGGATATGATCAAAGTAATACTTAAGCGCTTCTTTATACTCTTGTTGATCTTCAATCTTACTTCTAAGTATTACAGGATCACTGTAGTGAGCACCAAATACATCACACGTAAATAAAAGCTTATCTTCTTTTACATAGGTAAACATGGTATCTGGCCAATGTAAATTTGGAAGCGGCATAAACTCAAGTGTTTTGTTTCCAAGCGAGATTATATCACCATCCTTAACAACGCGACTCTTAAACTCGTGATTTACAATCTTCTTTAAAAAGGTAATTCCAGCTGCTGTTCCTACTATTTCAATGTTTGGATTAATCGCTAACAAACGTTCAATACTACCTGAGTGATCAGGTTCTGTGTGATCAACTACTAAGTAATCAATTTTGCTTATATCAACAATATCTTCTAATCGTTTGATAAACTCGTCATTAAAGCCTGCCTTAGCTGTTTCAAATAAAGCGATTTTCTCACTACCCTTTAAAACAAATGCATTGTAAGTTGTACCATATTTAGTTTCCATAATGATATCAAACACGCGTAAATCTTTATCAATCACACCCGTCCAATATAGATCATCTTTTATTTTAAAGCCCTTCATATTATTCCTTCTTTCTATAATATATATTTATGTATTACTTCACTAATCGCATCACTATTGTTATCAGCATCACATACAAGATCAGCTATTGCTTTTAAGTCATCATGACCATTATTAACGCTTACACCAACTCCAGCCAGCTTAACCATTGATAGATCATTTAGATTATCACCAATCGCAATTGTATCAACCAAATCAATATTTAGCATTTTTGATAGTGTAATTAAGCCACTTCCTTTATCAACATAAATATGATTTATTTCTATATAATGCCCTGCTGAATAACTAACAGCTAGCTTGTTGGAAACAATTGGTCTAATCTCATTGATGATTTTATCTCTTAGCGTTTCATTATCATAATAGAAGATTATTTTAGCAATATCTTCATCAGCCAATAGCATCAATTCTTTCGCATTAACAACCGTATAATCAATCCTTTGATAAAGATATTCTTGATCTTTCGTTTGTAGATTAAACACATACATATGATCTTTTGTGTAAGTATGCATCGACATGTTGTTTTCAAACGCATAAGTCCAAAGTTCAGCTACAGCTTCTTTTGCCATAGGCATGAAACTTAAAACGCGATTTGCTTTATTTTCAGTGATTATCGCCCCATTTAATGATATGACATACTCATCACTTTCATCGTGACTGCCAATTTCAACTAAAACATCTTGTACTGATTGATAGCCTCTTCCTGTTGCTATGACAAATTTCACACCACATTCTTTAGCTTTATTGATTGCTTCAATATTTCGTATTGAAACTTTTCGATCATCGCTAAGCAATGTTTGATCAAGATCACATGCGATTAACTTAAACATAAATTCCTCACTATCTACTATTAATTATAGTTAAGTTAAGCATAACAAACAAGACAAATAACCAACATAATTAGTTTTAACTAACCACTAATATTATAACATAAAAAAAGACGATTCATCGTCTTTAATACTAATTTCTGGTCGGGATGACAGGATTTGAACCTGCGACCCCTTGCTCCCAAAGCAAGTGCACTACCAAGTTGTGCTACATCCCGAAATTATGGCGCGCCCAGTAGGACTTGAACCCGCAACCTTTTGATCCGTAGTCAAACGCTCTATCCAGTTGAGCTATGGGCGCACATGTTCGCTTTACAGCGCATTCCTATATTATCACTTAAAACACATAATTGCAACACGAAAATTGTACTCACATGCAATCCATTTTGTAAAGAAATAGTTAAACAATGGTTTATCGTAACTGTTGCCCTTTTTTCATTGTATAATGAATATAATCATTAAAGGAGCTATATGGAGAAGATAAAATTAATTGCACTAGATATGGATGGCACAACATTAAAAAGTGATAACACGATCTCAGAAACCGATCTTGCTGCGATCAAAAAGGCACAACGTTATGGTATCATGATCGTTCCATCAACTGGTCGACCACTTGATGCGATCCCAAAGGAAATAATCGCATTACCGGTTAAATACGCAATCACAAAGAATGGTTCAATCATCACTGACCTTGAGAATCAAGAAGACTGTTATCATGAATTGATCGAAAAAGAATTGGCGCTTCCAATTGTTAAAGTAATAGAACAAATGGATGTCTTTCTGTCTGCTGATATAAATAATATTAGAGTCGCTTCCGGTAAAAACCTAGAGAATGCAAAGCACACCTATAAAAATCTACACTTTGATGATCATTTAGTAGTTGATAGTCTATATGAGTATATTAAAAATACAAAAGATGTTGTAATTGATAAGATTGGTATCTTAGTTACTGATGATGATATTAGACGTAACATTCTTTTTGAACAAAGAAACTATATTGATCTTAATATAATGCAGACAAGTCCTATCTCAATTGAAATAAATAATCGTTTGGCTAGTAAAGGTAACGCTTTAAAGTGGTTAGCGAACAAGCTTGAACTTACAAAAGAAAACATTGCCGCTATTGGAGATAGCGACAATGATCTTATTATGTTATGTTATGCTGGATACTCATTTGCGATGACCAACGGTACTAGATACGCCCGCGAGACAGCTGATGAAATTACATTAAGTAATGATGAGAATGGTGTAGCTTTTGCGATTGATAAAATTCTAACTCGTAATAACCAATATTAAGCTTGTTCAAGTTCTCGATCATCAGGATCATCGGTGATTGGTCTACCTGTAATGTACCAAAAATACACCTCTTTATCTTTTGGATGATTATAACCACCACAACTTAAGTACAAAGCATTAGCTGCTGGGTTATCGTTTTGAGTGATCAAGAAAACATAATGCAGCTTTTCTTCTCGGGCATAAGTCAATACTAAATCCATTAGTTTTTTCGCTATGCCTTGACGACGATAATTCTCAAGCACAAATAGATGGAAAATCGTCATACTATCATTGCCATTATCCATCCGATTCAAACGATGACACATGATATATGCCGCCGCGTTACGCTCTTCATGCGCAACATAAACGATATTGGTAGGATTAATCAAGAAACTATAGGCTTTTTCTTTTGAAACCTCCTGTTGGCGAAAATTACGAACAACTGATTGGAAAATATCAATATCTTCTGTGGTTAACCTTTTAAACTCGACCATTTGATTTGCCCTTTCTTTTATTATCGATCACATACTGGTTTTTACCATTTGCCTTAGCTTTGTATAAAGCTCTATCCGCTCTTTGGTAAAGATCATCAAAGTTCTCAATATTATTATACGCAACAGCGATGCCAATACAACATGATAAACGATTATCAATATTATAACGCTTAATATCGTCATTGATCATAAACATCAGTTCGCGTGCTTTTTCTTCAATATCCTTAACGGATGCTACATCATTCATAAATATAGCGAACTCATCACCACCAAGTCGACCCACATAATCAGTTTTTCTAAACAATCTTCTTAAAGTACTGGCCGTTTCCACTAACAAGCGATCACCAACTAAATGTCCTTGCTTATCATTTACTTCTTTAAAGTTGTCCATGTCGATCACAAAAAAGGCCGAGATCTCTTTTTGTTGATATCGATGTATTACATAATCATTGATCTTGATCTCAATAGATTCACGATTATCAATCTTAGTTAATGAATCTCTGCTAGCGGCTTCTTTAAGTGATCTTATTTCTTTGATCTGTTCATCACGATTTACGATCTTAGCTAAAAAGCCGATAACATCCCCTTTATCATCACGCAAAGAAATACCGGTGATCTTGGCCCATATGGTTTTATTATCTTGGACTTTGAAGCGACATTCTACTGTTGCTGATGTTGTACCTTTACGAAGATCGTCAACAAACTTTTTCACCTGGGTTAAATCTTCTTTGATAATCACGTTGTCATTGTTAATAATTGTACTAATATTAGTCATTAATGGAACTTCACCAAACATTGTCTGATGATTATCAGAAAAAGTAATAGTATCAGATAAAAAATCACCCTCAATGATCATACTTTGTGTAAGTTCATCAAGTATGCGATATCTTTCTTCACTACGTCTTAGCGAAGCTCTTTCTTTCTCAAGATCAAGGCGTTTCTTATACTCAATAAAGTATATAAACAATAATGCTAACGAAAAGATTAAAAAACCTCGTGCGAAAAGTCCCATCGATAAACCCCTAATAACTTCATACTGCGACCATACAACTTGATGTGGTATTGCGGTAAATACCGTCCAGTCAGTATCTGCTACCGCAAAATAACTGACATAGAATTTTTCGTTATCTTGACTGATTGTTATTACTCCAGAATTATCATAGATTAAATCAACACGTATTTGCTTAAGTGTTCTATCATCATAATTAGAAACTGATTGATAGTACTCAAAGATATTGTCTATTTCAAAATCTTCTTCAAATCGATTGATATTAATTAATACTTCACCATTACTATTAGCTAATAATACATAAACCTCATGATCTAGGTTTCTAAACATCCTATTAATACTATCATTATCATAAATACTAGCTAATAATCCAGATGCCTTTTCATTGTAGTATATCGCTTTACATAAAATTATCTTAGGTTCTGAGTCAATATGACTATCTTTGACATAAGTGATCGTTTGTCCATCACGAAGACATTCATGAAAATAATCACGATCGCTAATGTCAAGCTTAAAACCATCTGCTGTAAAGCCGGTTCCGTTTTCATTAATGTATGTTATTCTTTGAGCGCTATTATTAAAATTAAAAGTTCTTAGTAAAGTTTCTATTTCAGAACTATCATAGTTATTTTTTCCAATAACATCGGTTAATGCTGTCAAAATTCTAAACTGATTATCAAATTCATCATTCACAATGGTCGCTGCCATTTCAGAGCGTTGCGACAAAAATGATATCGCTTGGATATCAAGTTGAGTGTTGATATTGGCATGATAATCATATAATGTAACAAAGTTGATTACCCCAAATAATATCACTATCAAGCCAAAACGAAATTTAGCGATTGTTTTACTCATCGCCTGTGTCCTATTTGAGCGCTCTCATATTGAATAATTTTAATCAATATCAAAACAAATGTCAACTGACCACAAATTTAACTTTAATAATTTTAGTGAATATTATAAGTGATAACACTATTTATGAATTTATTAATTATAGGATTTACCAATTTAGTTCACTTAACACCATTTCTATTCCTTCCATTGACAAATAAACAAGCAAATGTGATTATTATTTATAATGAAAACCTTTTCAAATGATATCAAGATATATACCCTAACTTTAAATCCGGCCATTGATTATCATCTTGATTTGGCTAGTTTTGATGTTGACAAGATAAATGTTGCTGATAACACTTATTTCAAAGCCGGTGGTAAGGGTATCAATGTGACCAGAGTATTAAATGATCATGGTTATGATGTTACCGCTTTGGGCTTTTATGCTGGCTTCACTGGTGAAAAACTAAAAGAACTTTTGACACAAGATGGAATTAAAAATGATTTTATCAAGATTGAAGATCAAAATACCCGCATTAACGTTAAGCTTCATCATCAAAATGAAATCGAAATAAACGGTAACACTTTAATAGTAACACCAGTTGATATCAAAGCGTTGTTTGATAAACTTAACTTGATCAAAGATAATAGTATCTTGGTGATATCAGGTAGTGTGCCACAAGGTTGTAATGACGATATATACAAAACAATCATGCACTATTTAAAAGATCGAGAGATCGATATCTACGTTGACGCAAGGAAACAATTATTGATTGAAACATTGAGTAATCATCCTTTTTTAATCAAGCCCAACATTCATGAACTTGAAGAATTGTTTGCTACAACAATAACTAATGAAAAACAATTATTATATTATGGTAATAAGCTTATTGCATTAGGTGCTATTAATGTCATGATTTCACTAGGCGATAAAGGTGCTTACCTTTTTAATGGTAAAGATAAAATCTACAAAGCCACAGCACCAAGTGGCATTGTTGTAAATGCGATTGGTGCTGGTGATTCCATGGTTGCTGGTTTTATTATCGGTTATCTTTCAAGTAGTAAAAACATATTAGAAGCTTTTAAATATGCCCTTGCGGCTGGTAGTGCTACTGCTTTTAGTAAAGATTTAGCCACAAAAGCAGAAATATCAGTTTTGCTTGATCAAGTAAATATCATTAAAATAAAGGAGAACTAAAATGATAACTAACATCTTTAAACTAACACCAGTATTAAAAGATCATCTATGGGGTGGTCACAATCTTGCCTTTGGTTTTAACAAAGCCAATAGTCCTATTAGAATCTCCGAAAGTTGGGAAGTGTCAGTTCATAAAGCCGGTATCAGTAAAATAGATGGTATTGACTTAGATCGTTTTTTAATCAATGACCCCACTTTTTTAGGAACAGCTAATGATAAGCTTAATATCATGGTTAAGTTCATTGATGCTAAGAAGGCTTTAAGTATCCAAGTTCACCCAGATGATGCTTACGCGATCGCTCATGAAAACGATAGCGGTAAGATTGAAATGTGGGTAATCATGGATGCTAAACCCAACTCATATATTTATTACGGTTTAAAAGCCGATCTTGATAGAAGTACATTACAACAATTAATTAAAGACAATACTATAACCGATCATTTAAACAAAGTACCAGTTAGTATTGGGGATGTATTTATTGTTTATCCCACTTTAATTCACGCTATTGGTGAAGATATTACCATTTGTGAGATCCAGCAAAGTTCAAATGTTACCTATCGATTATATGATTATGATCGAACTGATGATGCTGGTAATAAGCGAGAACTTCATATTGAAAAAGCACTAGACGTATGCAATACAAAAGCGACTGTAAAGTTAAAACATGAACCAATAGTTCTATGTGATAATAATGATCATAAAAGCGAGCTTTTATTTAGTTGTGAGCATTTCACTACTAAACGTTACGATGTGAAAAATGAAATAACGCTTACTTTGACTAAAGAAACATATACTTGTTTGATCATGCTTAAAGGAGTTGCTGAGATTGATGATGAAGAAAACACAATGACAATCAAACAAGGTGAATCGTATCTTATTAGAGCAATTGATGGCCAAATTACACTAAAAGGCGAATGTCTATTTCTAACCGTTACGCAATAACTAAAAAAACTAATATAAACATAACCCGTTGATCGATTAATCAATGGTTTTGTCTATTTATCAAAACCATTGCAACTGTGTAACCACTATTCAAGTATAAACTTACATAATTGAAAGTATCATGAAAATTGTTAACACATGTTAACTTTTTTCTTTACATCTTGATTTTATTACCCTATACTAGAAAAAACTTTGAAATTCAAAGTCTTTTTTATGAAGGAGGTTCAACTATGTTTGAACAAGTTAAAAGAATACTAGTAGATGTAATTCATGTGGACGAGGCTATTGTAAGCTTAGAAGCATCATTAAAAGAGGATTTAGATATTGATTCGCTCGCTGCTGTTGAATTGGCTTTGGAGCTTGAGAGTGTATTTGGTGTTCGTATTGAAGATGAAGAACTTGCAAAGTTAGAAACTGTTGGTGATGTCGTAAACATCCTTGAAAAAAAACTAAATAGTTAAACTACCCAAGTGGGTATTTAAAGGAGCATTATGATTATTGATAAAATAAAGCAAGTTATAAAACTTTTCGAAAGCAGTAGTTTAAGTGAAATGGATGTTGAGTTTGAAGATATCAAATTAGCGCTTAAAAAAGCAACTTCCCCTTCGACTTTTGCACCAGTTGTTATAACTGAGCAAAAAGATACGGTAGCGATTAACAACGAAAACGTTGAAGTTGAAAGTGGTCATTGGATCGTATCACCAATTGTTGGCACATTTTATCGTGCTTCTTCACCAACTGCCAAACCATTTGTGGAGATTGGACAAAAAGTCAATGTAAATGATGTTATATGTATTATTGAAGCCATGAAAGTCATGAATGAAATTAAAAGCCCTGTTAGTGGCGTTGTTAGAGATATTATTGTTGAAAGTAATGAATTAGTTGAATTTAATCAACAATTGATTAGGATTGAATGCAATGATTAAAAAAGTATTGATTGCCAATCGTGGTGAGATTGCCGTTAGGATAATAAGAACATGTAAAGAAATGAATATTCAAACTGTTGCGATTTATTCGACGGTTGATAAACAAAGCCTACATGTTCAATTAGCCGATCAAGCTATATGTGTTGGCCCTGCTTCATCAAAGGATAGTTACTTAAATATGAATAATATAATTCAAGCAGCGCTTACTACCGGTTGTGATGCTATTCATCCTGGTTTTGGTTTTCTAAGTGAAAATGCCCAGTTTGCTTTATTGGTTAATGAATGTGGCTTAGTTTTTATTGGACCCAATACCGAAGTGATTGAGAAAATGGGCAATAAAATAAAAGCTAAGGAAATGATGAAACAAGCTAACATCCCCACTATTCCAGGTTCTGATGGTATTGTTAAGACCCAACAAGAGGCAATTGAGATTGCTTCGGCTATTGGCTTTCCCTTGATCATCAAAGCTTGTAATGGCGGTGGTGGTAAGGGAATGCGTGTTGTTACTGAAATTGATAAAGTAGTTCCTGCTTATCTCAGTGCCAAATCAGAAGCTAAAGCTTCATTTGGTAGTGATGATGTTTACATTGAAAAGATGTTTGAGAATGCCAAACATATTGAAGTTCAAATTATTGCAGATCAGTTTGGCAATGTTTTACATCTTTATGAACGTGATTGTTCATTTCAGCGTCGACATCAAAAAATGATCGAAGAAACACCTTGTCATGCCTTATTACCAGAAGTTAGATCTAGTATAGTAGAAAAAGCAATCGCAGCAGCTAAGTTTGCTAATTATGATAATGTTGGCACAATTGAATTCTTACTAGATCAAAACAACAATTTTTATTTCCTTGAAATGAACACCAGAATACAGGTTGAACACCCAATAAGCGAGATGATAACTGGTATTGACTTAATTAAATGCCAGATTATCGCTGCTTGTAAACGACCTTTACCATACAAACAAAGTGATATAGCCATAAACGGACATGCTATTGAGTGTCGTATCAATGCTGAAGATATTAATAACAACTATGCTCCTTCCCCTGGAAAAATAACTTTCATTCATTTTCCAGGTGGCAGAAATGTTCGAATTGATAGTGCAGTGTACAATGGCTCGATAATATCACCGTTTTATGATTCAATGATCGCTAAAGTTATCGTCCATGGTAAAACGCGCTTAGAAGCTATAAAGAAAATGCGCTGTGTCCTTGAAGAGCTAATCATTGATGGTATTAAAACCAATACTGAATTTCATTATTTCGTACTTCATCACAAAAACTTTATTGATGGTCATTACACAATTCAGTTTGCTGATCAGTTCATAAAGGAGTTAACAGTTCAAAATGAATATATTCAATAAAAGAAAAGAAAAGTTAAATCGTTTTAAAGATTATATCTATGGCAGTGTAAAAACTGTAACCCCAAGAAAAAGTGTTCCTGATGTTATAATGGTATGTCCAAATTGTAAAGCAGCCACAACAAGAGAAACATTAGAAAAACATCTATACGTTTGTTATAACTGCTTTCATCATTTAACAATTGGTGCTGATGAAAGAATCAAAATACTATTAGATGCAAAAAGCTTTCGCGAAATTGATGCTAACGCAACAAGCAAGAATCATGATTATTTCTGTATGTATCAAGAGAAACTTGATCAAGCCATCAGCAAAACCAATCACAATGAAGCCTTTGTAGGCGGTATTGGTAAAATAAATGGTCATAAGGTTTGTTTTGGTGTTTTAGATAGTAATTTCATTATGGGTAGTATGGGCTATGTGGTTGGTGATAAAGTAACACGATTGATCGAAACAGCAACCAAAAAGAAATATCCACTAATATTAATAATCGCATCTGGTGGCGCCAGAATGCAAGAAGGCATTATCTCATTAATGCAAATGGTAAAAACTTCAGCCGCACTAGCTATATTCAATCAAGCAGGTGGTTTGTACATAAGTATACTAACAAAACCAACAACTGGCGGTGTAAGCGCAAGCTTTGCAATGCTTGGTGATATTATTTTAGCTGAACCTGATGCTCTAATTGGTTTTGCTGGAAAACGTGTCATTGAGAAAACTATCAATGAATCATTACCTGACAACTTCCAAACATCAGAATTTCTTCTTGAAAGAGGATTTCTTGATAAAATCGTCAAACGTAGCGATTTAAAGAGGCTAATCAGTGATCTACTTGAAATGCACAAGCAAAGGAGAACGCAATATGACACCATCCGCATGGGAAAAAGTTTTAATAGCTCGCGATCAAAATAGACCTAAAGCAAGTGATTTCATTCCGCTATTGTTTCAAAACTTTATTTCGCTTCATGGTGATCGTGGGTTTAAAGATGATAAAGCATTAATTGGCGGGCTAGCATATTTTGACTCAATCCCAGTTACTGTTTTAGCTCAAAATAAAGGCAAAAGTATTGAAGAAAATATTAGATTCAATTATGCGATGATGCATCCAGAAGGATATCGTAAAGCCATGCGCTTAGCCTCACAAGCTGAAAAATTTAATCGACCCATTATTACATTAGTTGATACACCAGGCGCATACCCCGGTAAAGAGGCTGAAGAAAGAGGCCAAGCATCAGCGATAGCTCATTGTTTAGCATTGTTTTCGACAATTTCAGTACCAGTAATAGCTATCGTTTTATCTGAAGGTGGTAGTGGCGGTGCACTTGCATTATCAGTAGCTAACAAGGTCATCATGCTTGAAAACGCTGTTTATTCCATCATATCACCAGAAGGTTTTGCGTCAATTCTATATAAAGATGAATCCAAGGTAAAAGATGCAGCAGAGATAATGAAGTTAACCGCTTATGACCTTAAAGAAACAGGCTTTGTTGATTCTATTATAAAAGAACCTATAGGTGGTGTACAAAATGACATAACTACTGTATCACTTAGAATCAAACAACAAATATCAACTTACTTACATGAGTGTTTAAAGATGAAACCTGATGATTTGATCAAACAGCGCATGAGTAAATTTAGAAACATTGGAGTAATCGAATGAATAATATGCGAATAGTCGGTGCTGGCCATGCATTAGGAAACAAGAGCATTCATAACAAATGTTTTGAGTCAATACTTGATACTAGTGATGAATGGATCAATTCACGCACAGGAATATCTCAAAGAACATTTAGTTTTATCGATAATACATCCGATTTAGCAACTAAAGCTGCTCTAGCTGCTTTAATAGATGCTAATATGACAAAAGAAGAAATTGATTGTATTATCGTTGCTACGATGACTCCCGATAATATTACCCCTGCAACCGCACCGTTGGTTCAATATAAATTGAATATGAATGATCAGCAATGCCTAGCCTTTGATGTAAATGGCGCATGCACAGGCTTTATATATGCCCTTCAAATAGCCGCTAGCATGATTAACGCTAATCAAGTTAATAATGTACTAGTTATTGGTGCTGAGACCTTTTCTAAACTACTTGATTTTAGTGATCGTTCAACTGCCATTCTTTTTGGCGATGGCGCTGGAGCAGTAATCTTATCAAGATGTGAAACTGATGATGAAATTATCTTTTACACTCAAAGCAAGGGTGATGTAGAACATCAAATCTACGCAAAAGGTCTACCGCTTCGTGACACATTAGCTAATAAAGAACAACAAGTCGGTTATCTTGAAATGAATGGTCAAGAAGTATTTCGTTTCGCATCATTTGCGATTACTGATGCAATCGAAAAGATCATAACCAAAACAAATATCAGTATTAACGATATTGATCTCATTATTCCCCATCAGGCTAATCAAAGAATCATAAAGCACGCAAGTAAACAATTAAAACTACCCCTAGAGCGATTCTACACCAATCTAAACGAAGTTGGAAATACATCCGCCGCGAGTATACCAATCGCTATATCACAAGCTAAACAAAATGATCTACTAAAAAATATCAGACACTTATTATTAGTTGGATTTGGTGCTGGTTTAACTTGGGGTGCCGCATATATTTCACAAGGAGGAAAGAAATGATCACATTAGATAAATTATTAAAGATAAAATATCCAATCATACAAGGTGGCATGGCTCATATTGCAACCGCTAAGTTTGCAGCTAGTGTTTCAAATTGCGGTGCTTTAGGTGTTATTGGTACCGGAGCAATGGATGCTGAAACGGCAAGAAAAGCGATCATTGAATGTAAATCATTAACTGATAAACCGTTTGGCGTTAACATCATGCTTATGAATCCTAATTGTGAAGCTATCGTTGATATCATCATTGAACACAAAGTTCCGGTAGTAACAACAGGAGCTGGTAATCCTGGCATATTTATGAGTAAGCTAAAACAAGCCAATATCATCGTTATTCCTATAGTACCAACGGTTGCTCTTGCAAAAAGAGTTGAGCGTGCTGGTGCTGATATGGTGATAGTAGAAGGAACAGAAGCCGGTGGCCATGTTGGTGAACTTACAACGATGACAATAATCCCCCAAGTTGTTGATGCTTTAGATATCCCTGTTATCGCAGCTGGTGGTATTGGTGATGGTAGAGGCTTTAACGCTGCTTTTGCTTTAGGTGCTTGTGGAGTTCAGCTTGGTACAATCCTTTTAGCATCAAGTGAATGTCCTGTTCATGATAACTACAAACAAGCCCTAATTAAGGCAAAAGATAGTGATACTATCGTGACTGGGCGTAGTGTTTCAGCCCCAGTTCGCATATTAAGAAACCAAATGAGTAATAAATACATTCAATTAGAAAGAAATGGTGCTACTCGTGATGAACTTGAACACTTAACCCTTGGTTCACTACGTCGTGCTGTCTTTGATGGTGATACGATTAATGGTAGTTTAATGATGGGACAAATCGCTGGCATGATCAAAGAAATAAAACCATTAAGTCAAATATTTGCTGATTTGATAAATGAAAGTAAAGCTCAACAAGAAATTCTTACCAAAACGCTTAATGAGATTTATCAAAATGTTTAATGTAAAATTTAGACAACACACTTTACGTCTTCCCATAATTCAAGGTGGCATGGGGGTTGGTGTTTCTTTATCAAAACTTGCAAGTGCTGTTATAAATGAAGGCTGTATGGGTGTAATATCAGCAGCACAACCAGGATTTAATGAAGAAGACTTCTATACTAACAATTTCACAGCTAATGTAAGAGCTCTTAAGAGTGAAATAACAAAAACAAGAAATAATACTGATCACCAAGGATTATTAGGTGTTAATGTGATGGTCGCTGCACGCAAGTATAAAGAATATATCAAAGAAATATCGGCAATGGATATCGATGTTATTATTTCAGGCGCTGGATTACCAACCGAACTACCTGATTTAGTAGTTAATAAAAATATCATGCTTGCACCTATTGTATCAAGTGCTAAAGCAGCCCACTTAATATGTAAGACTTGGGATATGAGATATAACAAGATTCCCGATTTTATTGTGATTGAAGGAGCAGAAGCTGGTGGTCATCTTGGTTTTAAAATTGATGATTTGCTTGCTGATAATACGCAATCACTAGCGGAAATACTAGCTGATGTATTGGCTGTTATTCAACCCTATCAAGACAAATATCAATACCAGATTCCAGTATTTGTTGCAGGAGGTATTGTTAGTGGTTATGATATCGCAAAATATCTAAAACTAGGCGCAAGTGGTGTACAAATGGCTACTTCATTTATCGCTACTGAAGAATGTGATGTTGATATTAAGTTTAAAGAAGCTGTTCTTAAATGTACAAAAGATGATATAGCTTTTACAAAAAGTCCATCCAAACTTCATGGTCGAGCATTAAAGACTAATTTCATGAAAGAAGTAAATCAACGTCAAGAGAATATCAAGATAGATAGATGCGTTGCTTGTCTTGCAACTTGTGATCCTTCAAGTACATCTTATTGTATAACCCAAGCGCTAATTGATGCCGCTCGTGGCCACACTGATGATGGTATTGTTTTTGTTGGATCAAGCGCTGCTCAGTTATCAAAGATGACAACTGTCAAAGAACTTGTGCAAAAACTTGAAATTGAGTTAAGGAGTTGTTATGAGTGATAAAAAAATAGCTTTTGTTTTCGCAGGTCAAGGCTCACAAAAAGTAGGCATGGGTTTAGACTTCTATAATGATTATGAAAGTACTAGACTTGTTTTTGATCAGTTAGATAGTCAAATTAAACAAGCATGTTTTTATGGCCCTGAAACTGAACTTAATAATACAATTGCAACACAACAATCATTACTTGCATTTGGTGTTGCGATTGCATTAGTACTAAAACAAAACCAAATAAATGCATCATACTGCGCTGGTCTTAGCTTAGGTGAGTACACAGCATTAACATACGCCAATGCTTTATCAATAAAAGATGCTTTACATGTTGTAAAAGCACGTTCACAAATAATGCATGATGCTTTATTAAACACTGATTCTACTATGATGGCAGTCATCAATGTTTCATTGACTGATGTTCAAAAAGTATGTAAAGAAGTAAGCCTCTTAGGAGTATGTGAAGTAGCTAATATCAATAGTCTCACTCAAGTTGTAATAAGTGGTCATTCATCAGCACTTGAAAGAGCTCGTTTATTATTATCATCTTATCCTAAAGCGAGGATAGTTCCTTTAACAGTTGCAGGCGCCTTTCATACAAGTTTATTACAAGATGCATCAAAACAGTTAGCTAACGTCTTGAAAACAATAAACATCAATCAACCACAAATACCAGTCGTGTTTAACGTTAATGGTAAAAGTCAAAATGATAATATTGCTGAACTATTGACTAAGCAAATACATAATACTGTCTATTTCAGTGATTCAATTAACTTCATGATAAGTAAAGGTATTGATACATTCATTGAGATTAGTCCTAAACCAATCATCAAGGGCTTAATCAACAGTATTGATAAAAATGTTAATTGTTATTGTGTTTCAAATATTGAGAGCTTAAATAGCTTATTGGAGGTTTTACAATGAAAAAGAAAACGGTACTTATAACAGGCGGCTCTAAAGGGATAGGTAAAGCTATTGCTTTAAGCTTTGCTAAAGAAGATTATAATGTTGTTTTCACTTACAACGGTTCAGAAAAGCAAGCTGAAGAGACAAAACAACTTTGTGAAAACTATACCGATTATGTAATGATTAAACAATGTGATGTTACTGATTCACTAAGCGTGAAAAAAATTGTGCAAGAAGTTTTAGATCATTTAGGAAGTATTGATGTGTTAGTCAATAATGCCGGCATCAATAAAGACAATCTAATACTCCGTATGAGTAAAGATGAATTTGATCAAGTAATTGATACTAACCTAACTGGCACTTTTAATCTTATTCAAGCTGTCTCAAAAAGTATGTTCAAAGCGCAATTTGGTCGCATAATCAGTATTTCATCAGTAGTTGGATTAACAGGCAACTTTGGACAAGCAAATTACGCCGCATCAAAAGCTGGAATTATCGCTTTAAGTAAATCAGTAGCTAAAGAATTAGCATACAAAAATGTTACATGTAACGTTGTTGCTCCAGGTTTTATTGAATCAGATATGACCAAAAAACTACCAACGGATGTAATCACTAAAATACAAGCCAATATACCATTAAAACGTTTTGGTACACCAGAAGATGTAGCTGAAACAGTATTGTTTTTAGCAAGTGATAAGGCATCATATATAACCGGTCAAACATTTGTTATTGATGGTGGCCTACTAATGAGTGGTATGTGATCATGAAAAGAGTAGTCATAACTGGCATGGGAGCCATAACTCCTTTAGGAGCAAATGTTGATACGACATTTGAAAGAATAATAAACAATGAATGTGGCATCAAGCATATCACTCGTTTTGATACTAGTGAATACAAAGTATCGGTTGCTGGAGAAGTTGAATCATTTGATATGACTGCATATCTAAGTTTACGTGAGCAAAAAAATAATGATAGTTTTGTGCAATATGCGCGAGTTGCAGCAATACAAGCTATGAAGCAAGCCAATTTTGATCTTTCAAAGATCGATCAAACAAGAATGGGCGTTATCATAGGCTCCGGTATTGGTGGCATTGGTTCAATCGAAAAAGCGAAAGAAAATTTAACTACATTAGGACCTACTCGCATTTCTCCTTATTTCATTCCAATGTCTTTAATTAACTTAGCAGCTGGTAGTGTTGCCATTGATCAGCAAACCAAAGGTGTTTGCAGTGCCGTAGTAACAGCTTGTGCAGCTGGTGCTAACGCTATTGGTGAAGCTTATTTAAGAATCAAATACGATGATCAAGATATCATGATCGCTGGTGGCAGTGAAGCAGCTATTACCCCATTAGCGATTGGTGGTTTTATGGTTATGCGAGCATTAAGTACTTCTGATAATCCAAATAGCGCCAGCACTCCTTTTGATAAAGCAAGATCAGGCTTTGTGATGGGTGAAGGAGCTGGTATTTTGATACTTGAAGAGTTAAATCATGCCCTATCTCGCAATGCAACGATTCTTGGCGAGATTATTGGTTATGGTAGTTCATGTGACGCTTTTCATATTACAGCACCCAACGAAAACGGTGAAGGCGCAGCTTTAGCTATGACTTTAGCAATGAAACAAGCCGGAATATCGCCTTTACAAATTGATTATATAAATGCCCATGGTACAAGCACCCCATTAAATGATAAAACAGAAGTGATAGCGATCAAACAGGCATTTGGTGATGCAGCTAATTATCCACTCATATCATCAACAAAGTCACATATTGGACACTTACTTGGCGCCAGTGGCGCTGTTGAAGCCATTATTTGTTTAAAAGCGTTACAAGAAGCTGTTGTTCCTGCGACTATCAATGTTAATCAACTTGATGAGGATTGTGATTTAAACATCTTAGTTAATCAAGCTATAAAAAAAGAAATCCACATAGCAATGAGTAATTCCTTAGGTTTTGGTGGTCATAATGCATCACTGATATTTAGAAAGTGGGTCTAAAATGAAACTAACATCAAATGAAATTCAACAGATACTACCGCATCGTTATCCATTTTTAATGGTAGATACGATAGAAGAAATTGTTGATGAAAATACCATTATTGGCAAAAAAAATATCAGTGTCAATGAAGCTATTTTCCAAGGCCATTTTCCAGATCAACATATTTTCCCTGGTGTACTTTTAATTGAAGCATTAGCCGCAACTGGCGCTGTCTTGCTTTTAAGTAAGCCAGCGTTTAAGGGCAAGTACGTCTATTTAGCAGGTGTTAATAATATGCGATTTAGAAAAGTTGTACTCCCAGGAGATAGTGTGTATTTACATTGCACACTTAAATCAATGCGCAGTAATTTCGGAATAGCCAAAGTACATGCTGTGGTAAATGATACTATTGTCTGTGATGGCGAGATAATGTTTGCCATTGCCAACAAAGAATAGGTGTAAGTTATCCTAATAACACAAAAAATCATATTACACCCCAAAGTGATAAGGATTGATCATGAACAAACTTGACTATCAACATTTAAAACAAAAACTAAGTGATAACATTAATCACTTGCTTATTTATGACTCTGTTCGATCAACAAATGATCTTGCTAAAACGTCTTTAAACAAACAACATAAGATGCTGATACTAACACAACACCAAAGCAAAGGCAGAGGAACACAAGAAAGACGCTTTTACAGCGAAAAAAATAAAGGGATTTACGCCTCCTTTATTGTTGATACGAAATTTATTGATCATCATCCAAGTTTTTTAGCTATCATTGCGGCTTGTGCAATAGTTGAATTATGTAGTTTGTACAATATTGATGCTAAGCTCAAGTGGGTAAATGATGTTTTCATCAATGACCAAAAATGTGCTGGTATATTATGTGAAACCACTAATGATGAATCATTAATGGTGATAGGAATAGGCATAAACGTATTTAAACAGAATTTTCCCCAAGATCTATTAAACATAGCTACAACGCTAGAACAACATACGATAAAGGCGTTAAACTTAAATGACATTGTAGTACAATTGTTTACATTATTAGTTAAGCTAATTAATCAAGACGCATCAACTATTATTGAACTCTATCACAAGTATTACAAAGATAAAGGCAAAAGCTTAGACTATGTGATAAATGATTCACTTAGATCAGCAACAATCATTGGTATAGATAATCATGGCAGATTAAAACTCTTTGATGGTAGTTTACTTTATTCTACTAATCAAATAATCAGGATATATTAAACCTATGTTATAGTCTTATATGATAAAATATCTATTCTTTATTTACAGTAATCGTCTGATATCTAAAGCCTTCATCAAGATAGTGAACATCAAGCTCTGAAAAATGACGCTTTAAATACTTCGCCATGCTTTTCATTCCTAAAATTTCATTACATGAGTGATGAACAACAATGATCGCAATATCATTATCTAAACAATATTGATGATCAACCCAGTTACATGCGCCATCATCCGAGATTAGTACACAATTAACATTAGGATACTTAAGCATATCAAACAAATTACAAGCTGCCCCAATCCCCAAAGCGAATCCATTAATCTTTTTATCAAGGTCTCCTAAGACATCACAATGATCTTGACCGTGTTCGCTCAATACTTGAGCTACCTTTTTAGCAACGTCTTTAACGCTTTGATCTTGTAGATAAGCAACTGAGTATTTTTCATTAGTTTGACGTTTCTCAAATTGATATCCAAGTGCTGTTTTAAAGCTATCAATATTACCTTCTTCAGCTACATAATCCCAAACATCATGACTACGATAAACTGTAATATTATTCTCTTCAAGACGCTTTTGTTTACGACGTCTTGATTCAAGTAATAAACGGTATTGATGAGTACTTTCAAAATAGAAGCAATTCTCATGAGTAACTATAAATTTAATATCGTTGGCGATTGCTTGGTCTAGTGCTTTATCCGTTAAAATCCAACACACACCGATTTTTTCGATCATTTTATCAGCTTCGTTGAACAAAACAACATCTCGTGTTTTATCCCAATTTACCCATGTGCCTAATTGCTCAAGATGACTAATTACTTCGTTTGCGTTTATCATAAATGCACCCTCTTTAATTTTATCATACTTATATTATTAATAAGGTATGATTAATGGTATAAACTATTGTCATTTATTAACATGAAAGCTAAAAAAAACTCCGAAGAGTTTTTAGATTAATTCAACGTTTACGGCTTTGTCTCCACGCATATCAGATTGAATCTCAAATTTAACAACATCATTTTCTTTCAAAGTTCTGTAGCCCTTTGCGATGATTGATGATTGGTGTACAAATAACTCTCTACCATTATCCATCGTGATGAAGCCGAAACCTTTTTTGTCATTAAAGAATTTTACTTTTCCTGTTTCCATAAAATACCCCTGTTCTAGTAAGAAGTATTTTATTGCATAGCCAATGTTATGTTTTATTACTTGTTACTGTGCAAGTATAACACCTATATCTCAATAATGCAAATAATATGATACACTATTATTAGTAATGTTTGATCACGATACTAATTATAGGATTAAAACATTCAAAATGAGTATATAAAGCATAAATACCGACGTAATATCGTCAATGGGAGTACAAATGGGCAACTTTGTTTTGACTAGCGATGAACAATACCTGTTTGCACAGGGTACATACTATCATAGTTTTTTAAAGTTCGGGGCACATCCTTATTTTGAAAATGAGCAACAGGGTTATCACTTTCAAGTTTGGTGTCCAAATGTTAAGACGGTAAGCGTTGTTGGTGATTTCAATGATTGGAATATTAATGCCAATATCCTTAAACCATTAAATAATAGTGGTATATGGTATGGTTTTATACCAAACATTCGTGATTGCTATAGCTACAAGTATGCCATTATGACCACAAACAACGAAGTATTATATAAAGCTGACCCGTACGCCTTTTATGCAGGAATCGCCCCTGAAACAACATCTATGACCTTTGATATCGATAATTTTGCTTGGCAAGACGATAAATGGTTAAAAAAGCGTAAACGTCAAAACAAAATGACAAGCCCCCTTAATATCTATGAAGTACATCTAGGTTCTTGGAAAACAGAAAAAGATGGTTCACACTACTCATATCAACGCTTAACGCAAGAACTTATCCCTTACGTTAAAACAATGGGTTATACTCATATTGAACTAATGCCTGTTATGGAACATCCCTTTGGTGGCTCATGGGGCTATCAAATCACCGGTTATTACGCTCCTACCTCTCGCTATGGTAACCCAAAAGAATTCATGCAGTTTATTAATACATGCCACCTTAATGATATTGGTGTAATCCTAGATTGGGTGCCAGGGCATTTTTGCCGTGATGCACATGGTCTTGGTCGCTTTAATGGTAAGAAAATGTATGAGAGTAGCGATCATGAACAATGGGGTACTTATAATTTTGATTATAGTAAAGGTCAAGTACTAAGTTTTCTAATATCTAATGCTTTTTATTGGCTAGAGAAATATCATATTGATGGTTTCCGCATGGATGGTGTAACTAGTATGTTATATCTTAATTATGGCAGCATCAGCAATCGCAAAAAACGTTTAAACATTTATGGCAAAGAAGAAAATTTGGATGCGATCAACTTCATTCAAACTGTTAATACCAAGATTGGTATTAAATTCGCTGATGTTATCATGATCGCTGAAGAAAGTACTGCTTGGCCACTAGTAACATATCCACCTGATGCTGGTGGTCTTGGCTTTCACTTTAAGTGGGATATGGGTTGGATGAATGATACCCTTAATTACATCAAGACTGATTTTCCTTATCGCTATAATAATCATAATCTACTAACATTCTCAATGATGTATGCATTTAATGAGAATTTTATCTTACCTTTATCACATGACGAGGTTGTTCATGGTAAAGCTTCTTTGATTGGTCGCATGCCTGGCGATTATTGGAAACAATTTGCTGGCTTAAGACTATTAGCTTTATATCAAATATGTCATCCAGGAGCTAAACTTAGTTTCATGGGAAATGAATTTGCTCAGTTTATCGAATGGCGCTATTATGAAACGCTTGAGTGGTTTCTATTAAAGTATGATAGTCATCGTTTACATCAAGCGTTCGTTGCTAAATTAAATCATCTTTACTTAAAAGAAAAAGCCCTTTTTGAACTTGATCATTCTTGGGCAGGTTTTAGTTGGATTGACGCTGATAATACTGATCAATCAGTTCTGATATTTAAGCGTTGCGCTAATAATAGTGATCAAGATCTAATCATTGTTTTAAACTTCTTAACTGATGCTCATGAGCATTTCCGTATTGGAGTTGATAGTCTTGGTACTTATAAAGAACTATTAAATACTGATGATCAAACTTTCGGCGGTTCAAATGTCATTAATAAAGGTAAGTTAAAAAGTGAAAATGTGCCATTTCATAAACAACCATACTCATTAACATTAAGGATTCCCCCTATTGGTGGTTTGATCATCAAAAAGATCAAGAATTTGTAATCTAAACCAATTTAAGCTAAGATACAACAAGAAGTAGAAGGACGGATAGTATGTTCAAAGATAAGAAAGATTTTATAAAACAATACCGAAAACACATCGCTGAAGAAAAAGGCAAAGAGTTTGAAGTATGTTCAACAAACGAAAGATATATGATGTTAGCCCACTTGATCGCGCAAAGAGCTCGTGATATTAAAGCACTTAACGCTGAGCAAGTTAAGACTAATGGTGATAAAACCATATACTATTTCTCCATTGAATTTTTACTTGGTAAACTGTTAGAAAATTACCTACAGAACTTTAATGTTTTAGATATTGTTAGATCAGGATTAGCTGATCTTGGTGAAGATATTGAGGTCTTATTTGCCCAAGAACGCGATGCTGGGCTTGGTAATGGTGGTTTGGGACGCTTAGCTGCGTGTTTCATCGATTCATTAGCCACACTAAACATAGAGGGTCATGGCAATGGTATTCGCTATCGCTATGGTTTATTTCATCAGAAAATCGAAGACAACTCCCAGATTGAATACCCAGATAACTGGCTAAAAGGTGGTTACCCATGGGAAGTTCGCGATCCAGAACACGCTGTCATCATTAACTTTAATGGCAAAACTGTATGTCACCAAGATAATGACAAATCTATCTACCGATGGGAAAATACCGATAAGATCTTAGCTGTTCCTTATTATGTACCAATTGTTGGTCATAATGGTAAAACCGTTAATAATCTATGTCTCTGGAGTGCTGAGCCATATGAAGAAGCCTTCGATATGGACGCTTTTAATCGTGGTGAGTATAGTACAGCAGTTAAATTTCGCTCAGATGTTGAAGCTATTACTAGCATCTTATATCCAAATGAAAATGCTGATCCAGGAAAAGTATTACGCTTAAAACAAGAGTACATGTTTGTGGCAGCTGGATTAAAAAATATTATCATAGACTTTAAAAACCGCTATCAATCAGAGTGGCATTTATTTGATAAGAAAATTGCCATTCATACTAATGACACCCATCCTTCTTTATGTGCTCCTGAACTGATGCGTTTATTGATTGATGAAGAAGGACTTGATTGGGATACAGCATGGCATATTACCATCAATACGCTATCATACACCAATCACACTATATTACCAGAAGCCAGCGAAAAATGGCCAATCGACATGTTTAGAAAACTTCTTCCTCGTGTTTACGATATGATTGAGGAAATTGATAGACGCTATCGCGAAGCTTTTGATAAAAATATCGATAATTGGCAAGAGCTGTTAAAAAACACAACAATATTATGGGATAATCAAGTGAGAATGGCTAATTTGTCTATTATAGCTGGTCACGCTGTCAACGGCGTATCCGCATTACACACAAAAATCTTAATGAGCGATACCTTAAAAGACTTTTATCAATTAATGCCAGAAAAATTCGTTAATGTGACAAATGGAGTTTCACATCGACGCTTTTTAGTACAAGCAAATCCTGGATTAGCTAAACTTATAAACAAACAGATTGGTGATGATTGGATAAGTAATATTGATCACTTAAATAAACTATTACCCTACCAGAAAAATCGTAAGTTCTTAAAACAGTTAGCTAGCATCAAACATGAGAATAAAGAAAGATTAGCATCCTATATCCTTAAGACATCCGGATTAGTTGTAGATCCAAGTTCGATATTTGATGTTCAAGTTAAAAGATTTCATGCTTATAAAAGACAATTATTAAACATATTTAAAGTCATGACTTTATACAATCAACTTATCGATGATCCAAACTTTGATATAACACCTACCACCTTCATCTTTGCTGGTAAAGCTGCTCAAGGTTATGAGTTCGCCAAGGAAACGATTAGACTAATCAATACTGTTGGTAGTCGTATCAACAACGATCATCGGGTGAATCACAAAATCAAAGTTGCTTTTATCGAGGATTTCGCTGTTTCTAACGCCCAATTGATATATCCTGCGGCTGATATTAGCGAGCAGATATCAACAGCTGGCCTTGAAGCATCCGGAACTGGTAACATGAAGTTCATGATGAATGGGGCTCTAACATTGGGTACTCTAGATGGTGCAACTGTTGAAATATATGAAGCCGTAGGCCCTGAAAACATCTTTATCTTTGGCTTATCAACCGAAATGATTGATAATTATAAGCAAAACGCATCCTATCTTGCTTGGGAAGAGTATAGCAATGATCATCGACTTAAAAAGGTTATCGATCAATTAACGGATGGTACTTATAGTGGTAATGGTAAAAACTTTGTTGTTATCGCTGATGGCTTATTAAAAGGTAATGATCAATACTTCACACTTAAAGATTTTGATGATTATATGACAATGTGGACAAAGATGAATCACTTATACCGTGATAGTGATACTTGGCAGAAACTCGCATTAAATAACATCGCACGCTCCGGCTATTTCGCAAGTGATCGCTCCATTAATGACTATTATAATAAAATATGGCATAAGAAATGACCAGTATAAGAAGACTGATGATCAAGGAGTGCTAATATGCCCAGAAGAAAATTGCGGATTCTTTTTGCCAGTAGTGAAGTTGATCCCTTTATTAAAACAGGGGGGTTAGCAGATGTAGCTTCTGCTTTACCAAAAGCAATGGCAAAACTTGGTTGTGATATTAGGGTAATAATGCCTAAATATCAAACCATTCCAGAGAACTATCAAGTTAAAATGAAAAATTTAACGTCTTTTACAGTTCCCTTAGGATGGCGTCAACAATACTGTGGTGTCGATAAAATGATTTTAGATAATATTACTTATTATTTTATCGATAATGAATACTATTTTAAACGTGATAAAATCTATGGTCATTATGATGATGGTGAACGCTTCGCTTTCTTTGCTAAAGCAATTTGTACTAGTCTTGCTTATCTTGATGATTTCAAGTGTGACATTCTCCATTGTAATGATTGGCATACAGCCCTTGTTCCTGTTTATCTCAGGGAGTCTTTTAAAGATGACCCCTTATATGCAAACATAAAAACAATCTTCACTGTTCATAACACTAAATTTCAAGGTATTTATTCTGATTACATGCTTAGTGATGTATTAGGATTACACTACTACAAAGCTGCTGTTGATCAGCTTTATCATAAGTATAAAGCAATAAATTACATGAAAGGTGCTTTATCTTACAGTGATCTTATCACTACAGTTAGTCCAAGTTACGCCGAAGAGATAAAAACCAAAACTTACGGCGAAGGTTTAGATGAGATATTTTCAAGACGACATCAGGTATTGCATGGTATCATCAATGGTATTGATAATGATCAGTATGATCCCGCAACCGATAAGCTAATAGTTCAACCATTCACTATTGATACGATCAAAGAAAAACATAAAAATCGACAAGCAATAAGAAAAGAACTTGGTCTAGATATAAACACTAATGATCCGTTAGTGATCATTATTTCACGTTTAAGCGAGCAAAAAGGCATGGAACTGATCAAACACGTCATGCATGAGATCGTGTCTTTACCAATGCAGTTTGTTATTCTTGGTACTGGTGATAAAGAGTATGAGGATATGTTTAGATATTGGGCTAATCTTCATAGTAATAAAATGGCGGCTTGCATTACTTTTGATTCAGCTTTATCACATCGCTTATATGCTGGAGCTGATCTTTTATTAATGCCTTCGCAATTTGAACCCTGTGGTTTATCACAAATGATCGCTATGCGTTATGGGGTATTACCAATAGTACGTGAAGTTGGTGGATTAAAAGATAGTGTGATCGCTTATGATCGTTTTGCAAAGACGGGAACTGGCTTTTCCTTTGCAAACTATAATGCTCATGAGTTTTTATATACTGTAACTGATGCTGTTGATATATATCATAATAATCAAGACGATTGGAACATTTTAGTTACTAATGCTATGGCAACTGATTTTAGTTGGGAAAAATCAGCTAGACAATACTTATCATTATATCAATCATTAAAACCAGAGGTTTATGGCTACTACAAATGAGTTTATATCATAATACTCGCGATCTGAAGTGTCGCCAACCCTTTGGGGCTGTTACAACTAATACAAAAGTCAAACTATCTTTATTTGCGTTTGAACATGATGAAATAGCATGTTACTGTCGTTTATGGCATGATGATCAAGTTACCTTATTAGCGATGAAAGCAAATAAGACAAAAGATGGACAAGCTTTTACTTGTGAGATATTCGCTGATCATCCAAGTATTATTTGGTACTATTTTATAATTGAATACCCTAATCAAACTAAACAGTATTATGGAGCACAACCACATTGTGTAAATGGTTTAGGTCAAACATTTGATCATGAACCTGGTTCTTTTCAATTGACAGTATATCAAAACAAAGAACTACCAAAATGGTACAAGAACGCTGTTGTCTATCAGATCTTTCCTGACAGTTTTAAGCGCGGTGATGATTTTTCACAAAGAGTCTCAACACTAAAAGAAAAAAGAAATGGTATTAGTAAAACCCTACGTGATAATTGGCTAGAACCAATCAATTATAAAAAAAATGAAAAAAATGAAGTGATCAGTTGGGATTTTTATGGTGGTACTCTTGATGGTATAAGATCAAAACTATCCTACTTATCTGATCTTGGTATTACTGCTATCTATCTTAATCCTATCTTTATGGCAGCTAGTACTCATCGTTATGATACTGCTGATTATCTAAAGATTGATCCCTTACTAGGTAATGTTGATAACCTTAAACAATTAATTAGTGAAGCAAAGACATTAAACATCTATATTATATTAGATGGGGTTTTTAGTCATACTGGAAGTGATTCTATTTATTTTAATAAGTATGGTAATTTTGATAGTATTGGTGCTTATCAAAGTGAGAGTTCACCATATCGCAATTGGTATATCTTTTCAGATACTAAAATTGGCTATGACTGTTGGTGGAATGTTGCTGACTTACCAAATGTGAATGAAAACATCCAATCATATCGCGATTTTGTGTACAACGATAAAGAATCTGTCATAAATACTTGGTCAAGTTTAGGTATTAAAGGATGGCGCCTTGATGTAGCAGATGAACTGCCTGATGATTTCATAAAACAATTAAAAGCGAAGTTAATTGAAATCGATGATCAAAATGTCTTAATTGGTGAAGTGTGGGAAGACGCAACCAATAAGATTAGCTATGGAACTCTTAGAAAATATCTGATAGATGATTCACTTGATGCTGTAATGAACTACCCAATGCGAGATAGTCTTTTAAATTACCTTATAAATAATACAAGCGCACATGATTTTAGTGAAGTTCTTTACGCTTTAATGGAAAACTATCCTAAAGATGCTTTCTATGCTTGTTTAAATATCCTTGGCACTCATGATCGCTCACGCGTTTTAACCATCTTAGGGAGTAACAACTTAAGTGCTGACATCCAAAAACAAAATATGAAACTCGATAATGCCCAAAAAGACCTAGCTAAAAAACGACTATGGTTAGCACTTATCATCCAAATGTTAATGCCTGGTGTTCCATCAGTATATTATGGGGACGAGGCAGGTATGGAAGGATTGATGGATCCATTTAATCGTGGACCATATAATTGGGATGAAATTGATAAAGACTGTTTCACGATGACAAGAAACGCTATCGCCTTAAGAAAATCTAATACCCTTTTTGTAGATGGTCTATTTAAACCACTAGCATTCAATGATGATGTCTTTGGTTTTTGGCGTATTAATGATGATGAAAAAGCGCTAGTTTTAGTGAATCGGAATGCCTTTGATACATATGAGCTCGAACTTGAAAAACAAGATAACATGTATGAACTAGTCAGTGACACAACATTAACAGTTAAAGAGGATAAAATCATTATTTCGCTAAAGCCACTAGCAGCTTATGTTATCTATTACCCTAAAACAGAGAGAATCAACAAACCACTAAAGAGTGGATTAGGTGTTTTATGTCATATTACATCACTACCAAACCAACACAAAAAAGGTTGTATTAATGATGAAGCTAAAGCCTTTGTTGATAAATTGAATCAGGCAGATTATCGATACTGGCAAATTTTACCATTAAATCCATGTGACATACACCAATCACCTTATGCTGGTACATCTGCTTTCGCTGGTAACATAGAGCTTTTGCCAATGAGCAAAAAAGAACTAGCAATGAAATTTAAGACATTTCAAACAACCACCCACTATCAACGCTTCCTTAATGAGAACATGTATTGGTTAAAGCCTTATGCCTTGTATCAAGTATTAAGTAGAAAATTCAAAGATGATGATTGGCGCAACTGGCCAAATAAGTATCGTTATTATACAAATGATGTCATCAACAATGAAAAACTTCTATTACAGTGTCAATTCGAATATTATTGTCAGTATCAGTTTTTCAATTCATGGCAAGAACTGAAAAGTTATACTAATAGTAAGGATATTTACATAATTGGTGATATTCCCTTCTATGTTGCTTATAAATCCGCTGATGTCTGGTCTAATCAAGAATATTTCATATTAAATGATGATCATTCACAAAAAGAAGCTGGGGTACCACCAGATTACTTTAGTGTTGATGGTCAACATTGGCAAAATCCCTTATATAACTGGCAAAATATAAAGAATGATGATTGGTATTATTGGATCAATAGAATAAAACACTCAATACGATTATATGATTATGTAAGACTAGATCATTTCATTGGTTTTGAGTCATACTACACAATCATGAAGGATCAACCTGCCGCAACCGGAAGCTATGCTTATGGTCCAGGCTATGAACTATTCAAACGCGCTTATGATTTATTTGGTAATTTACCACTTATAGCTGAGGATTTAGGAACGATCACACCTGCTGTTTTATCATTGTTAGCACAAACTGGATTTAGTGGTATGGCTGTTTATCAGTTTATTCATGATGAAATAGATACTGTGATTCCATCCCTTAAAAATAAAATCTTTTACACCGGTACTCATGATAATCAAACCTTAGTTGGTTGGTGTAAAAAAAGATCTTTTAAACAACCCAAAAGAAAAGCTGATCTTATTATCTCTGATTTGTGTTCATCAGATAATAAAGTGATCATATTACCATTACAAGATGTACTATTACTTGATGATAAAGCAAGAATGAATACCCCAGCAACCACAAAGGGTAATTGGCAGTGGCAAACAACATCAGATGATATCATTAATAGATTATTACCACAATTACTGAAATATAAAAACATCTTTGATAAAAAGTAACAAAACCACCGTTTGGTGGTTTTTACTAAATATTTAACTCCTTTTCAACCTTAGGTAAGATTTGAATATCGTTTTTAGATCCTATGATGGTAACGTTTTTCTTGATCTTGTTATTCTTATCTAGTATTAAGTTCTCTATGTGAGCACCTGATTCAACATGAACTGACTTGAATAAAATACAATTTTTAACAATGGCTCCTTTTTCAACTTTTACCTTGCGTGACAAGATGCTATTTTCAACTGTTCCATCAATTTGACAACCCGACTGAATAAGTGAATTCTTAACAATGGCGTTTTTACCGTGCGTAGCTGGTGGTGAGTCTTGAACCTTAGTCATGATTTGGGCATCTTTTGCGAATAATGCTACTCTGACATCATGATTTAGTAGTTCCATATTATATTTAAAATAATTCGCGGTAGAAAAAACATTAGCCACAAAGCCATCATATTGATAACCTCTAATATATAATTTATCGACATCTTGATATAGTGCTTCAAATAAATCCAAATAATCAGCTTGTCCATACCATTCTAAAACTGCTAATAAAAAGTCACGACTAATAATAAAGCAATCCATGAACATGCGATCACTTTCTAAAACACCCTTACTAAAACCTTTAACACGATCACTTTCAACAGTAAGTCGGGTTGGATGAATATCATCACCCGATGCTATTGTATAAAGCATTGTGATGTCAGCACCACTTTCGCGATGCTCTGCAAACATCGCTTCATAGTTCATGTTATATACAAAATTGGCGGCTGTTACTAAAACATATGGTGTATCTATGCGTTGGATGTATGTTTTATTATCAACAAAATCACGCAACAGGAATCGATCAAAACTACGATTAATACCATAAGCTGATCCAGGTAAAACATATAAGCCACCATGTTTTTTATCTAGCATCCAAGCTTTTGTTGAAGAAATGTGATCAATCAAAGAACGATACTTAAAAGGAGCGATTATACCAATACTATCAACTGCTGAGTTAACCATGTTTGATAACACAAAATCAATCAAACGATATCTACCACCAAATGGTACAAGCGCGCCAGAACGTTCAACACTTAAAGCCCCCAAATCCTCAGTTAGATAATTTGTTGAAATTATACCGGTTAATCTGTTCATAAGTTCTGACCTTTCTCTTCATCATCATTTAGCGTCAGAGCAATTCTAGTTGTGATATCAGCACTACCAAAAACTTGATTTGCTTTAATCACATCGCTTTGACCAATGATGGCCCGATTAACAATGGCTCCTACTTCAACTCTAGCCTTTGGTAACAGGATTGAGTCTTTGATCTTAGCATTAAGACCAACATAACAATCGGTGCTTACAATCGAATGAGTGACCTCACCAAAGACTTCGGAGCCATTAGCAATTATACAGTTTTCTACCACCGCATTTTCACCAATATAATAAGGAGGACTAGTATTCGCATTACTCATGATTGGCATGTCACTATCACTAAGTGAAAAGTCAGGATCATCATCTAAAAGTGCCATACTTGTTTCATGATAACTATCAATAGTTCCAACATCTTTCCAATAACCACTAAAACGATGAGTAAACAGTCTTTTATTTTCGTTTAGTAATTTAGGAATTATATTCTTTCCAAAATCGTGTGCAGATGTTGTATCAACACTATCTTCTTGAAGCGCCTTCAACAAGACATCAGTGGTAAATATATAAATACCCATTGAAGCAAGATTAGAAATGGGATTAGCTGGTTTTTCAACGAATTCTTTAATTGCTCCAGTATCATCAGTTATCATGATGCCAAATCGTGACGCCTCTTCCCACGCTACTTCCATAACAGATATCGTTAGGTCAGCGTTATTATCTTGATGTGTCTTGAGCATCTTACGATAATCCATGCGATAGATATGATCACCAGAAAGAATTAATACATATTCTGGTTTATGTAGCTTTATATAATCGATATTACGAAACACCGCATCAGCTGTTCCTTTATACCACTGTCCACCAAGTTCAGTCTCGTACGGTGGTAAGATCGATACTCCGGCATTTGGAATATCTAAATCCCAAGCTGCCCCAGTCCCAATATAAGAATTAAGTAAAAGCGGTCGATATTGCGTTAAAACGCCAACCGTCTTAATATGAGAGTTTGCACAATTTGACAATGAGAAATCAATGATGCGATATTTCCCACCAAATGATACTCCTGGTTTAGCTATCTTTTTAGTCAGCGATTCTAACCTGCTTCCTTGACCACCAGCTAACAACATCGCAAGACAATCAGTTTTTTTCATTAGTTATACCTCCTTATCTATTTAATTCCCTCTTTATAAAAAGCGCAAAACAACATTTCGTTTTGCGCTTTAAACATTGATTATTTCCATATGATAAAAAAGGTGATCATAATCTTGATAGCGAATTGTATCGTCACTTAAACAGCGTTGCTGATACACAAATTATTCCTCCGATTACATTCAATTTAATATCTATCTTCATTATACAGTTTCAATTAAATTATCTCAATAATCTAAATATAAAAGGTTCTAGAATAATTGTTGGGGTGATGTCTAAAATATAAAAGGACATAAGAATGAATATCCGATAAAATGGAGTTAGTTAAGACCATGAAAGGATAATCAACCTATGTCCCAAAACAATACTATCATAAGATTAT